>CABZCZ010000006.1 GCA_902524385.1 uncultured Alphaproteobacteria bacterium
CAAGATAAAAATAATTTAGAAACCAATCAAGCTATAAAAAATTTATCATTAAATATTAAAAGAGGGGAGATACTTGGAGTGGTTGGAGAGTCAGGTTGTGGTAAATCAACTCTTGGCAAAATTATATCAGGTATATTAGAAAAGAATTCGGGTAACATATTCTATAATCAAAAAGAAATATCTTACACAAAAAAAAAATCTTTAGATATCCAGATGGTTTTTCAAGATCCTTATAGTTCATTAAATCCAAGAAAAAAAATCATAGACATTATTGCAGAAGCACCGGTTGTTCATAATATTATTAAAAAACAACAATCTAAAGAATACGTTGCCAAATTAATGAATGATTGTGGAATAAGCCCTAATCTAATGTTTAGATATCCTCATCAATTTTCTGGCGGCCAAAGACAAAGAATTGCAATAGCTCGTTCTCTTGCCGTAAATCCATCGGTTTTGATTTGTGATGAAATTGTTTCTGCTTTAGACGTTTCAATACAAGCACAAATCCTAAATCTAATTTTAAAATTAAATAAACAAAATAATTTAACAATTGTATTTATTAGTCATGATTTAAGTGTTGTAAATTATGTAAGTAACAGAGTAGCGGTTATGTATTTTGGAGAGATTGTTGAATTAGGAAACTCAAAGAAAGTATTTTCAAAACCATCTCACTCTTACACTAAAGCACTTTTATCAAATTTGCCAAACATAAAAGAAAGAAATATAAATTATAAATCAACACTTTATACTCAAAATTAGAAATGAAAAATAAATCAATTTTATACGACCAATCAATTATTTGTGACTTAACACTACCCTGGGTTCCTGAAGCACAAAATAAAGATAATATTTTAGACAGATATTATAAATCAAAATTTGGGTTTGTTAGTCTTAGTGTGGGTGTTGAAAGAATGAATACCAAACAAACAATTGAATACATAAAACAGGTAAAAAAATATATTAAAAAAAATAAAAATTATGTATTTGCAGAAAATATTGCAACAATTAAAAATGCTAAAAACTCAAATAAGCTTTCTTTAGGTTTTCATTTTCAAGGTTCTGAGATGCTTGGTGGTAAAGTCAGTAATGTAAAGGTTTTTTATGATTTGGGTATAAGACACATGCTCTTAGCAAAAGATTATAGATCTAAAGCTGCAGATGGATGTTTTGAACCAGCTAATGCAGGTCTCAGTATCTATGGAAAAGCTCTAATTAAAGAAATGAACAATGTTGGCATGATAGTAGACTTAACACATACAGGATATAAGAGTTCAATAGAGGCAATAGAATTATCAACTAAACCTGTAATTTTTTCTCATTCTAATCCAAATAAATTAAAAAAAACGAATAGAAATATATCTGATGAGCAAATAAAAAAATGCGCAAAAACAGATGGATTAATTGGGATAGTTGGTTTTGGGCATTTCCTAAAAAATAATGATATATCTCCTGAAAATTTTGTAAACAATATTCAATATATAGCTGATTTAGTTGGTCCAAAACATATCGGATTGGGACTAGACTATGTGTATTATCAAAAACAATTTCTCAGACAAGTTAAGTCAAATAAGTTTGGTTTACCAAAAGAATACTTAAATAACTTGAACGGATTTATATATTTTCAACCAGAAAAAATATTGGATGTAACAAATATTTTAATAAGGAAAAATTATTCAACAAAAGATATCAAAGGTATACTAGGAGAAAATTTTTTAAGGATAGCAAAAAAAAATTGGAAATAGATTATGGTTGAAAAATATGATTATATTATTGTTGGGTCTGGTTCTGCAGGTTCAATAATAGCTTATCGATTGAGTGAGTATTTTCCTAATAAAAAAATATTACTTGTAGAGGCAGGGAATAATGACAATAATATTATGGTGAAAATACCTGCTGGTTATGGTTATCTTTTTAATAATAATAAAGTTAATTGGAAATACTATACAGAAGAAATTAGAGGTTTAAATAATAGAAAAGATTATTGGCCAAAAGGTAAAATTCTTGGAGGATCAAGCTCAATTAATGCAATGGTTTATATCAGGGGTCAAAAAGAAGATTATGATAATTGGGAAATAAATGATTGGAGTTGGAACGATTTACTACCTTATTTCATAAAACTTGAGAATCATTATTTAGGAAAAACATCCTATCATAATGATGATGGAAAAATTAAAATTTCTAATATTCAAAAAGAAAAGCATCAATTGACAGATGAATTTATAAAATCTTGTATAAATTTAGGAATTAAAAAAAATGATGACTTTAATGGTCAAGACCAAGAAGGTGTAGGCTTATATCAACTTAATACAAATAGAGGCGTCAGAAGTAATGTTTCAAGAGAATATTTGAGAAAAATTAAAAATAAAAATTTTAAACTAATAACTTCATCACATGTATCAAAAATCATATTAAAAGATGATATTGCCACTGGTATTGAATTCTTAAAAGATAATAAAAAATTTATAGCAAATTGTAACGATGAGATAATTTTAAGTGCAGGCTCAATTTCTTCTCCACAAATTTTACAATTATCTGGTGTTGGGAATCAGGATGATCTAAGAAATTACAATATCGATAAAGTGAAACATCTAAGATACGTTGGACAAAACCTACAAGATCACCTTAACGTAGCATTACATTATAAAACAAATATTAAATCACTAAATGACGATTTAAGACCAATCACAAATAAAATATTTTACTTCCTAAAGTGGTTTTTATTTAAAAATGGCCCGTTAACACTAAGTATTAACCAAGCAGGAGCCTTTGTTAAGTCTGATCAATCGATTAACACCCCTGATTTACAAATCTATTTTCTACCGTTAACAGCTTCTAATTTGAGTAATTCAAAGAATGCTTCTATTGAACCTGATCCTTTTTCTGGTTTTACAATTGCTCCATGTGTATTAAGACCAAAAAGCAAAGGTTTTGTAAAAATCAAATCAACCAATCCTCTAGAGCATCCGTCTATAAACCCAAATTACTTTGATCACGATGATGATATGTTTTTAATGTTAAAGGCATATAATTTATCAAATAAAATTTCGCAGACAAAACCTTTAAAAAATTTTGTTGAAAAAAAAGTTGGTCCACATCAATTTATAAGCTCTGAAGATGAAAAAATTGATTTTATAAGACAAAACTCTAAAACTACTTATCATCCAGTGGGAACATGTAAGATGGGATTTAGTGATAAAGATTCTGTTGTAGATAGTTCACTAAAGGTTCATGGATTCCAAAATTTAAGAGTAGCTGATGCTTCAGTAATGCCAAATCTTATTTCAGGTAACACAAATGCTGCATGTATGATGATAGGCGAAAAATGCGCTGATTTAATTAGGAATCATAAATGAAAATTACAAAGATTGAAACATTTACAGACAGTAAATTTATTAAGGGTGTTACTTTAGTAAAAGTTACAACTAATACAAATAACTTTGGCTGGGGACAAATCTCTCCTTATAATTCAGATATAAGTACTGAGGTATTATATCGTCAAGTTGCTCCTTTTGTTATTGGAGCTGATATATCAAATTTAAATGAATTAGGTAATTTAATAGACTTTGTTTATGATAAGCAACATAAGTTTCCTGGTACCTATATGTGTAGAGCATTAGGAGGTTTGGATACTGCTATATGGGATTTGCATGGAAGATTAATAAATAAACCTGTTTGTGATTTAATTGGTAATTGTAAAACAAAAAAAATAAGAGTTTATGGTTCAAGCATGAAAAGACAAATTACACCAGCAGATGAAGTTGATAGATTTAAAAAATTGATAGATGACAGTGGTTTTAACGCATTTAAATTTAGAATTGGTTCTGAAGTCGGGGGAAATTTAGATGAGTGGGAAGGGCGTACAGAGGAAATTATTTCATTAATGGGAAAAAATTTTGCAAATATTGACCTGTTAGTCGATGCTAATAGTTGTTATACGCCCGATAAAGCTATTGAAATTGGTAAAATTTTAGAGAGTAATGGCATAATTCATTATGAGGAACCATGTCCTTATTGGGAGCATGAATGGACTAAAAAAGTAACTGAAAATTTAGATTTAAATATAACTGGTGGCGAACAAGATAATAGCATTACAATATTCAAAAAATATATAGATGAAAAAATTGTAAATATAATACAACCAGATATTTTATATTTAGGTGGGATAGACAGAACCTTAAGAGTTGCGAAATATGCATCTAAAAAAAATATGATTTGTACACCCCATGCAGCTAATATGTCTTTAGTCACAATCTTTACCTTACATTTATTAGCTGCTATAGAAAATGCTGGACCATATTTGGAATATTCTATTGAGGGTGAAGATTTTTATCCTTGGCAAAATAATATATATTATGATTATCCAAAAGTTGATAACGGATATATTACAATAGATGATAAACCGGGATGGGGAATTGAACCAAATAAAAATTGGCTAGAAAAAGCTAATTACAAAATGTTTGATGGTAAGTGACATTTAACATTCTTGCATAAAGTATATATATGCACTAAATGAAATCATTAAATGTTGGGGCGTCGCCAAGCGGTAAGGCACCGGTTTTTGGAGTCGGCATTCGTAGGTTCGAATCCTACCGCCCCAGCCAATTTTAAATTTTTTTTTGAATTTTGTTTAGGAAATTAACACTCTTCCAATATAAATCTTCAAATTTTTGGACAATACTAATATTAATTATTTCTTTTTCTTTAACACCCCAAATATATTTTTTATCCATCCAACCTTTGAAATTTCCTGATGAAATTAAACACCAATAAATTTTGCATTTTTCTAAAAAAACAATATTTCCCTTTCCTATTTCTCCAATAACATTACCGTCTAAAGTGTTTAATAATTTTATATTTTTATTATTATCTAATAAAACAATGCCTGTCCTAGTTCCAGATATTAAACTTTTATGAATCCATCCAATATTGTTTTTAAAATCTTCTACCTTTCTCCAATCTTCATACTCTTCTAAAACTTTTAAAGGGTAATTTTTTACTATGTATTTAATTTCTATAGGATAATTCTTACTTGGACCAACTCTAATATTTGCATCATCAGATTTTAAAGATACGTACCTAGGAATTTCAAGACCAGTTTCCCTTCCAATTTCTGCAAAAGTGTTTTCAGTAAAAGTTATAATTACAATAAATAAAATTATAATTTTTGTAATAATATTTTTATAAAGAAGCATACGATTTAAGCTGGCTCTCCTTTAGTCGTTATATGTTGAATCGCTTTTCCATCTCTAAATTTAACAAACCACATAACTATACCTTTTCCAGTATCCCACTCCTGTAATACGCTTATAACAAGTAAATCATCTGATGAATAGTGAACTTCCGGTGTTAATTTTATTGACGTACCTATGTTACGTATTCTTTCCAGAATTTCTATTTTTGATTCTATAGGTTTTTGGGGACCTTTAGTAAGAGATCGCATTTCAAATTTTTCACTCATTAAATTTGGTAAAGTTTCACGATCTATATTGCTCATATAATCAAACCACGCTTTTTTATATTTCTCTCCTAAATTCATTTAATTTCCTTTTTTGTCTGAAAAAATTTTTATATTTACTATTCTACCACCAACCAAGGAGATTGTTTAGTTCTAATCAGTGTAAAACCATCTTGAATATGATAAAATAACATAGCGGTACTAAGGAGGTACTATGAACATTGTATGTTTAATATTAAGTTGATAAAAGATTAACAAATAAGAAGCGCCTGTAGCTCAATTGGATAGAGCGTATGACTACGGATCATAAGGTTAGGAGTTCGACTCTTCTCAGGCGCGCCAAAAAAAAATGTTTTATACAAATTTGTCCAAATATGTATTAATTAAAATAATAAAATGATTGTTGATATAAACTCCAAAAAAATAAAAAGTGATAAAGGCTTATCAAACTTATTTGTTAACGCAAATTTTAGAAACTTATCAATTAATTGCAATATACTTAAAGGTAATTTTTATTCTGATTCATTTTATTATTTTCCAATTACTGAGAATAATGAAACATTTTCATCATTATTTACTAGAGATCTTAACAACACTTCGCATTTTTATTCCCAAAAATTTTTTGATAATTTTAAAAAAAATAAAAATTCATTAAAAAACTTTAAAGACATTTTTATTCTTGGATCAAATGCAGGTAATAATTATTATTCAAATTTACTATATTTTCTTCCAAGAATTTTCTTTAATAAAAAAACTAATCTTAAATTAGCAATCCATAGAAATTCCTCAAACAAATATAGAAATTTTATTGTAAGCATTTTAAAATCCTTAAATATAGAATTCACATTTGTGTTTTTAGATGATGACTTTTATTATTTTACAAATTCAGAGTTTCCTCAGTTTTTGAATATGAATTCTGCAATTGAAATATTAAAAAAATTTTTTAATCCAAAAACTAATGAAGAAATAAGCAAAAAAATATATGTAACCAGAGAAGATTCTAATTACAGAAAAATTATCAATGAGAGTGATGTCGTAACACTTTTAAGACAAAAGGGTTACAGAGTTATTAACCCTCAATTATATGAAATAGAAGAGCAGATAGAAATTTTTTCAAATGCTGAAAAGATAATTGCACCTCATGGTTCCAATTTAGTAAACATTATTTTTTGCAAACCTGGAACAGAAATATTTGAGATCACCTCTTCTTTTAATGACAATGAAAAAACACTTGAAGACAGATATTTAAAATTAGCTCAAATTAATGATCTTAAGTATAATAAAATAATTGCTGAAACAGTTGATGTTAAAAATCATTCACCACTTGCCAAAAAATATATCCACTCTAAGGTGTTATCTCAAAGTAATTACTATAAAAATCTAATTGTTAAAATTCAAAATATCAGTGAAGTAATTTAACTCAACAATTTTTCAAGTAAAACGGAAATACTACGCTGATATTATTTTTTAAATCTCTACAAATTTTTTCAAAAGAATATTTATTGCTATTTAGACCTTTATATTTAGCCAATAGATTTCCTAGAAAAGAATCAATAACTTTATTTTCATAAATTTTATAATCTTTAAATTCGTTTTCTTTAATTATTAATTTAAGAAGTGTTTCATAATTCAAAATATCATCAACCAAAAAATTATTTTTTGCTTGATTGCTATTATAAATTAAAGCCCCTATATCATTTTTTATATTGGAAATTTCAATTTTTCGACTTTTAGAAACTTTAGCCACAAAGTCATTATAAACATCATCCACAATATTTTGTAAGTGTTCAATTTCATCATTTTTAGGTCGTCTATATGGATTAAACAAATCTTTACCTTCTCCAGCATTTTGGTTAAATACTTCTATACCATCTTTAGTTTCGATTGATTGACCAAAGACTCCTGAAGATAGGCTTAATGGTGTATTATAATAAAACCAACTTGGTCCGCTTACTCCTATACTACCTATAATTGATCCATATGATGCAAATATCTTATCACCTGTAGTTGCAACCCAATATCCACCAGATGCTAAAATTTCTTTTGAATAAAAATATATTTTAGTATTAGTGTCTTCTTTAAAATTATAAATAATTTGCTCCAATTCAGCTGTAGCACTAACAGTTCCACCAGGAGAATTAATATTTATAATTAGAGTATTAATTCTTAGCTGTTTTAATTCTTCCAAATAAGATTTTACTTGAGAAGGGTTTATATAATCATAAAGATTGTTTGCAAAAAAGTTACTTTTGTTATTAAATATTGGCCCATTCAAATTAATGTTTGCTATGATATTATTGGAACTTTCGATGCCATCGGTCATTACAAAATGTTTTTTTTGCAAATTATTGGAAAAGTGCAGCAAAATATTAATAATGATTAAAAAAATTAATATTGCACTTAAAAAACCAAGAGTTCTTAAAAAAACACTAAAAAATACCATTTTCTTCAAAATATCATAAGTTTGTCTAATTCGAATTTTTTTTTGTTTTCTTCTTGATTAGACTTTAATAATGCTTAAATAACTAGCACTCTCATAATGAGAGTGCTAATAAATAATGATTTAATTTCAATTAGTTAACAAATGAGGATATATGAATTTTAGACCTTTACATGATAGAGTCTTAGTTAAAAGAGTAGATTCTGATCAAAAAACAGCAGGGGGAATAATTATCCCTGACACTGCCCAAGAAAAACCAATGGAAGGTGAAGTATTAGAAATTGGTTCTGGAGCAAGAGATGAAACAGGAAAGCTAGTACCTTTGGATGTCAAAAAAGGAGATAAAATACTTTTTGGAAAATGGTCTGGTACTGAAGTAAAAATGAATGGTGATGACTTTCTGATAATGAAAGAGTCTGACATCATGGGAATAATAACTTCAGGTAAGAAAAAAAAATAAAAATTAAGAGAGGATAAAAAAATGTCTGCAAAAAATATATTTTTTGGATCAGATGCTAGATCAAAAATGTTAACAGGTGTTAACAAGCTAGCTGATGCAGTAAAAGTTACATTAGGACCTAAAGGTAGAAATGTAGTTATGGATAAATCTTTTGGAGCACCTAGAATTACCAAGGATGGTGTAAGTGTTGCAAAAGAAATCGAGTTAAAAGATAAATTTGAAAATATGGGTGCTCAAATGGTTAGAGATGTTGCTAGTAAAACTAATGATATCGCTGGCGATGGAACAACCACAGCTACCGTATTAACACAAGCAATTGCCACTGAAGGAATGAAAGCTGTAGCTGCTGGTATGAACCCTATGGACCTTAAAAGAGGAGTTGATATTGCTGTAGATTCTGTAGTTAATGAAATTAGAAAAAAATCTAAAGTAATAAAAACTGATAAGGAAGTTGCACAAGTAGGTACAATCGCTTCAAATGGTGATGCTGAAGTCGGTAAAATGATTTCAAGTGCTATGCAAAAAGTAGGTAAAGAAGGAGTAATTACTGTTGAAGAGGCAAAAAGTTTAGATACTGAACTTGATGTTGTTGAAGGTATGATGTTTGATAGAGGATATCTCTCTCCATACTTCGTAACAAATGCAGAAAAAATGATAACTGAACTTGGTGATTGTTATGTTTTACTTCATGAGAAAAAACTATCCAGTTTACAACCTATGTTGCCTTTACTTGAATCAATTGTTCAATCTACGAAACCACTATTAATAATAGCTGAAGATATTGAAGGAGAAGCATTAGCTACTTTAGTTGTAAATAAATTAAGAGGTGGTCTAAAAATAGCAGCGGTCAAAGCTCCAGGATTTGGAGATAGAAGAAAAGCTATGTTAGAAGACATTGCTATCTTAACCGGTGGTCAAGTGATAAGTGAAGATCTTGGTATTAAGTTAGAAAATGTTAATCTAGAAATGCTTGGTACTGCAAAGCGTATAGTCGTAGATAAAGAAAACACTACAATTGTTCAAGGTGCGGGAAAAAAGAAAGACATCGAAGGAAGATGTAACCAAATTAGAGCGCAAATTGAAGAAACAACTTCTGACTATGATAGAGAAAAACTTCAAGAAAGGCTCGCTAAGTTAGCTGGAGGTGTAGCCGTTATAAGAGTTGGTGGTGCCACAGAAGTAGAAGTTAAAGAAAAAAAAGATAGAGTAGAGGATGCTATGCACGCTACAAGAGCAGCCGTCGAAGAGGGCATAGTTCCTGGTGGTGGTTCGGCTCTTGCGTACGCTACAAACTCTTTAAAATCTGTCAAGACAGCTAATGACGATCAAAAAATCGGTGTTGATATTGTAAGAAGAGCACTTTTTAATCCATTAAGACAAATTGCAGAAAATGCTGGTGTTGATGGTGCTGTCGTAGCTGGTAAAATACGTGAAAGTAAAGATCACAATATTGGTTATGATGCTCAAATGGACAAATACACTAATATGGTAAGTGCTGGTATCATTGATCCTACAAAAGTTGTTAGAACGGCTTTACAAGATGCAGCATCTGTAGCTGGTTTATTAATAACTACTGAAGCTATGGTAGCTGATGCACCAGAAGATAAAGCAGCTGCACCTGCAATGCCTGATATGGGCGGCGGCATGGGCGGCATGGGCGGCATGGGCGGCATGGGCGGCATGATGTAGTTAACTAATAAATATTTTAAGAAAGGGGCAAATTTATTTGCCCTTTTTTTTTAGATTAAACGATCAATTTGATTAATAATTTTTGAACTATCTGGTTTTGTCATAGAGGACCAAGATTTAATAAGTTGACCATTTCTATCAAATAAATATTTGTAAAAATTCCACTTTGGTTTTTCGTTATACATCTCCTCAATCCATGCATAGATTGGATGAGCATTCCTTCCTTTCACATCCATTGGTGATGAGGTAACAAAACCTACCCCGTAATTAACTAAACATATTTGTTTGATATCCTCAGTGTCCAAATACTCTTGATTGAAAGAATTGCTTGTTGTAGCTATTATTGTTAAATCGCTATTTTTATAGTTTAAAAATAAATTTTGAAGGTCAGCATACTGTGAAGTGAAACCACATCTAGAAGCTGTATTCACTATTAAAATTGGCTTACCATTAAATTTCTCTAAATTTACCTGATTACCATCTATATCTTCAAATGAAAAATCGTATAAATTCACTGTTTCATTAGCTAATAATGTATTCTTTAAGTTAAGCATAATCAAAAAAACAAGTAAAAATTTAATTTTCATGTTAGTGAGTATTAAATATATCGCTTATGGAATCATTCAATAGCTTTACTAACCTTTTTTTAGATGTTTGGAATAATGGTGTTTTTGGCATAAATGCTACAGATATCATAGTAAGTCTTGTAATCTTTTTACTTTTTTATTTACTCAGAAGACTTATTGCCAGATTTATTCTTAATCGATTGTCAAGAATTGTTTCAAGAACTTCCAATCAAATTGACGATGCAGTAATTGAAGTTCTAGATGGACCATTAAAATTTTTACCCGTTGTTATAGGCTTTTTTATAGCTTCTTCGTATTTAGATATTTCTGAAAATAATCAAGATTTTTTAGATTTACTAAACAGATCTTTAATTACAATTTTTATATTCTGGTTACTACATCAATTAATTATACCATTTTCATTCGTAATAAAAAACTTTGAATCAAAAATTTCTAAACCATTAGTCGATTGGACTCTTAAAGGATTAAAAATTCTTGTAATTGTTCTTGGGGCTGTTGCAATATTAGAATTGTGGGGAATAAGAGTAGGTCCTGTGATTGCTGGATTAGGTTTGTTTGGTGTAGCAGTGGCACTTGGTGCTCAAGATTTATTTAAAAATTTAATTAGTGGTATTATGATTCTAATGGAAAAGAGGTTCACTGTAGGTGATGTAATATTAGTTTCCGGAGAAGTTGAAGGAGTTGTTGAACAAATTGGTTTTAGATCTACACTTGTTAGAAGATTTGATTCAACGCCAGTTATGGTGCCAAATTATAAATTTGCTGAGCAGTCTGTTACTAACTATACAAGAAGACATCATAGACGTATAAGATGGTTAATTGGATTAGAATATAGAACAACAATTGATCAATTAAAAAAAATTAGAGATGAGATAAATGAATTAATTCAGAAAGATTATAATTTTGCAAAAAATCAAAATGCCAGCTTCTATGTTCGAATAGATAGTTTTTCTGATAGCTCTATTGATATGTTAGTACAAACATTTACTGTTACAAATGATTGGGCTGAATTTTTAAAAATTAAAGAAACTCTTGCAGTAAAAATAATAGAAATTGTTGAAAATAATGAAGCAGGTTTTGCATTTCCAAGTCAATCACTTTATGTTGAAAAGTTATCTGATGAAAATACTGAGATTTTTAATCCTCAATCTACAAAAAAATAATGAGTGAAAGTAATCGTGTAATTTCTGGTTCTCTTTTTATATTAGCTAGTATTGCTGTTGCATTTATTTTAAATTTTTCTCAACCTATAATGGTCCCATTTGTGTTAGCACTTCTTTTAAGGATATTGATTGATCCAATAATTGATTTTCAGACTATCAATCTTCGTGTCCATAGATTTATTGCAGTTTTTATAAGTATTTGTTTAATTGTATTACTATTTTCAATTATAGTTCCTTTTATTGTTTCTTCAGTAGCAACATTCTTAGAGTCAGCGGATGACTATAATCAAAAGGTAATTATTTTAATAGAAGCGGTCTTAATACAGCTTCAAGAATTCGAAATTAACATTGATAGAGAAACAATTAGAAATACAATTGCTGAGCTTCCAATTACCAATTGGGCGGGAACCATACTAAGTAATAGTGCAAACTTTATTTCAAAATTTCTTCTAGTTGTAATTATAACGCTATTTTTATTATTGGGAACTCCTCCTAAAAATACCTCAGATGAATGGAATGATATTATTAGATTAGTCAAAAAGTATATATTTACGAAATTTTTAACATCAGCTTTTACAGGTATTGCTGCTGGATTAATTTATTGGTTTTTAGGATTAGAATTAGCTTTTATTTTTGGTAGCTTAACATTCATTTTAAATTTCATTCCAGTGATTGGATCTGTTATTGCTGTTTTACTGCCACTACCAATAGCTTTTCTTCAATATAATGACCCAACTCTTTTTGTGCTTATAATTGTTTTACCTACAATTATACATCAAATTGTAGGAAATTTTGTAGAACCTAAAATTTTTGGTGAGAGTTTTGGATTACATCCAATTACAATTATTTTATCTTTAATTTTTTGGGGTATGATTTGGGGATTTATTGGAGTTCTTCTAGCTGCACCTTTAACTGCAATAATAAGAATTTCTTTTGAAAGATTTGAAACTACGAAACAGATAGCAAGATTATTAGAAGGTAAGATTCATATAAAGGAAACCTAACCTAATATTTTTTTACATATATCAAAGCTAAAACCAGCTCTTGCCATTTTGGCTAAATTTTTTTCATAACTTTGATTTTTTTCTAACAATTTTTTTTTCTTAGCAAATATTTTTGCCGAATTTAATTCCCAATTTTCATTATCTTGTTGCACTAAATTTAAATTATTTTCAATTTGAGATTTATTCACTCCTTTTTTTATCAAGTAATTGAATATAAAATTCTTAGATTTTCCAGAATTTGATAAAGATAGAATTTTTGTAGAACTATATCTATCATCATCAATAAATTTATTTTTTTCTAATTTTATTATTATACTTTCAATTATATTAATGAGCTTTCTTTTTTCATAATTTGTAATTTTTAACCTTAAGATTTTTCTTTTAAGTATATTAATCAAATTGATTTTAGAGGAATCATATTTGCTTAAATAATCTACGGCATATTTTAAGAGTTTTTTTTCGTCCATTAAACTAATATACAAATATTTTAAATATATTAAAAGAAAACTCCTAATATGATTAATTATAATTTTCTTTGTTTTCTTACATTAATTAAAAAAGAAGTATTTAGATTCTTAAAAGTAGGGATTCAAACTGTGATTGGACCAGCTATTAGCTCTTTATTATTCTTAGCTGTTTTTAGTTTAGCTCTTGGGAGATCTGTAAATTCTATAAATGGTATTGACCTTCCTTATTTCATTGCACCTGGTCTTATAATGATGACCATGCTTCAAAACTCTTTTGCTAATTCAGCATCAAGTATTGGTCAATCAAAATTTCAAGGAAATATTGTAGACATATTAATGGCTCCATTAAACAATGTGGAATTAGCATTTGGATTTATTATAGGATCTGTTTGTAGAGGTGTTGTATGTGGTATAGTTACAACTTTAGGGGTTATGATATTTGTACCTCTCTATATTCACTCTTATATAGCATTATTGTTTTTCACATTAATGGGATGCACAATGATGGGCACTTTAGGAACAATTGTTGGTATTTGGGCAGACAAATGGGATCAACAACAAGGTATAACTAACTTTATTGTGTTACCTCTTACTTTTTTGTCAGGAACATTCTATTCAATTTCTAGACTTCCCGAGTTTTGGCAGACAGTTTCCTCATTTAATCCATTCTTCTATAATATTGATGGTTTTAGATATGCTTTTACAGGCATTTCTGACAGTTCTTTAATTCAAGGATCAATCTTCTTAATAATTATTAATATTATATTAATTTTATTATGCTATTTTATGTTTCGCAAAGGATATAAAATTAAATTTTAAATATGGTTAATAAAATTTTATCAAATGTTATGCCAACTTATGGCAATAAAACTCTTGAATTCATTAAAGGTAAAGGATGTTACCTATACACTAGTCAAAATAAAAAATACTTAGATTTTGCAAGTGGAATAGCAGTAAATTCTCTCGGTCATTGTCATCCTAAACTTACAGAAGCACTTAATAAGCAATCAAAACAACTCTGGCATGTTTCGAACTTATATAAAATTAAAAAACAAGAACAATTTGCAAAACTACTTTGCAAAAAATCTTTTGCAGATAAAGTTTTTTTTACTAATTCTGGAACTGAATCTATTGAATGTGGAATAAAAATAATTAGAGGATATCATTCATTTCATAAGACTAAAAAAACAGAAATTATAACTTTCAATGGCGCTTTTCATGGAAGAACTTATGGAGCACTTTCAGCACAAAAAAACAAAAAATACTCTAGTGGCTTTGGACCTATGCTTAAAGGATTTAAACAAATTGAATTTAATAATGAAAAAAAATTAATATCTGCAATTAATAAAAAAACAGCTGGTATTATGATCGAACCAATTCAAGGAGAAGGAGGTATTCGTCCTGCCAATTTAAGTTTTTTAAAATTATTAAGAAAAATCTGTAAGAAAAATAACATCCTACTGTTTTTTGATGAAGTTCAATCTGGATTTGGCAGATCTGGTAAATTATTCTCGCATGAATGGGCTAATATCAAACCTGATATTATGTCTGTAGCAAAAGGAATTGGCTCAGGTTTTCCACTTGGAGCTTGTATGTCAACAAACAAAGCATGCGTTGCAATGACTAAAGGCAGTCATGGATCAACCTATGGTGGCAATCCCTTAGCTATGAGTGTAGGTTTAGAAGTTTTAAAACTTATCTCTAATAAAACATTTCTTTCAAAAGTTGATAAAAGAGCAAGATATTTCTGGAAAAATTTAAAAAAATTAGAGAATACATCTAATATTATTTTAGAGGTTAGAGGTGCAGGACTTTTATTGGGAATTAAAACGAATATTAGCAATATAGATTTTTCAGAACAATTAAATAAAAATAAATTACTAAATGTACCAGCTGCAGATAATACAGTAAGATTAGCACCACCACTTATTGTATCTTATAAAGAGATTGATAAATCAATTGCTATAATTAAAAGAAGCTTGAAGGAATTATCTAGATGAAACATTTTATTGATATTAATAATTTTAATAAAAAAGAAATTGATGAAATAGTTACACTTGCTAAAAAAATTAAAAAAAATCCAAAAAAATTTTCATCTTTTTGTAAAAATAAAACCCTTGGTTTAATTTTTGAAAAGCAATCATTAAGAACTAGACTAAGCTTTTATGTAGGAATGCAAAAATTAGGGGGTTCTGTTTTAGAACTGCAAAGTAAAGATATTGGCTTTGATGATATAAGAGAAAAAGCTGAAGATGTTCTTAATGTATTAAGTCAATATATTGATTGTGTAATGATAAGAAATAATAATCACAAACAGATAGTAAATTTGAGTAAAGAAAATATTCTTCCAATTATAAATGGCTTAACTGAATATAGTCATCCTTGTCAAATACTTGGCGATTTTTTAACCTTGCAAGAGAATTTTAAAAACTATAAAAAATTAAGTATTGTTTGGATAGGTGATTACAATAATGTTTTACGTTCACTTATTCATTTACAAAACATTTATAATTTTAAACTTAATGTTGTTGTGCCAAATCAAATTTTTAAACATCATAAAAATGAATTTCTAAAATTAGAGAATAAAAATTTAAAATATTTCTCAAATCCGATTGAAGGTGTTAAAAAATCAAATTGCATCATGACTGATGTTTGGGTTTCCATGGGTGAAAAAAATAATAAAACAAAATATTTTAAAAATTTTACTGTGAATAAAAAAATTATGAGTAATGCATCAAATAATGCAATTTTTATGCATTGTCTACCAGCAAAAAGAGGAAATGAGGTAACATCAGATGTTCTTGATGGTAAAAATTCTGTTGTATTAAAGCAAGCCAAAAACAGAATGTATATTCAACAAGCGATATTAATTTATGTACTTAAAAAATAGTTTTATTTTAATTTTTTTTATTATTCTATCTTGTCAACCAATTGAAATATTAGAACCAATTGAAATTGATACATCTAGATTTGAAAAAATATCAATAAATGCAGCACAAATTGAAGTTAATAAGAAATACAATTCAGTATTTTCAAAATCTAATATTGAAGATCAAATTCAAAAATCTCCTATTAATTTAATGCTCGAATGGAATAGTCAAAACATTATTAAACTTGGAAATGAAAATAAGTTAGTTATAAATATTTTAGATGCATCTATAAAAAAAACTGAAATAATGAATGTTGGAGCTAAAAAATACGAGGAAAGAACAATATTTAATTACGAAATATTTTATTTAGTTGAGTATGAACTTTATGATAATAGTGGTTTTTTAATAGCTAATACAACAGTGGAGACTTTAAGATCTACTACTTCTCAAAAATTTATTTCCTTAAATGAAACTGAAATAATTATTAATGATTTATTAATTTTGGCATTGAGAGATTATATAAACGAAACAAAAAACCAATTATCAATTTATATGGGAAATTATTTAAGTATTTAACTTCTCCAAAAATTCATAGATAGTAAAACTAATACTGTAAAGATTTCTAGTCTTCCAATAATCATAGTAATTGCCAATATCCATTTAGCACCATCATCTAATAAAAAGTAATTTCCACTAGGACCAATTATTTCACCTAAACCGGGACCAACATTTGATATTGCAGAAGCTGCTGCTGAAAAGGCAGTTAGAAAATCTAAATTGAATAAGCTCAAACTTACTGCTGATAAAATAAATAAAAAAATATACATAAAGAAAAAACCCATAATTGAGTTATAAGTATTCTCATTAACTGTTTTGCCATTAAATCGCATAACTAAGACTGCATGAGGCTGAGTTAATTTTCTAATTTGTGTAATTGCTCCTCTAAACAAAATTTGTAATCTAAATATTTTTATTCCACCAGTGGTAGATCCTGCACATCCACCAACAAACATAATTATCATCATTATTACAATCCCAAAACTTCCCCAATTAGAAAAGTTACTACTAGTATAACCAGTACCAGTTAAAATTGATGTAATATTGAATAAAGCAATTCTGAAAGCAGATATTGTATCTATAGATTGATTAGCAATTAACCAAATGGTTGTTAACAAAATTATTACAAACAAAATTAGAAAGAATAATTTTATTTGATCGTCTTTAAATATTAATTTTTTTTGATTGTGTAGAAATTGCAAATATAGGACAAATGGCAAACTGCCAACCAACATAAAAATAACACTTATAATCTCAATTTGAAAAGAATTAAAAGATAAAAAAGATTCATTATAATTTGAAAATCCACCAGTTGAAATAGTGGTCATTGCATGAATAATTGAATCAAAGCCTTTCATTCCATTTACAAAATACAAAAAGGCACAAATAATTGATAAAGATATGTAAAGTAAAAACAATTCAATTACAAATCGATTAACTTTTGGAATTGTTTTTTCATAAGGATCATCATGTTCCATGTGTAAGAGCTGCATTCCACCAATTTGTAAAGTTGGCAATATAGCCATTGCAAGAACGATTATTCCTATTCCTCCAAACCATTGAAGAAGAGATCTCCAAATTAATATACCCTCTGATAAGCTTTCTAAATTATTAATAACCGTTGCACCAGTTGTAGTAATCCCACTTACAGATTCAAAAAAAGCATCTGTATAAGAAAGTGAAGAGGATGAGTACACAAATGGAATTGCACCAAAAAGAGATATTACTAACCAAGATGATATTGTTAACAAAAATGCTTGCCTAATTCCAAGCTTAATATTTTTTTTTCTAAATGAAAAATATAAAATTAGACCTATAAAAAATGTGATTAAACTAGAATAAAAAAACTGTAACCATTCATAATTACCATAATAAAGATCAAAGCACATAGGTACTAGCATTGCCAATGCTTCAATGCATATTAGTAAACCGATTATGTTTAATATCGACCTAAAGTCTCTCATTCTTTTTTTAATAATTAATTTAAATCGTTATTTTCAAATGGTGTATCTAATGAAAACTGTGGAATTTGAACATCAAAAGTATTACCATTATCATTTTGCATCTCATAAGTTCCCTCCATAAAACCAGAGGAAGTAGTTAAAGGTGTTCCACTTGTATATTCAAATTTTTCACCAGGATTTAGAACAGGCTGCTCACCTACAACACCTTTTCCTCGCACTTCTTGTAATGTGCCATTAGCGTCAATAATTTTCCAGTGTCTGTTTACAAGTTGAACTTTTTCGTTACCTTGATTATCAATTGTTACCTTATATGCCCATACATAATGCTGATCTTCTGGCTCTGATTGATCCTCAAGATAATACGGTTTTACAGTAATGTTTATTTTTTTTGTTGTTTTAGAATACATTGAAGAATGCTCAATATACCAAAATAATTATAAACAAAAGTTAATTTGTTTTTTTTATTTCTACTCTTCTATTTGCTGGTTGTTTGGTGTCATCTGGTGTATTTACAGCTAAAGATTCTTCCCCTTTGCCTAATATTTTTATACTACTTTGTTGTATTCCATAATTTATTAAAATTTCTTTAACAAATTCAGCTCTTTTAATTGATAATGATAAATTATATTTATTTGTTCCTTTAGAGTCGGTATGTCCAACGACAAGATACTCATTAATAATACTTCCATAATTGTTTAAAAATTTCTTTATTTTGTCTTTACTTACTTCTGATAAATTGAATTGATCAAAATCAAAATATATTATTTGCATTAATTCTTTATTTTCATTTTTAGTAACAATAGTTACTTCATTTTTCGTTTCGTATTCTAAATTATTATTTTTCTTATTTAAATTCTCCTGCTCATTTTCGTAACTAGATATTTTTTGATATATATTATGCATGGCGTTCAGGAAATCATTCTTGCAACTATTAATATCCCATGTTTGCCAATTTTCCTCCTGTTGCTCTGACCAGCAATCTAATGATGAAATAGCTTTAGCTAAATTAAATGGATCAATTTTTTTTGCCTCTCTATAAATTGTCATAAGGTTATCATGTGCAATTCTTATTTTATAAATTTTTTCTTCTGGCAGTTTCCAATATGCAATTTCTTCTGGATATATTTCATCAGTTTCTAAACTCTTGAGAGCTTTTTCAGAATATAATTTTGCTGAATTCCAATCATGCATCTCTTCTGCTTCGAAAGTAGCTTTTTTTTTGTATTCGGACAATAAGTGTTCTTGAAAGTTTCTTGGCTTATTAGTTTCGATAACAGATAGTTCTTTGTAGCCAGAAGAGCAACCCGTTAAAAAAATTAGAAAAAAGATAATTGATATTAAATATTTAAATTTCATAACTTTCTAATATGCAATTTTACTGTCAAAACTAAGACTAAATTTTGACCGAATTAAGGTCCACCATTTTTTTTGTATCATGCACATTTTATCATTGCAGAGTATTTAAAGATTAAATACACAAATAGCATATTTATTTAAGGAGTTTATGATGATTAAACATTCTACGTCGGTGGATCAATCAGACAGAAAGGTTCCCTACAATTTAAGACAAAGTGGTCCTACACCAGTTCAAATGCTTATTTCAACCAGAGTTAGAAAATCACCTTATTGGCATTTATCAATGGAGGCGGGATGTTGGAGAGCAACAGTTTATAACAGAATTTACCATCCAAGAGGTTATATAAAACCAGAAGATGGTGGAGCAATGGTTGAGTATGAAGCAATAAAAAATCATGTTACCATGTGGAATGTTGCAGTTGAAAGACAAATTCAAGTTAAAGGACCTGATGCTGAGGCTTTTGTTGATTATGTCATAACAAGAGATGCAACAAAAATATCTCCAATGAGAGGAAGATATGTAATTCTTTGTAATCAATATGGTGGTGTTTTAAACGATCCTATTCTTTTAAGAATTTCAAAGGATGAGTTTTGGTTTTCTTTATCCGACTCAGATATTGGTTTGTATTTGCAGGGTGTAAATCATGATAATAGATTTAATGTCAATATTGATGAAATTGATGTTAGCCCAGTTCAAATTCAAGGTCCTAAAGCTCACGCTTTAATGAATGATTTAATAGGTGATCAAGTTAAAGTTGATGAAATGCCATTTTATGGACTTGCTGCTGCTAAAGTTGGTGGAAGAGATTGTATAATTTCACAAACAGGTTTTTCTGGAGAAGCTGGATTTGAAATATATTTATATGAGTCTACTAAATATGCTGATGATATGTGGAATGCTGTTTTAGAGGCAGGAAAAAAACACAATCTTATGGTCATAGCTCCGGCACATCATAGAAGAATTCAAGCAGGAATTTTATCTTGGGGTCAAGACATGGATAATCAACATAATCCATTTCAATGTAACTTAGGGTATCAAGTTTCTTTATCTGGAAAAGGAGAATGGAATAAAACAACAGACTATGTTGGTAAGACTGTTCTTGAAAAGATGAAGGCCGATTTAAAAGATGGGAAAAAACCATACAAACTTCAATTAGTTGGATTAAGTTTAGGTGGAAAACCAATAGAAGAGTATGCTCCAGATTTTTGGCTTGTATCAGAAGATGGCAATGAACCATGTGGATTTATAACATCTCCTTGGTATCATCCTGAGCAAGGAAGAAACATTGCTATGGGTTATGTTCCTTTTGATGGCACTTTAAATAAAAATGGTTTTCCTATGGGAAATTATGGTCGTAAATTTAAAGTTCATCTACCCGATCAATATTCTGACTCACCTGGTTTACCAGTAGATGCAGAAGTTGTACCTATTCCATTTACTGAATCACATAATGCAAACACGAGAGAAGTAGTAGATAAATAATTTTAATAAGAAGCTCTATTTAATAATAGGGCTTCTTTACTTTAATAAAGCCTTCATTCTTTCTATAGAAATATATCCAACAACAAGTTCTTCATTAACAAAAAAAAGTTGGGGTACCTCTAGCTCCAGAGCCATTAGCTAAAAAAGAACTAAGACTAACAATGTTTCTAACTTCATCTTTTGACATATCTATATTCAATTTTGCATTATTAATTTCAAGATTTTCAATTATTTGTTTTAGTTTATCATTATTCAAATTCCCTTCGACTTGGAATAATGCATTGTGTAGCTCAATACCCTTGTTTTGCATATTGGCAGCAACAACCATGCTAGCAAGTAATTTAGAAGATTCACTTAAAACTGGATGCTGTAAAAATATTATTCTAGTATCTTTTCGTTCGTTTGCGATCTGAAGTAATTCAACATGTACTTTTTTGCAGTAGCCACAAAAATAATCCATAAATTCAATTATAGTATTTTTAGCATCATCATTACCTATTTGAAGAATACCTTGTTCAGGAATAACATCGATTATTTTTAAGTGAAAAGGTTTTGAATTATCAAAAAAAAAGATCTTTTACTGTTACCTCTGCTTTGAGTGGAAGACAACTTAACGCAGTTAAAATTACCAATAAATATAATTGTTTGAAGTATCTCATGATTGACCCACTCTATTTATTATGATTAATGAAGTACAGTATTAAATAGTAATAATGAAATTAAAGTCAAAAGTTGTTGTAATAGGTGGAGGTGCTGTTGGCGTAAGTACGCTCTATCATTTAGCTAAAAAAGGTTGGTCGGATGTTGTTCTGGTTGAGAGAAAAGAGTTAACTTCTGGCTCAACTTGGCATGCTGCAGGATTACTTCCATTATTCAACATGAGTTATTCTGTAGGACAATTACACAAATATGCAGTTAAATTATACAAAACTCTTGAAGAGGAGACAGGACAAAAAGTTGGTTTTAGTGTTGTCTCTAATATTCGTCTTGCAACTACACAAGACCGAATGGATGAATATTATCAATATTCAGGTGTAGCTAAAACTATAGGTGTTGATGTTAAATTCTTGACACCAGAACAAGTAAAAGAAATTTGGCCTCTTTGTAATACTGATGGATTAGTAGGCGCAATTCAACATCCTGAAGATGGATACATTCAACCAGCAGATCTAACTCAAGCTCTAGCAAAAGGCGCAAGAGATAAAGGGGCAGAAATTTATAGA
Organism: uncultured Alphaproteobacteria bacterium; assembly: GCA_902524385.1. GTDB lineage: Bacteria > Pseudomonadota > Alphaproteobacteria > HIMB59 > CACPNW01. Next base: position 22,219 of record CABZCZ010000006.1, read on the forward strand.
AATACATCTGTTATCGGTATCACTAAAAATAAAAACGATCTGTGGGAAGTAGAAACTGATAAAGGATCAATTGAATGTGAGCATGTAGTTTCTTGTAGCGGTAATTTTGCTAGGCAGACTGGAAAGATGGTTGGACTTGATATCCCAGTAATACCTGTTGAACACCAATACATTGTGACTGACGATCATCCCGAAATATTAAAAAGGAAAGAACAAGGGCTTCCTGAAATGGGAGTCTTACGAGATTCGGATAGTTCTTGGTACATGCGAGAAGAAAGAGGGGGATTGATATTAGGTCCCTATGAAAAAGGAGCTCCTGTATGTTATGTTGACGGACCAGATAAGGAATCTGAATTTGAGTTATTTCAAGAGGATTTAGAGCGTCTTGAACCTCACATTGAATCAGCAATGCATCGTGTTCCTATTTTTGGAGAAGTTGGTGTCAAGAAAGTTTATAATGGTGCTATTTGTTACACACCAGATGGAAGTCCAATTGTTGGACCGGCATGGGGGCTGAAAAATTTTTGGTTGAATGAAGGTCATAGTTTTGGAATCACCGCAGCTGGTGGAGCAGGATGGCAAATTGCCGAATGGATAGTAGATGGTGAACCTACAATTGATATGTTAGGAGTAGATCCTAGAAGATTTGGTGATTATGCAACTGAAGCATATTTAATTAAAAAGAATGAAGAAGCTTACGCGAACGTCTTTACAGTACACTATCCTGATGAAGAAAGAGAAGAGGGACGTCCATTAAGACAAGCTCCTTGTTATGATAGATTAAAAAATCTCGGTGCAGTTTTTGGCCAAAAGTTTGGTTGGGAACGCGCTAACTGGTTCGCACCTTCAAAAGAATTACAAAAAGATGATTGGTCATTTAGAAGATCAAAATGGTTTGAGCATGTTGGCACAGAATGTTTGAATGTTCAATATAATGCTGGCCTTCTAGATATGACTGCTTTTGCTAAATGTCGAATTTCAGGACCTGGTGCAGAAGAGTTTTTAGACTTCCTAGTTGCAAACAAAATTCCTAAAAAAATTGGAAGAGTTAATCTTTGTCATGCACTAAACACCGCTGGTGGAGTCCACTCAGAATTCACAATTGCAAAAGAAAAAGATAATTCCTTTTATTTGGTTTCAGCAGGAGTGTTTCAACGATTAGATCATGATTGGATTCACAAATGGATGCCCAAAGATGGAACAGTAATTTATGAAAATTTAACTAATAGTATGGGTGTTCTTGTTTTAGCAGGACCGAAATCAAGAGATATTCTCTCTAAAATTACTAAGACTGATTTATCTAATGAAAATTTCCCTTGGCTATCGTCAAAAAAAATCAATGTTGGTTTAGCACCTAGTATTGCTATGCGTATGAATTTTGTTGGAGAACTGGGATGGGAATTACATCATCCAATTGAATATCAAAACCACATTTTTGATAAATTGATGGAAGCAGGAAAAGCTCATGGGCTTAAACCATTTGGAATTAGAGCGATGGAAAGCTTACGTGTTGAAAAAACATATAAATTGGTTGGTACAGAAATGTCTATAGAATACGCAGCTTTTGAGTCTGGATTAGATAGATTTGTACATTTAAACAAAGGGAATTTTATTGGAAGAGATTCTCTTGTTAAATGGCAGCAAAATGGTTTTAAAAACAAAATGGTAACTTTAGAGGTTCATGATGTTGAAGATGCAGATGCTTTAGGTAATAATCCTATTTATAATAATGGAAATGTTATAGGTCGTGCGACAGGAGGTAACTACGGTTTTAGAGTGAAAAAATCATTAGCTATTGGTATGGTGGAACCTCAATTTGCACATGTTGGTCAAAAACTAGAAATGGATATACTTGATAAAAAATACAATGTAACTGTTATAGAGGATAGCCCTTATGATCCTAAAAATGAAAAACTAAAACAATAGTATGAAGTTACTTGTTACCGTAAAAAGAGTCATAGATTATAATGTACAAATTAGGGTTAAAGCTGATGGTTCTGGAGTTGAAAAAGATAATGTAAAAATGTCCATGAATCCGCCTGATGAAAATGCAGTAGAGGAAGCACTACGAATGAAAGAAGCGGGTAAAGCTGACGAGATTATAATTCTTTCCATAGGTAATGATAAGGCACAAGAAACTATTAGAACTGCATTAGCAATGGGAGCTGATAGAGGTATACATATCAAAACAGATGATGATTTAGAGCCTCTAGCTATTTCTAAAATAATTTCTAAAGTTGCAGAAGAAGAAAAACCATCAATTATTTTAATGGGAAAACAAGCAATTGATGATGATTCTAATCAAACTGGTCAAATGACATCAGCTTTACTAAATTGGCCACAAGCTACATTTGCTTCAAAAATTGAAATAGAAGATAAAACTGCAACAGTCACAAGAGAAATTGATGAAGGACTTGAAAGAATAAAGGTAAATATTCCATTTGTTGCTTCATGTGATCTACGTTTAAATGAACCAAGATACGCTTCACTTCCAAATATTATGAAGGCAAAGAAAAAACCCATTGATATAAAGGATGCAAATTCTTTAGGTATAGATATAAGCTTAAGAATAGATCAATTAAAAGTCGAAGAACCACCTGTTCGTCAAAAGGGAATTATGGTAAATGATGTTTCAGAACTTGTACAAAAATTAAAACATGAGGCAAAAGTAATATGAGTATTTTAGTTTTAGCTGAACATAATAATATAGATATTAAATCTTCAACCTTAAATACAATATCAGCAGCATCACAAATTGAAGGGGAAATTGATGTACTTGTTACTGGCTTTCAATGTGAAGAATTATCAAAAAAAATTGCAAAGTGCGAAAAAGTTTCAAAAGTAATTTTTGTCGATAATGAAAAGTTAAAGAATCCTATTGCAGAAAATATTGAACCAATTGTTTTATCTGTTGCAGAGAAATACTCACATATAATGGCTCCAGCTACAACTTTTGGAAAGAATATATTTCCAAGAATAGCAGTAAAACTAGATCTAGCTCAAATAAGTGATGTAATAAAAATTATAAGTAATGATACATTCATGAGACCAATTTATGCGGGTAATGCAATTGCCACTGTTAAATCAAATGACAAAACAAAAATAATTACAATAAGACCTACTTCATTTGATCCTGTCGAAACAAGTGGAGGAAGTGATGTTGTAGAAAGTTTAGAATTTCAAACACAAAACAATTCTGTAGAATTTATTGATAGAGAAGAATCACAATCTGAAAGACCTGAGTTAAGTACTGCTCGGGTTGTGATATCTGGCGGCAGAGGTTTACAAAGTGCAGAAAATTTCAAACTTCTTAATGAAATTGCTGATAAATTGAATGCTGCTGTGGGAGCATCAAGAGCTGCTGTTGATGCTGGATATGTATCTAACGATTACCAAGTAGGCCAAACAGGGAAGGTTGTAGTGCCTGATTTATACATAGCGGTTGGTATTTCTGGAGCAATACAACACTTAGCTGGAATGAAAGAAAGTAAAGTAATTGTAGCTATAAATAAAGACGAGGAGGCTCCTATTTTTAATGTAGCAGATTATGGTCTTAATGCAGATTTATTTGAGGCATTGCCACAGTTGTCTTCTGAACTAGATAAATTAAATACTATTCAACAATAAATTAATTTATTAAAATAAATAAGATGGAAGTAAATCGTGAAATAATGGATTATGATGTTGTAGTCGTAGGAGCTGGACCTTCAGGCTTAGCAACAGCTATAAAAATTAAACAATTAAACTCAGATATTAATGTCTGTATTTTAGAAAAAGGTTCAGAAGTAGGAGCGCATATTCTAAGTGGAAATGTTTTTGAAACTAGAGCTTTGGATGAGCTAATTCCCGATTGGAGAAAAAAAGATTCGCCAATAAAAACAAAAGTTTCTAAAGAAAAATTTTTGTTTTTATCTAAAAGTAAATCTCTAAGTTGGCCAACATGGCTTTTACCAAGTGTTCAAAAAAATCATAATAATTATATCATTAGTTTAGCAAATCTATGCAGATGGCTAGCAACAGAGGCTGAAAATCTAGGTGTAGAAATCTTCCCAGGATTTGCTGCTTCAAAAATTTTGTACTCAGAAGATAATAAAGTTTTAGGAGTTCAAACAGGAGATATGGGAATAGATAAAAATGGAAATAATAAAGATAGTTTTGAACCAGGTATTAATATCAAAGCAAAAGTGACTGTATTTGCTGAAGGTTGTAGAGGTCATCTAGGAAAAGAACTGATTAAAAAATATAATTTATCTGAGGGTAAATCACCTCAACAATACGGAATTGGTTTTAAAGAAATTTGGGAAATTGATCAGTCCCAACATGAAGAGGGTCTTGTGATGCATACTGCCGGTTGGCCTTTAGATAACTCAACTTATGGAGGAAGTTTTTGCTATCATGCAGAAAAAAAACAAATTTTCTTAGGCTACGTAATAGGTCTTGATTATAAAAATCCATATCTATCTCCTTATGATGAATTTCAAAAATTTAAAACTCATCCAGCAATTAAAAAAATATTAACTAATGGCAAAAGAATTGCTTATGGAGCAAGAGCTCTTATAGAAGGTGGTTTACAAAGCTTACCAAAAATGTATCTACCAGGTGCTTTACTAGTTGGATGTGATGCAGGTACATTAAATATGCCAAAAATTAAGGGATCACATACTGCGATGAAGAGTGGTATTATTGCTGGAGAAACAATAGTTGATTACCTTTTAAATTCAAAACCTCTATCAGAATATGAGAAAAAATTTAATAACTCTTGGTTATATAAGGAACTTTATGCAGCAAGAAATGTAAAACCAAGTTTTAATTGGGGTCTAATACCTGCTATTATTTTCACTGGTATAGATCAGATTATTTTTAGAGGTAAACTACCATTCACATTAAAACATAAACATGCTGATCATGAATCTTTACATCTAGCAAAAAATTCAGAAAAAATTGAATATCCTAAATATGATGGTGTATTTACTTTTGATAAAACTAGCTCTGTTTATTTAACTGGTACAAATCATGAAGATGATCAACCCGTCCATTTACAACTAAAGGATAAAGATTTACCTATTAATTACACCTTAAGCAAATATGACGAACCATCACAAAGATATTGTCCAGCTGGTGTTTATGAAGTTGACAAGACAGATCCATTAATTCCTAAATTTATTATTAATGCCCAAAACTGTATTCATTGTAAAACATGCGATATTAAAGAACCATCACAAAATATAACATGGGTTGTACCTGAAGGAAGCGGTGGTCCTAACTATGCAAATATGTAATACATTTGTTTTTCATATGGACTTTATCTCACAATAATTTTATTTAAATCATAAAATTAATTATTAAATAAAAGTGAAGAAAAATAATATAACTTTTACATTTGCAACAGCTGAAGTTAATCGTATTGGACAACTATTTATTATGATTACAGAGCTTTTTACAGGAAAGTTAAAGTTAAAAAAATTATATGATGAATATCTATCTGAAAATAGACCACCTGAACTTTTTTGGGACGATGCAGTAGATAAACTAAATCTTACTTTAATAACTAATTTTCAGGATGGTAGTTATATTCCAAAAAAGGGAAGATTAATTGTTATAGCAAATCATGCTTTTGGAGTTGCTGATGGTGTATCAATATGCTCAGCTATTTCAAAAGTAAGGCAAGATTATAAAATGGTTACTCATAAAGTTTTAAGGCAAGCAGAGGCAGTAAAGGATAAAATATTACCGATTGATTTTAATGAAACTAGAGAAGCTTTACTGACAAACATTAGTACTCGAAAAGAAGCTGAAAAAGTTTTGCATAATGAAGGAGTTCTAGTGCTTTTTCCTTCCGGCACAATAGCAACTAAACATAACTTAAAAAAGAACACAAAAGCTGATGATGGTGAGTGGAAACAATGGGTATCAAAGCTAATTCTTAAAACTAAAAGCCCTGTTTTACCAATTTTTTTTGATGGCCAGAATAGTCAACTCTACCATATTGCTAATAAAATAGGCCAAACATTTAGATACTCTTTATGTATGTATGAACTTAGAAGAAAAATAGGTGATGATATTTACATGTATTTTGGCTCACTTATACCATACGAAAACCTTGAAAGGATTGGGGATATAAAGCAAATTACTCAATATTTAAGATCAACAACCTATTCTTTAGATCCGGAATTTAATATTAATTAAATATTTATTTTTTGTATTTGTCGATTTATAGAGTCCATATGGCAGGATTTGTTGGATCACAAGCAAGAAGAAGAAGAAGAAATAGATTTTTATTAATTCTATCTATTATTATTATTTTTGGTATTTTTTTCTATCTGCCTTCTATAGATTTTTCAACTGATGATTCAAAGCCTCCAATTGAAATAATTCCCAGCACTATAATTGATGAATCTAGTTTAAGATCAGAAATAGAAGAACTTAAACTTGAGGTATTTCAGAAAGATCAAAGATTAAAATTTAGAGATGATCAAATAAAAAATTTACGTAATGAAATACGAGATTTAAATGATTCATTTGTTACAATTAAAGATGATTATGAAAAATCTCTAAACAATATATCAGATTTAGAAAATAACACCTTAGAAAATAATTCACAAAATATTGAAAAACTTAGGACTCTTGAAAATCAAATAATCGAATTAAAAAAACAATTATCAAAATATGAACAAATTGTGCAAAAATTAGAAACAGAATTAGCAAGTGCTACATCATCTGAAGATTTTCAAGAGGTAAATATTGAAAATTCAATTCTAAAATCAGAACTTAAACAAATTCAACAAAAGAATAGTAATTTTGAAGCTAAATTAGAAGAGTTAAGAAAATTAATTAAAAATAAAGATAAGGAATTAGAAGATTTAATTTATTTAAAAGATTTGCAACATCACGGATAATTATTTATTTTTTTTTCTAAATAAATAAGGCTCTTCAAATTCCCCACTCCATATTCCCTTTTTTTGTTGTTTTGCTAATTCTTCTTCTTCAACATAATCCATTGAATAATAGCGATATGCAATTGCCCATCCATTAAGGACCATTTCACTATTTAAATCTAAATTATTTTTGTAGCAGACTCCAATAAATCTATTATATTGATCCTTACGGTTAGTAATACATTCAATTTTATTTTTACCAATTAATTTCTTTAAGAATTTAGTTGACTCAATACCACAATTCCAAACTTTATTATTTTTATTACATGTCTGATTTTTTTCAGGTGCATCAATAGCATGTAGTCTTATTTTATTTTTATAAATATGAATGGTATCACCATCAATTACCTTTGCTTTACCAAAGATTGTCTTACCAGATGAAACTCCAGTAAAACAAATTAAGATTAAAAATAGATTAAATATTAAGATTTTTACTGCCATCAACTAATAATTCGTAAATATATTTTGCATGGGATCTGTTTAAATGTAAATCTAATGATGTAGCTTCTTCATCAGTATTATTTCTGATAAAAAGCACGGGAATTCTCAAAAATATAGTTTGAGCTACAGAAAAATTAGTTTCCAATATTTTTTCTAAGTTGGCAACAAGAAATTTAGAAAGTAATGTAAAAACTTGTTTACCTTCGAGTCGTAATACAGTTCTGTTAAATGAAACGTCAGTTATTGCTGTCTTTTCTGGATTGAGTTTTGACTCTAATAAAGAGATAATTTTATCTTTCTGATTTTCTGGCGTTATAACTAACCATTCATTAGGACCAAGCCACATAATACTTATATTATTATTAAAAATTCTCACATTTGGCTCAATTGGTAATACTAAATTTAATATAGAGCCAATATTTTTCATAAATTCTTTATCTGAACTTTTACCTCTAATATTAATTTTACCAGATAAGCTTCTTTCTTCAATCGTTACTCCATTGTAATTTTTTTTATTTTTGTTCAGGACATTATTTAAGGCTAAAATCATTGATTGATCCTTTCATTTTTAGGATCAATGAATACTGGACTGGTTATTTCAACTTCAATATTTTCATTTTCCATTGGTGCAATTAAAACACTTCCTTTTTTTTCAATTCCACCTTTAATTAAAGCTAAAGCAAAAGAACTTTTTAAATTAGGTGAATAATAACTAGATGTAACATGTCCAACCATTTTCATTGGTAAAGCAGTTATTTTTTCAACTAAATGTGATCCTTCTTCAAGAACTTTATTTGGATCCTTAGTTTTTAACCCAACTAATTGTTTCCTATCTTTTTTTATAGTATCACTTCTAAATAATGCTCTCTTACCAATAAAATCATATTTTTTCTTACTAACAATCCAATCCATGTCCAGATCTATAGGTGTAACTGAGCCATCAGTCTCTTGACCAACAATGATAAATCCTTTTTCAGCACGAAGTACATGCATCGCTTCAGTTCCATATGGAGTAATATTAAATTCTTTACCTTTATCTATACAAATTTCCCATAGATTTTTAGCATATCCAGAAGGAACATTTATTTCGTAACACATTTCCCCTGTAAAACTTATACGCATGACTCTACATTTTATTCCATTAATATAAATATTCTTAAAACTCATATGAGGAAAATTTTCCTTTGAAAAATCAAAATCTGGAATCAGTTTCTGCATTAATTTTTTTGAATTTGGACCATTTAAGCTTATTGTTCCATAGTTTTCTGTAACGGATGTTATATATACTTCTAATTCTGGCCATTCTGTTTGTAACCAATCTTCTAATTTTGACATTACTGATGCCGCATTTCCTGTAGTTGTTGACATAAGATAATTAAACTCATCTAATCTAGTTGTTACACCATCATCAATGATCATCCCATCATCGCCCAACATTACACCATACCGACATTTTCCAATTTCTAATTTTGACCAAGAATTGGTGTAAATTCTATTTAAAAATTCACTAACATCTCTTCCTTTAATATCTATTTTCCCAAGAGTTGATGCATCTAATATTCCTAAGCTATCTCTAGTTGCTTTTACTTCTCTATTTAAAGCAGACTGAAAACTTTCATTTCTTTGAGGATAATACCAGGCTCTTTTCCATTGGCCTACATCCTCAAATAAAGCTTTATTATCAATATGCCATTGATGCATTGGGCTTGTTCTCTCTAAATCAAAAAATTCTTTAACATGACGTCCAGCAATTGCACCAAATGTTACTGGCTTATATGGTAAACGAAATGTTGTCGTACCTAATTCAGAAATTTTAGTATTTGTTAACTCTGATATTATTCCAAGTGCATTAACATTACTGGTCTTGCCTTGATCAGTTGCCATTCCTGTAGTTGTATATCGTTTGACATGTTCAATAGATTGAAAACCCTCTTTTAAAGCTAATTTAATATCTTTTGCTGTTACATCATTTTGAAAATCTACAAACATTTTTATTTGTGAGATATTGTTCTTTGATGTAATCCAAACATTTTCGTGTTTGCCATGCTTCACATTATCTGATTTGTAATTTACTTCATCAAGTTCATTTTTCTGATTATCATTTAAATATTTATATGTATCTTCTTGAGTTTTTAATAATATTTCATTTAAATTATAATCACCATTGCAACTTCCAACACACAATGTATCTTGATAAACTTCACTAGGAATAAAACTTCCATCTACATCCCTAAATTTTAATTTTCCTTTTGATTGAGTGAATAAATGAACAGTAGGGGTCCAACCACCAGCAATTGCTAAAAGATCACATTTAATATTAATAGAAGATTTTTCATCACTTTTTTCACTCGTAATTTTTTTTAATTTTATTTCTCTAATTTTTAATCTTCCAACCGTATCGCAAATTTCATACCCTTTTAGTATAGTAATTCCTAATTTATTTGCTTTTTTAGGAAAATAACCATCACTACCGTCTCTAATGTCAACAATAGCTTCTACTTTTATACCTTGTTCAAAAAAATCTATTGCAGTTTCATAAGCACTATCATTGTTTGTAAAAAAAACTAAATTTTTTCCAGGAGCAACTCCATACTTATTTAAGTATTTTTTTGCACTGTTGGAAAGCATAATACCAGGCCTATCATTATTGTTAAAAATTATTGGTCGTTCAATCGCACCTGTTGCTAAAATAACTTTTTTTGATCTAATTTTCCAAATTCTTTCTTTAATATCATTTTTTTTATTTAATCCTTTTTCTGGATCAATCTCTTGGACAGCTAATAATAAATTATAATTTAAATATGCAAAACAAGTTGTATTTTTAATTATTTTTACGTTTGAACATTTATAAAGTTTATCAACTATTTTATTTTTCCATTCATTAATAGGTAAGTTATCAATTTTAATATTTTGATTTCTTGTAGATAAAATTTCACCTCCTAGATCCTCTTCTTGCTCAATAAGTAATACTTTATAATTTTTATTTGCTGCAATTTCTGCTGAAATTAATCCACTCACTCCTGTTCCAACAACTAGAACATCACAATGATAATGAAAATGTTCGTATTTGTGAGGATCTTCTTTTTTTGGAGATTTACCAAGTCCTGCAGCATGCCTTATAAAAAACTCATATGATTTCCAAAATTTTGGCGGCCACATAAAAGTCTTGTAATAAAATCCTGCAGGAAAAAATAGCGATAATAAATCATTTATTGCACCAGCATCAAATCTCACTGAGGGCCAATTATTTTGGCTAAAAGCTTTTAAACCTTCATATATCTCAACCTCAGTTACTCTTCTATTAGGCTCAGTATATTCTTTTGTCTCTAGCTGAATTATTCCGTTAGGTTCCTCACTACCTGCTGTATAAATACCCCGTGGTCGATGATATTTAAAACTTCTTCCAACTAAGTGAACATCATTTGCAAGAAGTGCTGAAGCTAGGGTATCACCTTCAAATCCAAAAAATTCTTTATTATCAAAATAGAACTTAACAGCCTTATTATTTTCGAGATTTTTATTATTTTTGTATCGCATCTCTATATTTAAAATCTATCTTTTTTTGACGTTGATAAATTTCCAGATCCAATACTTGGTTCACCTGAAGGAGTAACTGGAATATTTGCTTTTAAATTAGGAGGAGCTTCTCCCATCTTGTATACTGCAAGAATTTCATCGGTTGCAGTATTTCTTGCTAAATTAAACCATTGTCTACATCCATATTCATGGTTCCACCTTTCATAATGAATACCCTTTTCGTTCTTTCGCAGAAATAAATATTCTGCCCATTGATCATCAGAGAGTTCAGGAGGATTTTTTGGTCTTGCAATGTGAGCCTCACCTCCACAAGAAAATTCAGCCTGATCTCTTTCTCCACAGTAAGGACAATTTATTAAAAACATGATTTAATGTGCTACGGCAGCTGCACCATGTTCATCAACTAATTCACCACTAGAAAATCTGTTCATTGTAAAAGGAGCATTTAATTCATGTGCTTGATCATTAGCTATAGTGTGAGCAAATACCCAACCAGAACCTGGTGTTGCTTTGAAACCACCTGTTCCCCAACCACAATTAAAATATAATCCATTTATATGAGTTTTGCTAATAATTGGGCTTGCATCAGGACAAATATCTACAATCCCTCCCCAATGACGAAGCATTTTCATTCTAGAAAATATTGGAAACAATTCAACGATTGCCATTAATGTATCTTCAACAATGTTAAAACCGCCTCTTTGAGTATATGAAGTGTATCCATCTGTTCCAGCACCAATTACTAATTCCCCTTTATCTGATTGAGATACATAAGCATGAATTGTATTGGACATTACTACAGTATCAATAACCGGTTTTACTGGTTCTGAAACTAGAGCTTGTAATGGTTTACTCTCTAAAGGTAATTTTATTCCTGCCATATTGGCAATAACACTGGTATGACCTGCAGCAGCTATTCCAATTTTATTTGAATTAATGGTTCCTTTTGTTGTTTCAATACCAGTTATATTTCCATTTTTAATATTAATTCCAGTAACTTCACAATTTTGAATTATATCAACTCCCATTTCATCAGCGCCTCTTGCATAACCCCATGCAACAGCATCATGTCTTGCAGTTCCTGCTCTTCTTTGTAGTGTTGCTCCTAAAACAGGATATCTAATGTTTGGTGAAGTATTTATTATTGGACAAAATTCTTTCACTTTTTTTGTATCAAGCCATTCACAATCGATATCATTTAGTCTGTTTGCATGCCAACGTCTTTTTAACTCTCTAACATCATGAAGATTATGAGCAACATTCAAAACTCCTCTTTGAGAAAACATTACGTTGTAATTTAATTCTTGAGACATACCTTCCCAAAGTTTCAATGCATGCTCATATAAAGCTGCACTTTGATCCCATAAATAGTTCGATCTAATTATAGTTGTATTTCGTCCCGTATTTCCACCGCCTATCCACCCTTTTTCAATAACTGCAATATTATTAATTCCATGATTTTTTGCTAAATAGTAAGCAGTAGTTAAACCATGTCCACCACCGCCAACTATTATTGCATCATAATTTTTTTTAGGTTCTGGACTTTTCCATGTTTTCTGCCAATTCTCATGATGACTTAAAGCGTTTCTAGCAATAGATAGAAATGAGTATTTATTTTTATTAAACATTATAATTCTATATAGCAGTTTTAAAAAAGACCTTCAATTTCTCCTTGGTCATTTAGCTTTATCGAATTTGCCGCAGGAACACTTGGTAGACCCGGCATGGTCATAATATCACCACAGATAACCACTATAAATTCTGCTCCTGATGACAATCTTACTTCTCTAATAGGCAAAACATGGCCTGTAGGAGCACCTTTTAAATTAGGGTCAGTTGAAAAACTATATTGAGTTTTTGCAATGCAAACAGGTAATTTGCCAAATCCTTTAGTTTCAAAATCCTTCAATTGTAGACGTACTTTTGTGTCTGCCACAACTTCACTTGCGTGATAAATCTCTTGTGCAATTTTTTCTATTTTTTTGAAAAGAGTTAAATCATCTTCATATAAAAATTTAAATGTATTCTTATTTTCTTCGCAAATATCTATTACATTTTGAGCTAATTCAATTGCACCATCACCACCATCTGACCAGTGAGTACACATAGAAGCCTTGACTCCTTGAGTCTTACAAAAACTTAGAACTGCATCTACTTCATCTTTTGAATCTGTAATAAAATGATTAATAGCAACAGTTACTGGTAATCCAAATTTTCTAATATTATTAATATGTCTTTCTAGATTTACTAAACCTTTTTTAAGAGCATTTACATTTTCATTTTTTAAATCTTCTTTTGAAACACCGCCATGCATTTTTAATGCTCTAATTGTAGCTACCAAAACCACACAATCAGGTTTTAAATTTGATTTTCTACATTTTATATCAAGGAATTTTTCTGCTCCTAAATCAGCTCCGAAGCCTGCTTCAGTTACAACATAATCACTTAATTTTAGACTAGCTTTAGTTGCAATTACAGAATTACAACCATGAGCAATATTTGCAAATGGTCCACCATGAATTATTGCAGGATTATTTTCTAACGTTTGTGTTATATTTGGTTTAATTGCATCTTTTAACAATACTGTCATAGGACCTTGGGCATTTAAATCTTTTGCAAAAATAGATTTTTTTTCTCGTGTATAGGCTATAGTTATATTTCCAATTCTTTCTTCCAGGTCTTTTATATCTTTAGCTAGGCAGAAAATAGCCATTATCTCAGACGCAACTGTAATATCAAAACCATCTTGTCTAGGATATCCATTTGCAACTCCTCCTAAATCAACAACTATAGATCTTAGGGATCTATCATTCATATCCATTACTCTCTTCCAAACAACTCTTCTAACATCAATATTTAATTTATTTCCCCAGTAGATATGATTATCAATTAATGAAGAAAGTAAATTATGAGCTGATGTAATTGCATGAAAATCTCCAGTAAAATGAAGATTAATTTGTTCCATTGGAACCACTTGAGCAAAGCCTCCACCAGCTGCTCCACCTTTCATACCGAATGATGGACCAAGACTCGGTTCTCTTAAACAAACAATAGATTTCTTTCCTAATTTGTTAAGAGCATCACTTAATCCAACAGAAGTTGTTGTTTTACCTTCTCCTGCTGGTGTTGGAGTTATTGCTGAAACTAGAACAAGTTTACCATCTATACTTTTATTAAGTGTCTCTATGTAATCCAAGTTTATTTTTGCTATGTGACGACCCATAGGACTGAATGCTTCTGGCGTATCTGGTACATCAAGACCTTTTAGAATTTCACTAATAGGTTTCATTCTAGCTTTTCTTGCGATTTCAATATCTGACATGAGACTCCTTAATTATTAGAAAGTTAATCTATAGATTAACTATAATATCAGACAACTTTTGTTTTATTAAAAGATTAAAAAATTGTGAAGAATCTAATTTAACTCGAATTTCTGTTTATTATTGTAAGAAAAATCTGAGTTATTAAATTGATTTAACCACTCTGACGTTTTTTTCATACCACCAAACGCGTAAAAGTGTATTTTTTCAAGTTTGGAGTCTTTGTTTATTTCGCTATGTTCAGCAAGATCATAGATTAATTTGTCGGGAGTGTTCAATGTTGCAAGTTTAGTTAAGTTAAAAGCCTGTTTTGTAATAAATCTCAAAGAATTTCCAATACCGCAAGATCTTGCATAATTTATTAATGTTTTAATAGAGGCAGGACCTGGTATTCCAGCATGGATTGGTAATTTATTTCCAATTTTTACTAAGTGTTTTTCCCAGTCAATTAAAGATTTAGCTTCAAAAAAAAATTGTGTTGCTAGATACATTTTAAAATCAGCATTTTTTGCAAAATCATTTTTTTGTTTAATTGCTAAATCTAAATTTTCATTTGTAATATCTGGACTTCCTTCTGGATGACCAGCAACACCTACAGACTGATAATTATATTTTGAAAGAAAATCTGTTTTTAGAACATCAATTGAAGAGGAAATTTCGCCTGCCTGATTTCCACCACCACCAATAATTAACATTTTTGAACACCCAGATTCATTTGCAAGATCACCAATATATTTTTCTAAGTCATTTTTATTTATAACAGTCCTCGCAGGTAAATGAGGTATAACATCATAACCCTCTAATTTTAATTTTTTTGCTGTTCTAATTACATTTTTTGAATTTTCATCTGGTAAATAAGTTATATAAATGTCATGATTTTTACTAAGAAATTCAGAAAAGCCTCCATATTTTTCGTAAACATTTGGAGTTGTTTCTATAGAATAACTATTGAGAAACTTTTTAACAATATTAATGGTTTCTTTAGACATAAATTTTTAAAGTTTTTTATATTAATTAGATAAATGAACAACAAGTACTTTACTATAATTACTTTTTATCAATTCAAAATAATTAAACATAAGAATGATATCATTACTAAACTTAAAGATTTTTGTAAATTTAATAAAATAAAAGGTACAATATTGATTGCTGATGAAGGTATTAATGGAACAATAGCTGGCTTTGAGAAAAATATAAATTCATGCATTCTTTTTCTTGAAAATTTTAGTTTAGATAAACTTAATCTTAAACGATCAAAATACAAATTTATGCCCTTTCAAAAACTTAAAATTAGAAATAAAAATGAAATAGTCACATTAAGAACCAAATTTGCTGATCCTACAAAAATATCTGGGGAAAAAGTTAAATACAATGAATGGAATAAACTAATTAAAGACAAAGACACTATTGTGATTGATGTAAGAAATGAATTTGAGGTTAAAGTAGGAACTTTTGAAGGAGCAATTAATCCAAAAACTAAAAGTTTCACTGAATTTAAATCTTTTGTTCAAAAAAAACTAAATAAATCAAAAGATAAAAAAATTGCAATGTTTTGCACTGGAGGTATCAGGTGTGAGAAAGCTTCATCTTATATGATGATGAAGGGTTTTAAAAATGTTGTTCAGTTAGATGGAGGAATATTAAAGTATTTAGAAAAAACTCCAAAAAAAAACTCAATGTGGAATGGTGAATGTTTTGTTTTTGATGGAAGAGTATCTTTGAGAAATGAATTAAAAGATGGAACTTACAAACTTTGTCATGCTTGTATGTTACCGATTAGAGATAAAGATACCTTTTCTAAATATTATAACCCAGGTGTTTCTTGTCATAATTGTTTTGATAAAACATCTAATGAAAAGAAAAAAAACTTACTTGAAAGAAATAAACAAATTAAACTTGATAAAAAAAGAGGAAATTTTAACCGTTTTATTAAGCAGTCAATTTCTGATTATGAATAAATAATACTTTATTTCATATAATTATTCTGTATAGACACCACATGGCAAAAAAAACTTCATTCGCTCTAAAACAATTAGTTCCCGAGGAAAATCCAAAAACAGGAACCAAGTATATTGTGAGAAAACCAACAAAAGGATTGAAAGTTGCTGAAAAGCTCCGAATGAAAAAATATGATCCTGTGTTAAAAAAACACGTTTGGTTTGTAGAGAAAAAAATGCCTCCTCATAGTAAATAATAGATTTACCTCTTTAATTTATTCTAAATTAACATAATTTAAATCCATGACAGTCACTTATGGTATTCATTGGTTTAGACAAGATCTACGATTACAAGAAAATCCATCTGTATTGTCACTTTCAAAAAAAGTTGATCAAATAATTCCAATTTATATTTTTGACTTAAATCAAAGAATTGGATCAACATCCAAATGGTGGTTAGAAAAATCTTTAATTAGTTTATATGATTCAATACAAAAGCATAATGGCAAACTAAATATATTTGCTGGTGATCCTACAAAAATTATATCTTTAATATTAAAGAATTCAAATATTAAATATGTATCTTGGAATAGACTATATGATCCATACTCAATTGAAAGAGATACTAAAATTAAATCTTTAGTTACTTCATCTAAAGTAGAATTTGACTCACACAATGGATATCTTTTAAATGAACCTTGGAATATTAAAAATAAAAGTGGAACTTTTTTTAAAGTTTTTACTCCTTACTGGCGACATTGTGATGAAGTACTGAAACAAAAAGAAATTAAATTTCAAAAAACAAAAATAAGTTACGCTAATTCAAAATTTAAAAATGAAATAACCATACAAGATTTAAATCTAACAAACAAAAAAGATCAATGGATAACAAAAATTGAAAAATATTGGATACCTGGTGAGAGTAATGCAAAATTACAATTAAAAAAATATATTTCACAAAAAGCAAATAACTATTCTGTTGGAAGAGATAGACCTGATAAAGATTTAACTTCAAAATTATCTCCTTATCTTCATTTTGGAGAAATATCTCCTTTGGAAGTTTATGATACTGTTAATAATGAAAAAAAAATTGATCCTGACAATAAAAAAAAATTTCTCGCTGAACTTGGCTGGAGAGATTTTTCTTATAATCTTTTATTTCATTATCCAGATATGATTCAAAAACCTATACAAACTAAATTTAATAAATTTCCATGGATAAAAAATGGTAAAAATTTGTCACTATGGCATAATGGTAAAACTGGTATTCCAATTGTAGATGCTGGAATGAGACAACTATATAAAACTGGCTGGATGCACAATAGAGTAAGAATGATTGTAGGTTCATTTTTAACAAAAAATTTGCTGTTGCACTGGAAAAATGGAGAAGAGTGGTTTTTTGATACTTTAGTCGATGCTGATGTTGGTTCTAATTCCGCAGGTTGGCAATGGATTTCTGGTTGTGGCGCTGACGCAAGTCCATATTTTAGAATTTTTAATCCAATTTTGCAGGGTCAAAAATTTGATCCTGCTGGTGATTATGTAAAAGAATTTGTTCCTGAGTTGAATAATATTCCAAAAAAATATATTCATAATCCCTGGGAGATGTCTATGGAAGATCAAAAGAAATATAATTTTGAGATTGGTACTTCATATCCAGCACCAATTGTAGATCTAAAAGAAACAAGAAATAGAGCGTTAGCAGCATTTAAAACTATAAGTTAATGTGAGAGAAAAAATAGCAATTATTGGTTCTGGTATTTCAGGAATAAGTGCAGCATACCTATTGTCTTCTAAATATGATGTTTATTTATTTGAAAAAAATAATAGATTAGGCGGACATACGAGAACCATTTATGTTGATGAATTAAAAAATACAATTCCGGTCGATACAGGATTTATTGTATTCAATGAAAACAATTATCCAGATTTAACTAATTTTTTTAAATTACTTGATGTTAAATATAAAAATTCAGATATGTCTTTTGCAGTCTCAAATCAAAATCCTCTAATTGAATATAGTGGTAAAAATATCTTTAGTCTTTTTTGTAATTTTAGAAATCTGTTTTCCTTAAATTTTTATAAAATGTTATTTGAAATAAGAAAACTTTATTTGTTGTGTAAAAGTTTAAATGTTAGTGATTTACAACAAACTAAAACATTAAATGATTTTTTAAAAACTAACAATTTTTCAACATATTTAATAAACTATCATATTTTACCTATGATATCATCTATATGGTCAAGCAATGTAAGTGATGTAAAAAATTTTCCTCTCATAACATTTATAAATTTTTTTAAAAATCATGCTTTATTTAATTTAAAAAAAAGACCACAATGGAAATACGTAGAAGGTGGAAGTAATGAATATATAAAAAAAATTATTAATAAAAATGTTTTTAAGTATGAAACAAATTTCAAAATTATTAAAATTCTTAGAGAAAATAATAAAATTAAAATCAAAAATGACAAAAATATTATATTAGAATTTAATAAAATAATATTCGCAATCCATGCTAATCAAGTATTGGATATTTTGGAAAAACCTACAGAAGATGAATTAAAAATATTTCCACAATTTAAATATTCAACTAACTCAGCAATACTTCACTCTGATCAATCTTTAATGCCGAAATCAAAACTTGCTTGGTCAAGTTGGAATTTTTTAAATAAATCATCATCTTCTAAATTTACTTTAACTTATTGGATGAATATTTTACAAAAATTACCTTCTAAACAAAATTATTTTGTAACCGTTAATCCTTATAAAAAGCCTAAAAATATAATTAACGAAACAACATTTGATCATCCAATATATACTACAGATACTATTTTAGCTCAAAAAAACATTATGCAAATTCAAGGAAAGAATAATACTTTTTTTTGTGGAGCTTACCTTGGATATGGTTTTCATGAAGACGGTATTCAATCATCTTCTTATATTTGTAAGTTATTACATTGTGATTTACCTTGGAAGAGAGAGAAAAATTTTTATAATAGATTGCAAATTGATTTTGAATGATGTCTCAAATATTATTATCTAGTATTATTCATAAAAGATTTATTCCATTTAAACACACATTAAAGTATAAAGTACCAAGTCTCTTAATTAATTTGGATAATCTTGAGCATTTAAGTAAAAACCATAAATTTTTTTCCTTAAACTCTTTCAATCTTTTTTCTATATATGAAAACGATCATGGATATAGAGATAAAAGATCAATAAAAACATTCGTTAAAGATTCTCTTTCTAAATTTAATATAAAATATAAAAATCTTAAAGTAATGATATTATGTTTTCCAAGAATTTTTGGATATGTATTTGATCCTTTATCAATTATCTATTGTTATGATGATAAAAAGTTAATATCTATTTTTTATGAAGTGAAAAATACGACTAATGAACAGCACACATATATTTTTAAAGGAAACGTGAATAATGAAAATTTTAAATTATCTCATGAATGTGCTAAACAGTTTTACGTATCTCCATTCATAGAGATGGAGGCAAATTATAAATTTTTTAATAGAATGCAAAAAGATAAAATAAACATTAACATTGATCTTTATGATAAAAATAATAAAAAAGTTCTAACAGCTTCTCAACATGGTAAATTTATAGATTTTAACTCAAAAAATATGCTTAAATTTTTATATTATAATCCGCTTTTAGGTTTTAAGGTAATGGCAGGAATTCTTTATGAAGCATTAAAAATTATTTATAAAGGTGGAAAATTTTATGCACGAAATAAGAAACCAAATGATACAGTGAGTTTTGAAGGTAATTTTTAAATGAATTTTTTTAAATCAAATTTAGATAAAACTGTAGAAAAATTATTAGTAAACTTTTTATCTAAAATTCAATACGGAAAATTAACAGTACATTTTCCTACTGGTGAGAAAAGAGTTTTTGTTGGAAAAGAAGAGGATATATCTGCAAGTATCAAAATAAATAATTATAGTTTTCTAAATTTGATTTTTAAAAAAGGTTCGGTGGGTTTTGCAGAAGCTTATATAAATGGTTACTTTTCAAGCTCAGACTTAACTAATTTATTACTACTTTCTCATAAAAATGAGAGTTATTTCTTACAAAGTATAAATACTAATCTTTTTTTTGCAACCTTTGCCAAATTAAAACATTTTTTAAATAACAATTCAAAATCACAAAGTAAAAAAAACATTAAATATCATTATGATTTAGGTAATTATTTTTACGAAAAGTGGTTAGATAAAACTATGACTTATTCTTCAGCTCTTTTTGATAATAAGAATACCAACTTATCAGATGCACAATTTAACAAATATAGAAAGATTGCTGAAACTTTATCATTAGACTCAAATTCTACAACTTTAGAAATTGGATGTGGATGGGGCGGTTTTTCAGCATTTGTTGCAAAAAATTACCATTGCTCAGTTGACGCTATAACTATTTCTAAGGAACAATACGAATATGCCTCTGAAAAGATTCAAAATGAAGGTTTATCTGAAAAAGTATCAGTTATATTTTCTGATTATAGAGATATCAAGAAAAAATATTCAAATATTGTTTCAATTGAAATGTTTGAAGCAGTTGGGAAAAAATATTGGAATAATTACTTTCATACAATTCGTAATTCTCTCAACGATGCTGGTATGGCTGCATTACAAGTCATAACAATTGATGAAAAAAAAGCTAAAGATTATCAAAACAGACCAGATTTTATTCAACAATATATTTTTCCAGGTGGAATGCTTCCAACTAAAAAACAATTTGAATATTCAGCAAAACACGTTGGATTAAAATGTATCGAAAATTTAAGCTTTGGTGGTTCTTATGCAAAAACACTAAAAATGTGGAACAAGCAATTTCAAAAATCTTGGAATGATTTATCAAAGTTTGGTTTTGATATTAAATTTAAAAGAATGTGGGAATTTTATTTCTCTTATTGCGAAACAGGTTTTTCAAATAGTTCAACCGATGTTTCTCATTTTTTAATTCAAAAATAGAAATGCAAAAATTAAATGTATTTTTAGTCTTAACTGGCTATCAAATAACTTGGTTAGCTTGTGTATTTGGTGAAACAAGATTTTCACTTCCTATGTTGGGCATCTGGGTTGGAATTATTTTCCTATTAATTTATTTTTACTTTAATAATAATAAACAAAAATTTATAAAGATTTCACTTTTGATTTCAGTTCCAGGATATATTTTTGATACTTTATTGGTTTATTTCCAAATATATGATTTTGAAACTATTATTAAACTTGGAAACTTGCCATCATGGATGATTGTTTTGTGGTTAAGTTTTAGCACTCTTTTTGATGAAATTCTTACTCTTTTTAAAAGTCATAAAATTTTAGGAATAATTTTAAGTGGAGTTTTAGGGCCTTTAACCTATTATCTTGGTGAACCAATCGGGGTGATAAAAATATATAACTTTCAGATTTTTATTATTTCAATGACATTATTTTGGATGATCTTGATGTATTACTATCTAAATTACGTTTTGAAAACTGATTAGCTATCTTGATTAACTTTTTTTGTTCTAGTTCTATTTAAAGTTCTTTCGAGATCATTGTATGTACACAAGCCAACGTCCATTGGACTCTTTGATTCAAGAATTGCTTCTCTGTATGTACCATTTCTTATAGCCTCTACTGTATTTTTAGTAGAACCAGTAAGTTTTGCAATTTGAGAACTAGTTAATTCTGTTGGATATCTTTTTATAAGCCACAATATAGCGTACGGCTTTTCTTGTCTCAAAGAAAGAGGTGTATATTTAGAATCTTTTTTTCTTGGAGGTAAATCATCGATTACATCAGACTTAATAAGATTCAAACGAGCCTCATTATCTTTTTCACATCTTTCAATTTCTTCTTTTGTTAATTGATTATTATCAATTGGATCATAACCTCTCATACCAACAGCAACTTCTCCATCAGCTATTCCTTGAACTTCTAATTCATGTAATCCACAGAAGTCAGAAATTTGATCAAACGTTAGAACTGTGTTTTCTACTAACCATATTGCTGTAGCTTTTGGCATTAAAGGATATTTCATAATTCGCTAATATAATATAATAAAAAAATAATATATAATTAAATATTAACATGACCGATTTTTTTGAAATTGATGAAAAACGAAAAACAGTTAAGATATTAAATTTGGATGATTTCAGTGTTGAGGATTTACTAAATTATGTATCTGAACTGGAAAATGAAATATTAAGGGTTCAAGATGAGATAAAAAAGAAGGAAAATTTAAAAATTAATGCTGAAAAGTTTTTTAAATAATTATTTATTAATTTTTAGACCTTTAAATCTTTTTTGGAATCTAGCTACTTGTCCTTCAGATTCATTAAGACCGGCTTTACCACCAGTCCATGCAGGGTGAGATTTAGAATCAATTTCAAGTTTAAGAGTATCACCTTCTTTACCCCAAGTAGATCTAGTTTTAAAAGTGGATCCATCAGTCATTACAACGTTTATTTCGTGATATTTAGGATGTACTTTTTTTTTCATTGTTGTCTTATATTTATATAGATTTCAAAGTAAAGTAAGTTTTTGAACTAATTCATTATGAATTTTGTTATTTGAAGCAACTAAATCACGAGAACTTATTTCCCATGCATCTCCATTAATTTTTGAAATTTTCCCTCCAGCCTCTTTAACTAATAGAACACCTGTTGAAACATCCCATAAATTTAGATCTTTTTCCCAAAAACCATCTAATTTACCAGAGGCAACATAAGCCAAATCAAGACCTGCCGAACCTAGTCTTCTTATTCCTGCAGAAGATTTTAGTATTTCATCGACCTCACTTAAATAGTTCTTGTAAATTCTATCTCCAAAAGGAAGACCAGTGCCTATCAAGCAATCTGAAAAAATTTGCCTGTTTGATACTCGAAGTCTATTATTATTACACCATGAACCTTCACCTTTTGAACTCCAAAAAAATTCATTCAAAATAGGGTTATAAATCACACCGTCTGTGATTTCATTATTTGTCATTTTAGCAACTATTATTCCAACATGAGGTATTCCATGAATAAAATTTGATGTACCATCAATTGGGTCAATAATAATGGTGTTTTCATCACCTTTTATTTTCCCAGTTTCTTCAGTTATGTAAGTATAATCTGGATAATAATATTTTAGAGTTTCTAAAAGTGTTTTTTCCACTTTAATATCTGCATTTGTAACAAAATCTCCAACCGATTTAGATTGTATTTGTAAATTTTCTAATTCTCCAAAATCTCTTAATAATATTTTACCAGCTTTTTTTACTGCTTTTTCAAAGATATTAATCAGAGCAGGCTGCATTAATTTTTTGATTTTTCAATATAACTTCCGTCAATTGTACTTATCACTATTTTATCATTAACTGCAATAAATTGAGGTACAGATGTTTTAATATTCTTTACTAAAGTAGCTGGTTTATATGATGAGGCTGCTGTTTGACCTTTTACAACACCTTCAGTTTCTACAACAGTTAATTCAACAGTATCAGGCAAGTCAATTCCAACAGGTTTTTCATTATAGAAACTGATAATAACATCACTATTCTCAACTAAAAATTTTGATTGATCTTCAGTTAATATGTCTGAGCCTAACTCTATTTGTTCATAAGTTTGTTTATCCATGAATATAAAATTATTATTATCATCATAAAGATACTGAAATTTTTTTTCATCAATGATAGCCCTTTCTACTGTTTCTGATGATCTAAATCTACTATTCATTTTAGTACCTTCTTTTATTTCTTTAAGTTCAGCCTGTAAGTAGGCACCACCTTTACCTGGTTGAGTATGCTGTGTTTTCAAAACTTTCCAAAGTTTGTTGTTAATCTCTAAAATATTTCCAACTTTAATTTCATTTCCATCAATTTTCATAGTCTTTTCTTTAATTTTCTTTGCATTTTTTTAATTTTTGTAAGATCTACTACATTAAAAGTTGGATTTAATAAAACCTTATTTTTTTTAGCAATTTGATTAATTTTATTTAAGATGATTTTATTATTTTTTAATTTTAAATAATCAATATTTTCGTGAGTTAATAATATACTAAGACCTTGATCAAATCCTGAGTCGACAAAAAATTTAATATTGTGTGTCTTATATTTATTTTTAATATGGTTTATTAATGTTCTCAGCCATTCTATTCCAAACCCTTTAATTAAAAAATATTTTATAAATATGATTGAAGTTTTGAACTTTGATTTTCGAAATTCTATTAAACTTTCAATTTGTGATAGTGTCGATACTGCAAAACAAATATTTTTAGGCACTAAATAAATTTTTTAAGATCAACCATAGTGTCTATCATTCTATTTGAAAATCCCCATTCATTATCATACCATGATAAAACTCTACAGAATTTATCTTTTACAACTTGTGTTTGACTTATATCAAATACAGAACTGCTTGAATTATGATTAAAATCAATTGAAACTAAAGGTAATGAGTTTGTTGTTAGAATTCCATTTAATTGTTTAGTTTTTGAAGCTTGGAGAACTAAAGAATTAATTTTTCCAGGGCTAGTTTTTTTCTTACTTACAAATGTAAGATCTATAAGTGAGACATTAGGAGTAGGCACTCGAATAGCTGTTCCATCTAGTTTACCTTTTAATTTTGGTAAAACCAGACTCAAAGCCTTTGCTGCTCCTGTAGAAGTTGGAATCATTGATTCAGCTGCAGCCCTTGCTCTTCTAAAGTCAGAATGGGTTTGATCAACAGTTCTTTGATCGCCCGTGTAACTATGAATTGTTGTCATGAAACCACTTTGAATTCCTAACTTTTCGTCAAGAACCATAGCTAAAGGAGCAAGACAGTTAGTAGTGCAAGAACCGTTTGAAATTACGTTATGATTTTTTTTAATTGTATCATTATTAACTCCTTGAACTATTGTAGCATCTACATTTGCAGCTGGTGCAGAAATAATAACTTTTTTTGCTCCTGCATTTAAATGAGAAATTGCTTTTTCTTTTGAAGTAAAAACACCACTACATTCAAGAACAACATCAACTTTAAGAGATTTCCAAGGAAGATTATTTGGATCTCTTTCAGAATAAAAATTAATTTTATGTTTTCCAACTTTTAATCCATTTTTAATTGAGATAATCTCATCTTTAAGAATACCGTGCACACTGTCATATTTTAGTAAGTGAGCACTACTTTCAACACTACCAAGTTCATTAATAGCAACAATATTAATATCTTTAGGATTTTTTTCTAATAAAGCTCTAAAAACAAGTTTTCCAATTCTCCCAAAACCATTTATTGCAACTTTCATATTTCTCTCTCTTATAAATTTTTAATAATTTTTTCAATTAAGTAATCGTCTGTTATTTTAAAGTGCTTATATAAATCTTTATAAGGGCCGCTTTCTCCAAAAGTAGACATACCAACAAAATTTTCATTTTTAATATATTTTTCCCAACCATTTATTACCCCAGCCTCAATAGCAAAAATAGGTTTATTACCTAAAACTTCATTTTTATAGATATCATCATTTTTCTCAAACAATTCAAATGAAGACATGCTTACAACTCTTATTTTTAAATTATTGTTTTCAAAAAGTTTATTTGATGCTGAGCAAGCAATCTCTACTTCGGAACCAGAAGATAAAATTGTTGCATCATATTCTTCGAAATCTCTAATTTTATAAGCACCTTTATTAACAAGATTTTCTTTTCGATTATCTTTTTGTAACATCGGCAGGTTTTGTCTTGTTAAAACTAAGATTGTTGGTCCAGTATTGTTAATGGCACATTCCCATGCTTCTATAGTTTCAATAATATCACAGGGTCTAATGACTGTTAAATTTGGTATAGTTCTTAGTGATGCAAGATGTTCAACTGGTTGATGGGTTGGCCCATCTTCTCCTAATCCTATTGAGTCATGGGTCATTACATAAATAACTGGTATATTCATAATAGCTGATAACCTAATTGAAGGTCTGCAATAATCAGTGAATACCAAAAACGTTCCTCCGTATGGAACTAAGCCTTTATGCAAAGCAATGCCATTCATTACTCCAGCCATTCCATGTTCTCTGATGCCGTAATGAATATAATTTCCATTAAAATTATCAAATGTAATTACATTCATATCTTTTGCTTTAGTGTTATTTGATCCAGTAAGATCAGCAGAACCACCAATAAGATTTTTTTGATAGTTTGAAATTAAATTTAACGTTAGTTCACTCGATTTTCTTGATGCACAATTTGTTTTATTATTAAAATGTTCAGATTTTAATTCACCTAATTTTTCTGGAAGTTGTGAATCAATTTTTTGATAATAACTATCTTTAAAATTTTTACTTTCAATTAATTCTATATTTTTTGATAACCATGAATTTCTTGATTTATAATTTTTTTTATAAAAACTTCTCCATTCATGTAATAAATCATTTGGAATTTCAAACGGTGAATAATTCCATTCTAATTTTTTTCTTGTTAAACTAATTTCATCTTTACCAAGAGGTGAACCATGTGATGAAGCTGAACCCTCTTTGTTAGGAGAGCCGAAACCAATTTTAGTTTTACAAGATATAATTGTCGGAGCATCACTTGTTTTTGCTTGAATTATAGCTTGATCAATTTCCTCATATTTATGACCATCTATTTCAATTATATTCCAATTATAAGCTTCAAATCTTTTTTTCACATTGTCTGAAACTGAAAGATCTGTTGATCCATCTATGGAAATAGAGTTATTATCGAAAAACATAATAAGCTTATTTAATTTCAAATGTCCTGCGAGACTGCACGCTTCATGACTTAAGCCTTCCATTAAGCATCCATCTCCAGCAAAAACATAAGTGTAATGATCGAAAACTTCTTTTCCATAATTATTTGATAATTTTTTTTCCGCTAGCGCCATTCCAACTGCATTTGCTAAACCTTGAGATAAAGGCCCAGTAGTTGTTTCTATCCCTTCTGCACTTCCATATTCTGGGTGACCTGCAGTTTTATTATGTAATTGTCTAAAATTTTTAATTTGATTTATATCAATGTCTTTATATCCTGTTAGATACAAACAAGAGTATAATAGCATTGAGCCATGTCCATTTGAAATAATTAATCTATCTCTATCAATCCATTCCGGATCATTCGGATCAAACTTTAAATGATTTTTATAAAGAACTGTTGCGATATCTGCCATACCCATAGGCATACCAGGATGACCAGATTTTGCTTTTTCCACTGCATCCATTGATAAAAATCTAATACAATTTGATAATTGTCTGAGATTGTTGATATTATTTAAATTATTCAAATACTTACCTTTATGGTTGATATAAAATTATTTAATATGAGTTCATTACAGTGACAATTATAAAATTACAAACTATAAAATTATAATGGAAATACAAAAAAAAATTACAGTTCTAAGCGAAAACTTAAATAATCTAAGATCAGCTTTAGAAGATTTTAGGGATCATCATATTTCTAAGAAAGAAAAAATTAAAAATCTTGAAAATGAAATTAAAAATTTACGAAAACAAATCTCCGAGTATATTGATGAATTGGAAGTTCTAATTAAGAAATAACTATGCCTTTTTATAAGACAAAAATTTTAAACAGAGAAATATCATTAGAATATGAAAAAAAAGATGAAAAAAAAATAATAGATTCAATAAATTTAATTAATGAAAAAATTGATAACAAATTACAAAATCCAAAATATACTAATGGAAGAATAAGTGATACTATATTGTTATCACTTCTTTCTATTGAGCTTCAAGCAGAGCTTTCAGAAAAACTAAATATAGAAAGAATTTCAGAAGTAAATGATGTCAAGAATGAAGAATATCTAAAAGACAATTTAGAACTTAAAGACAAAATACTAAAACTACAAAATGAAAAGAAAATTTTAGAAGATGAAAAATTAAAATTAGATCAAGAATTTGATGAAATAAATAAAAAAATAGAAGGTTTAATTGAAATAATTAAGAATTCTTATTATGAATAATATTAAATATGAAAAATCAATTATCAGAAAAAAACAAAAAATTATAAGAGATAAGATTTTTAATAACAACCCATCACATTTTGCTTTATCTTTGTTTAATAAACTTTTTGAAAAAATTAAATTTCAAGAAATTAATATAGTTTCTAGTTTTATTTCTATAAATTCTGAGATAAATACAAGAGAGCTTAACAATCTTATCTTTGTTAAAAATAAAATTTTATGTCTTCCTGTAATTGAAAAAAAGAATAGTCATTTAATCTTTAAGCAATTTAAGAAAGAAGAGAATTTTGTAAAAGGACATATGAATATATCAGAGCCTCAAAATAAAAATAAAATTTTAGATCCTGAATTAATATTTGTACCTTGTTTAGCTTTTGATAATAAGGGAAATAGATTAGGTTATGGTGGAGGTTATTATGACAGGACTTTTGCTTATTTAAATAAAATTAATCATAGATTCATCTCTGTAGCCTATGCATATGAAGAACAAAAGTTAGATTACATACCCATAGACAAATTTGATTTTAAAGTGGATTATGTTATTACTGAAAAATATTTATATAGTTTTCAATGAAAATTCTTTTTATAGGGGATATTGTCGGTAAGGCGTCAAGAAAAAAAATTAAAGAAATATTACCAACACTCAAATCTAAATACAATACAGACATGATTATTGCTAATGGTGAAAATGCTACTTCTGGTTATGGACTTTCAAAAAAGGATGCAGAAGAATTATTTTCCAGCGGATTAGATCTTCTTACACTTGGGAATCATGCATGGGATCAAAGAGATATGCTTTCTTATATTGAAGAAAATCCAAAAATAATCAGAGCTTTGAATTATCCTGACGGTGTTCCTGGAAAAGGATATTATAAGTTTGAACTTTTAAATGGAAAAAAAATTATCGTAGTACAAGTAATGCTAAGATTATTTATGAATTTATCATTAGATGATCCATTTAAAAGTATAATTGAATTTCTTCAAAAAGAGAAATTAGGTAGTACATGTGATGCAATAATTATTGATATGCATGGTGAAGCAACTTCTGAAAAAAAGGCATTTGGATATTATGTTGATGGACAAGTTACGGCGGTTTTAGGAACACATACTCATGTGCCAACAGCAGACAGTGTTATTTTACCCAATGGTACAGCTTATCAAACAGATGTTGGAATGTCAGGTGATTACAATTCAATAATTGGCTTCGATATTAAAAATCCAATCCATGGATTTGTAAAGGGATATAGGGCTGAAGGTAGATTTACACCTGCTACTGAAAATATAACTATATGTGGAGCTTTAATAGAAATCGATATTAATAATGGTTTAGCCAAAAATATCACCCCAATTCAAGAGACATAATTTACATATATTAGACACATTTATCTAATATTTTATATCTTTACTAACATCGTATAAAATATTTATAAATCTACTCTAAATGGCAGGACACTCTAAGTTTAAAAATATTATGCATCGAAAAGGTGCTCAAGATAAAAAAAGAGCAAAGGTATTTTCAAGACTTGGAAGAGAAATATCTGTTGCAGTCAAAGTCGGTGGTGAAGATATTGAAAGTAATATTAGATTAAGATCTGCAATTGCTTCTGCCAAGTCGCTAAATATGCCTAAAGATAACATTGAGAGAGCAATTAAAAAAGGTCAAGGGAATGATCCTGATAACAATTATGAAGAAGTAAGATATGAGGGGTATGGTCCTGAAGGCATTGCAATAATAGTTGAGGCACTTACAAATAATAAAAATAGAACAGCTGCAGAGATTAGGTCATCTTTTAGTAAACATGGAGGTAATTTGGGTGAAACAGGAAGTGTTAGTTTTGGTTTCGATAGGTTTGGTAATATTACTCTTGAAAAAAGTTTAGTAAAAGAAGATCAACTTCTAGAATTTCTTATTGAAAATAATAGTGAAGATTATGAAATTAATGACTCAGAATATTCAATATACTGTGATCAAAACGATTTGCATGAACTTAATGATAAATTAATTAAACAGTATGGTCAGACTAACTCTGCAAATTTAATTTGGAAAAGTAAAAACAATATAAATATTGGAAAAGATACAGCAGACAAACTATTTAAATTACTTGAAGTTTTAGAAGACAATGACGACGTTCAAGTTGTATCATCAAATTTTGAAGTTGATGATAATGTTTTATCTTCACTGACAGCCTAATGAAAGGAATATAGATGCCTGATAAAGCCTGGAAAAAAAGAGAAAGAGATGTTGCAAATTATTTCAATGGGAAAAGGACACCTTTGAGCGGAGGTAATGGTAAAGTAACAAGAGCTGATGTAATTCATGAAGACTTATTTATAGAATGTAAATTAAGAGCAAAGCATACAGCAATTAGTTTATGGGATGATACTGCAAAGCTTGCCAAAGAGGAGGGTAAGACACCAGTAATAGCATTATGTGAAAAAAATAGACCAGGGTTTTGGGTTATGGTTCATAGTAGCGATCTTGAAAAAATTAAAAAATAATTATTATGGCAGATATAAATAGTGCAAATTTATCGACAGAAGCTTCAGATTTTTCAATGCTTGCTTTATTTATGCAAGCTGACCTTGTTGTAAAATCAGTAATTATAATTTTAATTTTAGCCTCTTTATATTCTTGGAATGTAATTATTTCAAAAATTTTAAGAATTAGACAATTAAAAAAACTTGAAAAAGAATTTGAAGATATTTTTTGGTCTGGAAATTCATTTGAAGATTTATATGAAACTTTAAATTTCAATCAGACAGACCCAAAGTCAAAGTTATTTTGTGCTGCAATTTTAGAGTGGAAAAAAAGTAAATCTCAATATGAAAATGATACTTCAGATATAAATTCTTTAAAGGATAGAATGATGAGATCAATGACAGTTGTTTTTAATAAAGAAAGTGAAAATGTTGAGAGAAATTTAACATTTCTTGCAACTGCCGGATCAACTGCACCTTTTATAGGATTATTCGGAACAGTTTGGGGAATAATGAATAGTTTTAAATCTATTGCAATAGCTCAAAATACAAATTTAGCAGTAGTTGCACCAGGTATCGCAGAGGCTCTATTTGCAACAGCTCTAGGTCTTTTTGTAGCTATACCAGCCGTAGTTGCGTATAACAAAATTTCGAACGATTTATCAAAATACTTTATATCTTTGGAAACATTCATGGATGAGTTCTCGACAATTTTTTTTAGACAGCTAGAGAAAAAATAAATTGATTACCTCAAATAATACAAACAAACGTAGGAAACAAAGGTACACTCAAATGAGTGAAATTAATGTTACACCTTTTGTAGATGTTATGCTTGTTTTACTTATTGTTTTTATGGTTACCGCACCTCTTTTAACGGTTGGAATAAAGGTTGATTTGCCCAAGGTTGAGGCAACAGCATTAACTGATATTAAAGATCCAATTGAGATAACTATTAATTTAGAAGGTGATATTTATTTAGGAGAATCAAAAGTTGAAGTTGAAAACTTAATTCCTAGATTAAATGCAATTACAGAGCAAAATACAGAAGCAAGAATTTATGTTAGAGGAGATCGCGTAGTAGCATATGGAAGAATTATGGAGATTATGGCAACAATAAATTCAGCGGGCTACGTAAAAGTTGCTTTAATAACTCAACAATAAATGGATAGAATAAGTTATAATAGCTTAAAATTATTAAGCTATTTTGAAAATCTAAATCCTCAAAAATCAGGAATTTTTTTTTCCATAATAATTCACTTACTTATTCTTTTATTCATGGTTGGTTTACCAAATTTTTTTTCTCCTAAAGAAATATATGTTCCCAACGTAATACCAATCGAAATCCTAAATGTAACTGAAAACACAAATTTAAAAAAAACAGAAACACAAAAACTAGATAATAAAAATAAGGAAACGATCACTGAGCAAAAAAAATTCAATTCGTCAGATCAATTAGAGGTTAAGAAAAATATAGAAATTAGTAAATCAAAATTTGAAGAAAAAACTAACACAGTTCAACCAGTTTTAGAGACTAAACAAACACCAAGTTTAGACATTAAAGAAAAAGAAAAGATTAAAATTAAGGAAAAAGAGATTGTTGAAATTAAACAAAAAGTTGAAACAATTAAAACTGATAAAATAAAACCTAAGCTCAAACCTAAACCAAAAATTTCTAACAATGAAAATATAAATTCTGATTTAGATCTAGAAACAAACATAAAGGACAAACCAAAGTTAGAAAAAGAAAAAACTATTACTAAACCTCAGCCAAAGCCTGAAAAAGATTTTAGTATTGCCTCTATGTTAAAAGATTTAAGAAATGAGAAAACAAATATTGTAGAAAATGATACTAATAAAGAAGTAGATAAAGTTGAAAATAAAAGTACCGATGAAAGTAATGAAAATGCAACTTTGTCAATCTCTGAAATAGATTTATTAAGACAGCAATTATCATCTTGTTGGAATGCTCCTGCGGGAGCTGTTATAGATCCAGGCATGGTTGTTAGGATTTCAGCAAAAGTTATGCAAAATATGAAGGTTTCATCAAGCAGTGTCCGTATTGTTGACACAAATATATCTAAAACTAATCCTTTTTATGGACCGATTACTGATAGCGCGATGAGAACTTTATTAAACCCACAATGCACTCCTTTAAAACTTCCAAAAGATAAATATAATTTATGGAAAAATCTTACAATTACTTTTGATTATAGTATTATGAAAGGATATTGATGAAAAAAGTTTTTTTAATAACCCTTTTTTTATTTTTTAGTTTAAAAGTCTACTCTTTAGAAGTGACTCTAACACAAGGTAGTGTGAAGCCAACACCAATAGCTGTAACAGAGCTATACTCAAAAAATTCACAATTAACTAAAGTAGGAAAAAATATTTCAACTGTTGTTTCAGATAATTTAGAGAGGTCTGGACTTTTTTTACCAATAGATAAAAGATCATTTATTCAAGATAATCAATCTCTATCTAATAAACCTAGATTTGAAGATTGGAAGTTAATAAAAGCACAACATTTAGTTTCAGGGAAAATTTCATCTAATAATGGAAAAATATCTGTCGAATTTAGATTGTATGATGTGTTTCAACAAAAACAAATAGTTGGAAAAAAATACGAAACTAGTGAAAAAAATTGGAGAAGAGTTGCTCATATTATTTCAGATTCCATTTTTAAAAATATAACTGGCGAAGGTGGTTACTTTGATACAAGGATAGTTTATGTTGCTGAGACAGGGCCAAAAGAAAATAAACAAAAAAGATTAGCAATCATGGATCAAGATCAATCAAACCATCGTTTTTTAACAGACGGATCCTATCTAGTTTTAACTCCAAGGTTCTCTCCTAATTCACAAAAAATTACATACATGTCTTATGTAAATAGAAACAATCCAAGAGTTTACATATTTGATATAGAAACTGGTAAGCAAGAAATAGTTGGTGAGTTTCCTGGAATGACATTTGCCCCACGTTTTTCACCTGACGGTAATCAAATCGTCATGTCTTATACGGATCCAGAAATTGGTAATTCCGAAATTTATATTCTTGATCTAAAAACAAGAATTTCAACAAGGGTGACTAATAATTCTTCTATAGATGTTTCTGCAAGTTTTTCACCAGATGGAAAACAAATAGTTTTTAACTCAGATAGAAGTGGAAGAAGACATTTGTATGTAAGTGATAATAATGGAAAAAATATTAAAAGAATTAGCAGGGAAGCAGGAAGTTACTATACTCCAGTTTGGTCACCAAGAGGTGATATGATAGCATTCACTAAGCAAGAGGGAGGGCAATTTTATATAGGTGTTATGGAGATTGATGGTTCAAATGAGCGAATGATTGCAAAATCATTCCATGTTGAAGGTCCTACATGGGCTCCAAATGGTAGATTTTTGATGTACTTTAAGGAAGAAAGAACAGCTGAAGATGGATCTGGAGGAGAATCTAGTCTTTATTCTATCGATTTAACTGGTTTTAATGAAAGAAAAGTAATAACGCCGTTAGGTGGTTCTGATCCAGCATGGTCACCATTAATGCATTAATTTGATATAATACAAAAAAATATACGAAATTTTAAAAAAAATGTTAAGAAACTCCATATAATTTAGTATATTTATTCAAAGTATTAAGGGAGCACTTATTTATGTTTTACAAGTTTTTTATCTCTGCATTTATGGTTATATTTGTTGCCGCTTGTGCAACAACACCAAAAGACTCTGCCGACTCTTCAGGTTCTGGATCAAGTAGTTCTAGCAGCGATGTTTCTTCTGAAGGAAGTATCACTGAAACTGCTGGAAGCGGAATAGTTTCTGGTTCACAAGAAGATTTAATTGTCAATGTTGGTGATAGGGTATTTTTTGGCTATGATAGTTCAGACTTAGATTCTGATGCTCTAGAGTTACTTCAAGATCAAGTTGCATGGCTTAAACAAAACAGTGATGTTTCTGTAACCATTGAAGGACACTGTGATGAGAGAGGAACTAGAGAGTACAACTTAGCTCTTGGAGAAAAAAGAGCTCAAGCTGTAAAGAATTATTTAATTGGATTAGGAATAAATCCTGATAGAGTTTCAACTATTAGTTATGGTAAAGAAAGACCTGCCGTTGTCGGATCTAATGATGGAGCATGGGCTCAAAATAGACGATCAGTAACCATAGTTAATTAATTTACCTTCCTTAATACTTTGGCGCTATAGAAATATAGCGCCACATTTTTATCTCAATTAGAAATTAAAATATTTTAATGCTTAAATACATACTCACTTTTTTAACTCTTTTTTTTTCAAGTTATATTTATTCTAATGATAGTGAACTTACAATTACCCAGCAATTAGAAAGATTACAAAGAGAAGTCTCTGATCTATCTAAAGAAGTATTTTCAAATTCATCAAGTCAATTAAGTGAAACAAATAATGATTTTGTGAAGAATCTTTCGGCTATCGATTTGCGAATATATGATATTGAAAACGATATAAAAAATTTAACTTCTAATTTAGAAGAATTGTATTTTCTCCTAGAGGATATTTTTAATAATTTAGAAAACTTAGAATTAGTTATTAATAACTTACAATCGGTTCCTTTAAATAATATTGAATCAAATACTGATGAAGTTTCACAAGATAGTTCTGAGGTTAAAAGCAATACTTTAACTGATACTAAAACTGAAAATACACTTGGAACTTTAAATATCTCAAAAAAAACAAATTATACAAATGAAGAAGTTGTATCTGACGATCAGGAAGTAAATTCTAATGAAAAAAAGGAGTTATTATCACCTGAAGATCAATTCCAAGTAGCTTTTGATAATATTAGAGATAAAAAATGGCAGGTTGCCAAAACTTCATTTGAACAGTTTATTACAGATAACCCTGATAATCAACTATCAGGTTCTGCACATTATTGGCTTGGAGAATTATATATACTAGAAAAAAATTATAGAGAAGCAGCACTTATATTTGCAGAAGGTTTTCAAAAATTTCCAAACAGTATTAAAGCTGCAGAAATGCTTTTTAAACTTTCTCAGTCATTATACCAAGTTGAAAAAACTACCGAGGCTTGCAAAACTATGGAAAAATTAATTATAGATTTTCCAAAAAATAAAATAATTCCTCAAACCAAAAAACAAATTGTTGAGTATAATTGCTTAGAAAATAATGAATGAAACTCACTAATAAAGAATTCATTAAAAATATAGAAAAAAAATATACTTTTGAAAAAAAACCTTCTGTTGCTGTTGCACTTTCTGGCGGTCCAGATAGTATGTCATTATTATTTCTTATAAATGCATTTATAAAATACAAAAAAGGGAGTTTGATTGCTTTAATAGTAGATCATCGTATTAGAAATGATTCTAAAGAGGAAGCAAAGTATATTTCCACATATTTAAATAAAAATAACATTAACTCTAAAATTCTTACAGTAAATAAAGATAATGTGAGTAAGAAAAGTATGAATGAGGCTAGAAATAACCGTTATAATTTAATTACAGATTTTTGTATCAAAAATAATATTTTGCATTTATTTATTGCTCATCACAAAGATGATAATTTAGAAACTTTTTTGAATAGAAAGATCGCTGGCAGTGACTTTTATGGTTTAAAATCAATGTCTGAACTGTCACTTTTAAACAAAGTCTTTATAATAAGACCACTTTTAAATTTTTCTAAAGAAACATTATTAGACTATAATAAGAAAAATAAAATAGAATATATTAATGATCCATCAAATCTAGATTTAGATTATACTCGTCCTACAATAAGAAAATTTCTTAAAAAATCTGACCAAAAAACAATTAAAGAAATAAATAAAGATTTTGAGAATATACTTATTTATTCACCATATTTCATTCAAATGATACTTGAGATACTTCTTGAAAATATTGTACATGTTGATAGTAAAAAAATTGTTGTTGGACTTGATAATATTAAAAATTTAAATGAAATTCTTTCTGAAAATATTATACGAAGAATATATCAATTTTTATTTTATGAATCTAACGCTCCCCGATCAAAAAAAACTAGAATTTTAATAAGTGAAATAAAGAAAAATAATTTTAATAATTTTAATATAAAAGGTATGTTTGTAGAAAAAAATGGGGATTTTCTTATTTTTTCAAGAAAATATGTTTAATTTTCTACAAAACTATTGTGTTTTTATAATAAATTCCTATGTATTAATAAATGAAAAACATCAGTAAAAACGTTGTATTGTGGATTATCATTGGATTGCTCTTAATCGTTCTTTTTAATCTTTTTCAAGGAACCTCAAATAACAGTAATACTTCAAAAATATCCTTTTCTGACTTTATTGCAGCAACAGAGAGCGGAAATGTTTCTGAAGTTAACATTAATGGAAGCAACGTTACAGGATTTCTAAACGACGGTCGATCATTTAGCACATATGTCCCTAATTACCCAAATTTAGTTGATAAGTTAAATGCAAGTGGAGTAAAAATAACTGCTGAACCTTCAGAAAGGTCAATGCATCCTCTCCTAAGTGTATTATTGTCATGGTTTCCAATGCTGTTACTAATAGGGGTGTGGATTTTCTTTATGCGCCAGATGCAAGGTGGTGGTGGAAAAGCAATGGGCTTCGGTAAATCAAAAGCAAAATTATTAAATGAAGCAGTAGGTAAAGTTACATTTGATGACGTAGCAGGTATTGATGAAGCTAAACAAGAATTAGAGGAAGTTGTTGAATTTTTAAAAGATCCTTCTAAATTTTCTAGATTAGGTGGTAAGATTCCAAGAGGTGCACTTCTAGTTGGTCCCCCAGGTACTGGAAAAACATTACTAGCAAGAGCAATTGCAGGTGAAGCAAACGTTCCATTCTTTTCTATTTCAGGATCAGACTTCGTTGAGATGTTTGTTGGTGTTGGTGCCAGCAGAGTTAGAGATATGTTTGATCAAGGTAAAAAAAATGCACCTTGTATAGTTTTTATAGATGAAATTGATGCTGTTGGAAGGCATCGTGGTGCAGGTTTAGGTGGAGGTAATGATGAAAGAGAACAAACTCTTAACCAACTTCTCGTAGAAATGGATGGGTTTGAAGCAAATGCGGGCGTAATTATTATTGCTGCAACGAATAGACCTGATGTTCTTGATCCAGCTTTACTAAGACCAGGAAGATTTGATCGTCAAATAACTGTAAACAACCCCGATGTTATGGGAAGAGATAAAATTTTGAAAGTTCATATTAAAAAAATTAAAGTTTCTCCAAAATTTGACTCAAAAATTATTGCTAGGGGTACCCCGGGTTTCTCAGGAGCTGATTTAGCAAATCTAGTAAACGAAGCAGCATTATTGGCGGCTAGGAAAAATAAAAGAATGGTTACAATCGAGGATTTTGAAAGTGCTAAAGATAAAGTTATGATGGGTGCTGAAAAAAGATCTATGGTCATGTCAGAAGATGAAAAGAAACTTACAGCTTATCACGAAGCTGGCCATGCTGTAGCTACTCTTCACTCACCAGCCTCTGATCCAATACATAAAGCAACTATAATTCCAAGAGGCAGGGCATTGGGTATGGTTATGAGACTTCCTGAAAAAGATCAGCTGTCTATGAGAAAAGATCAAATGAAGGCACATTTATTAATAGCTACTGGGGGAAGAATTGCAGAAGAAATGATATTTGGTAAAGATAAAATTACAAATGGTGCAGCAAGTGATATTCAAATGGTGACAAACCTAGCTAAAAAAATGATTACAGAATGGGGTATGAGTGAAAAGTTAGGCCGACTAAGATATAACAATGATAGCGAAGAAGTTTTCCTAGGGCATTCAGTTGCACAATCCAAAAATTTATCTGACTCTACAGCAAAGTTAATTGATGAAGAGGTAAGATTTCTTGCTGAAGAGGCTGAAAACAACTGTAGAAAAATTCTTCAAGATAATATTGAAGAACTTCATATAGTTGCTAAAGGACTTTTAGAGTACGAAACATTATCAGGAGATGAGATTAAAGATTTAATTAAAGGTATAAAACCAACTCGAGATGATTTTGACAATGATATAAATACTCCAAAAAAACCTGCTACTTCTGTTCCAAAAACAGGTGGATCGGCTCCTGCACCAGCAAACTAATTTAATTACTTCACTTTATTTATTTTTTTGAATAAAAGACATGAATGTCTAAAATATTTGGCACCGATGGTATACGGTGCTTAGTTAATGAAGAACCTCTTTCTGCTGAAACTTGTCTCAAAATTTCAAAAACAGTAGCATTCCTTCTAAAAAAGAAAAATTCTAAAAATAGTAGAGTTGTGATCTGTAAAGATACAAGATTATCTGGTTATTTATATGAGCCACTTGTTACTGCTGGATTTATTTCTATGGGCATGGATGTAATTTTAGTTGGCCCACTACCAACACCAGCTGTACCATTAATGATTAAAACTTTAAGAGCTGATATTGGTGTAATGATTACAGCTTCACATAATACATATGAATATAATGGACTTAAATTTTTTGATGGTACTGGAACAAAATTGAGTTCATATATAGAGAAAAAAGTTGAAAAAATTGTTTTAGATAATAAAAAATATTCTAAAATTTCAAACAATACATTTGTATCAGGAAACGCAAGAAGACTGGAGGATGCTTCAGGTAGATACTCAGAATTTTTAAAGAGCACTTTAAACAAAACCTCTTCAAAAAAAAAATTAAAAATTATTTTAGATTGTGCGAATGGAGCAACATACAACATAGCTCCAAATTTATTTTGGGAACTAGGTCATAATATAATTGCCATTAATAATAATCCTGATGGCTTAAATATTAATAAAAATTGTGGTGCAGTTGATGTTAAATCACTTTCACAAAATGTGATTAAAGAAAAGGCTGATATTGGATTTGCATTTGATGGTGATGGAGATAGGTTAATAGTTGTAGATGAAGAAGGAAAAGAAGTTGATGGTGATAAAATTATAGGATTATTAAGTAAAAATTATGTAAAACCTAAGAAAAAATCTAATCAACATGATGTTATTATAACAGTCATGTCTAATATGGGGTTAGAAAATTATCTTACTAATAAATTAAAATTAAAGATCAAACGTACAAATGTTGGAGATATAAACGTTATAAATCAAATGAAAAAATCCAAATCTACAATTGGTGGTGAACAATCAGGACATATAATATTATCGGAACATTCTAATACAGGCGATGGAATTTTAGCAGCTTTAAAAATTACTGAAATTTTGATATCAAATAAAAATAAGGCAAGTAAACTTTTTGACTTGTACAATGATTTTGCTCAAGAAAAAATTAACTTAAATTATAAAACAAAGAATACCAAACTATTAAAAATTCTTGGTAAATTAAAAAATGATAAACTATATAATAATAAAAAAATAAGATCTCTTGTTAGATTATCTGGAACTGAACCATTGGTAAGAATACTGGTTGAAGGGCAAGAAATTGCTGAGGTTAAAAAAAAATCTCTAGAAATCAAAAAATTAGTAAGGTCTTATCTTGGTTAATAAATTTTTAGTACCTGCAGGTTTTAAAGATAGTCTGAATTTTGATGCATCTATTGAGCATAAATATAAAAATAGCATAATCAATTATTTTAGAGATAATGGTTTTACTTTAATTAAGACTCCATTAGTTGAGTTTAGTAAAAATTTAGATCGAAATACTCTAACTCTAAAGACTAATAAAAAAAATGATCAACTAAGTATTAGAAATGATATAACTCCACAAATAATTAGAATTGCATCATCTAGATTAGCCAATAAAATTCGCCCACTTAAACTATGTTATTATGGTGAAGTTGTTCGAAAAGTAGGAACAATTTTAAGACCTGAAAGACAATTTCAACAAGTTGGTGCTGAGATTATTGGATCTGAAAGCTATAAGGCCGATGTAGAAATTATTAATCTAGCTTACCAAACTTTAAAAAAAATTGGAATTAAAAATATTGTTATTGAAATTACAGCACCATTTTTTCTTGATAGTTTGTTTAAAAAAATAACTAACAAAGATTTAAAAAATAAACTAAAAAAATGTATTAAATTAAAAGATATTAATAATTGTTTAATGTTATTGAAAAAAAATGAATTATATAATTCATTTAAAACTTTACATTTATGTTCTGGTTCAATTCAAAACAAAAAAAAATATATATCAAAGTTAAATAAAATAATAGGTTATGAAAACGAAGTTGAAAGACTAGTAAAAATTGCTAATTTAATTAAAACTTCAAAAAATGATTCTTTAAATGTAGATTTTTTTGATCTACAAAAAAATAAAAATTACTACAAAGGTATAAAATTTACATTTTTTGCTAAAGATGTAAGAGGTGAAATAGCTGGAGGAGGTCGATATAATTTAAAATATGGTAGTAATTCAGAGACTGCTATAGGATACACTTGTTATATGGATACAATTTTAAGATCTTCATCTTTAATCAATCAAAATAAAAGAATTTTAATTGCATTCAAAACAAGTGATAAAATTAAACAAAAATTAATAAATAAAGGTTATAGCTTATTTAAAACTTTTGAAGATAATATTGATATAAAAAAAGAGGCAAAAAAATTTGGAATCAAGTATTATTTAATGAATAATATTGTTAAGCAAATCTAATGTTTTACACGATTGTTGGAACCCAATGGGGTGATGAAGGAAAAGGTAAAATTGTTGATTGGATTTCTTCTAAAGCTGATTTGATAGTCAGATATCAAGGAGGAAATAATGCAGGTCATACAATTAAAGTAGATAATAATATTTATAAACTTAATTTATTGCCATCAGGAATAATTAATAATAAAAAATGTGCTATTGGTAATGGTGTGGTTTTAGATCCGTGGGCACTAATTAATGAAATTGATAATCTTAAAGAACAAGGGATAGAGGTAAAAGAAGACAATTTATATATTGCTGATAATATATGTTTAATCTTACCTATTCACAAACTACTTGATGAAATAAATGAAACCTCTAGAGGAAAAAAAGAACTAGGAACAACAAAAAAAGGCATTGGCCCAGCATACGAAGATAAAGTAGGTAGAAGAGCAATAAGAATTTGTGATTTAAAGGATCCAATATTTTTAAAACAAAAAATTGATAACCTTTATGAATTTCATAAAGAAAAAATTTCAAAACATATACATAAAATTACACATAATTATTATGAAGAACTCTTATCCATGTCTAATTATCTTAACTCTTTTAGTGTTCCATTATGGAAAATAATAAATGAATTAGGTCAAAAGAATAAAAATATTGTTTTTGAAGGAGCGCAAGGTTCAATGTTAGACATTGATTTTGGAACATATCCTTATGTTACATCATCAAATACAATATCAGGTCAGATATTCTCCGGCACAGGCTTTAGTAATAGAAAAAACCACAAAATTTTAGGAATTACAAAGGCGTATACTACTAGAGTTGGATCAGGCCCATTTCCAACAGAATTAATGGACGACATTGGAGAGCTTCTTGGTGAAAAAGGTCAAGAATTTGGTACAGTTACAAAACGAAAAAGAAGATGTGGTTGGTTTGATAGTGTACTTTTGAAACAATCAATTAAACTTAATGGTATTACAGACATTGTACTTACTAAACTTGACGTTTTAGATGAAATAAAAGAAATTAATGTATGTACTGGATATTTAATTGATAACAAACACTACGATTATTTACCTAGTGAAGAATTTTTATTCGATAAGATAAAGCCTATTTATAAAAAAGTTGCTGGCTGGGAAAAATCAACAGCAGGGATTAACAAATTTGATGATCTTCCTGAAAATGCTAAAAAATATATTAAAATACTAGAAGATCTTATGGAAACTAACATATCTATCGTTTCAACAGGACCAGATAGAAAAGAGACAATTGATATAAACGGAACTTTATCTAATATTTGAAATTTCTTTTTGAAGTTTTTCTAATGCTTTTTCTTCAATTTGCCTTACTCTTTCTCGGCTAATTTTATACTTTTTACTCAAGTTTTCTAACTTTAATGGATTTTCACTTAGTTTTCGAAGTTTTATAATTTCTTTTTCTCTTTCGTTTAAAACTTCAAAAGCTTTTGAAAATAAACTTCTTCGATAATCAAGTTCATCTTTATTTTCAATAATTCTGTCATGAGTTTCTTGTTTATCTTCTATTAAGTCCTGCCATTCAGTGTCATGTTCTT
This sequence comes from uncultured Alphaproteobacteria bacterium, assembly GCA_902524385.1. Lineage (GTDB taxonomy): Bacteria > Pseudomonadota > Alphaproteobacteria > HIMB59 > CACPNW01. Next base: position 64,970 of record CABZCZ010000006.1, read on the forward strand.
CACCTAATTTAACATTTAAAGATTGATCTGAAGTAAAAAGTCTACTTTCCATATCGATTACTTCACCTTCTTTTACATCGAGTCTAGTAGCAATCTCTCTAACATTTTCTGGTGATAAGTTACCTGAGTCAATTGAGGTAAGTTGGCTTTTAATTTTTCGTAAATTAAAAAAAAGTTTTTTCTGAGCAGCGGTAGTTCCAATTTTAACTAAAGACCAACTATGAAGAACATATTCTTGTATTTGAGCTCTTATCCACCACATTGCATATGTTGCTAATCTAAAACCTTTTTCTGGATCAAATCTCTTAACTGCTTGCATTATACCAACATTACCTTCTGAAATTAAGTCAGTAACAGGTAAGCCATATCCTCTATACCCCATTGCTATTTTGGCTACTAATCGAAGGTGGCTTGTAACTAGTTTATGAGCAGCATCTGAATCTCCATGTTCCTTATAACGTTTTGCTAACATGTATTCTTCCTCAGCTGTGAGCATCGGAAATTTTTTAATTTCCTGCAAGTATACTGCTAAATTTCCTTCACTTGATAATACCGGTAAATTCATAATACGCATATAACACAAATAAAATATAATTTAATACTTAAGCAATAATTCTATTAAATTGTTAAAATCTTCAGGAATTTTAATATCAAAATTCATCCTTTTTTTTGATTTAGGATGGTCAAATCCAAGATGATAGGCATGCAATGCTTGTCTATCAAAATTTTTTAAAATCATAAATTTATTAAATGTTTTTTTATCTTTTCCAAATTGATTAATTTTACTTTTTCCATAAATCTTATCACCAATTATAGGTGAATTTTTGGAAGTTAGATGAAGTCTAATTTGATGGGTTCTTCCAGTATGTAAATGGCAGTCTACTATACTAGCAATACCAAAAGTTTTTTCTAATTTAATAACGGTTTTAGAATATTTTCCAAAGCCCTTATTATTTAAACTCATTTTTTTTCTATTTTTTCTATTTCTCTCTATGTACCCTTCAATTGATTGATTATCAGGTGTTCCCCAAACTATTGCTTTATATCTACGAGATATCGTATGTTCTTTGAATTGTTTTGCTAAATTAAGATGAGCATTATTATTTTTTGCAACTACAAGAATTCCACTAGTATCTTTATCTAAACGATGTACAATTCCTGGTCTAGCATTATCATCTAAATTACTTAGTTTATTATTAGTGTAATGCATAAGAGCATTCACAAGAGTGCCACTTTCATTTCCAGGAGCTGGATGCACTACTAAATTTTGAGGTTTGTTAATAACAATTAAATCTTCATCTTCAAAAATAATGTTTAAGTCAATATTTTCAGCTGAATGTTTTGTTTCTTGTTTCAAGATAATATTTATAAAGTAATTTTCATTTTCTTTAGTTATATAAGATGGATCTTTTATTTCCTTTTCATCAAGACTTACTTTACCATTTAATATTAAAGTTTTTATTTGTGTTCTTGAATATCCTTCCAATTTTGAAACGAGCACTTTATCTAATCTTTGTGAACTTAATTGTTTATTTATAGTTAATTTAAGATTATAGAATTCGTTCATGTCTCAAAAAATTCTTAAATTTATAGTAATATTTTTAGGTATATTAATTGTTATTTGTTTTTTAGCTCTTGTTTATGGTTTGTATATAAAAACAACAAAAAAACAAAGTAATTTAGAAACAAATTTAATTGATTACAATTTAAATTTAGAAAAAGGGCATAAAATTACTGATATAGATATGATTGATAATAATAGGATTTTATTTACAATAAAAAATAATGATAAAGTTTATGCTTTAATATATAATATAGAATCATCAAATATAACAAAAATAGATACATCTAATGAATAAAGATAATAATTTTGAAAATAATTTAAAAAAACTTGAGTCTATTGTAGAGAAATTAGAAAATGGTGAAGTTGATTTAGAACAATCTGTAAAACTTTACGAAGAGGGAATGAATTTAAAAAAAGCATGTGAGGAAAAGTTAAAAAGTATTGAAAGCCAAATTAAAAAAATTAAGCAAGAAAACAATAAAGTCACTAAAGAAGATTTTAAGTAATTTTCAAATTTGAGTAAAAATCTAAAAATAAGACTTGATCAGCTTTTAATTGATAGAAACTTAGCTGAAACTAAATCAAAAGCCCAATCTATGATTATGGCCGGCCAAGTTTATGTAAACGATAAAATTATTACCAAAAGTGGTAACAGTTTTAATGATAATTCAAAAATAATAATTAAACAACTTCATCCTCCATGGGTATCAAGAGGTGCATTCAAATTATTGAAAGCAATTAATCATTTTAAGATTGAGATTGAAAATAAAATTTGTCTAGATATCGGTTCTTCAACAGGTGGCTTCACAGAAGTTCTTTTAAAAAAAAATGCTAAAAAAATATATTCTATTGATGTTGGTACAAATCAACTTCATGAAAAATTAAAAAAAGAAAAAAAAATTATCAGTGTAGAAAATTTTAATGCTAAATATTTAGATAACTCAATAATTCATGAAAAAATTAATTTGGTAGTCTGTGATGTTAGTTTCATAAGTCTAACAAAGGTTATAGAACCTAGCTTGAAGCTTTTATCAAGTAAAGCTGAGATTATTTCACTAATTAAACCACAATTTGAAACTAATAAAATAAATTTAAAAAAAGGTGTTGTGAAAGATCCATTGATTCATAAACAAGTATGTAATGATATATCGAATTGGTTTAAAAAAACAATTAAGGCTGAAGTTGTAGGTTTAATTGAAAGTCCAATATCTGGACCAAAAGGGAATAAAGAGTTTTTGATTTATAGTATTTTAAAGAAATCTTAAACAATGATCAGCTATAGTTGTCGCAACCATTGCCTCACCAACAGGAACAGCTCTTATACCAACACATGGATCATGACGACCTTTAGTAGATATTGTTGTTTCTTTTAATTTTGTATTAATTGTTTTTTTTGTCGATAAAATTGAACTTGTCGGTTTTACTACAAATCTAGTTATTAACTCTTGGCCAGTTGTAATGCCCCCTAGAACTCCACCATTATTATTTGAGAGAAATAAAGGTTTTTTATTTTTAATTCTCATTTCATCAACATTAGAAATTCCAGTTTCATAAACACTGCTAAACCCATTTCCCATTTCTACACCCTTAACAGCATTAATAGACATCAATGCCTTAGCTATATCGGAGTCTATTTTTTCATAAATAGGCTCTCCTAATCCAGTAGGCAAACCCTTTACTCTAATTTCAATTATGGCACCTAAAGAGGAACCAGATTTTCTTGCAGTTTGTATTTCGTTTTTCCAAGTTTCAATAATTTCTTTATCAGGACTCCAAAAATTATTTTTTGGAATAAAACTATTATTCCAATTATCATAATTAATTTTATGATTACCTATTTGAATTAATGCACCTGTTATTACAACTTGATTTTTAATTTTATTTTTTATGATTTTTCTTGCTATTGCCCCTGCTGCTACTCTCATCGCAGTTTCTCTAGCACTAGATCTACCACCACCCCTATAATCTCTTATGCCATATTTTTTCCAATATGTGTAATCTGCATGACCTGGTCTAAATTTACTTTTGATATCACCATAATCTTTTGATCTCTGATCTTGATTGTAAATAATTAGAGAAATAGGATGACCAGTTGTTTTTCCTTCAAAAGTTCCAGATAGTATTTCAACTTTATCCTCTTCTTTCCTTTGAGTTGTAAATTTCGACTGACCAGGTTTTCTTTTATCTAAATAGGATTGAATATCTTTTTCAGTTAAATATATGTTTGATGGAACTCCATCGACAACACAACCAATAGCTTTGCCATGGCTTTCTCCCCATGTGGTAAAATTAAAGATTTTTCCTATCGAATTAGAAGTCATTTTTTAGAATTTGTAAATTCACCTAATAATTCAGAAACACTTTCACTCTCATCAACTGCAACCATTCCTACAGTATGATAGCCACAATCGACATGTTGTATCTCACCGGTAACGGCACTACCAAGATCACTTAAGAGATATAATGCAGAATTTCCAACATCTTGCTGATTTACATTTCTTTTAAGCGGAGCATTAAGCTCGTTCCATTTTAGAATAAATCTAAAATCACCTATTCCTGATGCTGCCAAAGTTTTAATCGGCCCAGCACTTATGGCATTAACTCTTATATTTTTTTCTCCTAAATCAACAGCTAAATATCTAACACTTGCCTCTAAAGCCGCTTTTGCAACTCCCATAACATTATAATGAGGCATGACTTGTTCTGATCCATAATATGTTAGAGTTAAAATTGATCCACCATGATTCATTAAAGGTTCAGCAAGCCTACAAGACTCTGTAAAAGAATAACATGATATATGCATTGTTTGTTTAAAATTATCAGAAGACGTATTGTAATATTTACCTCTTAATTCATCTTTATTGGAAAAACCAATTCCATGAACAAGAAAATCTAATTCACCCCATTTATTTTTGAGTATTTCAAAAACATTATTCATACTTTCTGAGTCTGAAACATCACAAGGAATAATAGTATTAGACCCAATTTCTTCTGCAAGTGGCTGAACTCTTTTCTTAAGAGCTTCTCCCTGGTAAGTAAGTGCAATTTCTGCTCCCTGTTCTGCTAATTTTTTTGCAATACCCCAAGCAATAGATCTGTCATTTGCCACTCCCATAATCAGACCTTTTTTATTTTGCATTAACATATTGTAAATCAGTGTTTTTTTATAAATATAGATATATATACTTATAAAATAATATTCATATCTATAATATGCAATCAAATCAAAAATTAATAAGTTCTGATATAAAACCAATTGAACTTTTTAAAGAATGGTTTGAAGAGGCAAAGAAAAAAGAAATCAATGATCCAAATGCTATGAATCTTGCTACCATATCTTCTGACGGCAAACCCAGCTCACGAATTGTTTTACTTAAATCATATGATGATAAGGGGTTTGTTTTTTACACAAACTCAAATAGTAAAAAAGGTAGAGCAATTCAAAACAACGATAGTGTAGCTTTAAATTTTCATTGGAAAACACTTCAAAGACAAATAAGAATAGAAGGTAATGTTTCGCAAATTTCAAACGCTGAAGCAGATAAATATTACAATTCAAGACCACTAGGAAGTAGAATAGGGGCTTGGGCTTCCTTGCAATCAGAAGAACTAGATGACAGATCTACATTAGCTAAAAGAGTAAAAGACTTCGAAAAAAAATTTTCAGACAATGATGTTCCAAGACCTTCATATTGGAATGGTTACTTAGTAACACCTTTATTAATTGAATTTTGGCAAGACATGCCATTTAGACTGCATGACAGGCTTGAATTCCGTATGGAAAATAATCGTTGGGTTACTAGAAAATTATATCCTTAATCATCTTCTTTCCATTTTTGTAAAATCCATGAACTAGAATTTGATTTATTGTCACCACCTATACCCCAAAGCAACTGTATATTATTTTCTTCACAGAATATTGTTTCTGGTGTTGTACTATTATTTCTATCACCTCCATTTGCAAATTTAATAATTGAATTTGAATATTTATTTTTTACTTTTTTAAGACCATCGATACATGTCTTATCACCATCTTCAAACTCTATAACATCAATAACATTTTTTAACTCATTCATAATTATAGTTCTTTCAATAAAAGGAAGGAATTCCTTACCCTTCTTTTTTTGAAGCCATAAATCAGAATTTAATAAAACAACAACTTCACCATGTTTAGCAGCTTCTTTAATTAATTTTATATGACCACTGTGAATTGGATCAAAACCTCCACTGACAACAACTATTTCACGCATATTTGCTTCTCCATTTTTCTGGGTCTTCTAAAAATTCTTTTAAGTTTGAAACCTCATCCTCAGAATATATTTTTTCATTTTCAATGTAATTTATTATATCTTTCCAAGTACACAATGAGTGCATATTTACATTTAATTTAAATAATTCTGATTCTTTAAAATTAAAAATATCATAATAAAATATTACAAAAATATCTTGAACTTTTAATCCAGCTTCACGCATTGCGTTAATAAAAATTATTTTACTACCACCATCGGTAGCTAAATCTTCAACTAAAAGAGCTTTCTGATTATTTTCAAATTCACCTTCAATTTGTTTATTTTTTCCAAAACCTTTTGTTTTTTTTCTTACGTAAATCATTTTTTTATCTATTTTTTGAGAAATAAACGCAGCATAGGGAATTCCAGCAGTCTCTCCACCAGCAATAATTTCGGCCTCAATATTATTTTTAGATAAATAATCTACGGCTTTATCAATTATAAAATTTCTTTCTTTTGTAAAAGAAATAATTTTTCTACAATCAACATAAACAGGACTAGTTAAGCCTGATGTTAGAGTAAAATAATTATCAAATGAAAAATTAACAGACTTAATATCTACTAATATTTTAGCTATCTCTTTTGACATTTTTTTAAGTTATTTGTGCAATATGTTCAAATGATAAATTTCCTGGCACAATCATTATCGGTATTCTTAGGTTTGTTATTTCATTACTCACCAAAGAAGTTATTATTGGACCAGGATTTTTACTATTTGGATCAGTGTTGGCAGCTAAAACAAGAACATTAATATTTTTTTCCTCATCTAATAATTGTTTTAATTCAGCTATAGTATCCCCCTCTCTTAAAGAGAGAGCAGGATAGTCACCTGTTCTTTCTTGAACAAATGAGGCAGCCTTTTCAAGAATTGTTTCTGCTTCTTCTCTAGCTTCTTCTTTCATAATTTCTGTAACACCCTTGGTTGTTAGAACATCCAAAGGCTCTATGAATGTTGCAATTATAATTTTTCTTCCCGTTTTTTTTGATCTTGCACAAGCATATTCAAGAGCTGTATTCATTTCTTCTGAATTATCTGCAACAACAAGAATATATCTTTGATCACTCATTTACTTCTCCTAAATAAAGCAGCAGCGATGAAACCTGAAAATATTGAAAAGATAATTACAAAAACTCCGTATGTAGCTGCATTCTCATTGGCAAAATCAAATAATTGACTTCCTATACCAGTTTTTTTTATAACTATATTTTTTTGATCTTTACTCATAATTGTACTATTTCTTATATAGAAAATATCAACATTATAAATCCCTGGTATTGTATTTGTTGGAAAAAAAACACTTGTTTGAAATAATTTGTCTTTGATGTTTTTCATTTCAAAATTTTTATAAAATGATTGTTCTTTTTTTATTCTAACAAAATTTTCATTCCAATTTTCTTGATCATTTTTGAAAATAAAATTTTGATTAAAAGTCTTATTATTTAAAATTTTTTCAAAACTTAGATCTTCATTAATTAATATTGATTCAGGCAAAATTTCGTTAATTTCTTTTGAAGAAGATAAAAAGAATAAAGAGGGAATATTACTATAAGTAACATACTGATTATTCATCCATATTCCAAAATATCTCTCTTTTTTTTGTATTCTCATTTTTGATGGTGGCCCTTTTATTGTTAAAAGTGTCTCATGATCATTTTTTAGCAATCCAAAAATAATAATTTCTTTTCCATTAAAATCTGTTTTTAATTCAATACTATCCTCAGATAAGTCAAAGTAAATTTCTTCAGCATGAAGAAAATTATAAAAAAAAATAACAATTAATAAAATTGTTAGATTAAAAGCAAACTTGATAAATAAATTTTTAATCATCTATTTTTGTCACTTCTAAAATATAAAATTCTAAATAAAATCCAATTAATGCAAAAAATGATACTAATAAAAAAGATGCTTTTTTAATCAATATATCGACCACTAAGATATCTTCTTGTATAAGCATATAAATCGGAATTACAGTGGATAAAATAATGATACTGAGTTTTGCAAATGAATCATTAAATAATATGTCTTTAAATATTTTATGAATTTCTTTTTTAATTAATACTCTGAAATTTGACCAAATATATATTTTGTTAAAAGAATTTATTACAATTATTACGATTAAAAAATACTCAATTTTTTTTAGATTAAAATCAATAGCCGTAAAAATAAAATATATGAAAAGACAGGCTATGATCAATAAATTAATTGAATAGTTAAATATTGATATCATATTATTACCAATGAAAATAAATCATTTGGCTTTAAAACTAGATCTGTAAAAATTTTACCACAGACACCCAGTACTAATATAGCTAAAATGCCTCTCAAATATTCTGCTTTTAATTTAGAACCAAAAATTACGCCAATTTGTGCACCAATTACTCCTCCAAATATCATTAGTGCAGACAGCACAATATCTACATTATAATTTATGAAGGATTGAAAGAATGTTGCATTAGCAGTAACAAAAATGATTTGAAATAAAGATGTTCCAACCACTATACTTGTAGGCATTCCAAGTATATATACCATTGCAGGTATAATTATAAATCCTCCTCCAACTCCCATCATTGCGGACATTACTCCAACTGCGAACCCAATCAATACAGGCGGTATCGCACTAATATAAAGTTTTGATCTATGAAAGCGAACTTTGAATGGAAGTCCATGAAACCAAGAATGTTGATGCAGTTTTGTTCTTTTAGTATTTCTTGCTTTATATTGTTTTATTGTAGTTCTAGCGCTTTCAAAAGCCATACTAAAACCAATAAAACCTAAAAAGAAAAGAAATAATAATTGAATAACTAAATCTATTTGCCCATAGTTTTTTAGATAACTGAAAATATTTACACCAACTGTTGAGCCAATCAAACCTCCTATTAAAAGGAATATACCCATTTTTATATCAACATTTCTTTTTCGCCAGTGAGCAATAAAACCTGAAACTGAAGTTGCTAAAACGTGTGGAGCTTCAGAACCAACAGCAACAATTGGAGGTATACCTAAAAAAATTAATAGTGGTGTCATTAAAAATCCACCGCCAACCCCAAAAATTCCTGAAAGTATTCCTATACTCATACCAATAAAGATAATGAGAAAAATATTGACGTTCATTTCAGCTATTGGGAGGTATATTGACATTTTATGCTCTAATTTTTTATATAATTAATACTACTTAAGTACAAATTATATTTGATTTTAGAAAATTAAATAAAATAGTTTAAAAAAATAATTCCAATATAACTTACAAAACCAACACTCAATGCAGCTGTGAAACCCACATAAAATGGCCTTATTCCTAAGCTTCGTAACGATATCAAGTTTGTACTTAAACCAACCGCAGCCATCGCTATAGCTAAACTATATTCAGCTATTGATTTTATATAATGAATTCCTAATTCCCATTGATAAATTAAAAATATCCCAAAAGCTTCATCAGAACTTTGAATACCATAGTCGCCAATTGATCTTATTAATCCCATAAATACAAACCCGATAATAAATATTGGAAACATTGAAAGAATTGATGGTTTAGTATTTCTATTATCAATGTTATTTTTCAGGTATAAAAAACTAATCAATGGAATTACAACTATCATACTAATATTTCTTACAAGTTTTGTAACAGTTGCAATGTCCATTGTAATTTGAGAGTTATATTGCTCAGAATAAATTAGTCCTGCGCCAGCTACTTGAGCAGTTTCATGAATTGATGTACCCAAAAATAATCCTATTGATAACTCATTACCGCTAAATAGATAGTGTGCTAAAAATGGATATATAAACATAGCTATAATTCCAAATATAGTAATATTAGCAATTGCATATGTAACTTCTTCTTTATTAGCGTTAATTGCAGGGCTGGTAGCAACTATAGCAGAAGCACCACAGATACTAGTTCCAACTGCAATTAGAGAACCTATTTTTGAAGGAATGTTTAACAACTTGCAAAAATAATTTACAAACAAAATTGAAATAATAATACAAGTTATAATCAAGGGTATACCAATTAAACCTACCTTTAAAATATCCAAAAGTCCTAATCTAATTCCAAGGCAAATTATTCCTAATCTAAGAATAAACTTTAAAGAAAAATTTATTCCCTCAGAAAAGATCAAAGGAATTTTAATAATGTTTCCAATTATTATACCAATTATTATTGAGAGCATAATTGGAGAAATTGGACTTTTATTTAAGTTTAATAATTCACTCCCAATAAAATGACTTAAAAATATACCAGTATATGCAATTATAAAACTAAATAAAATACCAGGAAAGATTTTATATATTGAAAATTGCATTTTTTAATCCCATTATAGAATAAAATAATTATTCAAATACATAATTTAATATTTATTATCATTATTATCTTGTTAATATTCTTAAAAATACAATGAACATATTCGAAATATTTATAAATTCTATACTATTAATTGTAAGACTAGATCAAGAATTATGGGATATCATAATCTTATCACTATATGTAAGTTTTACTGCACTAATTATTGCTTCAGTCTTTGGTTTTTTTATAGGTTATTATTTAACCCTGTATAATTTTTTTTTAAAAAAAATTTTATTAATTTTCTTGAATTCTTTAATGGGTATTCCTCCAGTTGTCGTAGGTTTAATAGTTTATTTTATTTTTGCGTCTGGTGGTCCTTTGGGAGTTTTGCAATTACTATATACCCCATCTGCAATGATTATAGCTCAAACAATAATTATATTTCCAATTATTGTTTCTTTATCACATGAAATATTTTCAAAAAATTGGATTGAATTTAAAGATCAAATAAGATCGCTCAATATTCCTTTTTTAGGTTCAGCCAAACTTCTTTTTATTCATAGTTATTTTTTACTAATAACAACTTTATTATCAGCCTTTGGACGAGCTATTTCTGAAGTTGGTGCAGTAATGATTGTGGGAGGTAACATTGATCATTATACAAGAGTAATGACGACAGCTATTTCTTTAGAAACTAGGATGGGAAATCTCGAATATGCTATGGCTTTAGGAATAGTTCTAATATCAATAACAATTATTATTTATTCTTTTGTATATATATTAAATAATAAAATTACATTTAATAAATGAATAAGTTTCCTCTCACAAAAAAACAAATAATTAAATTATTTAAAAAACAAAAAAGTTTAGTTGTGAAGACAGAATTAATAAATTTAAAGAATTCTCAAGGAAGATTTTTATATGAAGATTTAAAAAGCAAGACAGATATACCTCCATTTAATAATTCAGCTGTTGATGGATATGCTTTATTAAAAAAAGATTTAAACAAAAAAAATTTATTTTATTGTCATAGAAAAATATCAGCAGGTAGTAAAAAAAACTTCAGAATAAAATCGGGAGAAGCAATTAGAGTTTTTACAGGAGCAAAAATGCCTTTAAATTCTTCTACTATAGTTATGCAAGAAAATACAATTCAAAATAATAATAAAATTGCAATTTTAAAATTTCCTAAATTAGGTGAGAATTATAGAGTTAAAGGTGAAGATATTAAAAAAAATCAAAAAATTTTATTCAAACGTTCTCAAATAAATAATAAAAATATTAATTTAATAGCTGCTGCAGGTATCAAAAAAGTAAAGGTTTTTAAAAAAATCGACATAGGTTTTTTTACTAGCGGTAATGAACTGCGTCAACCGACAAAAAATTTAAAAAAATCAGAAATAAATAATTCTAATTTTTTTGCGCTTACTTCATTATTAAATCAAAGTTACATATCAAAAAAATATTTAGGTAATTTAAAGGATGATTTAAAAATAGTAAAAAATAAAATTTTTAAAGCTTCAAAAAATAATAATATAATTATAACTTCCGGTGGTGCTTCAGTAGGGGAAGAAGATCATTTAATTAATGCATTATTAGATTTAGGAAATGTTTTCTTTTGGAAAGCTGCAATTAAACCAGGAAAACCCATTGCAGTAGGAAAACTAAATAATTGTTATGTGATTTGTCTACCAGGAAATCCTGTATCTGTACAATTATTATTTGTTATGTTAATAAATCCATTAATCAAAAAATTATCAGGCGGAAATTTTAATTTACCCAAATCTAGTAAGATTGTCTCTCATTTTAATATGAAAAAAAATACTAGAAGAATGGAATGGTTAAGAATAATAAAAAAAACATTAAATAATCAAAATATTGCTATTAAATATCCAAAGCAGGGATCTGGCATGATAAGCTCAGTTTCTTACTCAGATGGTATTATAGAAATAGATGAAGAAATAACTCAAATAAAGAAAGGCGATATCTTTGATTTCTATGATTTTGAAAATTTATTCTAAGTACTTATTTTAAATTTGTATTTGATTATAATTTTATTAATCTCTTTATAGCAGCCTAAGTATTCAAATTTAGATTGACTACAATAGTGTTCAAAATCTGGTTCAGCAAGAGGATCTGTTGCAATAATTTTAACAATTACATCCCTTTTTAATTCTGAAGCTAATTTTCTGGCTTTAAGGACCGGTATAGGGCACTCTGTGCCACTAGTATCAAGAATTATTTCATTTCTTTCATTAATATCTTTCATAAAATTTATTAATTTAAATATATTAAAATATTTATTTTAATAGGGCTTAAATTTTTTAATAAAACAATAATTTTTCATTAAACTATTATCTATACACGAATTCATGAACTTATATTGTTTATAGCTCATATTTTTATCCATATATTTATTTATAATTATTAAAATAACTGAACTTAAATATTGTATTGGAATTTTGAAAAGTTATATGTAACACATGCTCAAAAAATTAGTAATTATTTTGTTTCTTATATTTAGTCCTTTAACCGCCTGTACTACATTGAGTGAAATTAATGAAAGAGTAAAAGGTGATGGAGTTCCATACATTCCTGGAATTTAAATATTAATTTTTTTTTTAGTTTTAAATTCACTAGTAAATAAAATTTCACTTAGAGAAGGATTATTATATAGGTTATTTATTTTAATGAGATCTTAAAACAATCTCTTGATCATTAATATATATTTTATCTCTAAAAAAAAGTTTGAGTAATTCTAACTTCACAACTTTATAAATAACTTTATATTTTTTTCTTTATAAAAATTAAAGATTGAAGTATTAATTATTAATAAATATAAATAGTAAAAAAGGTAAAAAATGAAAATTCTATGTGTTCTTTATGACGATCCAACTAATGGTATGCCAAAAAATTATCCATTAGCTAATATTCCAACTATTAATCAATATCCTGATGGTATGACACTACCCTCACCAAAAAGTATAGATTTTAACCCAGGTGAACTTTTAGGTTGTGTTTCTGGAGAATTAGGTCTTAGAAAATTTCTTGAAGATTTAGGTCATACTTTAGTTGTTACTTCAGATAAAGATACTGATGGTTGCACAGCGGATAAAGAATTGATCGATGCTGATATCGTTATTTCACAACCATTTTGGCCATATTATTTAACTAGGAAAAGAATTGAAAGTGCTCCAAATTTAAAAATGGCTATAACAGCGGGTATTGGCTCAGATCACGTTGATCTTCAGGCGGCAATGGATCACAAAGTTGATGTAGTCGAAGTAACATATTGTAACTCAAGATCTGTAGCAGAACATATCGTAATGATGATTATTTCCATGGTTAGAGATTATCATAACCAACATAACATTGCTAAATCAGGTGGTTGGAATATAGCTGACGCTGTCCAAAGATCTTATGATGTTGAAGGAATGCATATTGGAACTGTTGCGGCAGGTAGAATTGGACTTGATGCACTAAGAAAGATGAAACCTTTCGATACTCACCTTCATTATTTTGATAGACATCGACTTCCAGACTCTATTGAAAAAGAACTAAATCTAACTTTTCATGAATCAGTAGAATCTATGGTTAAAGTTTGTGATGTGGTGACTATTAATTGTCCACTACATCCAGAAACAGAACATCTTTTCAATGATGAGTTAATTAGTAAAATGAAAAAAGGTGCTTACATTGTCAATACTGCTAGAGGAAAAATTTGTGATAAAGATGCCATAGCAAGAGCAATAGAATCAGGTCAATTAAGTGGTTATGCTGGTGACGTATGGTTTCCTCAACCAGCTCCTAATGACCATGTTTGGAGATCAATGCCTAATAATGGCATGACCCCTCATACTTCTGGAACCTCTCTTTCAGCGCAAGCTCGTTACGCTGCAGGTGTTAGAGAAATCTTAGAATGTTTTTTTGATAAAACTGATATTAGAGATCAGTATCTTATTGTTAAGGATGGCGAGCTTGCAGGCATGGGTGCTCATTCTTACAGCAAGGGAACTGCTACTGGCGGTTCTGAAGAAGCCACTAAGTATAAAAAATAATTTATGATTAAAAAATTTTTTATCATTCTATTTCTTGTATTTAGTCCTTTTGATGGCCGTTCTACACTAAGCGAAATTAATGAAAGAGCAAAAGGTGATTGAGTTCCTTATATACCCGATATTTAATGCTAATTGTTTTTGAAAAATTATATATTTTGTAAATAATCAAGAATAAGCATAAATGAATTTAAAAAAAATAGATTGGATTGCTATCGATTGGGGCACTACCAATTTTAGAGCCTGGTTTATTAAAAATGACAAAGTTTTGAAAGAAGTAGTTAAATCAAATGGTATAAAAAATATACCAAATAAAAATTTTGAAGATACTTTAATTAAAAATATAAATATACCAAAAAATATAAGTAGTAAAATCAAAATTATTTCTTGTGGCATGATTGGTTCAAAACAGGGGTGGCTTAATTCTGGTTATGAAAAAAGCTTACACTTAAAAAAAAATAATTTGGTAAAAGTAAAAACAAAAAATAGGTATTTGGATTTCTATATCGTTAAAGGTTTATCTCAAAATAATCCATATGATGTAATAAGAGGTGAAGAAACACAGGTTTTAGGATACCTACAAAATAATAAAAATTTTTCAGGTATTATTTGTTTGCCTGGAACACATTCAAAATGGATTAAGATTAGCAACGGAAAGATAATAAAATTTAAGACTTATATGACTGGTGAATTATTTGAAATTATTTCAAATTATTCTATTTTAAGCCATTCAATTATAGATAAAAAAATTAATACAAAAGTATTTAAGAACTCAGTACTTTTATCACAAAAAAAGAATTTTAATTTTTTTGATTATCTTTTTGAATTTAGATCCAGAGCACTTTTATCAAAAAAAAAGTATTATCCTAAGTCAGAACTCATAGCATATTTGATAGGAAATGAAATTAAATCAAATATAAATAACACCAAAGCCACTAAAGTAATCATAATAGGATCCAAATATAATTCAAAATTATATAGTCAAGCAATGCATGCATTAAAAATAAAAAACACAATTGTTGACTCAAAAAGTATAACAATTGCTGGTTTAAAAACTTTGTTTAATAAATTTGTTACATAATGATAAAAAAAAATAGAGAGATAACTGCTATTCTAAGAGGTGTTAGCCCATCTAATGTTGTAAAGATCGTAAACATTCTAACAAAAAATGGAATTTCAAAAATTGAAATACCATTAAACTCACCTAAGCCATTTGAGACAATAAAAAAAATTAAACTTGAATGTAAAAATGTAAAATCACTTGGTGCCGGTACAGTTTTGAAACCTAAGGATGTAGAACTTGCACAAAAAGCAGGTTGTAAATTTATATTCTCACCAAATTTAAATAAACAAGTGATCAAAGAGACGAAGAAGAGAAAAATGATCTCTGTGCCTGGCGTCTTTACTCCATCTGAAGCTATAAGTGCAATAGAATATGGAGCTGACGCATTAAAATTGTTTCCAGCTCATTTAATAAAACCAGAGGGTATTAAAAGCCTTATAGCTGTTTTGCCAAAAAAAATTCCTTTAATAGTAGTTGGTGGTTTAGAAAAATTTAGTTTCAAAATTTGGCTTGATAATGGTGTTACTGGATTTGGTATAGGTTCTTATTTATATAATATTAAGTACAGTCTTGAAAAAATAAATCAAATTTCTAAAAAAATTGTTAAAGAATATGATAAATTTAAATAAAAGTTATCAACTGAATTAGAAGAGATCATATACATCTATATTTACTAAACATATGATGTTTGATAAGATTATTTATGGTTCATGAAGCAATTTTTTATGACTTAAAAAAAAATTTAAACTTGATGAGAAGCCTATCTTCTCAAGTGGCTAGAGAAATTGGTAGAAAGATTGTTTCTGGTAAATATCATGAAGGTACTTTAATTGAAGATGAAAATTATTTATCCGAAAAATATAAAGTAAGTAGAGCAGTTGTAAGGGATGCTGCTAAAATTTTAGTTGGCAAAGGATTAATTACTATTAGAAGAGGAATTGGTACTACAGTAATGCCAAGGTCAAACTGGTCGCTTTTAGATGACGATGTTATAGCATGGCATTTGTCAAGCCCACTTACTGAAAAACAAGTTTACAATTTATTAGAATTGAGAATGACAATCGAGCCAGCAGCAGCTTGGTGGGCCGCAGAACGAGCTGACAGTAATGATATTAATCAGTTAGAAAAATATTATGGACAAATGAAAAATTCCACAAGTTCAGTTGATGATTATATTAAAGCAGATGCATTGTTTCATAGTTCCATTTTAGATTCATCCCATAACGAGTATTTGATTGCATTTGAAAATCTTATTTTTTCAAGTTTGCTAATGAGCATAAGACTTACAAATATTGATTTTGATTTAAATAAAAAATCTCTTCCACTCCATAAAAAAATAATTGAAAATATAAAAAATAAAAACCCAAAAAAAGCTAAAGAACAAATGATTACTCACTTAAAAGACACAGAAAAAAGATTGAAAGAATTGTTTGATATGAATAATTTTAATATATCAAATAGTAACTAGTAACAAAGGAGGAATAATGAATTTTTTTACTAGTAAAATGAAAAAGATACTTGCAATTGTGTCTATTGCACTGGCAGGTAGTCTTTTTGCTGGAACAGCATATACGGCTGACGTTTGTTTATTGCTTCCAGAAAATGTTAACCCAAGGTGGGAAAAACAAGACGCTGCTTTTTTCCAAAAACATATGGCTGAGATGGGTCCTGATATTTCAGTAGAAGTGTTAAATGCAAACAATGATACTTCTGCTCAGCAAAGACAAGCTGAGCAATGTTTATCAGGTGGAGCAAAAGTTTTAGTTGTTATACCTATTGACGGTGAAGCAGCTGCAATAATTGCTGATCAAGGCGCAGAGGAAGGTGTTCCAGTAATAGCTTATGATAGAATGATACAATCAGCTAATACTAGTTTCTGGGTACAAGCTGATCTCAGAGCATCTGGTAGAGCTCAAGCTGCTCATATTGTTGCCAACACAAAACAAGGTGATACATTAGTAATGCTTAAAGGATCACCAACTGATCCAAACGCACCAACTATTTATCACGGTCAAATGGATGTTTTAGAATCTTTATTCCAGTCTGGTGAGAGAGTTTTAGGTTATGAAAACTGGACTCAAGGTTGGGATCCTGCAGTTGCAAGAACATCAATGGATCAAGCTTTAACTAAATTGAATAATAACGTTCAAGGAGTTGTATCATCAAATGATGGAAACGCAGGTGCTGCTGTAGCTTCACTTGCTGAGCAAAGTATGGATGGTAAGGTTCCGGTAAGTGGGTTGGACTGTACTCCAGCTGCTCTTCAAATGATCTTAACTGGTGAAATGACCCAAAGTGTTTGGAGAGATTTTAACTTAATGATGGAGTCTACAGCGAAAGCAACTGTTGCTCTCATTAATGGTGATTCTCTTGACGGTATAGTTGCTGGTTTTTCACCTGCAAACTCTGCTGGTGCTGAAATTCCAATGGTGCCTGTAGGTTTCTATAATGCTGTTGGAGAAGAAGGTGTTGCTTATGTAATTGAAAACGATTCATCAATATCTAAAGGTGATGTATGTCAAGGACAAGCAGCAAACACTTCTTTTTGTTCAGGTTAATATAAAAATTTAAATGAACAATAATACTTTAGATTTGGGGAATACGAATTCCCCAAATTCTTTACCCCACTTTGTTGCAAAAAATATTATTAAAAACTTTGGTGGTATTAAAGCACTAAATAATCTTAACTTTGAAGTGTATAGAGGTGAAGTTATGGGTTTAGTAGGCGACAATGGAGCAGGTAAATCAACATTGATGAAAGCAATATCAGGCTCACAACTTTGCGATAGTGGAACCTTTATGATTGATGGGGAAGAAGTTAAAATAAGTTCTCCACAAGATGCCTCAAAATACGGTATTCAAATTGTTTATCAAGATTTAGCATTATGTGAAAATTTAGATATTCCTGCAAACCTATTTCTAGGAAATGAAAAAAAACTATTTAATTATTTAAGATTTATTCCCAATTTTTTGTTACCGTTAGATCATTTATCTATGGAAGAAAGCGCTATAGAGTCAATGAAAAATTTAAAAGTTAGTACAATCAAATCCATGCAAGCAAAAATTGGATTTCTATCTGGTGGTCAAAGACAATCGATTGCTATAGCAAGAGCAATTAAATCTGATTCCAGTATAGTTTTACTAGATGAACCAACTGCTGCACTAGGTGTATCACAAACTAAAGAAGTTTTAGATTTAGTTTTAAGGTTAAAAGAAACAAATCATGCCGTTGTAATTATCTCACATAATTTAAATAATGTATTCGAAGTATGTGATAGGATTACTGTTATAAGACAAGGAGAAAATGTAGAAGTTTTTGATAAATTAAAATCTACACCTGATCAAATAGTTAGTGCCATTACAAGAGGGACATAAATAATAAATGAATAATTTTTTAGATAAAATTGCTAACTTACGAGAAACCCCATTAGGAAGTTTTGTTCCAGTAATGATAGCACTGGTTGCCATCTGGATTTATTTTGGAATTAATGAGCCAATTTTTTTAAGCCCAAGAAACTTTTATTATCTTTTTATGCAAAGTGCAGTTGTCGGAACACTTGCGGTTGGAGTTACGATGGTTTTACTTTTAGGTGATATTGATTTATCAATTGGTGCTGTAGCTGGAGTTTGTGCGGCCACTCTTGCTGTTTTAACAACAAATATGGGATTATATGCTCCCTATGCAATCATTATATCACTTCTTTTTGGCGCTTTTTTAGGATGCATTATGGGAGCAATAATCGCCTATGTTAAAATACCATCTTTTGTAGTAACTCTTGCAGGTCTTTTAGGATTTCAAGGTTTAATGATGAAGATACTTGGGATCAATGGGGCTATTAATGTGAGAGACCCTATAATTAGGTCAATTTCAACAACCACTTTGCCGACTACTATTGGAATGGTACTAGCAATAATTGGAGTAGTATTGTTTGGATATTTAATAATACGAAATAGATCTATTAGATCAAAAAAAAATTTGGAAAATGAAACTAATTTAGTTTCTGCAGTTAAATTTTTATTTTTTTCAATTCTCATGATTGGAGCTACTATCTTATTAAATTTGTATAAAGGAGTTCCAATCTTAATACTAATTTTACTAGCTTTAACATTCTTGTTAGGATGGATTTCGACCTCGACTTCTTATGGAAGATCAATATTTGCAGTTGGAGGAAATGCTGAGTCAGCTAGAAGAGTTGGTATATCAATAGAATTCATAAAAATTAGTGCGTTTGGAATAGTTGGTTTTATGGCAGCTGTTGGTGGATTAATTGGTGCCTCAAGATATGCATCAGTTTCTTTTAATGCATTTGCTGGTGGCCCATTACTATTAGAGGCAATTGGCGCTGCAGTTATTGGTGGAACATCTTTATTTGGAGGAAGAGGAAGCGTTTGGAATGCGATCTTAGGAGCGCTTGTTATAGGCTCTCTTGGAAATGGACTAGATTTATCTGGTGCTCGTGCTGCCGATAAATTAATGTTTTCTGGAGCTATTTTATTAATAGCAGTAACCTTAGATGCAGTTTCAAGAAAAAAATAAATTTTGGAGGTAAAAATGAAATATGTAAAAATTGATCAAAGTGATAAAAAATTATCTAGTATTGGTTTAGGTACCATGATCTTTCACCCAGATTCAAAGGATCGTGATTTTAAAATACTAGATGCTTTCATAGATAACGGTGGAACATTTTTGGATACAGCAGAGGTTTACGGATCAGTTGAAGAACACGGATATTCAGAAATGGTAATTGGAGATTGGTTAGAAAAGAATCAGGCTATAAGAGATAAACTCTTCATAATGGGTAAGGGTTTGATACCAGGTTATTGTGCCCCTATTCATCCTGGTGGTGCAAAAATAAACCCTGAGTCAATTCACAAAGCAATTGATGGTACACTTAATAGAATGAAAACTGATTATTTAGACTTATGGATGTTTCATCGGGATGACACTAGTCATGATGTAGGACCGCTAATTGATGCTTTAAATAAAGAAATCGATGATGGTAGAATTAGAGCTTTTGGAGGCTCTAATTGGACTATTAAGAGAATACAGGAGTGTAATGATTATGCTTCTTCTAATAGTAAAATTGGTATGTGCGGATCCAGCCCACAATTTTCTTTGGCTAAAGCTAAAGAACCATATTGGCCAGATACTGTTGTGACAGATGATAATGATAAAAAATGGTTTGAAGAAAATAATTTTTTATTAGTTGCTTGGTCATCTCTAGGTAGAGGATTTTTTGCTAAAGGTGATAAGGATTTTACTGAAGATCAGGATCTAGTAAGAGTATTTTATTCTGAGGAAAATTTTGAAAGAAAAAAAAGAGCAATAGAACTTGCAGATAAAAAAAACGTTTCAATGTATGAAATAGCTGTAGCATATGTAATCAATCAAAAGTTTCCTGTTATTGCCTTGACGGGAGCAGAGTCACCTGAAGAAGTAGTAATAAATACAAAAGCTGGTTCACTACTTTTGAG
>CABZCZ010000007.1 GCA_902524385.1 uncultured Alphaproteobacteria bacterium
CTGGCACCACCTTTGACATCAACCCTTAACCAAACACAATCTTGATCATCATCAATTCTTATTTCTTTGATCTTCTGAGTTAATCCACTTGTTTTACCCTTATGCCAAAGTGTATTTCTACTTCTAGAAAAATAAACTGCTTCGCCCAAACTTATAGTTTTTTTAAAAGCTTCTTTATTCATATAACCTTGCATAAGTAGTTCACCAGATGAAAAATCTGTTGTTACAACTGTTATTAGACCATTCAAATCAAATTTTGGAGCAAGCTCATTTGACTCCTCAACTTGTTCTATAGATTTCCTTTTTTCAAATTGAATGTTATTCATTATTTAATTTTTCAGCAGCTTCTAATGCAAAGTAGGTAAGTATACCATTTGCTCCAGCTCTTTTAAAAGATAAAAGAGATTCCATTACAACTTTTTCATTGAGCCAACCTTTATTAATAGACTCTTTTATCATCGAATATTCACCAGATACTTGGTAGGCAAAAGTTGGAACCTTAAATTCTGATTTTATTCTAGAAATAATATCAAGATAAGGCATTCCAGGCTTAACCATTACCATATCTGCTCCTTCTCTTATATCTAATCCAACTTCTCTAATAGCTTCATCACTGTTTGATGGATCCATTTGATATGTTAATTTACCGTCTTCACCTAAATTAGAGCCAGAGCCTATAGCATCCCTAAAAGGACCATAAAAACCTGAAGCATATTTTGCAGCATAAGAGAGAATAAGGGTATCTGTTAAATTATTTGAATCTAATGCAGTTCTTATTCTTCCAACTCTTCCATCCATCATATCTGACGGGGCGATTACATCACAACCAGCATTCGCTTGGATTAGAGCCTGTTGTTCCAAAACCTCCAAAGTTTTATCATTATCTATTTTATCATTTATAACTAAACCATCATGCCCATGATCGGTAAAAGGATCTAACGCAACATCACATACAATTCCAATATTTGGAAAATCATTTTTGATACTTTTAATAGATCTGCACACCAAATTGTTTTCATCTACAGCTAAACTTCCCTCAGAATTTTTAAGATCACTTTCAATTTGTGGAAATATTGCTATAGCAGGAATATTAAATTTAACAGCTTTCTCTACTTGATTTAAAAGTTTATCAATAGAGTATCTGCTAACACCAGGCATTGAATTAATAGGATCATCAACCTTGTTTCCCTCGCATACAAATAGAGGTAAGATTAAATCATTAACACTAAGTGTATTTTCAGCAACTAAACGACGAGAAAATTCTTTCATTCTATTACGTCTAAGTCTTGTACTTGGAAACTTACCTTGCATGTTATTCATTGTTTATTCTATTGGTGATTTTGCTTCTTTAGATAAGCTAGTAGCAATATCTTCTAATTTAAAGGTCTTTGTTTCAGAAGATCCAATTCTTCTAACAGATACTGTTTTATCTTGAGCCTCTTTTTTTCCAACAGCTATAATTGCTGGTACTTTGCTATTACTGTGTTCACGTATCTTATAACCAATTTTTTCATTACGAGTATCTATTTCGGCTCTAATTCCTTTTGACACTAATACCTTTTGTACCTCGAAAGCATACTCATCAGTATCAGATGTAATTGTAGCAACTACTGCTTGCAACGGTGAAAGCCAAAACGGAAGGTGACCTGCATAATGCTCAATTAGAATACCGGTGAATCTCTCTAAGGAACCAAATAGTGCTCTATGTAACATGACTGGTATCTTTTTATTACCATCTTCTCCCACATAAGTAGCTCCTAATCTTCCAGGTAAATTTAAATCTACTTGCAGTGTGCCGCATTGCCAGTCTCTGCCAATTGCATCACGTAAAACAAACTCTAATTTTGGACCATAAAATGCTCCCTCTCCTGGGTTAAGCGAGTACTCAAGGCCTGTCGCTTCCATGGCTTGCATTAATGCAGCCTCAGCTTTATCCCAAATAGCATCATCTCCTACGCGTTTTTCAGGACGGTCAGAGAATTTAATTCTTACACTATTAAAACCAAAGTCCTTATAGATACTAAGTATCAAATCACATACTGTTTTACTCTCTTCTGTAATTTGATCTTCTGTACAAAATATATGTGCATCATCTTGTGTGAATGCTCTTACTCGCATTAATCCATGAAGAGCACCCGATGGCTCATAACGATGTACTTTTCCAAATTCAGATAATAGAAAAGGTAGGTCCCTATAGCTTTTTAATCCTTGTTTAAAAATTTCTACAGCGCCAGGACAATTCATTGGTTTGATTGCATATATTTTATCGTCTTTTGCTTCAGTTCTAAACATCATGTCACTAAATTTATCCCAGTGACCAGACGTTTCCCATAGAGACTTATCCATCATGTCAGGCGTATTAGTTTCTACGTACCCTGCCTTGTTTTGTCTATTTCGCATATAATTAATTAGCGATTGAAATAAGGTCCAACCCTTAGGATGCCAAAATACTGCTCCAGGAGCCTCTTCCTGAAAATGAAATAAATCCATTTCTCTTCCTAGTTTTCGATGATCTCTTTTTTCTGCTTCTTCAATTTGTAAAAGGTGTTGTTCAAGATCTTTTTCTGTTGCCCACGCCGTTCCATAAATTCTTGTTAACATTGCATTAGATGAATCACCTCGCCAGTAAGCACCAGCAACTTTCATTAATTTAAATGCTTTACCAATTTGTTTTGTTGAAACCATATGAGGACCTCTGCATAAATCTAACCAATCACCTTGTTTATAAATACTGATTTCCTCATTTTCAGGTAGTTCATTAATTAATTCAACTTTGTAGTTTTCACCTTTATCTTTAAAATGTTTTATTGATTCTTCTCTAGACCATACTTCTCTTATAAAATTTTTATTTCTTTGAATAATATCATGCATCTTCTTTTCAATTTTTGGAAGATCAGTAACAGTAAAAGGTTCATCTCTTGCAAAATCATAATAGAAACCATTTTCAATTGCTGGACCAATTGTAACTTGTGTTCCAGGGAATAATTCTTGAACAGCTTCTGCCATTACATGAGCACAGTCATGTCGAATTAATTCAAGGGCTTCAACACTATCTCTTTTTAAAATTGCTACAGACGTATCACTATTAATAGGCAAACTAATATCTTTTATTTCATTATTAATTTTTATAGCGACTGACTCTTTGGCAAGAGATTTAGAAATTTGTGAAGCTAAATCTAGACCATTAATGCCTTTATCAACTTCTTTTTTATTTCCATCTGGGAATGTAATTATTATCTTTTCACTCATCTAGATTTCCGCCAAATCGTTCCTTTATCAGTATCTTCAATTTTTATACCCTTATCTTTTAATGTGTCCCTAATAGTATCTGCCAAATTAAAATTTTTATTGCGTCTAGCTTCATTACGTTCATTTATCAACCTTTCAATTTCTTTAGCATTTTCAGTATTTTTTTGGTTATAACCCAACCAATTACTTGGATCATTCTCAAGAATTCCTAATATTTTGCCAGTTGAAAGGAGATTATTTTTGATTTCTCTTTTTCTTTCATCAGATGCAGAAGAAGCATCATTTGCCTCTTCATTAAGTTTTGCAATGACCTTAGGTGTATTCAAATCATCTAAAAATGATTCCATTATAGAATCAGAAGGTAACTTAGTATCTACCCCAACTTCTGATAGCTCCAATAGAACTCTATAAAGTCTATCCATCATTTTGCTATTTTGTTCAATGATTTCTTCTGTCCAGTTCAATGGTTGTTTGTAATGAGCTGATAATAAGGTTAATCGCAAAACCTCTCCCTTGTATTTTTTATTGAGATCATGAACGAGTTTAATATTGCCAATTGACTTTGACATTTTTTCTCCTTCAACATTTACAAATCCATTATGAAACCAATAGGCTGCAAAATCTTTAGGATCTTTATTTTCTGATATAGAACAAGTTTGTGCTATTTCATTTTCATGATGTGGAAACACCAAGTCAATACCACCGCTATGTATATCAAAAGGAAGACCTAATGATTTTTCTGACATAACCGAGCATTCTAAATGCCATCCCGGTCTTCCAAATCCCCAAGGTGAATCCCAACCAGGCAAGGGTGGGGGAGAAGGTTTCCATAAAATAAAATCTGCTGGATCTTTTTTGAACGGCGCTACTTCAACACGGCTTCCAGCTATTTGTTCATCTCTATTTCTTTTTGAAAGAATTCCATAATTATCAAAACTAGGTACATGAAATAAAACATGACCCTCTTTTTCATAAGCTTTCTCTTCCTCAATTAATTTTTTTATTAATTCGATCATTTCTTTAATATGATCAGTTGCTCTTGGCTGAATATCAGGAAGGTTTACACCAAGGGCACTCATATCATTATTGTATATCTCAGTATATTTTGATGTAATATCACTGATATTCTCGCCAGTTTCTTTAGATGCATCTATAATTTTATCATCAATATCTGTAATGTTAGATACATATGTTACTTTTTTATATTGGGTTTTTAAAACACGAACTAATAAATCGTTTACCACTGCCATTCTTGCATTTCCAATATGTGCAAAATTATAAACAGTTGGGCCACATGCATAAATTTTTACATGATCAGGATTAACTGGTTTAAAAAATTCTTTTTTACCACTTAGTGTGTTCTGTAATTGTAATGACATCAATATTTTTTTAATAATTAAGTTCTATTAGCACGGGTTCGCCGTGAACTAAAATAATTGCCGCTTTTTCAAAAGATGGAGGGCCTTTAGGTTGATAATTATTGCTAAAAGCAAAACCTTCTTTTGGCCGCCAGAACAAACCTGTCTTTAATTCCCCATCAGAATCTTCATCATGATAAGCAACTATAGCAATTTTTCCTTCATGTATTTTACTTAAAGGGACCACAACCTCACCTTTTTGAACTCTTTTTCTCACACTCTCAATTGCTAATTCCTCATCTAAAAAACTCTCTTTGGAGTCATATATTTTAACATCTATATATCCCTCTCCGTGTTCAACGTTGGGAAAAATTATTGTTCCATGACTATAAAGATAAAATGACCATGTGACGGTTAAGCAAAAAAAGAATATTTTAGTTAAAATACTTTTCATATAAGTATCCTAATTATAATAGAATCAAGTGCTGAACAATAACGAATATTTAGATAAATTATATCAATCTGATAAGGCTATAATTATTTATAAAAATGATAATGGCTTTGACGTATATACCGATTTTTCTAAAAAAATAATTGTAGATAAAAAAAATATAAAAAAATTTTTAAATTTACAATCCAAAGAAAAGAGCTCAAGTATTGACGATTTAAACTGTTACATAGGTTTTTTTGGATACAAACTACTTTGTGATAATATTGGAATAAAACTTCCAAAACAAAAAACTACAAATTTTTACAGTGGACTTTTTTATAAACCTAAAACAAAAATTAGTATTGGTAAAAAAATTATAATTCTAAGTACCAAAACCAATTTTAGAAATATTAAAACTAATACAAAAAAATATTCAAAATTAAATAAGAATTTTAATTTAAATTTAACTCTAAAACAGTACTCTAAACTGTTTGATGATTTCTCAAAAAAAATTAAGCAAGGAAAAACTTATCAAATAAAAATTGCTCAGACTTACTCAAAAAAAGGCAATATAAACGCAATAGATCTTTTCTGGAAATTAATGCAAATTAATGAGTCTCCTGAAAGTTTTCTAATTAGAGATAAAGGTTATAGCATCATTAGTTGCTCACCTGAAACACTGTTATTAAAAAAAGGAGATCTAATAAAAACTAAACCTATCGCAGGAACTTTAAGAAAAACGAAAAAAATAAATCACAATAAAGCATTAGCTTTTTTTAGAAGAAATGAAAAAGAAACTAAAGAACACAATATGATAGTTGACATGGAAAGAAACGATCTTTCAAAAATTTGTAAAACTGGTTCAGTAAAAATAGATAAATTAAAAACTGTGGAAGAATATAGAGATCTGTTCCATTACGTTACTACAATCAAAGGTGTTTTGAAAAACAAAATAACTAACCATGACATAATCTCATCGTTAATGCCAGGTGGATCAGTAATTGGTTGTCCAAAAATAAGCACTATTCAACTTTTAAATCAAAAAGAAAAATCTGATAGAAATATTTATACTGGCAGTTTTGGTATCATACATTCGAATGGAGATATGCGTTTTAATATAATGATAAGGACACTACTTAATTTTAAAAATGCTATTGAATTATCTGTCGCTAGTGGAGTAATATTAGGAAGTACAGCAAAAAAAGAATATAATGAAAACTATATAAAAGCCAAATCTCTATTAGATTTGTTTAATTAATGATTTATTTAATCGATCACGAAGACTCATTTACATACAATCTTGCTCACTTATTAGATAGTATAGAGCCAACTATCGTATCTAATTACTATGAAATTAATTATAAAAAACTTCGTAAAGCTTCAACAATAGTTCTTTCACCTGGGCCTGGTGAGCCAAAAGATTATCCCTTAACTTCAGAGGTTTATAAAAAATATAAGGGAAAGAAAAAAATTCTCGGTATCTGCCTAGGTTTTCAACACATAGTGCACTCTGAAGGAGGTAAAATAGTTCAACAAAAAAATATCTTACATGGTTATCAAAGTCGTATAAAAATCATAAATGACAAATCAATTTTTAAAAAAAATGCAGATCTCCTTGGTGGTAGATATCATTCACTTAAATTAGAAGAGCCATTTATTTCAAAATCAATGACAATAACAATGCGTTGTGCAAAAACAAACGTGGCAATGGCAATTGAAGATGATATTAATAAAGTATATGGTTTTCAGTTTCACCCAGATTCTTTTTTAACTCCAAATGGAAAATATCTTATTAAAAAAATCATATCACGTTAAAGATTTAAAAAATGTAAAGTTCAATTCTCTTTGGGGATATAATGGTGTTTTCACAACCATAAGGATTTCAGGAAATAAACCAAACTTAGTTTTAATAGATCAACATTTAAAAAAACTAAACAAAGATTCAAATTTCTTTGGTATTAGTTTTAAAGTTTCAAAACAATTTCTTATTAATTTTATAAATACTAATTCTAAAATTAAAAACTATGATCACTTATTAAGAGTTGCAGTTACAAAAAAATTTATTTCTTTATCTTTGCGAAAAAGAAATAAAGAAGAAAAAAATTTTACTGCTCATATCTGTAGGTACCAAAGAACCTTACCTTCTTTTAAAAACTTACAATATAAAAAAATACTTTCTTTACAAAAAAAAATTAATTTACAAAAAGAAGAAATTCTTTTTTATAATAGAAGTAAGATTTTAGAGGGGTCGACCACAAACTTAATTTTTGTAAAAAATAATCAATTATTTATTCCGAAGAATTCATATTACTTTGGAATAACTTTATCATATTTAACTAAAACAATTCCATACAAGATTAAAAAAATAGATATTCTGATATCTAACTTATATGAATACAGTGAAATACTTCTGGTTGGGTCTGGCAAGGGGGTTGTTAGTATTTCTTCTATTGATCAATTAAATTGGTATAGATCCTCTGTTAAGATGTACAAGTCTATATTAAAAGAATATTCAAAAGTTTTATAAAATGAAATTGGGTGGACATAATTTTAAATTTAAAAAACCAACAGTTATGGGCATATGTAATGTTACGCCTGACTCTTTTAGTGATGGCGGAAAGAGTTTTAAGACAAAGGATGCCTTAAATAATATCAAGAAAATGACAGAAAATGGGGCAGATATTATTGATATTGGAGCAGAAAGTACGAGGCCTGGCTCTGAACCTCTTACCTATAAGGAAGAAGTTAAAAGGCTGGATCCTATATTAAAAAAATTACCAAAAAACAAATTTGTTATCTCTGTTGATACAAATAAAATTGAGACACAAGAATATGCATTAAGTATGGGTGTTCATATAATTAATGATGTGTTTGGTGGTTCTGAGGATTTATTTTATTTATCCAAAAAATTCAAAACAGGTCTAATCTTAATGCACACACCTGCTCCACCTAAAACAATGCAATCTAAAATTAACTCTTATAAAAATGTAGTACAGGATATTAAAAAAATTTTTTTAAAAAAAATTAAACAATTAGAAAAATTAAGAATACCTTCAACTAAAGTATGGTTTGATCCAGGAATAGGTTTCGGCAAAAATTTAAATCAAAATATTGAGATCATGCAAAAAATTGAACAGTTTAAGTTTAAAGGTTATGGATTACTGTTGGGCTCTTCAAGAAAAAGTTGGATAAATCTAATTGATCAAAGCAATGCTGATGAAAGATTAGGAGGCTCTATTGCTTCGGCTTTATATTGCTATCAAAAGGGCGTTGATATATTTAGAGTTCATGATGTTAAAGAAACTTCACAATCATTAAAAATTTTTAAAAAGTTATGTTTAAGGTAGAAATAAAAAACTTATCAATTAGTGCAAATTTAGGTATCACAGAACTTGAAAGAAAAAAAAAGCAACTTCTCAAAGTTACTCTATCCTTTGACTATAAAGTAAAAGATTCTTTAAGTTTAAATAATATCAATAACGTTAAAGATTATTCTGCCATTACAAAATTTCTTAAGACATATATTACAGAATCAAAGTCACACACTCTTGAACATTTAATTTCAAAAACATCAAAGTCACTTGAAAAAAAATTTAAAATCAAAAATATAAAAATAAAGATAAATAAAACAGCTGTTGCCAAAAAATATAAAGCAGAATCAGTAAGTGTTTCAAACTGAAACTATCATAGCTCTTGGGTCAAATGTAGGTAATTCAATACTTAATTTACGTAGTGCAGTAAGAGAGTTAAATAAAATTGGCCATATAAGTAAGTTTGCTAATATTTATATTTCTGCACCATATGGGTATAAATATCAGTCAAATTTTTTTAATACTGCAATTATTTTAAAAACAAATCAACAGCCTCTTCAATTAATTAATTCTATTCAGAAAATTGAAAGAAAATTAAAAAAAAATAAAAGAATAGTTAATGGACCAAGAAATATTGACATTGATATAATTTTTTTTGGAAATAGTAAGTATCATTACAACAATCTAATTATTCCGCATCCAAGAGCCAAAGAAAGAGATTTTGTTTTATATCCTATATTAGACATTAAACCCTTTCTTCTCCATCCGGTTGAAAAAAAAACTATTAATCAATTATCTAAAGAATTAACAAATAAATATATTATTAAAAAATTATCCTATAGAAATTTGATTTAACAAATCTTTAAGCTTTTCCTGAGATATTAAGTTACGTTTATTTTTTAAACCTCTTGAAATATCCAAACCAAAAGGTGAAGTTTGTTTAAGAATATTCGAAACATTTTTCTTATCTATACCACCACCAATATAAACAGGAATATTTTTATTTTTAATAAATTCTATTTGTTTAATACTTTTTTTCAATGAGTATTTTTTAATGCTTTTTTTTCTATAAACATTCATATCAAAATAAACCACATCAACAATTTTTTTAATTGACTCAATATAATTTTTATTAAAATTTTCAGGATTAATAGCAATACCAATTTTTAATCTTTTAAATATATTTTTTATTCTTAATAAGTCCTTTTTTGAAAAATGATATGAACATGAAATTGTCTTTGGTTTTGTGAAATCAATTTGTTCAATTATTTTATCTAGTGATACATAACGAGTCAAAAGAACTGATTCTATTTTATAATTTTTACATTCTTTAATTAATGATTGAATTTTTTTATCACTAGCTGTGTTTGGTCCATTTAAACTTTTACTTGCAAAACCTAATGATTTTATTTTATTTTTATATGCAACTTCAACTGATTTTATATTTGTTATGCCACAAATCTTTAGGGGTATTTTTTTCATTAAATTTTATTTTTAAATATTATAAATATATGTAAACTATTTTTTTTTATATATGTCATTAAAATTTTATAGAAGAGTAGCGTTTGGTTTATCACTAAATGAGAAACCAGATAAAGATCCTCTTAATTGGGCATTAAATCAACTAGATACTATACCCAATCTCTTATGGCCTGGAATAATTCCAACAGAAAAAGAATTAAGAAAAAAATATGGAGAGTGGGTATACGGAGACAGAGAAGTCTTAAGAAAAAAATTTAAAAATGACAAACATGCCTATAGAAAAGCAAAAGATGAATTAAGAATCAAAACTGGCGAAAGGTATTTTGAATTAAATGAACATGCTATTCGTCATTATCAAACTAAATATTCCAAACAGCCTGTTTTTGAGCGTTTTTGGCTTTTTTGGGGAAATCACTTTGCAATAAGTGAAAAAGATTTTTTGGCAGAGTTTAGCACTGGGCCTTATCAACGTGAAATTATTAGACCTAATATGGTTAAAACTTTTGAAGAGATGGTGCAGTCGGTTACTACTTCATGGTGCATGATTCACCATCTTGATAACTCAGAATCTTTTGGTCCCAATTCTAAAAAAGGAATAGAGTGGCGAGAAACTATAAACGAAAATCATGCAAGAGAACTACTAGAATTACATACTGTTTCACCAAATGCTGGATACACTCAGGATGATGTTATTCAGTTAGCCTATATTATGACAGGTTGGGCACACAAATGGGATAGAAAAAATTTAGAGACAGGAGACATATGGTTTGATCAAGAAATGCATCAAAAAGGAGACAAAATAGTTTTAGGAGTTAAATATAAAAATGATGCAAAAAGAGAACTTACAAAAGTAATTCATGATTTAGCAACACACCCAATCTGTATCAAATTTGTTTCAACAAAATTATGTAGGCATTTTATTACAGATGAACCAACTGAAGATATGATTAACCCAGTAATAGAAGCATGGAACAAATCCAATGGAAGTCTAATTGAAATTCACAAAGCAGTTATTACGCAAGCTTACAAACATAATGAGAGTACACATAAATTTCATCCACCAGAAATATGGTTGATGCAACTATCTAGAATGTTTGATTTAAATATTCCTCTTTCTTCTGAAAAAATGAATTATTCTTTCAGTTCAAAGCCAAATAGAAGACAAAGACAACTATCATGGATACTTAGAGAAATTGGTCATTCACCTTATCGTGCAAAACAACCAAATGGTTGGAGTGATTTTGAGGCAGATTGGGTATCACCAGAATTATTATTACGTCGCTTTTGGTTCTCTTCCGTTGAGCTTCCAATACTTGTTAAATCTGGAAACAGATCCCATGATTTTATTTTAGCTTGTCTTAAAAATAATTTTGAAGATCATGAAAATATGGCATCACTTATTGAAAATTTTAGGTTTGGCACTTTGGATTATGATTTAGGTCAAAAGTATGGAGTCATTTGTAATTTACCTGGAGTATTGAAAGCATGAACTGCACAAGAAGAAATTTTTTAATTGGAGGATCAACAACACTATTTCTTTCAGGATATTTTCCAAAAATTAGTTTTGCTTCAATGCAGAAAAAAAATCTTATTATTATATCACTTCGTGGAGGGATGGATGGTTTAACAGCTGTTCCTGTTATTGGAGATAAACGTCTAAAAAAATTAAGAAAAAAACTTATTTTGGAAGATGTTCTTAATTTAAATAGTGATTTTGGTCTTCACCCTAAATTAGAAATTTTTCATAAGCTCTGGCAAACTAATCAAGCAGCATTTGTACATGCAACCAATATTCCCTACACAGGTAGATCTCATTTTGATGGTCAAAACTTAATGGAAACTGGAGCTCACATTCCATACAAAGAAAAAACAGGATGGCTTGGTAGGGGATTATTAGCTTCAAATATTATAGGAAAAGGTTTGGCTATATCATTACCAATGCCACTTTTATTAAGAGGTGTGCCACAAAATAATAATTTTTTTCCATCACCAGATTTTGTTGAAACGAATTTAATAGATCAAATTTATAATGAATTTAACGGTGAGCATAATGAGCTAATTAAATCGACGCTTGATACAATTAGACAAAGACCATTGTCCATGCAAATAGCTACTGACTCTGATGATAGAAAAAAACTTGCTCTTGAAGCTGCCAAACAATTAAAAGATCAAAGTGGTCCTAGAGTCGCTGTATTTGATTTAGATGGTTTTGATACCCATGCTGCTCAAGGCGGTGTTGATGGAGCTCATGCCGATGAACTTGAAGAGGTAAATAAAATTGTTACAATTTTGCATGAAAATCTGGGCCAAGCGTTTGATAATACTCTAATTTTAACTTTGACAGAATTTGGCCGAACTATAAAACAAAATGGAGGCTATGGCACTGAACATGGATATGGAAGTGCAATACTAATGGCTGGTGGCTTACTAAAAAAATCCCAAATTTATACAGATTGGCCAGGATTGAAAAAGAAAGAATTATTTGAAGGAAGAGATCTAAACTCTACAATTGACTCAAGAGCCATTTATAATTCAGCAATGTCTGTTTGTTTTAATCAAGATCCAGAATTTTTGCGTAAAGAAGTTTTTTGGGGAGATGAACTTCCTGATTTGTCTCAAGAATTGTTTAAGATTTAGAAATAAATAATTTTTTTAGTAATTTCATGTTAAAAAAGAATATGGTTTCAGAAAATTTTGATAGTCTATTTGAGGCTGCAAAAAAAGTTAGAGAGCAAGCTCATGTTCCTTAT
Organism: uncultured Alphaproteobacteria bacterium; assembly: GCA_902524385.1. Lineage (GTDB taxonomy): Bacteria > Pseudomonadota > Alphaproteobacteria > HIMB59 > CACPNW01. Next base: position 12,581 of record CABZCZ010000007.1, read on the forward strand.
TCACATTTTAAAGTAGGCGCAGCTTTTCTTACTGAAGATAACCAAATTATTTCAGGGTGTAATGTAGAAAATGCGGCATACCCACAATCACAGTGTGCCGAAGCAACTGCAATTGGCAATATGATATCTAATGGAAGTAAAAAAATTTTAGAAGTCGTGGTTATTGGTTCTGGAGATTTATTATGTTCACCTTGTGGAGGATGTAGACAGCGATTAAGAGAATTTGCATCATTAGATACTAAAATCCATATGTGTAGTGAAAAAGGGCATATGAAAACTTCAACTCTTGAAGAATTACTTCCAGATTCTTTTGGTCCAGAAAATCTTTAATGTTTCCATCATCTAAAAAATTTTTAGAAATAACAAATAATAATTCACCCGACGTAGCTATAATTTTAGGAAGTGGTTTAACAAATTTTTTTGATGATCAAGATATTATAGAGTCAGTATCATATGAGGAATTAGAAGATTTTCCTCAACCAACTGTAAAAGGACACGCTGGAAAGTTAGTTTTAGGAAAAATTAATAATTTAAATGTCGTTTGCATGTATGGTAGATCACATATTTATGAAGGACATAATCCACAAAGTTTAGCAGCCCCAATACGTGTTTTAAAAGATATTGGATCTAAACTTCTAATTGTAACTAATGCTGCTGGAAGTCTTGATGAGAATATGCCAGCAGGTAGTTTAATGGCAATTAAGGATCATATCAATTGGAGTGGCTTTAATCCACTTATTGGTGCCAATGCAGAAAGTTACGGCCCACGCTTTCATGATATGAGTGATGGATACCATAAATTTTATAGAGAACAATTAATTGATATAGCTAAAAAAACGAATCAAAAATTATACGAAGGAATTTATTGCATGTATTCAGGCCCTAACTTTGAAACTCCAGCTGAAATCAATGCCTTAAAAGTAATTGGTGGAAATGCTGTTGGAATGTCAACAGTGCCAGAAGTATTAGTTGCAAATCATTGTAGCCTACCTGTGATTGGAATAAGTGTAATTACAAACTTAGCTTCAGGAATGAATAAAACAAAACTGAGTCATCAAGAAACTTTAGAAAACGCAAGCTTAGCAGAGAACAATGTATTAAATTTAATTAAACAGTTTATACGCGAAGTTCAATTCGATGATTCCTCAAGAAATAATTAGAAAAAAAAGAGATAAAAAATCTCTATCAAAAGAAGAAATTAATGAATTTGTAAAGGGTTTAACAGACGGATCTTTTTCTGATCCTCAAATTGCTGCAATGAGTATGGCCATATTTTCGAATGGCATGATTCCAGAAGAGACAGTTTATTTAACCGAAGCAATGACAAATTCAGGTGATACAATAAATTGGTCAGACACGGTTGATAGTGAACTTGTTTGTGATAAACATTCAACTGGTGGAGTTGGTGACAAAACTAGTATTGTATTAGCACCAATATTAGCTGCATGCGGTTTATATGTTCCTATGATTTCTGGAAGAGGACTAGGTCATACAGGCGGAACATTAGATAAATTTGATTCAATCCCAGGTTATAATACACAACCTAATTTAGATATGTTTAAGAAAGTAGTTAAAGAAGTTGGTTGTGCCATAATTGGTCAAACATCAAACTTAGCACCTGCTGATAAAAAACTTTACTCCATAAGAGATATTGTTGGAACAGTGGAATCATTACCATTAATTACTTCCTCCATTTTATCTAAGAAAATTGCCTCTGGGCTGAAGTCACTTATTCTCGATGTAAAAGTTGGGAACGGATCTTTTAATAGTACTATAGAAATATCAAGAGAATTATCACAATCTTTAGTTAGTGTTGCAAAGGGAGCCGGGCTTAAATGCGAAGCTATAATTACAGATATGAATCAAGTCTTAGGAAAAAGTGCAGGTCATACTTTAGAAATGTTAGAGTGTATAAAGTATTTAAAAAATGAAATTAAAGATTATCGCTTAGAAAAAATCACGAATGAATTAATCTCTTCACTTTTAATGACGGTCCATAAAATTTCTAAAGAAGATGCTCTTAAAAAAATTGAAGAGGTTCTTTCAAATGGAGCAGCAGCAGAAAAATTTGAAAAGATGACTTCAGCTTTGGGAGGACCAAAAAATATTTTATCAACTTACGAAACAGATTTGAATAATGAGTCAACAGCTAGAGATATTTTTTCTGATAAAGAAGGTTGGATCGAAAAAATTCATACAAGAGAATTAGGTTTAATTTTAATAGAGCTTGGCGGTGGACGTAAACAAGTTTCTGATAAAATAAATTATGGTGTAGGATATGATAGTGTTATTTCTGTTGGTGAAAAAATTGATAGCATGAAACCATTATTGCAATTACACTCAAACCCAGAAGATGATTCAAAAGAATTGGAAGAAAGAATAAAAGATTGTTTTATAATTTCAGATAAAGAAATAAAAAAATTACCACAAGTTTATGAGTACATTAATTAATGAGTACACAAACCAAAATAGATGAAAGCTTAGTAAAATATCTACAAAACGTAGGTTATAGAAAAGATAAAATAATTGACGATCTGGCAGATGAAACATCTAAGCTTGGCAGTGTATCTCAAATGCAAATTGCAAAAGAACAAGGTCAGTTTTTAGAAATAATCACAAAATTATCGAAAGCAAAATCTTGTCTAGAAGTTGGAAGATTTACTGGCATGAGCACTTTATTTATTGCAAGAGGTCTGTCAGCAGAAGGAAAAATTATAACAATTGATAATTCAGACAAATTTCTATCATTAGCTAAAAAATATTGGGATCTAGATAATATGAGTTCAAAAATCGAATCTATTATCGGTGATGGGGTTGAAATAATGCAAAGTATGATAGACCGTCAACATTCTTATGATTTTATCTTCATAGATGCTGATAAAAATAATTATCCTAATTATTATGAATTATCTTTAAGCCTTGTTCCATCAAATGGCATTATAATTATTGATAACATGCTTTGGCATGGTGATGTAGCTGATGAGAAAAAAAATGATTCTCAAACAAATACTATAAGAGATTTAAATACAAAAATCCAAAATGATACTCGTGTAGACTTTTCTCTTTTACCGTTATCAGATGGCTTATCCTTTATAAGAAAAAAATAATTACATACTTGAATTAATTATAATCATCCCCACATTATAAATGTCAGTATGCCATTGTGGGTGCCGACATTAATACTTGCTTATAAAGGAGTTATTATGACTAGAAACCTATCCGTTTGGAATTCTCTAAGACCATTCTCTGTTGGATTTGATTCGATCTTCGATGAATTTGACAGAATGTTAGAATCCACTGAACGTTACAATACAAACTATCCACCTTACAATATTCATAGAGTTGATGATCACAATTATAAAATTGAAGTTGCTCTAGCTGGATATAGTAAAGAAGACATTGAGATTGAATTAAAAGAAAATAATCTTACTGTTAGAAATAAACCAAAAGAAAAAGTGGTTAATGATAATGGTAATGGAGTAATTCACAAAGGAATCTCAACCAGACAGTTTGAAAGATCGTTCACTATTTCAGAGGACATCAAAGTTAAGGATGCCGAATTAATTAATGGACTTTTAACAATTGATCTGGAGAGAATTATACCAGAAGAAAAGAAAGCTAGACTTATTTCTATAAAATAGTCTTGGATAGGGGCCCTCTGAGGCCCCACTTATAATGAATGTCTATTACTTTTAATTAGAATAGTTCTAAAACTCTTAAATATCTATTTTATAAGATCAAAAATAATTTTTTTTTACAAAAATATTTATTTTTACCTATAAATAAATCTACTTCCGTTCCACGGTGGTTAGTTTTTATAACATTATAACTCACATTTAATATTACGATTACTAACCACCTATTTTAAAAAATCTTTAAATTAGAATAACTCTAAATACATACAAAAGAGCCTGTAAAAACTGGATAAATAAATTAAAAAAATTTGTTTATTAAATTATTATAAAAGCTTCTTAGATCCTTAGTAATAGGACGTGGAGATGAGTAATCTTTTAAAGGTAAAGGCGCATCTTAACCAAACTAGTTTCAACTTATCTCCACACCTCAAACTAAGAATAATTTACAATTAAGGAAAATAATTATGAAAAAAATATTACTCATTGCTACTGCATTAGTTTTATCGTTTAACTTTTCTAAATCTTTTGCAGATGGTCATGGCCCAGAGATATACGGTCCATATCCAATTACGTTAAAAGGTTATGAAGGTGATGCTACAAATTCAGTAAAATATACAGGTCAAATGGCTAGACAAGTTTTACACGACAGTTTGAAAAAACTAGTTAAAACTGGTGATCTAGATAAGATGATGGCTTACTATAATGGAGAAGATGGTTTAGAGATCATTGCGCCTAAGTCTAAAGACGGTTTTCCTGTTATGCAAACTATGGTTTCAGAGATTGGTAGTGGAAACTTATCTGGCAAAATGTACAAAGGTGCAATTCCAGGTTGGGGTGGACTATCCGGACCTGAAGCTCTAGAGCATATGATGCAGAAAGCTAGCGAAATTGGCGGCGATTTTGATCCTTCAACAGGATTTGATTACACTCAATTAATATCTAAGTTTGCTATGGGTGCTGTTTTTTATAACCAAGGTGTAAATAATTATCTTGGTACAAAAATGGAAATTGGTCAAAAAGAAAATCGTAAGCCATATAAAGAAGGCGCTTATTATACTGGTAAAGAACATAGCTGGGATGAAGCATTTGGATATTGGGGTGCTCCAGCACACTCTTTAACATTAACAGCAGAACAGAATTATAATGTTGCTAAAATGAAAGATTTAGCTGCTGCTGATTTTAATAGTGACGGCGTTGTAGATTTATATTCTGAGATGTTATTTGCACATGCTTACTACGCATCAAGTTATGACAAAGGTGGTAAGACTAACTATCTAGCTACTGTTAACCAAGCATTCATTGATGGCAGAAAAGTTATCAGAGATGCTGGCGGTAGAAATTTAAATTTTTCTGAAAGAACCGAAATGTTAGCAGCTAGAGATACTATTAGAGAAAATTGGCAAAAAGTTATTGCTGAGTCTGTGTTTAAGTATGCTGGATCTACCTATAAAGATATTGTTGCACTTGAAACAATTATGGATGCTAATGGTGATACTGAAGAAGCTTTTAGAAAGTATGCCAAACACTGGGGTGAACTTAAAGGCTTTGCTTTAGCTCTTCAATGTGGACCAGAAGATCTAGGTGAAACTGCAGAAAAGATGAATAGAATGATGGGTTTTGGACCAGTTCTATTAAATGCTTCTCAAGTTGTTGGAGTTGACTCAAATGGTAACTTTATAAAAGATCAAGCTCAAGACTGGGGAGAATTTAAACTTCACATGATTAAAATTCAAAAACTCATGGTTGATGAATTTGGAGTTACTGCAAGAAACAATGATCAGTTAGCTGCTATGGAAGAACTTGCCAGCACTATGGGAAGCTCTGATTCTGCAGAAAACGATTAATTAAATATCATAGTGTGGCTTTGTATAAAGCCACACTGCTAAACTGGTAAACTGGAATGGAAATTTTGACAGAATATTTATCTAATATTGGTAATCAATTTATTGATCCAAAAAAAAGAGTCTTTGTAGCATACATTGGAATCTCAATATTAATTGCATTTTTATGGTTTATCTTATTAAGAAAATATTCTCTTATTGGAGCATTTAGGAAAATTTTTGATAAAAAAATATTTTTTTCTAAGTCAGCAAAATCTGACTACAAAGTTTTTCTTATTAATCAATTAATCATGATGACTATTTCACCACTTCTAATTACTCAATTAACAATTGCTACAGCACTTTACTTTTATTTTCACACCATCGATTGGTTAAGTGTTGGAATGTTTAAAGAAACCCTTCCGATTCTTGTGATAATTGCTTTCACTACTTTTCAATTTACTATTGATGATTTTAGCAAATATATAGTTCATAGGTTTATGCACAAATGGCCAATTTTATGGTCACTTCATAAAGTTCACCATTCTGCTACCGTTTTAACACCAATGACTGTTTTTAGAACTCATCCTTTAGAGGGTATAATTTTCTCTCTTAGAAGTTCAATCACACAAGCAATTAGTATTTCTTCTTTTATTTTTTTATTTGGTGATTCAGTAAGCTTATATACAGTTCTTGGAGTAAATATTTTTGTATTTATTTTTAATATACTAGGATCAAATTTACGACACTCACATGTAGGTATTAGATATTGGAGATGGGTAGAGTATATATTCATTTCTCCAGCCCAACATCAATTACATCATTCTATAGCAAAAGAACACCATGATAAGAACTTCGGAGCAGCTTTAGCTATTTGGGATTATCTATTTAGATCACTTCATCATTCAGTTGAATTTGAAACTTTAGAACTTGGAATTGAAAAAAACCAAAAAGATGAAAGCCATAATTTAAAAGATTTATATATAAATCCATTTATTGAAATTAAAAATTATATTTTAAGAAAGTTTTTAAAAATAAAACTTAAATTTAGCACAATTAATCAGAAAAGGAGATCGTTAAATGAAAACTAATTTATTAAATTTTGTATTTTTATTTTTTATATTTATTTTTACTCCGTATTTAAATGCAAAAGAAATAAATATTTATTCACATAGACAGCCATTTTTAATTAATCCTTTTTTAGAATTATTTACTGAAGAAACTGGCATTAAGACGAATGTTGTTTATTCTAAAAAAGGCTTAGCACAGAGACTGAAGGCTGAGGGAGAAAATAGTCCAGCGGATGTTATTCTTACGGTAGATATAGGAAGACTGTATATTTATGATGATCTTGATTTACTTTCTCCATTAGATTCAAAACAGTTACAAAATAATATTCCTAATTACCTGAGGAGTCCCGACAATACATGGTTTGGGCTTTCCAAAAGAGCTAGAGTTATAGTAGTGCATAATGAGAAGATTGCAGAGGGTGACATAACCAGAATTGAAGATTTGGCAGACCCCAAATGGAAGGGAAAAATTTGTTCAAGACCTGGAAGTCACGTTTACAACCGTGGTATAATGGCATCAGTATTAGCTGCACTTGGTGCAGAGGAAGCTGAAAAATGGGCTAAGGCAATGGTAGCAAACTTTGCCAAAAGACCTCAAGGTAATGATAGAGCGCAGGTAAAAGCTATTCATGAAGGAGAGTGTGAAATTGCACTAATAAATAATTATTATTATGGAAAACTGAAATTTTCAGAAGATCCAGAACAGAGAAAATGGGCAGAAAGTGTAAGATTAGTTTTTCCAAATCAAGCAGAAGGTGACAGAGGGGCTCATGTTAATATTTCTGGAGGTGGCGTAGCTAAGTTTTCTAATAGTAAAGAAGAAGCTCAAAAGTTGCTTGAGTTCTTAACAAGTGAAAAAGCACAAAAACTTTACGGAGAAATAAATTTTGAGTATCCAGCAAATCTGAAAATTGAACCTGGAAAAGAATTACAAAGTTGGGGTAGCTTTAGAGAGGATACTCTTCCAATAATAAAGATAGCAGAACTTGCTCCTAATGCCCAAATGATAATTGATCGGGTTGGCTGGTAGTTTATAACCAAGTGAATTTGTATAATTGGAATAGCTCATCTACGTTAGCAACTTTTCTTGCTCTTTTTATAATTTGTCCAATAGTTGCTATTTTTTACTCCGCATTTTTAGGAGATACCAGTTTATGGCCACATCTATTCTCTACCGTTCTGCCGAGATATGTTTACAACACAATTGTGCTCATGATCGGAGTAAGTATTCTAAGTATGATCTTTGGTGTTTCTTCAGCATGGGTAGTTACAAGATATAACTTCATCGGTAAAAATTTTTTTGAGTGGGCACTATTATTACCTGCTGCAGTACCTGCATATATCATTGCTTATACATATACTGATTTTTTAGAATATGCTGGTCCATTACAAAAACTACTAAGGGAAATTTTTAACTGGAATAGTGTTGCCGATTATTGGTTCCCAGAAATACGATCAATGGGCGGAGCTATTTTAGTTATGTCGTGTGTTCTTTATCCATATATTTATATGATGACTAGAGCATCTTTTTTAACCGTGCCCTTATCTTTTTATCAAACAAGTTTAATTTATGGACGAAGCAGTTTTTTTTCTGTTGCCCTGCCACTAGCAAGACCGGGAATATTTGCTGGCCTAGCACTTGTATTAATGGAAACAATTTCTGATTTTGGGACAGTTGAATACTTTGCTTTAGAAACTCTAACCCTTGGCGTATTTAATGTATGGTTGGGAATGAACAGTCTATCAGGTGCAGCACAAATATCTTCAGTTTTATTTATTTTTGTTGTTGTCCTTTTAACTATTGAATATTTAGCAAGACGTAGACAAAGATATTTTGAAAAAAGTAGTGGTCAAAATATGCTTGAATCAGACACAATTTCATTTTCTGGAAAGTTACTCTGTTTTTTAATTTGTTTGACTCCAATTACTCTTGGGTTTGTAATTCCTGTGCTCATTCTTTTAAATTTCGTTTTAAGTGGTTTTTCTATAATTAATTTTAGTGAAGTTATATTTGCTGCAACAACAAGTATATCGCTTTCACTCGCAGGAGCTGCTACTGTCATGCTAGTTTCTATAATTCTAATTATTGTATCAAATTATAAATCAAATACTTTTCAAAAAGGATTAATTTTTGTAGCTTCATGTGGTTATGCCCTACCAGGTACTATACTTGCAGTTGGCATTGTTATCTTTTTTGGATGGTTAAACTCAATAACTAATATTGAGATGGGTTATGTTGCAGGCGGTTTCTTAGTATTAATTTTTGCTTACACAACTAGATTTTTAGCAGTTGGTAATGCTGCCCTGCGATCAGGAATACTTAAAGTTCATCCAAATGCGGTTGATGCTTCTCAAACAATGGGAAAAGGTTTTCTAAATACAATTCGAGTAATCGTATTACCGTTAATTTATACAAATATCTTAATAGGAGGCATCCTAGTTTTTGTTGATATTTTAAAAGAACTTCCAATTACTCTACTGCTAAGACCTTTTAATTTTGAAACTTTAGCTACTTATGTCTATCAATATGCATCCGATGAACTTTTACAAGAATCATCATTTGCTGCTCTAATCATTATTGTGGTTGGTCTTGGTCCAGTAATATTTTTAAACACAACTCTTCAAAGGGTTTCACAAAAAAAAGAAAGCAACTAATTTTTAAAAATAAAAGCTTGAGATTGATCTATCTCAATTTCGACAGCAGATGATTGTTTAGGATTAAATTCTGGAGGCATGTGACTATGAACATGAATAACCTCATTATTGTCATCAAGCACTGAAAGATGAACAAAACTGAAAGAACCCATTAATTTTGAGGCCATAACAGTACCTTTTATTCCATTAACCGGTGTTGGTTGTTGTTTTAATTTTACTCCTTGTGGTCTTACATGTATTTCTACATTTGTATTTTCAAGTTCATTTGGAGCTTTAATTTTTCCTACTGGCGTATCTACAAAAGAGTTATTAACTACTCCATGAAACCTATTTGTTTCACCAAAAAATTCAGTCACATATGAATTTTTAGGATTTTTATATAATTCTGCCGGGCTACCAGATTGAATAATATATCCTGAGGTATCCATAATATTTATTTGATTAGAAATGAACATAGCTTCAAATGGATCATGAGTAACAATAATCACTGATATGTTAGATTTTTGTAATAAATGCAAAGTATCATCCCTGACTTCTTCTCTTAAATTCAAATCAAGACTCGAAAATGGCTCATCTAATAAAAGTAAATCAGGTTGAGAAATAATTGATCTTGCTAATGCTACTCTTTGTTGCTCACCACCACTTAACTCATGGGGAAATTTATTTAGAGAGTTTGGAAGTTTTATTAAATCAATAATATCCTCAATTTTATAATTTGAATTTTTATAATTTATGGGATACTCTAAGTTTTGCTTGACTGTTAAATGTGGAAACAAAGCATAGTCTTGAAATAAAAATCCAATTTTTCTCTTTTCAGTTGGTAAATGTTTTTTTGTACTACTCACCTCTTCTCCATTTATTAAGATTTCACCGGATTGTACTTTTTCTAAACCTGCAATAAGTTTTAATAATGTTGTTTTTCCACTTCCTGAAGGACCAAGAATACAAGAAATGCTATCCTTGGTTAGATTGAACTCAATATTATTTAAGATTTTTTTATTATTAATCTCATGAGTCAGATTTTTTACTTCAACAGCTAACATAACTTTCCTAATACACTAAAAATTAAACGCGAGGAAATTTTTCTAAAACTTCACTTTCCCATTCTAGAAATTTTTTGGATCTATTATCTGGACTTGGGTGAGATCCCATAAATTCGGGCATTCTTCCTTCTTGATCTGCCATCATTCTTTGCCATAGTTTGGCAGGTTCTTTAATATTAAAGCCTGCAAGATTCATAAATCCCATACCTAAATAATCTGCTTCACTTTCCATTTTTCTACTAAAAGGAAGAAAGATACCATATTTAACAACTGAGTTATAAACATTACCACCTACATTACCTACTCTAAAAGACTTATTAAGAAGTTCTGCATACCTACTTCGTGATATCCCAATGGTTGCCATTTGTATCATTGAAGCTTGAGTTAATTTTTCTACAGTATGTCTTGCAAATGCATGAGCAATTTCATGTCCCATGACTGCTGCAATACCATCGTCATTTTTACATATAGGAAGTATACCTGTATAAAAAGCGATTTTGCCCCCTGGCATACACCAAGCATTTTTATTTTCTGAATCTATAAGAGCGAACTGCCAATTAAAATTTCCAGCAGGATTTTTTTCACGCTTATTAAGATAGTACGTATCTAGAGAGGTGTAAATTTCTTTTCCTATTTCTTCAATTTTTTTTGATTCATCTGTGTTATCTAAAAGAATTTTATCTTCTTTAGCTTTAGATAAAAATCTTGAATATGTTTTTTCAACTTCTTGATTTAGAGATCTTTCATTTGGATAAATCTTTGGTGTGCCAAGGATACCTCCACCCATTAAAATTATGGGAAGGTTGCTATCATATAAATTTAACTGACTTCTATTTGTTAGCGGAACTTGTGTACAAGAAGGTAAAAATACAGATCCACATAATGAGCAGCTTGCTCCAACAATAAAATTTCTTCTATTTGTTTTTGTTTCCACTTATTTATTATATAGGTAATTTCAATTATATGAAAATTTTTAATACAGTTAAAAAAGCAGAAATTCATGTTCATCTTGAAGCTACCATTAAACCAGAACTTTGTAAAAAATTTGCTATGCGCAATAATCATGAAATACCAGAAGAAATGTTTGGATCAAAATATGCATACCAATGGGATGATTTTTATGATTTTATAAAAAAATATGACATTGTCACTTCTGTTATTCATACGCCAGAAGACTATTTTGAATTAACGTATGAGTATTTAAAAGAATGTGCCGCTAACAAGGTCCTCTATGTTGAAGCGATGATTTCATCAACTCACGCCAAAGCAAAGGGCATGACATATCATTCATTTATTGAGGGAGTATATGAAGCTTCTAAAAAAGCTGAAGAGGATTTCGGCATTGTGTCTCGATATATAATGAATGGCATTAGACATCTTGGACCAGAGTCTGTTCAAAATACAGCTAAAGAAGTCCTTGATAACCCTCATCCATGTTTAGTTGGTTTTGGTTTAGCTGGTGATGAGTTACATTTTCCTCCAAATCTATTTGTAAAAACATTTGATATGCTGAAAGAGATGAATTTTCCCATTTCTGTTCATGCTGGTGAATGGGATGGCCCAGAAAATATTCGTAATGCCATAAATTTATTACACCCAACTAGATTAGGTCACGGCGTAAGATCAATTGAAGATCCTGATCTTGTAAAAGAGATTATTGAAAAAGATATTATTCTTGAAACTTGTCCAACGAGTAATATCGCTACAAAGATTTATGAAGATTATGAAAGTCATCCAGTTAAAACATTATTTGATCAAGGTGTAAAAGTCACTGTTAATTCAGATGACCCTCCATTTTTTAATGCCACCATTCAAGGCGAATACAAAGTTATGGAAGAATTAGGCTTGAATGAAAAACAACTTACATCACTTACTCAAAACGCCATTAAGTATTCTTTTTGTGATGAAGAAAATAAAAATAAATTATTATCTAAATTAAGCTAGATAGTTTTACTAAAGGTCTTGCGCCGTAGTGCGAAATAATTTCTGCCGCAGCAATCGAAGCATAGTTTCCGCATTCCTCCATGCTCTTATCTTTTGAATAACCAAATAGAAAGCCAGCTGCAAATAAATCTCCTGCACCAGTTGTATCAATAACCTTTTCTACTTTTTTTGCAGAGACCTCAGTTACTTCACTTCCAGATACAATTACTGATCCACTACTTCCTTTGGTAATAGCTGCAACAATATTTAATGATTTTGCATATTCTAAACCTTCATCAAAACTATCCGTTTCTGCCATAGCTTTGATTTCATCTTCATTGGCAAATAAAATATCAACATTCTCTGTTATTAATTCTTTAAAAGAGTCACGGTGTCTATCAACACAAAAAAGATCTGAAAGAGTAAAGGCAATTTTTTGATTATCAGCTTTGCAAATATCCACCATTTTTTTCATAGCTTTTTTTGCATTTTCATTATCCCACAAATATCCTTCTAAATAAGCAATCTTATGATTTTTAATATCATCCTCTTTAATATCTTCAGGGCCAATCAATGTTCCTGCGCCCAAAAAGGTACACATTGTTCTTGTTCCATCTTCTTCTACAAATATTGTGCAACAACCTGTTGAAATATCAGGTGATGTAAAACCTAAAGGAAATTTTAATCCTTCACGAACCATATCTTTTTGAAGATAAATACCTATTTCATCATTTTTTATTTTCCCAATAAAACTTCCATTGCCACCAAATGATGTAATACCAAACATAGAATTACCAAGTGACCCACCACCTGCCATTTCTCTGATTGAATAACTATCATGCAAATTATTTTTTAAACCTTCATCAATAAGATTCATTGAATCTCTATTTATTTCATGTTTTTCAATTTCGCTTTGATTGGATGGAATAATCGCATCAACCATTGCGTTTCCAATTCCTACTACGTCTAATATTTCACTCATTTTTGTTTAATTATTATTGGTACAAGTTGTACTATAATGACTCCAATAAATATTGCAAGGCATCCCAGTATTTTTTGTGTGTCTAAGATTTGATTTAAAAGTATCCATCCTGCAATTGCTGCAAATACAGATTCCATCGATAATATAATTGCAGCTGGTGCAGGATTAGCTTTTTGTTGAGCAATTATTTGTAATGTATAACCAATTCCCGCAGAGAAAATTCCTGTATATAAAATTTCAAACCATTCAATTTGCATATTCGATAGTTTGGGTTCTTCCCACCAAAAAGCTATAATCATAGATAATATAAAAACTATAAAGTATTGAATACTACCAAACAAAAAAGGACTGTTTAGTTCCTTCATAAAAATATCAATACAAATAATATGCAAAGCAAAAAACAAGGCGGCTATAAATAAGAGACTATCAGATTGTTGTATGTCAACTGATTGATTTGAAGATAACAAATAAGACCCATACAAACAGAGTAATATCGCAATCCATATAATCCAATGAACTTGTTTTTTAATTATAAATCTTGAAATGATTCCAACAAATGGAACATAAAGTGTACTTAGAAAAGCAGCATTTGATATTAATGATTTTTGAAGTGCATATTGTTGTAGGCCCATACCACCAAATAAAAAGATTCCCGTTGCAATACAAAGATAAATTTTTTTTCTATCCCGCCAAATTTTTGAAACATTTTTTTGTTCCAGGTAAATAGCAAAGGGGATCACAGTTAAAAAAGCAAAGAAAAATCTTCCAAAGCTAAAGGTAAAGGGTCCAATGGTACCCATCCCAGTCGTCTGACTAACAAATGCTGTTCCCCATATAAGTGATGCAATAAGCATCATTATATTTGCTCTTGTATGACTCATAGAAAATGTATGTAAATTTATTGTTTATCTTTATTAATCCACCAAGATTCAATTACTATCCCGTAAAGTGGAATTTCATCGGGATACTCAAAAAAATCCCAATAAGCAATCCTATCTTTGTTACTATGATAGAGTGGGACAACATAGTGACCCCATAATAAGACTCTATCAAGAGCGTGAATTGCAGTAGTTAGTTCTTGTCTATTTGAGGCATTTATTAGCTTTTCAATTAATGCATCAACTACAGGACTATCAATTCCGGGATAATTTCTACTTCCATCTTTTTTCCCTACCTCGGAGCCCCAATAAAATTGTTGTTCGTTTCCAGGACTTAGACTCACTCCCCAATATCTCTTAATCATATCAAAATCATAACTTAAAAGACGTTCTTGATACTGTGAAGTATCAACTGTTCTAACATCCATAGTAATGCCAAGTTTTTTTAAGTTACTTTGATATGCTAAAGCGATTTTTTCATCTGAAGGACTGACAATTAAAAATTCAAATTTAAATTCTTGCCCATCTTTGAACAGCTTTCCATTTTCAACATTCCACCCCTCTTTTTCGAGTATCTCTTTTGCTTTCAATAAATTTTTACGATCATTTCCACTTCCATCCGTAAGAGGTGGGGTAAATGTTTCCGTAAATACTTCTGCTGGAATTTCATCTTTCCATACATTCAATAATTCTAGCTCATTTTTTGACGGTAAACCTGAAGAAGCTAATGGTGAGTTATCAAAATAACTATCTGTTCTGACATATGCATTTTGATATATTGTTTTATTAATCCATTCATGATCATAGGCATAACTTAATGCAAGTCTTACATTTCTATTATTAAATATGTCACGTCTTGTATTCATTACAAGACCATTCATTCCAACAGGTCTATCGTTATTCATTTCTGTAAGTATTACTTTGCCATTCTGGACAGCTTTGAAATCATATTCTGACAACCAACGTTTAACGTTGTATTCTCTTCTAAAGTCGTATTCACCAACCTTAAAAGCTTCAACTAAGACATTCGAGTCTTTGTAATAATCATAAATAATTGTATCAAAATTATAGAGACCTTTATTGACAGGTAAATCTTTTGCCCAGTAATCTTCAACGCGTTTGTATTTTATTTGACGTCCTGCATCGAGACTATCAACTTGGTATGGACCACTGCCTAGAGGAATATCTAAAAATGTTTTTGTAACATCAAGATTTTCATAAAACTTTTTTGGAATGATAGGAAGAAAGCCAGCAATAATAAGAGGCAATTCTTTATCTTCATTATTTTCAAAAATCATTTTTATTCCATCATTTCCGATCAATTGAGTTTCAACAACTTTGCCATAAGTTTTTTTCTGATTTGGAGTACCTTTTGTTTGAAACGTTTCTAGACTAAATAATACATCATCGCGTGTTATTGGTGAGCCATCATGAAAGGTTGCATTTGAATTTAAATAAAAAGTTATAGACGATCTATCTTCAGGCAACTCTACTTTTTCAGCTATTAAACCATAGAGAGAGAAAGCTTCATCCCAAACTCTTCTCATTAATGTATCATTGACATACCCAAGTCCAGCAGCTTTAGAACCTTTAAAAGCTACTCTATTTAGATTATCAAAAGAACCATATGATCCAAATTTTACAGTACCACCTTTAGGTGCATTTGGGTTTACATAATCTAAATGGGTAAAATTACTGCTATATTTTGGTGTGCCATGCATTGCAATTCCATGAACTTTTTCTGCTGAAGCAAACTTTAAAGGTAATAAAAATAAGAAAGCACTAAGTAGTAAGATCGAAAGATTTTTCATAGATTTACACTAACAATTTAAATGGATTTGATAAAGATGTTCTTAACATTACTACAATTTTAGATTTATTAATATATATCTAAATTATGAAGATTTTAAGCTCTGAGATTACACCATATAAAACGTATTTAAATAGACGAAAGTTTATTAAGGGCTCATTGGCAAGCGCCTTGTTGGCAACAGTATCACCATCAGCTTTTGCTAATCATGATAATAATTCTTTAGTTTATAATAAATATTTAAATGAGAATGATAAACTTAACTCTTACGAAGAAATCACAACGTATAATAATTTTTATGAGTTTGGGACTCATAAAAAACATCCGCATTTAAACTCTGGAAATTTTAAACCTAGACCATGGACAATAAAAATAGATGGTCTTGTGAAAAAACCTCAAACATTTGACTTAGAAAAAATTTTATCAAATGTAACAATAGAAGATAGAGTTTATCGATTAAGATGTGTTGAAGCATGGTCTATGGTTATTCCTTGGCAAGGCTTTCAATTATCTGAACTTATAAAAATGGCCGAACCTTTAAGCTCAGCAAAGTATGTTCAGTTTGTAACTGTGTTCAGACCAGAAGAAATGCCAGGACAACAAAAGAGAACAATTATTTGGCCATATAGAGAAGGGCTTCGAATGGATGAAGCAATGAATCCTTTAACAATATTAGCAACTGGATTGTATGGTCATGAAATGCCTAATCAAAATGGTGCACCCATAAGATTAGTTGTTCCATGGAAGTATGGTTTCAAATCAATTAAATCAATTGTGGAAATTAGATTTTTAGATACTCAACCTGAAACTTCTTGGGAAACTTTAGCTCCTTGGGAATATGGTTTTTATGCTAATGTTAACCCTAATGTTAATCATCCAAGATGGAGTCAAGGAACAGAGAGACGAATTGGAGAGTTTAAAAGAAGAGAAACACTTATGTTTAATGGCTATGAAGAAGAAGTAGCACATCTCTATAAAGATTTAGATTTGACTAAATTTTATTAATGAATGTTTTCAACAAGAAATTTTAATCGCAGTAAACCTGTCTTATTTATTTTAATTCTTTTTCCAAGTCTTCTCTGGGCGTATCAATTTGTTACTGGAAATCTTGGAGTAAATCCAATTGAAAAACTAATGGATGAGTTAGGTCTAATGGCACTCAGATTAATAATAATAACTCTTATGATTACTACTCTATCAAATATTAAAGCTTTAAAATCGATAGTTGTATTTCGAAGAATGATTGGACTTTTTGCTTTTTATTATGTCTGTTTACATTTCTCCACTTACATAGTTTTAGATCATTTTTTAGATATGCAATTTATCATACAAGATATTATAAAAAGACCATTTATAACTTTTGGTTTTATAAGTTTTCTTTTTTTAATCCCGCTAGCTATCACTTCAACAAACAATATTATTAAACGATTAGGTTTTAAATTATGGAAGAAAATTCATTATTTAATTTACCCTGTAGCAATTCTGGCTAGTATGCATTTTTATGTTCTAGTTCGCGCTGACAAAACTGAACCAGTCATTTATATGGGAATAATTATCCTCTTGTTACTTCACAGAATATTTAAAAGACTTACTCGTCCTCAGTTGGCTCAGTAACGGGGTTCATTTCCATACCGGCAGGACTAATATTTCGTGGTAAAGGATTGTATTGTGATTCTAGATCTCGCGGTTTAGTTCTTTGTGTCATTCTATACAAACCAAAAAGTCCTAGTAATCCATGTATTAAAAATAAATAGATATAAAAACCTACTGTTCCCAAAATTTCCATGAAAGTAGAAACAAATAAAGGTCCGATAATTGATCCAATACCAATAAGTATCCCAAAGGTTGCACTTGCCGATACTATCTCATTAGGTTGTAAGAAGTCATTTGTATGAGCAACCGTAAGTGAATACATTGGTAAACATGCAACTGAAAAAAGACCAGTAAAAATTAAGAATAATGTTAGCGGCATAAAGTTTGCAAAAACAAAAAATAAACTCAAACCAGCAGCCATAAAAGAAACACCAATAAGAATAACACGTCTATCAATTCTATCTGACAAATATCCAATAGGCCACTGCGATAGAGCGCCAGCTGATGTTATAATCATCATATACAGAGAAATTTCAAATAAGCTTAAATTAATAGATGAAGCATAAATTGCACCGTATCCAAAAACTGCACTATGCGATAAACCAGTTGCTAACGCGCCAACAAAACCTAAAGGTGAAACAGTATAAAATTCTCTTAAAGAAAAAAATTTAGGACTTTCTGTATTAGGCTGTTCTGTTGAAGACAAAAGAATAGGAAGAAGTGCGAATGATAATAAGATTGATACTAAAATAAATAAATCAACTTTAGCTGGATCACCTAAATTTAATAAAAATTGACCTGCTCCAACAAACACAAATGTAATAATCATATAAACGGAAAGTAACTGACCGCGAGTTTGATTAGTTGATTTTTCATTTAACCAACTCTCCATGATTACATAAATTCCAGCAAGACTTAAACCAGTTAATATTCGTATAAACATCCATGAATATGGATGAACAAATACTGAGTGTAATAATATAGCAATAGAAGCAAGCGATGCTAAAGCGGCAAAAACTCTTATATGACCAACACGTTGTAAAAAAATTGGAATTGTTAATGCACCAGTTAAGTATCCAACGTAATATCCAGCTATAATAAGCCCCGATGCAAAAAAACTAAAACCTTCTAAAACAGAACGAACACCAATTAGTGTTCCTTGTAAACCATGACCAAGACTAATTAATGCAAAGCCAAAAAAAAGAGCCCAAGTATTTTGAAGTACCTTAAACATCTTCTAAATTTTTATTGAAATTTTAGTATTCTTCTTCGCCGTCGTCTTTAGGCTTAATACCTTCGGCTATTGGATCAATTTCTGTTTCGTCTTCTAATAAAACAGTATCATCCTCAAGATTGTCTTCATTGTCATCTACGTCCAAATTATCGATATCAAGATCATCATCTTTTTCTTTTGGTTTTGGAGGAATAGGGTTTGTTAAAGGAGCTGCGTTTGTACTTCCTGGTTTTCTTCCACGTCTTGGTCTGGTTAATGTCGTAACTTCAATTAATTTACCACATTCTGGACATTCAAGTTCAGTTCTTCCCAAATCATAGTATTGCTTACTACACATTGGACAGATTCTTTTACTACCCCAGGATTCTTTATACATTTTAATTTTCTTTTCTTATAAATATTTTACCACAATAACCACAGACAATTTTGTTCTCATTATTGAAGGTATAATAAACTGCGGGATGTCCTAAACCATCTTCACCGCCATCGCAAGAGATAGTTTCAGTTTTAGAATCAACTTCAACAATATCATCTGCCATAAAACTCATATAAAATTTTAACCCAAAATGTCTATGTTTTTTAATTAAAGAATTTGAAAATAAACAACCGAAATACCACTCACTATTAAAATAGAAGGTATTATTCGAGATTTTGCATTCTTCTCAAATAAGAAAAGCATTCCAATAATTGCAGCAAACACAATGCTTATTTCTCTAATACTAGAGACATAAGCTATTTCTATAAATTGCATACTCCAAACAACAATTGCGTAACTGCTTGTTGCAAATACACCAGCAGCAATCCCCGATCTAAATGTGTATGTTTCTCTTTTTCGTAAACCATCTTTCGAGATCAAACCAATAATTAGCAAAGGTATTCCATTAAGTGTGAAAAGCCAGTAAATATAGGAAAAACCATTTTCAGAAAGTCTCACCCCGACTCCGTCAACTAAAGTGTAAGCAGTAATTAGAATAGCCGTTGATATTGCGAGAGCAAAACCTCTGAAGTTAAAAGATAAATTTTTAGAATAAGAAATTAAAAATAACCCAATACAAACAATTAAAATTCCAACGAAACCAGCAACACTAATATCAGAACTTAAAAATAAAATACTAATGATCGCTACAAACAAACATGAATTTCCTCTAGAAATTGGATATATGTAAGAGAGATCACCGTACCTATATGAGTAGATAACATTTAGTCTGTAGAAGACATGAATGATTACAGTTGCAATCAAAAAATACCAAACCTCTAAAGTTGGAAATGGAACAGTAAATGTTAAAGGTAAAAAAATAGTAACTTCTAAGACAGATGTTATACCCATTAACGATAAAGGGTTCTTGCTTGATTTTATTATAGCACTCCAAACTGCATGACATAGAGCAGAAACAAGAATTAAGATAAAAATAAAATTTACTGACAATGTCATCAGTAGATAAGAATTTACTTCATGCCTGTCAAAGTAATTCCTTCAATAAATCGTTTTTGCGCGATTATAAAAGCAACAATAAGAGGAACTGTTACTGTAACTATCGAAGCCATCATAGGACCAAATTCGTCACTATCAATTCCACCTCTGAATTCTCTTATACCAAGTGGTGGAGTAAAGAGATCTCTATTTCCTGTTATTACCATACGAGGCCAGAAATAATCATTCCAGTGTGCAACAACTGAGAATATTGCAAAAGCAAGTAAAGCTGGTATTGCAGTTGGAAGCATTACTTTCCATACAATTGCGTACTCTCCCATGCCATCCATCCTGGCGGCATCAATTAATTCATCGGGCACAGTCATAAAAAATTGCCGCATTAAAAAAATTCCAAACACTGATATTGTCCAGGGGAGTATTAAGGCGGAATAGGTATCAACTAGTCCTGCCTGGGCCAACATAACATATAATGGAAGCGCAATTCCGTGAACTGGTATCAGCAAGCAAAATAAAACCATCGAGAAAACAAATTCTCGCCCATAAAACCGCAACTTGGCGAGTGCATACGCGCACGGCAAGGCGACTAAAACCTGAATAATAAAGATTGATAAAGTAACTATAACACCATTCATTAAGTATCTAGGAATAGGAGCTTTTTCAAAAGCAAACCAATAGTTGTATTGATATGGCTTCATTGTACATGTCTCCTCTGAATAGCCAGTTTTAACACATACGGGAAACGTTTGAGTTTCTTGCGCACCAATAAGACCACCAGAAATTGATTGGATTTCTTGCTGAGATTTTAATGACATTGAAACCATCATATAAAAAGGGAGCATCACTACGATAGCACCAATAATTAAGATTGCATGCTTCCAACCTTCCCCAATATATTGTTTAGCTTCCATTAATAATGAACCCTTCTCTCAATGATATATCTTTGGAAGAAAGTTAATATCAATATAAAACCAATGAAGACAACAGTGATAGCTGCACCGATACTGGTTAAATTTTGTTGAATAGCTTTTTCAAAAATTGCATACATCATAACGTAGGTTGTTTTAGATGGACCACCTTTTGTGAGTATTTCAATTGTATCAAAAACTTGAAAGGTTCTAATAGTCGTTATGGTTACGACAAATAAAGTTGTTGGACCAAGCATTGGCCATGTCACAAGTTTAAATTGTTCCCAGGTTGATTTAGCTCCATCCATTTCTGCAGCTTGATATAGTTCTCTCGGTATACCTGTTAATCCAGCTAAATATAAAACCATATTGAAACCAAAGGCTTGCCATATTCCAATAAAACACACAGTCCAAATAGCAGTATTTTTTTGTTTTAACCAATAAGGAAAGTCCATGTTATTTGCACACGCCACTGCATACCAACTTTGTTCTGAGTCTACCCACGGCAACCAATGAAAACCAAAAATAAATTCTCTTGCGCCACCACAACCATTAGCTAAAAAACTATTTACTATTCCAAGAGTTGGGTGAAGAGTGAATTCCCAAGCAATAGCCATTGCAAGAAGCGTCGCCATAACTGGAAGAAAGAAAATAGTTTTATATATATCAGCGCCAAACCTTAGTGAATTTAAGAGCATAGCAGCGCATAATCCAAGTACAACAGAAATTGGAACGACAACAATAACATACGTCGCTGTGGCCCAAATCATTTTGACATATGTTTTGCGATTGAACATCTTGTCATAATTTTCTAGTCCAACCCACTCGAATGTTTTGTTTCCTAAATTATAGTCAGTAAAAGAAATTCCTCCTGCAAGAAAAAGAGGAAAGATTAAAATAATTATCATCAGTATGATTGCTGGTGCAATAAACCACAGATGAGCCTTTGAATTATGCATTAGTAAATGTTATCCTTATCCCATTGCATTATTAAACTGAACCCTCATCCCTGTTTGATTAAATAACAATGCTTTATTTGAATCTCTTTTGATATTTACACTTGAACCATTTATAATTTGATGTGTAAATTGAGGTAAGCCTCTTACAATTATTTTTTTTGAGTTGTCTTCTATATTTACATGAAAGTATATATCTGACCCCAAATTTTCTCTGTAAGCAACAGTGCCACTAAATGTATTTTCATTACTTTCATTAGTAATTTCTAAATGTTCTGGTCGAATTCCAATGTGTAAATCGGAATTAATTTCAGAACTTTTTCTTTTCAGGTTAACATTTAAAAAATTAACAATTCCACTAGAGTCCGAAGATCCATTAAAAATATTTATTTTAGGACTGCCAACAAATTGAGCAACACTTAATGATGAAGGATTATCATAAACTTCTTGAGGTGTATCCAGTTGTAATAAATTTCCATCAATCATTACCGCCATACGAGAAGACATTGTCAATGCTTCTGCTTGATCATGTGTTACATAAACAAATGTTGTTTTAAGTGAATTGTGAAGTTCTGATAATTCGGATCGCATATGCACTCTTAGAGCGGCATCTAAATTTGATAGTGGTTCATCCATTAAGAATGCAACAGGTTCTCTTACCATTGCGCGACCAAGAGCTACTCTTTGTCTTTGGCCTCCTGATAATTGTCCTGGTTTTCTATCCAGTAGTTCAGAAATCTGAAGTGTTTCAGATGTTTTATTAACTAAGTGATTGATAGATTCAGTTTTACTTTTTTTGTTTGGAGAAAAATTCCCTATTAAAGGAAGGCGTTCGAAAGCATTATAATCTCTCAGTCTTAGAGGTGTTTCTAAATTTCTTCGTACCGTTAAATGTGGATATAAAGCGTATGATTGAAATACCATTGCAAGATCTCGCTCGCTGGCTCTAATTTTATTTACATTCTTATTATCAATTAATACATCGCCTGAAGTTTGTTGTTCTAATCCTGCAATGATTCGGAGTAAGGTAGATTTACCACAACCAGATGGACCAACTAATGTTAAAAATTCTCCATCTTGTATATCAACATTTAAATTGTTTAATACTTGCGTAGATCCAAATGACTTTGAAATATTTTTAAGTGATATTGTGCCCACTTAATCTCCCCCCTTATTATTATATTTAATCTACAAAATTTTATTAAATTTGAGAATATTATAAATCCAATTATTTCAGTTTTATTTCAATTTTATTAACAAATATTCAAATTATGATTGAGTTTAACTAGCAGATAACTATAAATTCTTATTTTTAATGATATATATTATTTAAATCGTGTCAGATAATTTAGAAATTAACAAAAGAGAATATCCAAGCTCTTTCTCGAAAACTGCTATTGTTATATGCCTTGATGGCAGTCAAAAAGAGTATCTCGACGAAGCATCAAAATCAAATCTTACGCCAAATCTTGATAAATTAATTGCAAGTGGTGAAAACCTACTAGTTCACAGCGCTATTCCAAGTTTTACAAATCCTAATAATATTTCCATTGTAACTGGGCAGCCAAGTTCTGTTCACGGTATATGCGGAAACTTTTTCTATACACCTGAGACTGGTGAAGAAGTAATGATGAATGACCCAAAATATATGCGAGCACCAACTATTTTTGAAAAATTTTATAATTCCGGTTCTAAAATTGTTCTTGTTACTGCAAAAGACAAGTTGAGAAAACTTTTAGGAAACGGATTAAGTTTTGATGATGAGAGAGCTATTTGTTTTTCTGCTGAAAAATCTGATCAAGCAACAAAAGATCTCAATGGTATAGATAATGTAAACGATTGGTTGGGGATGCCAGTGCCAGAAGTATATTCTGAAGGACTTTCTGAATTTGTAATGGCTGCAGGTGTAAAGCTTCTTGAAGAGTTTAAACCAAATATCATGTATTTATCTACTACGGATTATATTCAACACAAATATGCACCGGGAAATGAAACAGCAAATAAATTTTATGCAATGTTTGATAAATATATTGGTCTTTTAAACAGGGAGAATGTTTCTATAATCATCACAGCAGATCACGGTATGAAACCAAAATCAAAAGAAGATGGTTCACCTAACGCAATATTTTTACAAGATTATTTAGATAAAAAATTTGAACCAAACATGGCTAAAGTCATCCTACCAATTACAGATCCATATGTCGTTCATCATGGTTCACTTGGTTCTTTTGCAACAATTTATTTAGAAGACAAGAGCAAGGTAGATTCAGTTGTAAATGCTATTAAAGAAATAAAAGATATAGAAGTTGTTTTAACAAAAGATGAAGGATGCTCTACTTATAATTTACCTCCTGATAGAATGGGGGATATCATATGTATGTCTTCAGAATTTATGACTATTGGTTCATCGGAAGATAAACACAATCTTTCTGGATTAAATGAACCTTTACGTTCTCATGGAGGACTCCATGAAAGAGAAGTGCCATTCATATCAAATTTAAAATTACAAAATTTAGATACTAGCAAACAATTATATAACTATGATGCATTTTACTATGCAATTAACGGAGCCTTATGATGCACAAAAAAATGATTAATGAAGCAATGCGTATAGCTGGAGAAAAAGTTACTTCAGATAAAACAATAAATGTTGAGTACCCTTTTACAGGTGAAGTAATCGGAACGGTCCCAGCCGGTACCGCAGAGCATGCAAGAAAGGCTTTAGATATTGCTGCAAATTATCAGCCTAAACTTACAAGATATGAGAGACAAAAAATTCTTCAAACTGCTGCTGAAGTACTTGTTAAAAGAAAAGAAGAAATTTCTGATATTATTACTTTAGAGCTTGGTATCTCAAAACAAGATTCTTTATACGAAGTAGGAAGAGCTTTCGATGTATTTTCATTAACGGCTCAACTTTGTATTCATGATGATGGTGAAATATTTTCTTGTGATTTAACTCCGCATGGAAAAGCGAGAAAAATATTTACCATAAGAGAGCCCTTAACTGCAATTTCAGCAATAACTCCATTTAATCATCCTTTGAATATGGTAGCGCATAAAATTGCACCTTCAATTGCAACAAATAATTGTACTGTATGTAAACAAACAGAATTAACACCTTTAACAGCAATGGTACTCGCTGATGTTTTATATGAAGCTGGCTTACCACCAGAAATGTTTTCAGTTGTAACTGGATGGCCTCAAGATATTGGATCTGAAATGATCAAGAATCCAAATATTGATCTAATTACTTTTACAGGCAGTGTAGGTGTAGGAAAATTAATTGCTGAACAAGCTGGATATAAAAGAACAGTTCTTGAGCTAGGCGGTAATGATCCTTTAATTGTTTTAAATGACTTAGATGGTGATGATCTTAAAAAAGCTGTTGAGTTAGCTGTTACTGGAGCAACGAAAAACTCTGGTCAACGTTGTACAGCTGTTAAAAGAATACTGGTTCAAGAATCAATTGCAGATCAATTTGTTGAAATGGCTCTTGAGCGTGCTAAGAAAATTAAATTTGGTGATCCTATGAATATGGAAACAGACTTAGGTACTGTTGTTAATGCTCAAGCTGCAGAACTTTTTGATAAAAGAGTTTCTATGGCTGAAGAAGACGGTGCAAAAATTTTATATCATCCTGGAAGAAAGGGTGCTTTGTTACCTCCAATAGTTGTAGATAATGTTGACCCTAAAAGTGAATTAGTTTTAGAAGAAACATTTGGTCCAGTTATCCCAATCATTCGTGTGCCTAATGACGATGAAGCTGTAATGAAAATATCTAATTCAACTGCATTCGGATTATCATCTGGTGTATGTACAAATAACTTCATGCGAGCAAAAAAATATATTCAAGGTTTAAATGTTGGTACGGTAAATATTTGGGAGGTTCCAGGCTATAGAATTGAAATGTCTCCTTTTGGAGGAATTAAAGATTCAGGTCTTGGTTACAAAGAGGGTGTTATTGAAGCAATGAAAAGTTTTACTAATGTAAAAACCTTTTCGCTACCTTGGTAAAATAACTAGTTTTTCTCTAATTTTTTTACTCCTGTGGAAAAATAAGCTTATTTTTTAGTAATATTTTCGTAATAAAATTGTAACCCTTTGGTGCTACATGTTAGATTAAATAATTATATTCAATCGGGAGGATTAAATGAAAAAATTAATTATAGGATTGGCAGCCGTACTAGCCTTTGGTTTTTATGGTTCTGTTAATTCAGCTAAGTCTATTGAAATAGAAGTAGCTTATCCCTATTCAGGGTTATTCGATGTAACGTTTCAAGCTATTATGCCGGAGTTTGAAAAAGCACATCCAGATATTCAAGTTAAATTTAGAGCAACTTATGAAAACTATGAAGATGCAACTGCAACAATCTTTAGAGAGTCTACTTCAGGTAATTTACCAGATGTAACAATGCAAGGTCTTAACAGACAGGCACCTCTAGTTGACAAAGGTATTGCTAAGTCTTTAGAGCCATTTATTGCAAAAGAGGCAGCTTTTGAAAAAGATGGTTACCATTCTGCTATGTTAAGTCTTTCAACATTCGGTGGTGAAGTTTATGGATTACCATTTTCTGTATCAACGCCAGTTGGTTATTATAACATGGATTTATTAGCTGAAGCAGGTGTAGATAGTATTCCAACTAACTGGGACGAAGTTATTGCAGCATGTAAGAAATTGGAAGCAGCAGGTAAAGGAACTCTATACTTTGGTTGGAACATTACAGGTAACTGGTTCCACCAAGCATTAATGCACACTCAGAACGTTCCAATGGTTAAGGATGGAGCTGTAAATATGGGTGGTGATGCAGGACTTGCAACGTTAGAGCAAATGAAAGCAATCATGAGCGAATGTAATATGCCGAACTATTCAATTGCTGATGGTCAAGCTGCGTTTAACGCAGGTACTCTTGGTATGCAGTTCTGGTCTACTTCTAGCTTGGGTTCAGTTAATGCTGCAAAGGCAGACTTTGTTTTAAAAACTGCACCATTCCCTGGAATGGCAGGAGTTAACAATGGAACACCAGCAAGATTACCAGCAGGTGGAAACGCTGCAATGTTAGTGTCTACATCTGATGATCCAGCAAGAGTTGATGCTGCATGGACTTTCTTAAAGTTCATTACATCAGGTATTGGTGCTGCATTAGTTGCTGAAACAACTGGATATGTTCCACCGAACAAAGCAGCGAATGAATTATTAGGTGATTTCTATAGTAACAACCCTAATAAACTTACTGCAGTTGAACAACTTCCACTTCTTGCAGATTGGTTTGCATATCCTGGAGAAAATGGATTAGCTATTACACAGGTAATCTATGATTATACAGAAGAAATTGCTACAGGCGATGCTGATGATATGGCAGATCTTCAAGAAGAAATGATGGAAGAAATAAACGATCTTATGTAATTTGAGATTATTTATTATTAACTTTTTATTACAGCGGCTTTATAAAAGCCGCTGTTTTATTTTAAATTTAAATGGGAGTAAAAATAGATGCCTCTTACAACAACTACAATAGGTGCTTATCCAAAACCTAAACAAACACCGATACAAGATTGGTTTTTGGGGACAAAATCAGAAGAAGAGAGAAAAGCTTCAAAAGGATTATTATCAAATTGGTCACCTGGGGCATATGAAAAAGCGTTAGAGTCTGCAGGTGCGGATGCTGAAAAATTATTTTTATCAGCAATCAAAGAAGTTATAACTGATCAAGTAAATGCAGGTATTGATGTTCCAACTGATGGAGAAGTTAGACGTGAGAGTTATGTATTATATCAATGTCGATTTTTAAATGGAGTAAGTTTTAAAGAAGTTACACATAAGTCTGTAAGACAAGGTGCGTTCGAAGCTGATCTCCCAACTATTGTTGCACCAATTTCAAGTAAAGAAATACGCATACATTTAGACTGGAAGAGTGCACAACAATTTACAAAAAATCCAGTTAAAATTACCCTACCTGGACCAATGACAATTACAGATTCAATTGCCAACAATTACTATGATGACATGAAAAAACTTGGTTTTGATTTAGCATTAGCACTTAATAAAGAAGTTAAAGCACTTGTAGATGCAGGTTGTCAGTATATTCAAATTGATGAACCAGTATTTGCTAGAAAGCCCGATGAAGCTCATTCTTACGGTATGGAAAATTTAGAAAGAATGATGCATGGTATACCTAAAGAAGTGCAACGCGTTTGCCATATTTGTTGTGGTTATCCTAACTCATTAGACTCAGAAGGTTATAAAAAGGCTGATCTAGATGCTTATGATAGAATTGCATCACTTGTAGATGATTCAACTATTGATGAAGTATCTTTAGAAGATTCACATAGGCATAATGATTTAAATCTTTTAGAAAAATTTACTAAAACAAAAGTAATTTTTGGATTTATTGATATTGCAAAAAGTAGAATGGAGTCTGTTGAAGAAGTAAGAGTTCGTATCAAAGATTCACTTGAACATATTGATGAACACCGTTTAATAGCTGCACCAGATTGTGGTTTAGGTTTCTTTACGCGAGAACAGGCAATTGAGAAAATGACAATTTTAACTAAAGCGGCAAAATCAATTTAAGGTAATGTGGAATTATTTTAACCCTGTTGAAATTATCTTTGGAGAAAATAGATTTAAAGAAGTACATGATGCTGTTAAAAATAAGAATTACATCATAATCACGCATCCAGAAGAAATTTTTAAAAAATACAGTGATGAATTAAAATCTTCATCAAATCCACCACTATCCATTATGACGGATGTTCAGCCTAATCCAGATTATAAGGATATTTTAGAGCTACAAAAAAAATTTTCATCAATCAATGAATCGGTAGATTATATTTTAGCTATAGGTGGTGGCTCTGTTACAGACACAGCTAAAGCAATTGCTGCATTTAAAGATAAACAAGAATATCTAACAGATTTCGTTCGCAATAAGAAAAGTCCTAGAGTTGAAAATCCAATCAAGATTATTGCAATACCTACAACTTCAGGAACATCAAGTGAACTTACGTGTTGGGCCACAATTTGGGATAAAGAAAAAAATAATAAATTATCTTTGGCTCATAAATCTCTTTATGCAGAAAAAACAATTATCGATCCATCTATTATGGTTGATAAGCCTTTAGGCTTGACTATTTCAACTGGTTTAGATGCTCTCTCCCATTCAATGGAAAGTATTTGGAATATTAATGCGAACCCAATTTCTGCTTCTCATGCAATACAAGCATCAAAATTAGTACTAGAAAATTTACCACTTCTCGCTAAAGATTTAAAAAACGTTGAATTACGCTCAAACATTGCATTGGCGTGTGTTCATGCTGGCTTAGCGTTTTCCAATACGAAAACTGCTATTGCGCACAATCTATCATACCCTGTGACACTCAATTACGGTATTCAGCATGGTATTGCTTGTTCATTTACTTTACCCATGATTACTAAAAGTATGGTTGGAATTGATAGTGTAGCAGAAGAAAGACTAAAGTTAATTTTTAATGATAATCTAGAGAATGCCGCAAATTATCTGAGTGAATTTATGCGTTCTTTAGAGGTTCCTCTTAACCTAAATGAAATAAAAGTTCCTGTTCAAGAGTGGAATAATATAGTAGATGGTGCGTTTTTAGGGGAACGAGGTAAAAACTTTATTGGCAATAAAGAAGCCTTCATCTCTTCTGCTAAATCAATGGGACTTTATTAGTAATGAAAAAAAATTTCAGGTTTTATGATAACAGACAAAAATATTTATTATTTGTCACAACAACAAATGAAAAAAATCAAATTGCTGATGCGATACGTCCTCACGTAAATAAAATTAAACCTCAAAAACCCGGTTTAAAAATATTTGATGCTGGTATGGGTGATGGTTCCTTACTTATGAATGTGATGCGTCAGTGCCACGAAGCTAGGCCTAATGTACCTCTATTAGTTTGTACAAAAGAAATAAGTATTGAAGATGTAAGATTAGGTTTAGAAAAATTACCCGATAGGTTTGTTGAACATAAGAATACTGTTTTTGTTATTTCAAATCTACACTACGCTGAAGCCGCAAACCTAAAATCAAAAAATGAAGTTAAACAGAAAAAAATTAATTGGAATATTATTAAATTAAAAGGTGACACTTCTCTTGAATTTGCTCAACAATTAAGAAAACAAAATGAATTTTTAGAAAAAAAATGGAATATAGAAATTAACAAAAAGTCAGGTAACCATACTTATAAAGAGCCTTCAGTCATGGTTATCTACCGCGAGGATCAAGAATTTAATGTTAATGAATTAATACCTACCAAAAAAAAATCAGATAATAAATTTGATCTCATCATAGCTTCACAGCCTTATCGGTCAAGAATTTCAGCAGAAAAAAAATCAAAATACGTCATCGAACCAATGATAAAAGCGTTAAAACCAAAAGGTAAATTATTAACTATTCATGCTTCAGGAAAAGATCCTGCTAATGAAATAATTTGTAAAATTTGGCCAAAAGAGATCCCCTTTCCTTCTCTTGGAAATAGTATCATTTCTTATCTTAAGAAAAATTTAGATAAAGATTTATTAAGCAGTTTATCTTTTGGAGAAAAAAGAATTATTAAATGTAAACTGAGAGCTCTACCAACAGAAATCACTGGAGGTATAGCGACATCATTAGTTTTTTCTGCTTGGAATGCCTCCATATATGTCAATCAAATGGATGATGATAAAGTAATGAAGGTAGAAAAAACAAAAAATTACGAAAAAGTAGTTCAAAAAATTGTTGCTAAAAATAAAGGTCTTTATTTTAACAATGAAATATTTGTAATCGAAAAAAAATAATTATTATTTAAACCAATTAACTTCTGTTTTTAAAAAATCCTCGGTATGAATAATTAAGGCGTCAGATCGAATTATTGCAACATTATAATTTGTATCTGTATTTGCTGTCCCTAAACGATATTCATTTGAAAAGTTAGGTATCAGAGGAGACCAAGTACTTCTTGGGGAGGAAAAAGTAATACCACAATAAGAACCAGAACTTGTAATGTGCTGATGACCAAAAAAAATATGTTTTATTATCTTATTATTTTTAGTTAAAATTTGTTGAAACTCTTTTTTTTGTTGTAATCCTATTCCATCACTTTCCTCTTTTACTAATGCTAGTGGATTATGATGCATAAAGATGTACGTATCCGTATTAGTCTTACTTAAAATATTATTTAACCATTCTTGCCTCTCTTCACAGTAATGTCCTTGGTGAGTGTTAATCAGATTAGTATCTATAAAAATTAAACGTTTATTATCTATATCCTTAAAGTATTGAATAAATCCATTTGAATCGGTTTCAATATTAGGAAAGTTTATTTTAAACTCATCTCTGTTATCATGATTACCTATAATTAATTGAGGATTTAAATTCTTTGGCAGATCTGCTTCATCAATTATTTTTATAAATAACTGATAAGAATCTTTATCACCTAAGTCTGTAATATCACCAGTGATAGCAAATAAATCCGCATCACCATGATTATTTTTTATATGACTTAATGCTTTTTTAAATTTACTGACAGGATCTATGCCATGAATCTTATCTATATAAATATGGGGGTCTGAAAGGTGAATAATTTTCATTATTAAATATAAATTTATAATTAGATCACAGTTTTAAAATAAATATATTTATTAAATTCCTCTTTTAAGTCGATGCTAACTCTTGCATGTACCTTACCTTGTTTTCCTTGAAACGATTGTTTTTCTGTAACTGGAAACACCCCTTCATGCCAAATGTTTGGATGAATATACAAACCTTTTGATCCATCACAATAAAATGCTTTAAAATGTTCTGGTTCAATGTCGTCTGTCGGTAAGGCTAAAGGACAAATAAATGGTTTATTTTCTTCAGGAAAGAAAAGCTGACCTCCATCAGGATGATAATTTGCATGCCATAGAAATATTTTTGTTGGATCTGAATATTTATCTTTTTGTAATTCTTGATCAGGATTATTGGCATAACCCAGTATATATTTTCCATCTACTTCATAATCACTTTTATGTTGGACAGCATTATTTTGTCCATAAAGCACGTCACCTTGCCACCAGGTATCAAAAGAACCTTCGGTAGTTCCACCTTCAT
Source organism: uncultured Alphaproteobacteria bacterium (assembly GCA_902524385.1). Classification (GTDB taxonomy): domain Bacteria; phylum Pseudomonadota; class Alphaproteobacteria; order HIMB59; genus CACPNW01. The sequence continues at coordinate 44,611 of CABZCZ010000007.1, forward strand.
TTCCTGTTCCCTCTTCTATGTCGCGCCATCCTTGTTTTGGCCAAGTAACAATTTCAATATCACTATTTTCAAAACTATCGATTAAATACCCATATCCTTTAAGATTTTCATTTGTTGCTTTAACTAAAGGTATTTCAATTTTTATTGTCATTATTTTGTTAGTTTAATGTTAATCCTAATTCAGTAACGACTTCTTTTACAGCTTTTATTGTGTCCATCATGTCTTGTTCATCTAAATTACCAATACACCCAATTCTAAAAGTTTCTGCCACTGTTAGTTTTCCTGGATAAATTAAAAAATCTTTTTCACTAAGAGCATTATAAAATTTCTCAAAGTTAAATTTAGGATCATTAGGTTGTTTAAACGTAATAATAATTGGTGCTTGCAAATTATCAGGAAGTAGTTGCTCAAATCCCAACTCTTTCATTCCATTACAAATAATTTCACAATTTTTTTTATATCTTTTGCCTCGTCCCTCTACACCGCCTTGTTCTTTATGTTCCTCAATCGCTTGATTGAATGCAGCCAATACATGTGTTGGAGGTGTAAATCGCCATTGTTTATTTTTTTCCATTGCTTGCCATTGATCATATAAGTCTAGACTTAGTGAGTGACTATTGCCTTTTGCATTTTGAATAACTTCATTTTTAACAAGAATGAAACCAACACCTGGCACACCTTCTAAGCATTTGTTTGATGAAGCGGCTACAGCATCAAAAGTAATTGTTTTAGAACTTAAGGGTAATGCACCAAAGGCACTCATTGCATCGATGAATAACGATAAGTTTTTCATTTCAACTAATTTTGCAATCTCTTCAATAGGATTTAAAATACCCGATGTTGTTTCACAATACACAGCAAAGACGTGTGTTAAGTTGTTTCTATCAATTAACTCTTCAATTTTATTGATGTCATGTACTTCATGTTCAGCAACTTCATATTCAATAAAATCTCTCCCTAAATAAGTGCACATTTTTTTCATTCTTTGCCCGTAAGCACCATTGATCAGAATCAGAATTTTAGAATCTTTTTGAGTAAGAGAGCTCACCATCGACTCTACAGCAAAAGTTCCACTTCCCTGCATTGGAACACATTGATATTTATCTTCACCGTCTATTAATTTAACAAGGGAATCTCTAATTGATGCATTGAGATCAATAAATTTTGTATCCCTTGAACCCCAATCATGAAGCATAGCCTCTTTTGTTGACATCGATGTCGTGAGAGGACCAGGGGTTAATAATTTTTTATCCATTAAATATTCACTTAATAAATATTATTATAAATTTGATCAATCTTATTAAAGTTGGAATTGAATTTATTTTCTAATAAGTTAATTATAAATGAGAATGGAAGAAAATATCGTAGATTATCTCTTAGATCTTTTGAAAACAAAAGGTGCTGATATTCAATATGGTAATGAGGATGTGACTCAGCTTGAGCACGCACTCCAATGTGCCGAACTTGCTGAAAAACATAAATTACCAGGACCAACAATTGCTGCAGCATTATTACACGATGTTGGCCACCTTATCTATGAGGACGGCGATCCCATTCATGAAGGGAAAGATGGTCATCATGAAAACTTAGGTGCTGATTTTTTAAAAAAATATTTTGGTGAAGATGTTATTTTACCAATTAGAGCACATGTTGATTCAAAAAGATATTTATCAAGTGTTGAAGAAGGTTATTATGATAGTCTATCAGAAGCATCGAAACTTTCGTTAAAAGTTCAAGGTGGTCCTTTCACAAAAGAAGAAGCAGATGCGTTTATAAGCAAACCTTTTATGGATGAGGCAGTTGAGCTTAGAAGATTTGATGATTTAGCAAAAATTCTAGATAAAAAAACTCCCGATGTTGAACATTTTCGTCCCTATTTAGAAGAAGCAAGACAGTCTTTTTTAGCTAAATAAGCGTAAATGCAATTTAGCAATTATGATTTTATTGACTCTAAGTCATTTGCAGGCAAAATTATATTAACTTCTTTTCCAGGTCTTAATTCTAATGGTTTATTTGAAGAAACAATTTTAGCAAACGAATTAGAAATATTTAAAAATAACAATTGTAGTTCTATTACTTCTTTTGTTGAAGATAGCGAATTTGAAAAATTGTGTGATAAAACTTTGTTTGTCAAAAATATTTATGAACATAAATTACATTGGTACCATTTACCCATTTATGACATGGGAGCACCAGATAAAGATTTTAAATATAAATGGGAAACAACAAAAGTTTTATTAAAGAACGAATTGATAGATGGTAAAAATATAGTTTTACATTGCCGTGGAGGAAAAGGAAGAGCTGGCACCATAGCTGCTATTTTACTTGTTGAATTTAATTATCAAAAACAAGAAGCTATCGATCTAGTGCGATCAAGAAGAAAAGGGGCTATTGAATCTAAAATCCAGGAAGATTTTATTTTTTCTTATCGAGCAGTTGATTAAAAAGAGACCGTTAAATTAAAAATATTTTCTAGAATAAATAAAACAATTAAAGAAATTAATGCTGCAATTATAGGTAGTGTCATCCAACCCAAAGAAATTCTTCCCGCAATTGACCATTGAACCTCTTTGCCTCCTTTTAAAAGACCAATTCCAATTACGCCGCCAACAACAGCTTGGGAACTTGATACTGGAACCAAAGGTATAGAGGGAAGATTTATAGATTGTAAAAAAGCACTTATGCCCTGGGATGCAAATAAAAATAAAACAATAGAATGCGATATAACAACAATAAATGCTGCCACAGGCGTCATTTTTAAAAGATCATTACCAACGGTAAACATAACTCTTTTCGAGTAAGTAAAAACACCAACGGCTATTGCTAAACCACCCAGCAGAAATAATTGTTCTTTTGAAGAAAAGACAAGTAAATTTCCAATAGAAACATCAGTAAATGGCGATATAGGTACGAAGACCCCCATTACATTGGCAATATTGTTTGCACCTAAACTATAAGCACCAAAAGCACCCGCTAAAAGTAAAGCTGTTCTTGTGTAAGCATCAAGTCTGAGAATATGTAACTTTCTATTAAGTATAACTCTTTTTGTAAAAGTAAATAAACCCATTGCAATAACCCCTGCAATGATAGGACAGAGTATCCATGTTCCTAAAATAGTAATTAAAACTTGAAGATTAGTTGAAGATCCCGTGTATAAATTCCAACCAACAATTGCTCCAACAATCGCTTGCGTTGTTGAAACAGGCAAGCCAACTTTGGTCATTAAATAAACAGATATTCCCGCAGCGACACATGCTGCAAAAGCACCAGGTAATGCATTAATAGCACCTAACTTACCTAAAGTTTCTGTTGTACCTGCTCCGCTAATAATTGCACCCAGAATAACAAAGACACTACAAATTATTGCTGCAGTTGTGAAACCAACCATTCGCGTCCCAACAGCAGTCCCAAAAACATTTGCTGCATCATTGGCACCAAGTGACCAACCTAAAAAAAGACCACCAAATAAAAAAATTAGAATTGTAATTTCCATTGAAAATTAAACGGAACGTTTAATAGCGTAAATTTGAACCTCGTCAGCTATGTCTTCTGCTTGATCACAAATACGATCAATCTTCTCTACAAAATATCGAAGATGCATTTTTTGATCTAGAGGTAATTCAGAGTCAAAAATTCTTCTTGCAAGAGAACTAAATTTTATATCAGATTCTTTTTCATAAAATGTAACTTTATGTGCATTATCTCTAACAGATTTAATATCTCTAAAAAATGATCTTACGGTTAAACATAATGATTCAACACAATTTACAACAGTCTCTGTTAACTCAATTAAATCTTGGTGAAACTCTTTTGGAAAATTAGGTTTTTGAATAGAGAAGTGATAACAATTCCCTTGGTACATTCCAATTAATTCGTCGATGTGTTCTAAAAGTCTTAAAACGTCACTTCTTGCATCTGGGATTAGTGTTTCTTCATAAAGAGTATGCTCAACATCTTTCGTAATCTTGTCTGCCTTACTTTCCATTTCTTTTACTTTTTCAACCATTTCCTCAAATTTACCGTTGGCGGAATGATTTAGATAAGTTGGAACTATCGATTTAAATACCAAACCAACTTCAGAGACAATATCAACAAATTCATCAATTTCTCTTTCAAGTTTCTTGGTATCACCAAATAAAGATGCACTTTTTAGTCCAAACATGGCGTGCTTATAGAACTTTTCAAAAAAAAATAAAGAAATGTTAAAAATTCGTTACAATTTGATTAATATCTTTATCTTTAGGATACATATATTAATGAAAATTTTCAGTATTTAGGAGTTTTATGACAGATATATCAATTAATAGAATTAAGTGGTTTAGCACCTTTTTAATCTTGTCAGGAATATTATTAACTAACTTAAATGCATATCCATATAATATTATTATACATGGAACAGGTGCAGTTGGTTGGTCAGTAGTTGGTTATATGACAAGAGATAAAGCTTTATTAACAAACTTTGGATTACAATTACCTCTTTTTCTTTTTGGATACGTCTATTTATTTGTTTAGAAAAGTTATTAGTTTTTAGAATCAATTTGAGAATCTAGAAATTCATTAGCACAATCTTCCCAAGTAAATTTCAAAGCTAAATTACGACAATCATTTCTATTCACTTTAAGAGCTTTTTCTACTGAATTACCTAGTCTGTCATCAAGTGTATTTATTTTAGAATCTTTTAGAATATCTTTTGGTCCAGTAACAGGAAATGCAGCAATTGGTGTCCCGCAAGCAAGAGCTTCAAGTATTACATTCCCTAAAGTATCCGTTTTAGATGGGAAAACAAATACATCAGCATTCGCATAATATTCTGCAAGTTCATTACCTCGTTTCAACCCAACAAAATTTACGTCAGGATACTTTTTTATATATTTTTGTAATTCAGGACCATCACCTACAACTGTTTTATTATAATTTCCTTTTAGTTTTAAAAATTCTTCAATATTTTTTTCAATAGCAACTCTTCCAACATATGTCAGTTGAATGTCATTATCATTTCTATTTCTTTTATTTGGGTTGAATAATTCAGTATCAACTCCTCTATTCCATACTTTTAAATTTTTGAAATTATATTGCTCTAATTCTTCGACCATTGAAAGCGATGGAACAAGTACATTTACAGAATTATCATGAAGCCTTCTTAATATTGAATATGTTAAACTTTTAGGAATATAAGCTCTCTGTTTAATATAATCAGGAAAACGGGTGTGAAAAGAAGAAGTATATCGTAGTTTATTTTTAACACAGTATTTACGACCAGCAAAACCTACTGGACCTTCAGTCATTATATGAACAATATCAGGATTAAATTCTTTAAAAAATTTTTCTGTAACTTTTTTAGTATTTAAAGAAATTTTAATTTCTTTGTACCAAGGATAACTAAAATTATTAAACATCTCAGGATGTAATATTTTAATTTCAAAACCTTTTTTTTCTAGGAGAGGTATAACGCTTTGAAATGTTGTAACTACGCCATTTACCTGAGGAACCCACGCATCACTAATTAACGCGATTTTTTTAAGCTGCATCCTCTTTTATTTTTCGTCTTTCTTCTAAAGAAATTAATTTTAATTTTTCTCTTTCTTTGGGCCAATTAAGAATTGATAAATTTCCAATTTCATCTTCAACGAGTGCTGTGCAACTTTCAATCCAGTCACCATCATTACAATAGAGAACACCATTTAATTCTTTTATTTCTGGTCTATGTATATGCCCACACACAACGACATCGGCATTTTCTCTTCTAGCTCTATCAGATACAGCAAACTCAAAGTTACTAATAAAGTTCGTTGCATGCTTTGTTTTCTTTTTTAAATATTGAGACAGTGACCAGTAAGATAAGCCCATCTTTCTTCGAATAAAATTAAATACATTATTTAACTTTAGTAAATATTCATAAAGTGCTGATCCCACTTTGGCTAACCATCTTGCATTAATGATCACAGCATCAAATTCATCTCCGTGTGTAATCAGTACTTTCCTTCCATCAGCTAATTGATGCGTATCTTCATTTTTGATTGAAATTTCTCCAAAGGAAAAATTTGTAAAATCTTTTAATACTTCATCATGATTTCCTGGGATAAGCACTACCTTAGTTCCATTTTTCGCTTTTTTTAAAACTTTTTGAACCACATCATTATGTTCTTGAGACCAATACATTTTCTTACGCATGCGCCATCCATCTACAATGTCGCCTACTAAAAATAGATATTCTGAATCTGTTTCCTCTAAGAATTCTAAAAGCATTTTGCTTTTACAGCCACTGGTTCCTAGATGGGTATCCGAAATCCAAATTGTGCGGTAAAATTTTTTATTTGTTTCAAATTTCATTAATTAAAGAATTGTTCTTATACATAAAAGTATCATTTTATAATACAATTTATTATTATATGTGTGTATTGTAAAAAAATAACAGTATGACGGAGAAAATTTGGTTTAAAAAAAAATCACCCCTTCACGGCTCTGGATTATTTGCAAAAACTAATATTAAAAAAGGTCAGAAAGTAATCCAATATATTGGTGATAAAGTTACTAAAAGAGAGGGTGACAAAAGAGCAGATAAACAAATCCGTAAAGCAAAAAAAGATAAAAATAACGGCATGGTCTATGTTTTTGAACTAAACAAGCGATACGACATAGACGGTGATGTCGATTATAATTTTGCAAAATTTATTAACCACTCATGTAATCCTAATTGTGAAGTAGACATCATAGATAATGAAATTTGGATTTCTTCCATTAAACAAATAAAAAAAGGTGCCGAACTTTTTTATAATTATGGTTATCCTTTTGATACAGATTTTGTGGATCACATTTGTAAGTGTGGTTCTAGAAATTGTGTGGGTTATATTTTAAGCGATAATGATTGGCCTAAATTAAAAAAAGAACTCAAAAAGAATAGAGGTAAGCTTTAAAAACCGTTTGGTATCAAAACATAATGAATTGATAAAACAATTCCAACAGATACTGTTAATCCAAAAATCATTTTAAGAAAATCTTTTCCAATTAATGGAAAGACATAGCGAAGTTTGTAATCTTTGTTCATTGTAGAAATCGCAAGTTCTCTTCCACATAATAAACCAACAAAGACCCATGTAGTTGACATTGGAATATCATTGTATTGCTTAAAGTAGAGTAGAATGACTGCATAAACAAAATCAATTATAGTTGCTGAACGAGTATAACGTGTTCCAGTTTTTGAATAGACAACTCGTTGAATGCGTCCACCTCTATCCCAAAAGATATAAAATAAGAGAACACTTAATAAAACAATTATTGCTATTAATAAATTTACTGGAAGTTCACGAGGAAGAAAAACAGCTATATTCGCAATATCATGACTTAACCAAGTGTACCAAAGAAAACCAGTTGTACACCATTGAGCTATTACCCATGGTTTTCTGTGTTTATCTTGAACTTTATCAAATTTTTCATTTATAAAATAACTTACACCAATCCAAACCATATACGCTATCATTGCTGCCAATCCGTATCCAATTACAGATTTCATCAGAACTTTTTCTAATACGACTGTTGATGCAAAAGCAGACAAAACTAAGAAAGTAGTAGATACTGGAATTCCACCTCTTGTAAGAAGTACTAAAATTAATGGAGCACAAGCATGATACCACTGAATAGTTTGATATGGAATTTTATTTAAACGTCCAAAAGTAATATCACCATCGTTAATGGTCCATCCATATATAAGTGTAAATGCTAGTACAGCAGAGCCAGCAGTAGCTAACCAGTACCATTTAAAGCGTTGGTTTGAAGCTATAAATGTTCCAAGAGTTTGAACAGAGTCGTTTGCGATAACAGAATATGCTGCAAGTCCAAAACCTATAACTGTATAGATTAAAGTTAATTCCATTTTAAAAACCTTATATTTTTTTCAATTAGATTCGAAAGATAATTATTTTTTATGATAAAAAAATAATACTTCTGTAAGAAATATGTAAAATAAGAACCGTAAGTTCTGCAGGTTATAGCTTTGGGCATAATTAAGCCCTAAAATTCACTTATACAAATCACTATTCAAACTATAAAACTATCATATGAAGAGTCTTTTTAGATCATTCTTTACTGTCAGCTTTTATACATTTTTAAGTCGAGTATTAGGTTTTATTCGTGACATATTAATAGCAAGATATCTTGGATCGACAGTCATTGCTGATGCATTCTTCGTAGCATTTCGTATTCCTAATTTCTTTCGCCGTGTCCTAGCAGAAGGAGCATACAGTGCTGCATTAATCCCTGTTTTCTCTGGTGTTGTTCTCAATCCAAAAGATGAACGCGAGGCTTCTGATTTTGTTGAAAACACAACCTCCATGTTACTATTTGCTACGGTCGTTTTAACGATCCTTTTTTTCTTTGGGATGCCTTATATCATTCAAGTTTTAGCACCAGGTTTTACCGATAATAAAGAGGCCTATGAACTTGCTGTGCATTTTGGAAAAATAATTTTCCCCTATATTATTTTTATTTCCTTAGCTGCTCACTTTGCTTCAATAAATAATGTTCATGAACGTTTCGCTGCTGGTGCATTTGCTCCTGCGATTTTGAATATAAGTTTTATTCTTTCATTATTTTTTTTAACACCTTTTGTAACAACTGCAGGTCACGCATTATCGTATGGTGTATTAATAGGAGGAGTTTTACAATTTCTATATTTATACAGAGCTGTTTTAAATTTCTACCGACCGCGTATTCGCATCCCAGTTTTAAATGAAAAATTAAAAAAGTTTTTCAAATTATTTTTACCTGGCGTTGTTGGTTCAGGTGTTATTCAGTTAAACATTGTTATTGGCACTATCATCGCCTCTTTTTTACCCGTTGGTGCAATCAGTCATATTTATTACGCAGATCGTCTTAACCAACTACCACTTGCTATATTTGGGATAGCACTTGGCATTGTTCTTTTACCAAGTTTATCAAAAGCCATTAAACAATCAGATTTAGACACAACAAATAATATTCAAAATAGATCTATTGAATTTTCTTTATTAATTTCTTTACCATCAGCTATAGGATTATTTATTTTGGCCGAACCCATTATCCATATTTTATTTGAACGAGGTGCATTTGTAAAAGAAGATACTTTTTATACTGCTAAAGTTCTCAGTTACTTTGCCTTAGGTCTACCTGCTTACATTATAATTAAAGTTTTAGTTTCTTGTTTCTTTGCAAGAGAGGATACAAGAACACCTCTTTATATCTCAATTGTAAGCGTGATTAGTAATATTGTTTTATCTCTTCTTTTAATTGGATCAATGAGAGAAATGGGGATTGCACTTGCCACAGCTATTAGCGCATGGATAAATGCTTTGTTACTCTATGTCTTTTTATTTATGAGAAACCTTATCCAATTTGATGATATTTTAGTTAAGAATTCATTCAAAATATTTATCAATTCCACCATATTATTTGTAGCAATATATGTATTAAACGGAGCCCTCTTTAATAATATTATTGAGAATTCAGTATTGTTAAACTCAGCCCTTTTACTTCTAACGATCTTTTTAGCTATAATTATATATTTTGCCTTAGTAATTGTGTTAAAAGTCTTAACCATTAATCAGTTAAGAGAATATTTAAAAAAATAAAATGGATAAGCCAAATAAAAGAATTTTATCAGGAGTACAGCCTTCAGGTGATCTTCATTTAGGAAATTATCTTGGTGCGATAAAAAATTTTGTTACGCTTCAAAAAGAATATGAATGTTTTTTTTGTGTTGTTGATTTACATGCAATCACAGTATGGCAAGATCCTAAAGTATTGGCAGATAAAACTAGAGAAGTAACAGCTGCCTTTATTGCCTCTGGCATTGATCCAAAGAAAAATAATATTTTTGTTCAATCACAAGTTCCTCAACATGCACAACTGGGTTGGTTGTTTAATTGTGTTGCTAGAATGGGATGGTTAAACCGAATGACACAATTTAAAGATAAGGCGGGAAAGAATAGTGAAAATGTATCAGTTGGTCTTTTTTCCTATCCAACTTTAATGGCCGCAGATATTTTGATTTATTTAGCTACTCACGTACCAGTTGGTGATGATCAAAAACAACATTTGGAACTAACTAGAGATATTGCACAAAAGTTCAATAATGATTTTAAGATAGATTTATTTCCTATTCCTGAACCTTTAATTTTTGGTGAAGCAACAAGAGTAATGAGCCTTCGTGATGGGTCAAAAAAAATGAGTAAGTCTGATCCATCTGATTATTCGAGAATAATGTTAACTGATACAGCAGAAAATATTGTTCAAAAAATTAGAAAAGCAAAAACAGATCCAGAACCACTACCTGAAAATAAAACTGACTTACAAAAAAGACCTGAGGCTGAAAACTTAATTTCAATCTTTGCATCTTTAAAAGACACATCAGTTGACAATGTAATTAATGAATATTCTGGAAAAGAATTCTCTATTTTTAAGAAGGATTTAGCTGATTTATCTGTCTCAAAATTGGAGCCAATTACAAGTGAAATGAATAAACTTATGAATGATATTTCGTATATCGATTCTATTCTAAATGCCGGAAAAGATAATGCAACTTCAGTTGCAGAACCTGTTTTACAAAAAACGAAAGAAATTATTGGTTTTTTGACATAAAAACTCCCCAAATTTAATATTTTTTTTTATAAAATTCATACTAAAGACATATTAATGACTATATATACAGCATATGTTTATACAAACTGAACAAACACCAAATCCACAAACTTTAAAGTTCCTTCCTGGTAAAGTTGTGATGGAAGAAGGAACTGCTTTTTTTCAAAATGTTGAAGAAGGATCTAATTCTCCTTTTGCAAAACGTTTATTTGAATTAGAGGGTGTGGAAGGTGTATTTTTTGGAAGTGATTTTATTACAATAACAAAAAGTCAATCTTTAGACTGGCAAGTTATGAAACCGTTAGTCCTAGGATCTATTATGGACCACTATAATTCTGGCGATGTAACAATCAACACTCAAAAAAAGAATGACGACACTTCTTTAAAGATTGATGAAAATGATACAGATATTGTTAAACAGATTAAAGAACTACTTGATACAAGGGTCAGACCAGCTGTAGCAATGGATGGTGGTGATATTGTTTACGACAGTTTTAAGGATGGAGTTGTGTATCTACATATGCAAGGTGCATGCTCTGGTTGCCCAAGCTCTACCGCTACACTTAAAATGGGAATAGAAAATATGCTCAAGCATTATGTTCCTGAGGTCCAAGAAGTTAGACCAATTGATGCATAAACTTTTTTTATATCCAGTTCTCATCTTTGGGCTTGCAGGTGCAATTCCAACTATTGCCTTTGAAGAAAAACCATCAACACTAGAAGTTAAATACAAATTAAATGCAGAATTGGATGAGCTTGTTTTAAACCATTGTAAGACTTATGACGCATATACAATTAACAAACTCTATTCAGAAAAAGATATTCTAAAAAACGATATTTTAAATAAATTAAAGAAAAAAAAATTTTTAGTTAATATTAAAAGTAAACCATTAAATCCAAAGTCATATTCTGGTATTGAAAATAATGTACAAGTTAATTTAGTTACAAATTTATCTGAGGTAGACTTTCAGCATTTAAGTGAACAAAAACAACAATTCGTTAAAACAGTTCTACCATTAATAATAAGTGAAAACCAAAAAATCTTATCAAACAGAAATAATCTAATTGTTTTACGTTCGAAGCTTACTGAAAATAATTCATTAAATAGTTTTGAGCTAAACAAATTAAGAAAACTATCAAAAAAATATAAAATACAATTTGATAATGAGCACAAAATGGAAATTATTGATAAACTTCTCTTAAGGGTTGAAATGATTCCAAACTCTATTGTTTTAGCTCAAGCTGCAATTGAAAGTGGTTGGGGTTCATCTAGATTTGCTCAGGAATATAATGCATTATTTGGTGAATATACTTATGATAATACTAAAGGTGTTATTCCACTCGAAAGAGAGAATGGTGAAAGGCATCTAATCAAAGCTTTCAATTCTTATAACAACAGTGTTGAGTCATATTTTAATAATATTAATTCTCATTATGCCTATGAAGATTTCAGAGATATTAGAAATATTATGAGAACAAGAAATAACTTTTCAAATGTTAATTTACTAGTTGATAGATTAAGTACTTACGCAGAAGATGAGAATTATATTAAAACTATAAAACAGGTTATTAAAAGTAATAATTTTATTGTTTTTGATCAAAAAACTATTTCTTATTAATTAAAAATAGAATTGGTGCCCAAACCATCTCCAATTTCCGTCCCTATCTTTAACAGTACAATTCATTCTTGATCTTCCTTGTGATAATTCTCTTGCAAGTCTAATTTCAATCCTTTCATTAAATTTATAAATTTCTCTTTCAACTTGACCTTTACTATCAAATACAAAACAATCTAAAGATTGCGCTTTCTTATCATCAAGAAGAGAAAAACCTATGAATGGTGGGTTTTGTTTAATTGTTGGATTTTTAGGTATAAAATCATAAACTCCTAAACCTTTAGATGAAGCAGCAAATTTAACTCTGTCTATTTCACCATATCTTTCATTTAAAGAAAATCTTGGCAGATAATACATGTTAGATGTTTCATTAATTATTCCGGAATGCTGTCCAAAAGCAACTTTAAATTTAAATTCTTTTACTAATTCAATTATTTCATCTGTTGTTTCCCCATAAGGAAATGCAAATAAAGTTGGTATTTCTCCAAGTTCTTTAAGAAAAATTTTATTAGATGTTTCTATTTCATTTCTTACTTCCTCTATACTAATATCAGGCATATGGGCATGTGTATGTGAGTGAGCACCAATTATGACACCTTCTTCTTTAAGCTTTCTTATTTGATCCCAATTAATATATTTTTGATTATTTGAAATTGTTCCTGTTGTTACAAATAAGGTTACGGGAATATTATTTTTTTTAAATAAAGGCCATCCAACTTCTAGAAAAGACTTATCAGCATCATCGACACTTATACCAATAGTATTTTCTGGAAGATCTCCATCATTAATTATCGTATCAATAATAAAATTTAATGATTTAATTGTATATTTTTCTTTAGTTAGTTCTTCAATATGACTATTAAGTTGATCAATAGTAACACTTGTTGAAGGATATTTAGAAACTCCAAATTTATGATACATAAATACAGTTGCTGAATTTTTTACTTCATTAGCAAAAGTTGCACCTATTAATAAAAAAGTTAAAGAAATACTTTTTAAAAATAGTAATAGAATGTAGTTATATAATTTCATATGTTATTATTTTTAGATATTATATCACCAATACCAGAGTTTTGTGTAATTGATGATAACAAAGTAATACTACAGGAGAAAATTATTCAAAATGAAACGGATAGGCTGAGTGATAATATAATACAATCTTATATAGAAATAGATAAACGTTTAAATTTAACACAAAATCTTAAAAAAATTTCTACGACAATTGGACCTGGATCATATACAAGTTTAAGAGTTGGTTCAGCATTTATATCAGGCCTCATGATATCTCGTAAAATCCCTTATCATCCACTATCAATTGAGGACATTTTAAATTTTAATTCAAAAATATCGTCTAAAAAAAATTTAGGAGTTTTTATAACATCATCTAATAATCAGCAATTTTTATGTTATAAAAATAAAGATAAAGTAATAGAATACAATAAAATCGAAAATAACAAATGCTCAATTCCAAAACATATCGAGTTAATTCTTTTTAATAAGACTGAAATTAATGAAAACAACAAACTAGAACAAATTCACTTTTCTTTTTTTGAAGAATTTTACAAAAATTATAATAATTTAACCTTTAAAAAAAATATTATAATTAAACCAATTTATATATCAAATAATCAATTGCTAAATTGAATAGTATTAGTCTAATAAATAAAGAGGAGCTATCTTCAATCATTAAGTTTATGAATGATAATAGTGATGAGTATAATTATTTTAAAAAGATAGGATGGAATCAAAAAAATATTGAAAGTCAATTTAACAAAGTAAATAATTATTCTCTTGGATATTTTAAGGCTAATAATCTAGCAGGACTTTTAATTGGTGATGCAATTAAAAATGATAAAGATTATGATCTAGAATTGCATATTTTATTTGTATTAAAAGAACAAAGAAGAAAACAAATTGCGACAAAATTATTAAATTATATTGAAACAAATGTAATTAAATTTTCACAGATTTTCATTGAAGTTGCTGAAGATAATTTAGATGCAATAAGTTTTTATAAAAAAAACAACTTTGTTTTTTTAAATTTTAGACATAATTATTATAGATATAATGATAGAAATGTTCATGCTAAATGTTTTATAAAAAAAATTAATCATGAGTCATAAGTATATTTATATAAAATCATACGGTTGTCAGATGAATGTATACGACAGTAATCGTATTAAAGATTTATTTTCAAATAAAGGATATAAAATTACAGACGATGTTTCAAAGGCAGATTTAACTGTTTTGAACACTTGTCATATTAGAGAAAAGGCAGTTGAGAAAGTTTACTCTGATATTGGTAGAGTTAAAAAAATTAAAGATAAAAAACAAAACATGAAATTAGTAGTTGCTGGTTGTGTAGCCCAAGCAGAGGGTCTCGAGATTAAAAAAAGATCACCCTCTGTTGATTATGTCGTAGGACCTCAGTCTTATCACAAACTTCCTGAAATGATTGATAGCTCAGAAGAAGTAGAAAATAGTGAGTTCTTACAAAATGAAAAATTTAAAAACTTAATTTTTAATTCTTCAAATTTATCATCTGAATTTTTATCTATTCAAGAAGGATGTGACAAATTCTGTTCTTTCTGTGTAGTGCCATACACTAGGGGGCCAGAATTTTCTAGACCAGTTAATGATATTGTAGCAGAGACAAAAAAATATGTTTCAAACGGAATCAAAGAAATAATTTTATTAGGTCAAAATGTTAATGCCTATCATGGCATTGCTTCTGATGGAAAATCAAAAGATCTACCTTATTTGATCAACAAAATAGGAGAAATTGAAGAAATTAAGAGAATTAGATATATGACATCTCATCCTATAGATATGAAAGATTCTCTAATTAATGCTCATGCCGACAATACAAAACTAATGCCATTTCTTCATCTACCTATTCAATCTGGTTCAGATAAAATTTTAAAAAAAATGAATAGAAAACATACAGTTGATGATTATTTAAAAATTGTAGATAAAATAAGAAATGTTCGTCCTGACATTGCTCTTTCATCAGATTTTATTGTTGGTTTTCCAGAAGAAACAGATAAAGATTTTGAAGATACAATGAAATTTATTGAAAAGGTTAATTTTGTTATTGCTTATTCATTTATTTATAGTCCGAGACCAGGAACACCTGCTCAAAATAAAGATAATATTAATATATTAGATAAAAAAGCACGTTTAAGTGCATTGCAATCTTTGCTTACGCAACAACAAATAAATTTTAATAAGTCATTCGTTAATAAAGGCATGGAAGTATTATTTGAAAAAATTGGAAGACATAAAGATCAATTTATAGGTCGTACAATTTATAATCAAAGTACATTTATCAATTCCAAAAAAGATTTATTAAATCAAATTATGAATGTTAAAATTATAAACTCAACTAACTTTGCTCTTGAATGTCAGATATAGTAAATAATAACGAAAACCTCGAATTGGAATTAGATGATAATACAATCCTAAGTAATTTATTTGGAATTAATGATAGAAACTTATCTCTTATAGAGCAGATTAATAAAGTTAAAATTCAATATCGTGGAAATAAAATTAAAATTTCAGGTAATAAAAAATCAATTCTTGAAACTAAGAAAACTATTCTTAATTTATTTAAAGAAGCACAAAATGGTGCTGAAATAGATGAGGATAGAATAAGAGATAATAAAAGCTTAATATCTATGAATATTAAAACAGATAAACAAATGGATTTATTTATTCAAACTAAAAAAAGAAAAATTATACCAAGAACTGAAATACAAAATAATTATCTTCAACTACTAAATACTAAAAATATTACATTTGCCATTGGTCCAGCTGGAACTGGAAAAACTTATTTGGCTGTTGCAAAAGCAGTTTCAGCCCTTCAAGAAGGAAAAGTAAATAAAATTATTCTATCAAGACCAGCAGTTGAAGCAGGAGAAAAATTAGGATTTCTACCAGGTGATTTAAAAGAAAAAGTAGATCCTTTTTTGAGACCTATTTATGATGCTTTATATTCAATGCTTCCCTATGAACAGGTAGAAAAAAAATTACTTAATAACACAATTGAAATAGCACCTATCGCATTTATGAGAGGAAGAACTCTTGAAGATTGTTTTATAATTTTAGATGAAGCTCAAAATACAACAAAAACTCAAATGAAAATGTTTCTAACAAGATTAGGTAAAAATAGTCAAATGGTAGTTGTAGGGGATATTACACAGATTGATCTTGTAAGTGAAAAAGACTCAGGGCTAAAGGATGCATTAAAAAAATTAAATAAAGTTAACGATATAGGTTTCATTGAGTTATCAGAAAAGGATGTTGTTCGACATGATTTAGTAAAAAAAATTATTAATGCGTATGAAAAATATAAAAGTTGATTTTTTTTCAGAATCAAAAAAATGGCCAAGGCGTGTACCTTTAATAAAGATTATTACAAAAAAAACTATAAATAAAATGAGCAATTATTTTAGAAGTGGTCACGAATTTGAACTAAACATAATTTTAACAGATAAATCAAAAATGATAAAACTTAATAAAATCTATAAAAATAAACATTCAGACACAGATGTTCTTACTTTTATTTCAAAGAATTCAAATAAAAATCTTGGAAAAATTTTATATTGTGATATTTTTTTCTCTATTGATACCATTGAAAAATTTATACATAGGAATAAAGTTAGTATATATGATCATTTTAACCATTTACTGATCCACAGTTTATTGCATATTAATGGATATGATCATAAAAAAAATTTAGATTCTAAAAAAATGAAAAAAGAAGAGATAAAAATTTTAGGATCGTTTGGAATCAATAATCCTTACATAGTTAAATGAACACTAATAACGTTGATAAAACATCCAGCTGGAAAAATTGGATAATTAAAAAATTGTTATCTAATGATTCAACAAAAGAAGACATCTTAAATTTTATAGCTAATGACGAAGATGATAAAGATCTTGAAGATGTTAATGACAATAATGAAAAAAATCTAATTAAGAACATTGTAAATTTGAATGAAAAAAGTGTTGAAGATTTAATGATACCAAGAAGTGAAATAATAGCTCTAGATCAAGACAAATCTTATAACGAAATTTTAGAAGTCATCAAAGAAGAGGGGCATTCTAGATTTCCAGTATTCAAAAAAAATATTGATAACGTAATTGGTTTCTTTCATATAAAAGATTTTATTAAATCATCAGAACATACATTTCAAATGAATGAAATTATAAGAGATGTATTATATGTTGCACCTAAATCACCAATTTTAGATTTACTTAAAACCATGAGATCATCGAGAATTCATATAGGTCTTGTTGTTGACGGAGTTGGAGGTGTCGACGGATTGGTCACGATAGAGGATTTAGTTGAAGAAATTGTTGGTGAAATAGAGGATGAACATGATGCTGAAGACGATGAAGAATTAGTTTATAAAAAATCAGATAATTCAATAACTGTGGATGCTAGTTATAGAGTGGAAGATTTAGAGGAATTCTTTGCTATTAATATTCCTAGAAATGCCAATGATGAAACTTCTTCTGTAGGCGGTCTAGTATATGAAAAAATAAATAGGATACCAAAAAATAATGAAATAATTGATTTTAATGATAAGCTTAGAATCAAGATTGTTAAATCAAACAATAGAAAAATTGAAATAGTTGAAGTAAATAAAAATAATTGAGTATTTTAATTTATTTAATCTTAGGACTTCTAACATCACTTTTATTTCCTCCATACTTTTTTTTACCATTAGGTTTTATAATTTTCCCTCTTTTTTGTCTGCTTTTAGATTTAAGTAGAAAAAATAATAGTAACTTAAATATTTTTAAAAACTTTTCATTTTTTGGCTTCGGCTTTTTTATAAGTTATTTATTTTGGATTAAAAATCCTTTTTTTGTTTTTGAAGAAACTAAAAATTTTTTTTTAATTTTTTTGTTACTAATAATCTTATTATCTTTAATTCTAAGTTTTGTATTTACAATAATTTCTAAGTTAGGAAAAAATATTCCAATAATTTTTTTAATACCATTCATGTTTACTATTAGTGAATATATAATTTCAGTATTTTTTTATGGATTTCCATGGTTTACTTTTTCTTTGGTTATTTCTAGTAATGAATACCTGCTTTTTTCATTAAAGTATTTTGGAACTTTAATCTCAAGTTATTTGATAATACAGATATTCTGTTTACCTTTTATTTTTTTTACTAAAGTAAAATTAAAAAAGGAAATTGGATATTTTTCATTTTTTATTTTCTTACCATTAATTTTTTTAATGATCTCAAATTTTAATCTTAAAAAAAATAATTTAAATGCCAACACAATAGATTTAGAAATTTTCCAATTAAATTTTAAAAACGATGATAAATCTTTAACAACTGAAAAAAAACTAAACACAATAATTAATAATATTCAAGAAAGTAGTGCAGATCTCTTAATATTTGGTGAAAATAATTTCCCCTATCTTTTAGATAATCTTGATCTAAAATTTTTAAAAGAATCTTTAAAAGAAAATCAAGTATTGATTATCGGTGCTACAAGATTTGAAAGCGATAAATACTATAATAGTTTAATTAATATTACTGAATCTAAAGTAACTTACTTTGACAAAATAATACTTGTTCCCTTTGGTGAATTTTTACCCTTTAGAGATTCATTTACTTTTTTAGAGAGTATTGTTGGTCCAAACAATTATTCAAATGGTAAGGAAGAAAGAATAATTTATTTAAAAAATAATATAAGTTACATTCCTGTAATTTGTTATGAGGTAGTTTTTTATTGGAAGTTATTAAATAACTTAAATTACAATAGTAATTTTATTATAAATATAACTAATGATTTTTGGTTTGGTAAATATATAGGACCATACCAGCATTTGTATCTAACTAAAATCAGAGCAGCAGAGTTTAATAAACCAATAATTCGTGTTTCTAATAATGGAATATCTGCGGTGATAAATAATAAAGGTAGTATAATAAAAAATACAGAACTAAATAATACAGAAAAATTTAAACATAAATTATTTTTTCAAGAAAATATTAATTTTGTTAATGAACATTTAATACTAAAAATTTATTTTTTTATTATCTTTTTTCTAATTAACTTTTATTATTTAAGGAAAAATGTTTAGTAGCAATTATACAAATCGATTATTTGGAAGGACAAGAGGAAGGAGTAAAAAAAAAATCAATTTAAACAATTATTATGAAGTACTTGTTAAATATAAGTTTCAAAATTTTAATGAAAAATCGGAATATATTTTAGATGTAGGGACTGGTTATGGCGAAAGCAGTATATTTCTTGCAAAGCAATTTCCAGACAAAGTTGTTTTATCTTGTGAAAAGTATATTGACGGAAATATAATCTTACTTAAATATGTTCAAAAAAATAATATAAATAATATTCTTTTGCACAATGGCAATGTTCATAACATTATAGAAATTACAAATAAAGAATATTTTAACCTTGTATGGATATTTTTTCCTGATCCCTGGCCAAAAAATAGACATGCTAAGAGAAGATTGATAACTAGTGAATTTTTGATAAAACTTCATAAAATTTTGAAAGAGAATAGCGAGATATATATAGCTACAGATTCAACAATTTATGTAAGGTTTATTTTAAACTCAATTTACAAATGTAAGAAGTATTTTAATTGGGTTAACCAATCTGAAATTAATTTAAGCATAAAAGATTATTTCGATATTGAGACAAAATATTATAAAAAAGCAATTAATTCTCAAAGAAAGCCATCTTTATTCATTTTGAGAAAATTATAAGCTTGAAATTCTGTAAAATATTAATATACGCGTTAATAATAAGGTGGGTTATCCCACCTTTTTTTTATAACTATGGCTAAAAAAAAATATAATGTAATTAGAGAAGAAATGCTTCAAGTCGCGTCTAGTGTAGCGCAAGAAAAAAATATTGACCAAGATTCAGTTTTTTCAGCAATGGAACAAGCTTTAGAAAAAGCTGCAAGAGTTAAATATGGTCAAGAAATTGACATAAGAATTTCTATAGATAGAACTACGGGTGATATTAAGTTAAATTCATATTTAAAGGTTGTTGAAAGTGTAGATGAAGAACTACAATCCAGACAAATTCTTTTAGAGGATGCTATAAAAACTAATCCAGATATTAATTTAGGAGAATTTATTATAAAAGAATTACCACCTATTGAATTAGGTAGAGTTGCTGCACAAAATGCTAAAGGAGTAATAATTCAAAAAGTAAGAGAGGCTGATAAATCTAATCAATATGAAGAATATAAAGATAAAGTTGGTGAAATAGCAGTTGGTATAGTGAAAAGAACTGAATTTGGAAATTTAATTATAGACTTAGGTAAGAGTGAAGCAATCATTAAAAGAGAAGAACTTATTCCAAGAGAAACATTTAAGAATGGAGACAGAGTAAGAGCATACATATACGAAGTAAAAAATGATGTGAAAGGTTATCAAGTTTTCTTATCAAGAACTCATCCTCAGTTTTTATCAAAACTATTTTTTCAAGAAGTACCTGAAATATATGAAGGTGTGATTGTTGTTAAAAGTGTTGCAAGAGATCCTGGCTCAAGAGCTAAGATTAGTGTTTTTACTGAGGACTCAACTATTGATCCTGTAGGCGCTTGTGTTGGTATGAGAGGTTCAAGAGTTCAAGCTGTAGTAAATGAATTACAAGGAGAAAAAATTGATATCGTTACTTGGTCAGATAATCAAGCTACATTCTTAGCTAATGCACTTGCACCTGCGGAAGTGAGTAAAATTTTTTTATATGAAGAAAAAAACAAAGTTGAAGTTGTAATACCTGATGACCAACTAAGTTTAGCTATTGGTAGAAAAGGACAAAACGTAAAACTTGCTTCCAATTTAACTAGTTTAGAAATAGATATTTTAACTGAAGATGAAGAGTCAGAAAGAAGACAACAAGAGTTTAAAGAAAAAAGTGTTTTATTAGCTGAGACTCTTGACGTCGAAGATGTTATAGCCCAGTTGCTCGTTACTGATGGCTATACAACTGTTGAGTCTATAGCTACTGAAACTTTAGATAATTTAGAAAAAATAGAAGGTTTTGATACTACTATAGCTCAAGAAATAATTGATAGGTCCAAAAGCTTTGTAAAAGATAAAGAAGAGTCTGACAAAAAACTGATAGAAGAAAAAATTAATGATGAAAAATTGAAAAATTTGAAAGGTATGAACAATAGTATTTTAGCAGAACTTGCAAAATCTAATATCCTTAATGTTAATGATTTTGCAGATTTAGCTACATTTGAACTTATTGATAAAGACGAAGGTATTTTAAGGGAATTAGATATTGATGAAGAAATAGCCAATAACATGATTATGGAAGCTAGAAGTTTCTGGTCTGAAGGATAAAGTTAGGATTAAAATTGGATAAAGATAAAGGTAATAAAAAAAAGCCGCTAAAACTATCTTCTTCAGGAAGATTGCAAATAAGAAAAAATCTTGGTCCAGTAGGTGATAAAGCTAGAGGCAGTGGAAGTAAAAAAACAATTCAAATTGTCTTTAAAAATAAAAATAATCAACAGAAAAGCTCATCTACGACTCAATCAAATTTTAGAGGATCCTCTAGCTTAAGAACTCCTAGACTAGGTATAAATTCCTCACCACAACCAAATTTTTCTTCTCCTAACAAAACCAGAAATTATGAAAATAAAAATAAAAAAAATGTAGATAAAAAGACCCAACAAAAAAAATCAACTCTAAGACCGCTTGAAGATGACTTTAGCAAATCTGATGCAAAAAAAATATTAGAACAAGAAGAGCAAGAATTTGATAAATTTCCAAGTCTAGCTAAAATAAAAAGAGCTAGAGAAAAAGAAAGACTAAAGTCAGCAGATGACGACGATGATAGCAAAATTTCTAGAGAAATTTCTATTCCAGATTTTATTACTGTTCAAGATTTAGCCAATAGAATGGCAGAGAAAACTGCTGATGTGGTTAAGGTACTTATGAAAATGGGGGTTATGGCAAATGCTACGCAATCCCTAGAGTCTGACACAGCTCAATTAGTTGCTGAAGAATTAGGTCATAAAGTAACTGTAATTAAGGACGATGATGTATTAAATGATATCAAAGATTTTGAAGATCAGGAAGAAAGTCTTGTTAAAAGAGCTCCTGTTGTAACAATCATGGGCCATGTTGATCATGGAAAAACCTCTCTACTCGATGCTTTTAGAGAAAGCAACGTTGTGTCTAGTGAGGCGGGTGGTATTACTCAGCATATTGGTGCTTATCAAATCAATAACAATAATAAAAAAATTACTTTTATTGATACTCCTGGCCATGCTGCTTTTTCAAATATGAGAGCTAGAGGATCTAAAACAACTGATATAATCATACTTGTTGTGGCAGCTGATGATGGGATTAAACCTCAGACTATTGAATCTATAGCACATGCAAAATCTGCTGAAGTACCAATAATTGTTGCCATCAATAAAATGGATCTTCCAGGGGCTGACCCTGATAAGGTTAGGAATGAATTACTTAGTCAGGAAGTAATTGTTGAAAAACTAAGTGGTGAAGTTTTAGATATTGAAGTTTCTGCAACCAAAGGAACAAATTTAGATAAATTAGAAGAGGCAATTCATTTACAAGCTGATTTACTTAATCTCAAAGCAAACCCTGATAGAAAAGCCAGAGGTTCTGTTATTGAGTCAAAACTTGAAAAAGGTCGAGGCTCAGTTGCAACAGTATTAGTACAAAAAGGAACATTAAAAGTTAGTGATATTTTTGTATCGGGATCTGAGTGGGGAAAAGTAAAAGCTTTAATAGATGATAAAGGTAAAAATATTAAGCAAGCTGAACCATCAGTACCGGTTGAAGTTTTAGGATTTGATTCTAACCCATTAGCTGGCGATGATTTTATTGTCGTTGAAAATGAAGGAATTGCAAGAAAAATCGCAGAATTTAGATCAAGTAAACTACAAATCCAAAAAAATACAGTTGCGAAATCTAACGTTGAGGAAATGTTTGCTCAAATAAATAAAGGAGAAGCAACAAGTCTACCGGTAGTAATTAAAACTGATGTTCAAGGTTCGGCAGAAGCAATTGAAAATTCAATAACCAAACTCTCGACAGATGAAGTTAAAGTAAATGTTATTTATAAAGGTGTAGGAGCAATTACTGAAAGTGATGTTACTTTAGCTGGATCAGGAAAGGGTTTCATTGTTGGTTTTAATGTAAGAGCTCTACCTCATGCACGAGATATAGCAAAAAGAGATGGCGTAGATATTAAATATTATTCAATAATTTATGAACTTATTGATGATGTAAAAAATCTTTTAACTGGTCTATTAAAGCCTGATATTTCTGAAAATATTACAGGAAATGTCGAGATTAGAGAGGTATTTAATATATCAAAAGTTGGAAATATTGCAGGTTGTATGGTTAAAGATGGTTATATTTCTAGAAAATCTCAAATTAGAGTTTTAAGAGATAATATAGTAATTCATAAAGGGCAAATAAGTAGCTTAAAAAGGTTTAAAGAAGAAGTATCTGAAGTTAAGTCAGGTTTTGAGTGCGGTGTAATGTTAGACAACTATAGCGACATCAAAGTAGGTGATATTATTGAGACATTTGAAGAAGTTTCTAAAAGTAGAAAGTTATAATGTTTTATTACAATGGATACCCAAAGGCAAATTAGATTCGGCGAGCTCATTAGATCATTACTTAGTGATTGTTTGCTAAAAGAGGATTTTTTTGATGAAAATATTAATTCTTCTTCAATTACAATATCATTTGTTAGAATGTCTAAAGATTTAAAGATTGCTAATGTATATTTTATGCCGTTAGGGGGTAAAGATAAAACACATATTTTAGAAGTTTTAAAAGATAGAAAATATATTTTCCAAAAGTTTTTATCAAAGGCAAAAATTAATTCAAAATTTACACCAAAGCTCTCATTTTTTTTAGACGACACTTTCGATGAAGCAGAAAAAATTGAAAATCTTTTATTAAATAAAAATGTCTTAAGAGACATTAAGTGATGATTCCGAAACAAGGTTGGATCAATTTATACAAACCTAAAAATATTACTTCTTTTAAAGCTATTAATTTTATAAAAAAAAATTTTTTAATTAAAAAAATTGGCCACGCGGGTACATTAGATCCTATGGCTGAAGGTGTATTACCTATTGCTATTGGAAAAGCAACAAAGCTAATTTCACATATTAATATTATGAAAAAAGAATATGAGTTTACAATAACTTGGGGAGTCCAAACAACAACAGATGATGCAGAAGGCAAAATTTTATTTCAATCAAATTATTTACCAACAAAGAAAGAAATAGAAAATAAAATTATTCATTATTTAGGTTATATTAATCAGATACCTCCAAAAGTCTCTGCAGTTAAAATTGATGGGAAAAGAGCTTATAAATTATTTAGAGATAATGAAGAATTTGAGATTCAACCAAAAAAAGTTTTCGTTGAAAATTTAAGTATTATTAAACATTATAATAACAAAACATTATTTAAAATTTTATGTGGAAAAGGATTTTATGTAAGAAGTTTTGCTCGTGATATTGCTTTAGATTTAAATACCTATGGTCACATTTCTTCATTAAAAAGATCAAAAGTAGGTAAATTTATTGAAAAAAAATCGATTTTACTGGACGATCTTCTTAAAATAGGACAAAGGCACAAAGAAATTAATTGTATTTCTCCTACAATTTCTATGCTGGACGACATCTTGGCTTATGAAATTGAAGAGCAAATAGATATTGAAAATTTATCTTATGGGAGATCAATTAAAATTGATGAAAAAAAAATTATAAATTCTTCATCAATCAACTTAGATAAGAAAAAAATTTTTTTATCTAAAAAAGGAGACGTCGTCTCAATAGGCAAATTAGATGGTAATTTGTTTAAACCAAATAAAATATTAATATAGGAGAAACGATGTCGATAACTAAAGAAAATAAAAAAAATCTTATTAATGAATTTTCTAAAAATGAAAAAGATACTGGATCAGCAGGTGTTCAGATAGCAGTTTTAACAGAAAGAATAAAAAATTTAACTGAACATTTTAAGACTCACAATAAAGATAATCATTCAAAAAGAGGACTAGTATCATTAGTGAATAAAAGAAAAAAATTATTAAATTATTTATCTAGAAAAAATAAATCTGAATATTCAGATTTAATAAAAAAATTAAATATTAGAGGTTAAAAAAGAGGAAAAATGAAAATTATGTTTGATGTGAAAAATATAGAAATTGAATGGGCTGGAAGAAAACTGAAATTAGAAACAGGTAAAATAGCAAGACAGGCTGACTCAACAGTTATAGCCACTTATGGTGGAACGACAGTAATGTGTAATGTAGTTGCCGCAAAGGAAGCAAATCCAGATATGGATTTTTTTCCTTTAACAGTAAATTATCAAGAAAAATATTATTCAGTAGGAAAAATACCTGGTGGTTTTTTTAAAAGAGAGGCTAGACCAACTGAAAAAGAAACATTAGTTTCTCGATTAATTGATAGACCAGTTAGACCTTTATTTCATAAAGATTTTAAAAACGAAACTCAAGTTACTTGTACAGTGTTATCACATGATCAAGAAAATGACTCCGATGTTGTAGCGATGATAGCTGCAAGTGCAGCACTAACTTTATCTGGTTTACCATTTTTAGGACCACTCGGGGCAATTAAGATCGGTTTTATAGATGATGAGTTTGTTGTTAACCCGAGTAAGAGTCAATTATCAAATTCTAAACTAGAATTAGTATTGGCTGGGACTAAGGAAGGTGTTCTAATGATCGAGTCTGAGGCTCACGAGCTTTCAGAAAAACAAATGCTAGATGCATTAGTTCTCGGTCAAGAAAATTATAAAACAGTGATCGAAGCAATAATCTCGTTAGCTAAAAAAGCTGCAAAAGAACCTTGGGATCTTAAAGAAAAAGATGAAGAAATTAAAAGTCTACCATCCAAGATCGATCAAGACTTTGGCAAAGAGTTTATAGATGCATACAAAACAACTGAAAAACAAAAAAGGTCAGAAAAATTAGCTTCACTGAGAAACGAAATTTCTGAAAAATTTGTAAGTGAAACACTCTCACCAGTATTAGTTTCAGATGCAATAAAAAATGTAGAAAAAGATATTGTAAGAGGAGAATTAATTAATACCGGTAATAGAATTGATGGAAGAGATACTAAAACAGTCCGTCCAATTGTGTGTGAAACTGGAGTTTTAGAGAGAACTCATGGGTCTGCATTATTTACAAGAGGAGAAACACAAGCTCTTGTTGTTTCAACTTTGGGAACTGGACAAGACGAGCAAAGAATAGATGCAATTGATGGTGAATACACAGAGAATTTCATGTTGCATTATAATTTTCCACCTTACTCTGTTGGAGAAGTCGGAAGAATAGGTTCTACCAGTAGAAGAGAAATAGGACATGGAAAATTAGCCTGGAGAGCTATTCACCCAATGTTACCCTCTAAAGAAAAGTTTCCTTACACTTATAGAGTTGTATCTGAAATTACAGAATCTAATGGCTCTAGCTCAATGGCAACTGTATGTGGTACCTCTATGTCTTTAATGGATGCAGGAGTGCCTTTAGAAAGACCAGTAGCAGGTATCGCAATGGGTTTAATTAAAGAGAATGATAAATATGTAATACTATCAGACATACTTGGTGATGAAGATCATCTTGGTGATATGGATTTTAAAGTTGCTGGAACTTCTGAAGGAATAACATCATTACAAATGGATATTAAAATAACTAGTATCACAGCTGAAATTATGGAAGAAGCATTAGCACAAGCTAAAGATGGACGATTCCACATACTTGGTGAAATGGCTAAAGCAATTGATAAACCTAAACAATCAATTTCCCAATACGCACCAACTATAACTAATCTACAAATAAACAAAGATAAAATTAGAGAAGTTATTGGTAAAGGAGGAGCAGTTATTAGAGAAATATCTGAAACAACTGGAGCTAAAATTGAAATTAATGATGAAGGTTTAGTGAGTATTGCAGCAGTAGATCAAAAATCTGGAAATGATGCACTAGAATGGATTAAAGGTATTGTCGAAGAGCCAGAGATTGGAAAAATTTATGATGGTAAAGTTATAAAGATAATGGACTTCGGTGCTTTTGTTAATTTCATGGGGTCTACAGATGGACTAGTTCATATTAGTCAATTAAAAAATGAAAGAGTAGAGAAAGTTGAAGATGTTATTAGTGAAGGAGATGTTGTTAAAGTAAAAGTACTGGATATCGATTCAAGAGGAAAAATAAAACTTTCTATGAAAGCAGTTGACGCAGAAGAAAACGCTTAAATTACCTAAATTAATTGGGCACAGAGGTGTAAAAGATCTGTGTCCAGAAAACACTTTAGAATCTATTGCTAAGGCATTCGAAATAGGTTTAAATTTTGTAGAGATAGATGTTAAGATTTCTAAAGACAAAGTCCCAATTTTATTACATGACGACACGTTAGACAGAACTACTAATGGAAGTGGTTTTGCAATTGATTATGATTATGAGAATATAAAAAAACTTGATGCGGGAAAATTTTTTTATAAAAAAAACACAAATATTTTTGTTCCAAAATTAGAAGATATTTTAAGTCTGTGTACTAATAATAATGGTAATTTAAATATTGAATTAAAACCCAATAAAAATTTTGAAAAAGAAAATACTTATCAAATTTATAAACTTACTAAGAATATTAATCATATAGATATTTTTTTTTCATCATTTGACTTGGTTTCTATTTTAGAAATTTCAAAACTTTACCCTCAATCTATACGCAGTTTTTTATTAGATAATTTTAAAGAGTATAATATTGATGATTTAATTAACTTATCAATTAATAATGATTTAAAAATTTGTGGATTAAACATAGATCTTGTAACAGCTGATATTATAAAAAAAATTAAAAAATCTAATCTCTCAATTACTGTTTATTCAGATAAAAATATCAATTTATCTAGCGCTAATGATATTTTCTCTGTAGGTGTGGATAGTATTTTTGTTGATAATCCTATAGATTTATTGAGAAGATTTTAAAATTTATTAGGCATTCCAATAATATTGTAACCACAATCAACATAATGTATTTCACCAGTAACTGCAGAAGATAAATCACTAACAAAATATAAAGCAGATTTGCCAATTTCATCTAGTTGTGCATTTCTTTTTAATGCTGAATGTTCTTCTGTAAATTTAAACACCTCTCTAGCATTATTTATTGCTGCACCAGCAATTGTTCTCATAGGTCCTGCTGATATTGCATTAACACGAATATTTTTTGTGCCTAAATCCACACTCAGGTATTTTACACTTGTTTCTAAAGCGGCTTTTGCAATTCCCATTAAATTGTAATTTGGCATCACTTTATTTGAGCCGTAAAAAGTGAGGGTTAGAATACTTGCTCCATCATTCATTATAGGTTCAAAACTTCTTGCAAGACTAGTTAATGAAAAACATGATATTTCCAAACAATTAATAAAATTATCTTTCGTAGTGTCAACATATCTACCATTTAACTCTGATTTATCTGCAAACGCAACAGCATGAATTATAAAATCAATTTTGCCCCATTCTTTTTTTATAATCTCTACAGATTTATCTATTGAGTTATCATTATTGAAATCACATTCTATTAATATTTTTGAATTAATTTCTTCGGAAAGTGGTTTGACCCTCTTCAATAATATTTCGTTTTGGTAGCCAATGGCTATTTCAGCACCATTTTCAGCTAGTTGTTTTGCTATTCCCCATGCAATTGAATGACTATTTGCAATACCAAATACTAAACCTTTTTTATTTTTAAGCATGATATTTTGAAAATACTAATGTTGCATTTGTACCACCAAAACCAAAACTATTTGACATAACATGCTCAACTTCAACATCATTTTCTGTTTTTAAAAGAATATTACAATCTTTCGCACTATCATCAAGATTTTCAATATTAGCAGAACCACTAATAAAATTATTTTTCATCATCAATAAACTGTAAATAGCTTCATGCACACCAGTTGCCCCTAAAGAATGACCAGTCAAAGATTTTGTTGAACTCATTTTAGGAATATTTGAGCCAAAAACATTTTTGATTGCTTCTAATTCTTTTACATCTCCTATTGGAGTACTTGTTCCATGTGTATTTATATAATCAATTTTACCATCAATATTTTTTAATGCTTGCTTCATACATCTTTCTGCTCCTTCTCCAGAAGGCTGTACCATATCGTATCCATCTGAGGTTGCTCCATAACCTGTTATTTCACCATATATTTTAGCACCTCTAGCTTTTGCATGCTCTAATTCTTCAAGTACTAAAGTTCCACCTCCGCCAGCAATTACAAAACCATCTCTATCAGCATCATATGCCCTTGAAGATTTACTAGGCGTAGAATTATATTTTGATGACAAAGCACCCATTGCATCAAATAAAATTGATAAAGTCCAATGGAGCTCTTCTCCTCCTCCAGCAAAAACAACATTTTGTTTTCCCATCTGAATTAGTTCGTACGCATTACCAATACAATGTGAACTTGTTGAACATGCTGAAGTGATTGTATAGTTAACTCCTTTAATTTTAAAAGGAGTCGCAAGAGTTGCAGAATTAGTACTAGACATTGCTCTTGGTACCATAAATGGCCCAATCTTTTTTGAACCCAAACTCTTCCCAATTTCGGAAGACTTAAATAAATTTTGTGTTGATGGACCGCCTGAACCAACAATTATACCAGTCTTTTCATTTGAAATATCACTATCCTCTAGCCCCGAGTCATCTATAGCGTCTTTCATTGCAATATAGTTGTAGGCAGCTCCATCACCCATAAACCTTAGTAATCTTCTATCTATTTCGTTACTAATATCTATATTTGGTTTACCATGTACAAGACTTCTAAAGGAAAACTCTTCATATTCTTCCGCACTTGTTATCCCAGATTTCAAATTTTTAAGACTGTCTATAACTTCTGATTGATTATTACCAATACATGATACTATACCTAAGCCTGTTACTACTACTCTATTCATTAATTATTTCTCAGATGAAAATAAACCAACTTTCATATCTTTAGCTTCATAAATTGTTTCACCGTCAGCTTTTAAAACACCATCTCCAACTCCTAGAACCAATTTTCTTAATATAAGTCTTTTAAGAGATATATGGTAAGTTACTTTTTTCACTTTTTGTAATACCTGACCAGTAAACTTAACTTCACCAACTCCTAAAGCTCTACCCTTTCCTGGTTGGCCAAGCCATCCTAAATAAAAACCTAGTAATTGCCACATAGCATCTAAACCTAAACAACCTGGCATTACTGGATCATCTTTAAAATGACATTCAAAAAACCATAAGTCTTCTTTAATATCTAATTCTGCAATAACCTCACCTTTAGAGAATATTCCACCATTCTCATTTATTGAAGTAATTCTATCAAACATTAACATTGGAGGCATTGGAAGTTGAGCATTCCCTTTTCCAAAAAGCACACCTTTTGCACAATCAATTAATTGATCGTAGGTGAATGAATTTTGTTTCATAATTTTAATTAAACTCTTTTTATATATTTATCAATTTACTTAAACTGAATTTAAATAACAGTCATGTTTACTTTTAATAACGATATTATCAATGCTTAATTTTTTTCCATCAGAAATTGTCATTATCTTAGTTTCATCCTTTAAATTTAAATAATAATTGATTATTTTTTGAGCAGCAATCAAACCTGCTAAACCTGCAGAAATGCCGGAAATACCCACTACACTACATCTGGGAAGATCAACATCATCTTTGTTAGGAAATATACAATTCAAACATAGATGATTATTTTTATCTGAATTATTGAAAAGAATTATTTGCAAATCATGTCTTAATGCAGAGGAATATAAAAAATTGATTGAGTTTTTTATACAATATTCATTTAATAATTTAGAACTGAACCAATCATCAGTTGCATCAACAATTATTGAACATTCTTGTAAAGAATTTAAATTCAAAGAATTAATATTTTCATCAATAGTATTGATTTTACATTCATTATTGATTAATTTTAATTTGTATTTCGCTACATCAACCTTTTTCTTTCCAATATCATTTAAATTAAACAAAATTTGTCTATTAAGATTACTTTTCTCAACAATGTCTCCGTCTACTATTAACAATTCTTTAATTCCAGAGTTTACTAAATATTGACTTAAAGGACATCCTATACCTCCCATACCGACAATACCAATTTTTATGTTTGATAATTTTTTTAAGTTTTTTTCAGAAAATTCATTTAAAATAAATAACCTGCTAAAAATTTTATATTCTTCTTCAGAGTAATTACTCATAACTCTATATAGTATCATAAATTTGTTTTATAATTTGCTTTGCACAATTTACCTTTGTCATTTTCTTAAATTTTTTTATCTGGTTTTTTGTAATTATTGATATTCGATTATAATCTGAACCAAAAACTTTATTTTTACTGTCAATTTTATTGTAAACAATCATATCGCATTTTTTATCTACTAATTTTTTTTGAGCATTATTAATGCCACCTGTTTCAGCGGCAAAACCTACTAAAAAATTGGGCCTTTGAGTTTTACTTTTTCCTATTTTTTCTAAAATATCAATATTTTTACAAAGACTAATATTTAATTTTTTATTTTTTTTAATCTTAGATTTATTGATTTTTTTATTTTTGAAATCAGATATTGCTGCAGTAAAAATTCCTAAATCAATTTTAGAAATTTTTCTAATTTTTTGATACATTTCGTTTGCAGATTTTATTTGAATAAATTTCAAACCTGGTGGAGGGTCTAAATTTGTTGGTCCAGATATCAAGATCACTTTAGCTCCATATAAAACAAGTTGTGATGCAATTTCATATCCTTGTTTTCCAGAAGACTGATTTGAAATAAATCTAACTGGATCAATCATTTCAATTGTTGGTCCTGCAGTTACTAAGCATTTTTTATTTTTTAATAAATTAATTTTTTCAAATCTACTTAAAATTTTATTTGCTATATTTTTTGAGTTTTCAATTCTACCTAAACCAAATTCTCCACATTTTAGATTTCCAACTTTTGGACCAATAAATTCATGACCTCTATCTTTTAATAACCTTACGTTTTTTTGGTTAACTTTATTGTACCACATAAAACTGTTCATAGCGGGAACAAACACAATTTTTTTATTAGAAGCAAGTAAGGTATTAGAGGCCAAATTATCTCCATACCCATTAGCAAACTTAGCAATAGAATTAGCTGTAGCTGGACATACAACTATTATATCATTATCTCTTGATAAATTAATATGAAGCATATTGTTATTTTTTTCATCTTCATCATGAAATATTTTATTTTTAAGTAATTTTTTAATATCTGATATTTTTGCATATTTCTTTGCCTCTCTAGTTAGTATGCAGCTAATTTTAACTTCTTTATTATTAAGTATAGTAATAATTTCTTTACATTTAGATGCAGCAATAGAACCAGTTATTATTAATAAAATTTTATTCATTATAGTTTATAACCAGTATGTATGGCTACAATCCCATTAAATAGATTAATAGTCTCAACATTTGTAAATCCGCAATCAAGTAGATTTTTTCTCAACTCTTCTTGTGATGGAAATAAATCAATACTTTCACTTAAATACTTGTAGGCATTTTTATCTTTGGCAATAACCTCACCTAAAAAAGGTAAAATTTTTGATTTATAAATTTTATATGTACTTGATATCAAAGATGATTTGGGTGTACTAAATTCTAAACAACAATATTTACCACCTGGTTTGAGTACTCTGTAAGCCTCTTTTATAGATAATAAATATTCAGTCACATTTCTTAAGCAAAATGAAATAGTATATTTATCAAAAAAATTATTTTTAAAATTTAACTTTTCAGCGTTACCAATAAAATATTTTATATTTTTTTCTTTTTTTAATCTATTTTTTCCCTCAAATAACATTTCTTTATTTAGATCTAAAAGATAAAGATTGGTCAGTAAATTTTCTTTTAAAATTTCCCTGGCAATATCACCAGAACCAGAACCAACATCCAAGATAATATCATTTTCTTTTATATCCATAATTTCTACAAATCTTTTTTTCCATAATCGATGCATACCTAAACTCATTAAATCATTCATTATATCGTAACTTGGGGCAACGCTTGAAAATACATTTTGAACAAGTTTAGTCTTTTGTTTTGAATTTACTTTTGTATAACCAAAATTATAATCTTTTTTCATTATGCCAGAACTACCTGAAGTTGAAACAACAGTTAAAGGTCTCAGTGTAATATTGAACCAAAAGATATCTAAAGTAAAAATTCATACATCGAAACTGCGTTTTAAAATTCCTAATAATTTAATTAATATACTACGTAACTGTAAGATATCCAACCTAAGACGTATAGCAAAGTTCATTATCATAGATTTAGATAATGATTATTCTCTAATAATACATTTAGGAATGTCAGGGAGATTAAAAACTGTCTTATCAACCTATAAAATAATAAAACATGATCATTTTCTTTTATACTTTTTAGGGAAAAAGATACTTATTTATCATGATCCAAGGAAATTTGGGTTTATAGACATTGTAAAAACAAAAAATCTTCAACAAAAAAAGTATATTACAAGCCTTGGTGTAGATGCTCTTAGCCCACATCTTACAGCACAAATGATATTTGAAAAAATTTCAACATCTGAAGTACCCATAAAACAAATTTTACTCAATCAAAAATTAATTTCAGGTATAGGTAATATTTATGCCTCAGAAATTCTCTTTGATTCTAAAATTTCACCTCTTATTTTAGGTAAGAATATGAAAATTAGTCTCATAATGAAACTAATTAAGTCTATTAGAAAAATTTTAAAGAAAGCAATTAAACATGGGGGTTCAAGCATAAGAGATTATAGGTCTACTGATGGTACATTAGGAAATTTTCAGTCTAATTTTAAGGTTTATAATAAAGAAGGAAAAAAAATACGTGGTGATAAGGTTAAAAAGATCATTCAATATGGAAGATCTACTTTTTATTGCCCTAAACTACAAAATAATAAGTAATTCTATATTAAATATTAATTGACTTAATTTATTTTGAATTTATAGCAATTTTATGTCTAACCATCCTTCTGCAAAAAAAAGATCGAGACAGAACAAAACTAGAAATACTGTTAATTCTCAATATCTATCTAAATTTAGAAACGCTCTAAATAAATTTAAATCATCAGTGGAAGCAAAAAATGCAGAAGAAATCCAAAAATCCCTCAGCATTGTCAACTCAATAATGGCCAGAGCATCAAAAAAAGGTATTTTTAAAAAAGAATACATATCCAGAAAGTTATCCTCTTTATCAAAACAAATTTCAAAAAAATAATTTTTTTTTATTTTTTTCACTTTTCTTCTTGCTAAAAATACTTAAAGAGTGTTGATTAAGTAAATTAATTTGGTGATTCAATTTTACGACTTTTGATTTTTTTCGTAAAATTATTTAAGTAAAAAATCGTCTTGTTGGGGGAAAATGGATAATACATCTACTATATTTGACGACAGTAAATGGTTATCCTTTAAAAAAAATATTAAGAATAAAGTTGGTGATACAGCTTTTAATAATTGGTTAAAACACTTGCATTATGTTTCATTAGAAGAAACAACAATTACCTTCTCTGTACCAACAAAATTTCTTAGAGATTGGATTGTAAATAATTATTCTGATAAGATTAAAAGTGAGGCAAAAAATCAAGTAGACAACGTGGATACAATTAAGTTTGTTGTAAAACCAACAGGAGGCAGAATAGTACCTGGAACCACTCGCACAATAAAGAGTAATGATAATCACTGGAAGTCTACAATGGACTTAAGATCAAATCAATCCTCAACATATCCTAATGAATTTGGAGCTCCATTAGATCCCAGATTTACATTTGAAAATTTTGTTGTTGGAAAACCTAATGAATTAGCTTTTGCAGCTTCTCAAAGAGTATCAGAAGCTAATAAAATAACATTCAATCCATTATTTTTATGCGGTGGTGTTGGTTTGGGAAAAACTCACTTGATGCATGCCATAGGCTGGAAAATAAAAGAACAACAGCCAGAGAGAAAAGTTATTTATCTTTCGGCAGAAAAATTTATGTATCAATTTGTAAGAGCACTTAGATATAAAGATACCTCTGCATTTAAAGAGCAGTTTAGATCCATTGACGTACTTATGATCGATGATGTTCAATTTATAAGTGGTAAAGATAATACTCAAGAGGAATTCTTTCATACCTTCAATGCTTTAATTGAACAAAATAAACAAATAGTAATATCAGCAGACAAAACACCTACTGATCTTGATGGTGTTCAAGAAAGATTAAAATCTAGATTAGGTTGTGGACTTGTTGCTGATATACATCCAACAACATATGAACTTAGACTTGGTATATTGATAGAGAAAGCTCACAAGAGAGGTGTAGAGATTCCTCCAAAAGTTTTAGAATTTATATCTCATAGAATAATTTCAAATGTTAGAGAAATGGAAGGTGCTTTAAACAGATTAGTTGCTCATGCAACATTAGTAGGTACAGCAATTACTGTAGAAACAGCTCAATTAGTACTTCAAGATTTATTAAAATCTTCTAATAAAAAAATAACTATTGAGGAAATTCAAAAAAAAGTAGCAGAGCACTTTAATATTAGAATTACAGATATGCATTCACCAAGAAGGTCACGTTCTGTTGCAAGACCAAGACAGATTGCTATGTATTTAGCAAAATCTATAACATCAAGATCTCTACCTGAGATTGGTAGGAAATTCGGTGGAAGGGATCACACTACAGTAATGCATGCTGTAAAAAAAATTGAAGAACTTAAGCTTTCTGATGTTAATTTTAATGAAGATTTAGAATTGTTAAAAAGACTTATAGATTCTTAATTTTTTTTATCATATGCTTAGCTATGAAATTTAAAATAGTTCGTTCTAATTTATTTAAAACCTTATCTCATCTTCAGGGAATAGTTGATAAAAAGAATTCATTACCAATACTATCTAATATATTAATTGAGGCTAAAAATAATGCATTAACACTATCATCGACTGATATGGATATTTCAATTATTGAAAAAATTGATTGTAATGTATTAGAAGATGGTTCCACGACAATAAATTCACAGATCTTTTATGATATAGTGAGAAAAATTGATGATAATAGTGAAATAGAAATTATCTCAAATGATGGAAAGTTGTTAACTTTAAGGGCAGATGGCTCAAGATTTTCCTTAGCTTGTTTGCCTAAAGAAGATTTTCCAATAATTGATCAAGAGAATTCAGGAAATACTATTAAAATAAATTCAAAAATTATTTTTAAATTAATTGACAAAACTAAGTTTGCTATATCAAATGAAGAAACCAGATATTTTTTAAATGGCTTATATTTTAATATAACTAAAGATCAAAGTAACAGTCTTCTTACCCTTGTAGGCACTGATGGCCACCGTTTAGCAAAATTTAGTCATAATATAGAAGATAGTATTGATCAGTTATCAGGAGTTATAATTCCAAAAAAAACTATATACGAATTATGTAAATTATTATCAGAAATAGATAAAGATATTTATATATCAATTAGCTCAAACAAAATTATATTTATTATAGAAAATATAATATTTATTTCAAAATTAATTGATGGAAGTTTTCCAGACTATAAAAGAGTTATTCCAAAAGATAATTTAAATATTTTAAAAGTTAATAGAGAAATATTGTTGTCAGCAGTAGATAGGGTGAGCACAATTGCTAATGAAAAATCGCCTGTTATTAAATTTAAGTTATTACAAAATGTACTTAATCTAAATACAATAAATAATGAAAACAGCACTGCTTCTGAAGATTTAAAAATAAATTATAATGGTGATGATATCGAAATTGGCTTTAATTCAAAATATATTATGGATATCGTTAACAATTTAGAAGATGAGGAAATTTCAATTAATTTGAAAGATAATACATCTCCAATAATTGCAACTGAAAATTCAAATAGCAATTTAGTTTATGTTTTGATGCCAATGAGAGTTTAAAACTTGGCAACACTAAAAAGCATTAATTTAATTAATTTTAGAAATTTTAAAAACTTAGACCTTTCTTTTGATGAAAAGCTAAATATTTTTTTTGGTCAAAACGGTACTGGTAAAACTAATATTTTAGAAGCTATATCTTTGATTGCTAAAGGCAGGGGTATAAGAAATGCAAGCATTAATGACTTAATAAAAAAAAATGAAAAAAATTTTTTAATAAAAAATA
The DNA here is from genome assembly GCA_902524385.1 of uncultured Alphaproteobacteria bacterium. Taxonomy (GTDB): domain Bacteria; phylum Pseudomonadota; class Alphaproteobacteria; order HIMB59; genus CACPNW01. Next base: position 82,083 of record CABZCZ010000007.1, read on the forward strand.
ATCTAGAAATTAAAAATAATCATTTAAACATAGAAATATTTTCAGAAAATAAAAGTGATAAATTTAAAAAAATAATTAAAATTAATGACGATTTATCCAAAGAGTCTCTAGATTTTTTAAACAAATCAATATCATTTATTATTTTTTTACCTGAAATGGAAAGATTGTTCCAAACATCACCTTATTATAGAAGAAATTTCCTAGATAGATTAGTTTTTGCCCATAGAAATGATTACAATAGACTTATTAATAAATATAAAAAACTAATACTTGAAAGAATAAAAATACTTCAAACAAATGTAGTTGATAATGATTGGTTAAACCAAATTGAAAAAGAAATATGCACATTAGGATTAGAAATATTTAATGAGAGAGACTTACAAGTAAAATCCATTAACAGTAATTTTCAGCTTCTAAAATATGATCATAAGTTTAAATTTAATGTTGAGTTAAAAATAAAAGATGACTATTTTAATAATCAAATTAGCCTTGATAAATATTTGTTTAAATTAAGAGATTTGCGTATATTTGACAAGAAGTTTGGAGGAACTAAAATAGGGCCGCACAAATCTGATCTAATAGCAATAATTGATAATGATTTTGAGGCTTCCTTGTTATCAACAGGGCAACAGAAAACAGTTGTCCTTATGATTTTGTTATCTCAATGTAATTATTTAGTAAATGAAAAGGATATAAACCCAGTTTTATTATTTGATGAAATCTGCTCACATCTAGATTTATATAATCGTCAAATATTATTAGATATGATTAATAGATTCAAAATTCAATTTTTTTTAACTGGAACTGACAAAAATTTATTTTCTTTTGTGTCAACAAAGGGACAATTTTATAATATAACTAATCTATGAATTCTGAATATTCTTCTGACTCAATCAAAGTGTTAAAAGGCCTTGAAGCCGTAAGAAAAAGACCTGGTATGTATATTGGTGATACCGACGATGGATCAGGTCTACATCAAATGATATATGAGGTTCTTGATAATTCAATAGACGAGGCACTAGCAGGTTTTTGTGATAAAATAGAAGTAATTTTGAATGCTGATGGAACAGCAACTATCACTGATAATGGTAGGGGAATACCAGTTGATCTTCATAAAACTGAAAAAATACCCGCAGCTCAACTAATAATGACTGAATTACATGCTGGCGGTAAATTTGATCAAAATAGTTATAAAGTATCTGGTGGATTGCATGGAGTCGGAGTTTCGGTAGTTAATGCATTATCTGAAAATTTGGTTTTAGAAATTAATAGAGATGGAAAAATATACAATATTGAGTTTGAAAATGGGATTGTAAGCAATGAATTAAATGTGATTGGTAATTCGCAAAAAGTTAATAACAATTATTTTACAGGAACTAAAATTACATTTTTACCTACTAACAAAATTTTCAAAGATATTAATTTTAATTTCAAGGTAATAGAGAAAAGACTTAGAGAATTAGCATTTCTAAATACAGGTATAAATATTTTTTTAACAGATAGGAGACAGGCTAAAGAAAATAATGTAAATTTTAAATATAACGGAGGAATTAAGGAATATGTAAAGTATTTAAATGAGGGAAAAAATCTCATCAATCCTAATCCTATATTTTTCCAGGGTGAAAAAAATAATATTTCTATTGAATGTTCATTACAATGGACTGATAGTTATCATGAAAATACAATTTGCTTTACAAATAATATTATTCAAAGAGATGGTGGAACTCACCTTGCAGGTTTCAGAGGTGCACTTACTAGATCAATTGTAAACTACATAAATAAAAACACAAAAAGTTCTAATAATATTACAGGCGAGGATGCAAGGGAGGGATTAACTTGCATCATATCTGTAAAGTTACCTGACCCTAAATTTTCTAGTCAAACTAAAGATAAATTAGTATCCTCTGAAGTAAGACCAGTTATAGAGTCTACTAGTTTAAGTAAATTGGAGCAATGGATTGAAGAAAATCCATCTGAAATTAAAAAAATAACTGATAAAATAATTGAAGCATCAAACGCTAGAGAAGCTGCAAGAAAAGCAAGAGAATTAACAAGAAGAAAGACTGGTTTAGAAAATACTTCTCTCCCAGGTAAACTAGCAGACTGCCAGGAAAAAGATCCAGAACTATCAGAATTATTTATAGTTGAAGGTGACTCAGCAGGTGGATCAGCTAAACAAGGTAGAGATAGAAAGAACCAAGCAATTCTTCCATTGAGGGGTAAAATTTTAAATGTAGAAAGAGCTAATGATAAACAAGTTTTAACAAGTAATGAAATTGGGACATTAATTACAGCAATAGGTGCAGGTGTGGGAAATCCCACTGATGATTCAGATCAAAATAAATTAGAGGGTAAGTTTGATATAACGAAAATGAGATATCACAAAATAATTATAATGACTGATGCAGATGTTGATGGAAGTCATATTAGGA
>CABZCZ010000008.1 GCA_902524385.1 uncultured Alphaproteobacteria bacterium
CTGAAGAGTCTGGTATTAAAACAGCTGCTATTTATTCTAAAGAAGATCGTTTTGCTATTCACCGATTTAAAACGGATGAAAGTTACTTAGTTGGTGAAGGCAAAGGTCCAATTCAAATTTCTATTTCATTTATAATTTCTTTAACCCCCTCTTGTGACAGAAAAGCCGATGTCACCTTTTTTTCTAGATGATAGTTTTTTTGTACGATCTAAAACTTTTGATTTATTTAATTTAGTTTTTCTTCCCTCAGCTGCATGTTCACCCAGAGATAATGCAGTTCCGGAAGGAGCATCTTTTTTATGTTTATGATGAGTCTCAGCAATTTCAATATCATAATCAGTATCTTTTAGAGCTGATGCTGTTTGTTTTACTAAGTTAAATAGTAAGTTAACGCCCAAACTCATGTTAGAAGACATGAGTATAGGTATTTTTTTTGAATAACTTTTTACTTTCTTTGTTTGTGCATCCGTCATTCCAGTTGTGCCAATAACAACTGCCTTTTTATTTGCAGAGGCGATCTTAAGATTATCCAAAGTAGACTCAGGTGTTGTAAAATCAATGATGACGTTTGAAACTTTGATTAATTGAGCTGCATTAGCTGTAACTAATTTTGCAGAGTGTATACTTGAAACTTTGTTTAAATGTTTATTTATATCTTTATGTTTTTTGTGTTCAAAACCACCGACAAATTCTAAATTTTCATTTTGTAAAATTTGTTTCGATATTTCCTGACCCATTCGGCCAAGACAACCTGCAACTGCTATTTTAATTTTTGCCATAAAAACTTCTTATACTTTGGTGATTGTAAGTTGAAAAGAAATTAAGTTAAATCTTCCCAGACTTCTTTTAATTTTGAGAAAAAACCTTGCGATTTTGGGCTATGTTTTTTTGATGTCCCACCTTCATTTTCAAACTCTCTCAAAATATCTTTTTGTTTGCTATTTAAATTGACTGGTATTTCAACGTTTGCTTGCACATACATATCTCCCCTTCTACTTTGTCGAAGTATACTCATTCCTTTGCCGCGAAGTCTAAATTGTGTCTCAGATTGAGTTCCCGCTGGAATATTAAGTCTAGCTTTTTTTCCTTCAATGGTTGGAACCTCTATTTCACCGCCTAGAATAGCCGTTGTTATGGAGATTGGTATTTCGCAAAAAAGATTTTCTTCTTCTCTTTCAAAAAGTTTGTCCTTTTGAACTTCAACAAAAATATATAGATCTCCATTACCTGCACCTCTTTCACCAGGCTCTCCTTCTCCAGCTATTCGAATTCTTGTGCCTGTATCAACACCAGCAGGAATAGTAACAGAAATTGTTTTTTGCTTTTTTATATTCCCTGTTCCTGAACATTTAAGACATGGATTTTTTATACTTGAACCTTCTCCACCACATGTAGGGCATGGTCTTTCAATTGAAAAGAATCCTTGTTGAGATCGAACTTTTCCTGCACCACCACAAGTAGAACAAGTACTTGGTCCAGATTTATCCGCACTTCCAGTTGCAGCACAAGCATCACAACCAACGTATGTAGGTATTCTTATTTGTGATTTCTTTCCAGTAAAAGCTTCGAATAGTGAAACGGACATGTTGTAGCGAAGGTCACTTCCTCTTTGTGGACCTCTTCTTCTTGATGATTGTCCTCCGAAACCTCCGCCAAAAAATTCTTCAAAAATGTCAGAAAAGCCACCAGCAAAATCTCCAAAGCCTTGCGCTCCACCCATGCCACCTTGTCTAAAAGCATCATGACCGTATTGATCGTAAGCTGATCTTTTTTCTGAATCTTTTAAGATCTCGTAGGCAGCAGCAGCTTCTTTGAATTTTCTTTCAGCAGTTTTGTCATCCTTGTTACGATCAGGATGATATTTCATGGCTTGTTTTCTATAAGCTTTTTTTATTTCGTCATCACTAGCATTTCTTTGAACACCTAGTATCTCATAGAAATCTTTATCAGCCACATCTCCTCCTTACAACAATTATGGAGTGTTAATCTTTTTTATCTTCGTCTACTTCTTCAAATTCAGCGTCTACAACCTTTTCATCTTTTGTATTATCAGCTGATGGCTCAGCGCCAGATGGATCTGGTTGTTGACCAGCACCTTGAGGGTTTTGTTTATAAATTGCTTCACCCATTTTAAGAGACGATTGAACCAGTGCTTCAGTTTTAGATTTTATAGCTTCTAAATCCTCGCCGTCTTTTACTTTCTTAAGCTCTTCAATATCCTCTGTGATTTTATTTTTATCAGCCTCAGGAATTTTATCTCCGTGCTCTTTTAAGTTCTTTTCAGTTTCATTAATTAAACTATCAGCATGGTTTCTAGTATCAACAGCTTCTCTCTTCTTTTTGTCAGCTTCAGCATTTTCTTCTGCTTCTTTAACCATTTTTTCAATCTCTTCATCTGATAATCCTCCAGAAGCCTGGATCTTGATTTGTTGTTCCTTTCCAGTTGATTTGTCTTTAGCCGAGACGTTTACAATACCATTTGCATCGATATCAAAAGTTACTTCAATTTGAGGCATTCCTCTTGCTGCAGGTGGAATACCTACTAAATCAAACTGACCAAGTAATTTGTTATCAGCAGCCATCTCTCTTTCTCCTTGGAAGACTCTAATTGTTACTACACTTTGATTATCTTCAGCTGTAGAAAATACCTGACTCTTCTTTGTTGGGATAGTTGTGTTTTTATCAATAAGTTTTGTAAATACACCACCAAGTGTTTCAATACCAAGTGATAAAGGTGTAACATCAAGTAATAAAACATCTTTTACATCACCTTGTAATACTCCTGCTTGAATAGCAGCACCAGATGCAACAACTTCATCTGGGTTAACACCTTTATTAGGTTCTTTACCAAAAAAGTTTTTTACTATCTCCGTTACTTTAGGCATTCTTGTCATACCACCAACCAAAATAACATCGTCAATTTCAGCAGCTTGTAATCCAGCATCTTTGAGTGCCATTTCACAAGGTTTTAAACTTTGGTTTAAAAGCTCACCTACAATAGCTTCTAGTTTTGCACGTGATAATTTAATTGTTAAATGTTTAGGGCCGGATTGATCTGCCGTTATAAATGGCAAGTTAACTTCTGTTTCAGTTGAACTTGATAATTCAATTTTTGCTTTCTCAGCAGCCTCTTTCAAACGTTGAAGTGCAAGTTTATCTGATCGTAAATCAATACCATTATCTTTTTTGAATTCATCGGCAAGATAATCAATGATTTTAAGATCAAAATCTTCACCGCCAAGATGCGTATCGCCATTGGTTGATTTAACTTCAAAAACACCGTCACCAATTTCTAAGATAGAAATATCAAATGTACCTCCACCAAGATCGTAAACAGCAACTGTACCAGTTTTCTTTTTATCTAAACCATATGCTAACGCTGCAGCAGTAGGCTCGTTAATAATTCTTAAGACTTCTAGCCCAGCTATTTTTCCAGCATCTTTTGTTGCTTGCCTTTGAGCGTCATTAAAATACGCAGGAACTGTTATAACTGCTTGTGTAACAGTGTCTCCTAAATAAGACTCTGCGGTCTCTTTCATTTTTTGTAAAATAAATGCACTAATTTGACTTGGACTATATTTGTCTTCACGTGCTTCTACCCAAGCATCACCGTTATCACCTTTTACGATTTTATAAGGTACTAATCCACTGTCAGACTTAACAGCTTCATCCTCAAATGTTCTTCCTATTAATCTTTTTATGGCAAATAAAGTATTTTCAGAATTAGTTACTGCTTGTCTTTTAGCTGATTGTCCAACAAGTTTTTCTTTTGTGTCACTGAATGCTACCATTGAAGGTGTTGTTCTTCCACCCTCAGAGTTTTCAATTACTTTTGCTTCCTTACCGTCCATTACTGCAACGCACGAGTTTGTAGTACCTAAGTCAATACCAATTACTTTTGCCATATTTTTTATCCTCTTTACTTAATTATTTACCAATCTACATTGGCTACATTAGATATGGGAAAAAAGTTTTAAAATACAAGGATGTTTGGTGTTTATATTAAAAAAAACCAAGTAATTTAAAGCTTTTTATGACTATTCTCTACTCTCATTGTCAGGATTATCTTCTTCTTTTTCTTCTTTAGGTTCTTCTGTTTTAGTGACTGGTTTTTTGGAAACCCCAACCATTGCTGCCCTGAGTAATCGATCATGCATTGTATAGCCAGATTGGACTTCCTGTACTACTGTTCCTTCTTCAACATCATTATTTTCAACTTCCATGATTGCCTGATGAAAATTATGGTCAAATTTTTGATTTATAGTTTCAATTTTTTTGACTCCATGTTTTTCAAGAGTACTTTCATATTCTTTAAGCACCATTTTTAAACCATCGATAAGATTTTTTATACTTTCTGAATGATTTTCATCCTCTGGTAAAGCGTCTAACGCTCTTTCTAAATTATCTCCAGGCGATAGTATGTCTCTTGCTAAATTTATGCTGCCAAATTTAATGGTTTCAACTTTTTCTCGTTCAAATCTTTTTCTAAGATTTTCCATCTCAGCGAGTAATCGGATTTTTTCTTCTTTCAGTGTTTCAATTTCCTTTACTAAATTGTCTTCTTCTGAATTTTCATCTTCACTTGTCTCTTCTGTATCAATGTCTTCTTGATTATTATTGTTATCTTCTTCATTTTCAATATTTTTAGTATCAGGTTCTTTAATTTCTTCTTGTTGGTTATCTTCTTCTTTTTTCTCAACCATTAATCAATCACCTTTCCAATAATTTTTGATGTATAATCAACAAGAGGAACTATTTTGGAGTAATTTAGTCTTGTTGGCCCAACTACACCTATGGCTCCTATAATTTCTTGATCATTATTTTTATATGGGGCCATTACCATAGAAAGACCAGAGTGTTTAAACAAAAAATTTTTAGATCCAATAAAAATCTGAACTCCTTTTGCTTTTCCTGCTGTTTCTAATATATCTACAAAACTAGATTTTTTCTCGATTTCATCAAAAAGATTTCGAATTTGATCTAAATCTTTCGAAACAATTTCATCTTTTAATAAATTTGATTGACCATGAAGAAAAATATAAGGATTTTTACTATTAGGCTGAGTTTCAATAATACCTTGTTGAATTAATTTTGAAGAAATTGATTCTAACTCATTTTGTGAATTTTTTATTTCAGATTGAATTAGTCTTTTGATTTGTGAAATGTTTTTATTGGTAAACTTTGATGTAAGGTAATTTGAAGCCTGTATCAATAATGAACTATTATATTTACCGTTATCTTCAATGATGCGATTTTCTACTTCTCCGTTCTCATAAGCAAGAATAAGCATTAATTGAGTACTATTAAGCCTTATGAATTCGACATGTTTTAAGTTTTTTTGAAATTTTGGTGCAATAACTATTCCTGCATAACTCGACAATCCTGAAATTGCCTTGGAAGCAACATCGAGCACCTCTTCATAAGATTTTCCCTTTGTTAAACACTGTTGTTTAATATTTTCTTTATCTATTTTTGAAATTCTTCCAAACTCTAACAGTCCGTCGACAAAAAACCTCATACCTTTCTCGGTAGGCATTCTTCCAGCTGATCTATGTGGTGCATATAGAAGCCCTTCTTTTTGCAAATTTGATAAAATGGATCTAATAGATGCTGAGGAAAGATTTAAACCTCCCATCTTCATAATTGTTTCTGATCCAGCTGGAGACCCAGTTTTAAGATATGACTCAACTAATTTTTTGAAAATTAATTTCGATCTATCATTAATTTGTGCATATACATTATCAGACATAAGAATTTTATTTAAAAATAATATTTATCTACTATTATTAAATTTATATGAGAAAAGATAGATCCTTCAATCAAATGCGTGAAATTTCATTTGAGAAAAACGTTAATATTCATGCTGATGGTTCATGCTTAGTAAAATTTGGAAATACACATGTCCTTTGTCTTGCAACAATTGACGAAAAAGTTCCTCGCTGGTTAAAGAATACTGGGAAGGGCTGGGTTACTGCAGAATATGGTATGCTACCAAGGTCAACAAATACTAGAATGGACAGAGAGGCTGCAAAAGGAAAGCAGTCTGGTAGAACACAAGAAATACAAAGGTTAATTGGGCGTAGCTTAAGATCTATTGTAGATCTTTCAAACCTTGGAGAGCGTCAAATAAAAATAGACTGTGATGTTATTCAAGCAGATGGCGGGACAAGAACCGCATCTATCAGCGGAGGGTTTATTTCTTTATATCTGGCAATAGAAAAATTGAAAAATAATTATAATCTGCAAAAACCAATTATTAAAAACTTCATAGGCGCAGTGTCAACTGGAATAGTTAATAATAAATCGATTTTGGATTTAGACTATAATGAAGACTCTGCAGCCCAAGTCGATGCCAATTTTGTAATTTGTGGTTCAGATGAGATATCTGAGATACAAGTTACAGGTGAAGAATTTTTTTTTAACGATAATCAGTTTGTAGAAATGTTTTCACTTGCAAAAATTGGAATTAAAGAAATAATTTCTAAGCAAAAAGAGGCGTTGAAATAAATTGAAGAATTTATTATTTTTTTCAAATAATAAGAACAAAACAATTGAAATAAAAAAAATTTTTAAAAAATTTAATCTCGAAATTCTTTCCTTAAGTGATTTAGAAATAAGCGATGAGCCAGAAGAGAATGGTCAAACTTTTGAGGAAAATGCAAAGATAAAATCAGACTACGGATTTAATAAAACTGGCTTTCCTTGTTTTGCCGATGACTCAGGAATATGTATTGAAAGCTTAGACTGGAAACCAGGCGTTTTTTCAAAAATATATTTAAATAATTTCAAAAGTAATGAAGCATGTTTTGAAAGTATTATTAAAAGTAATAAAAAAAACAGTAAACAAGATGCTTACTTTAAAACTTCAATAAGCCTAACAGTTAAAAATAATCAAAACGTAATATTTAATGGCAAGATTAATGGAAAAATTTCTGATCAAGCCAAGGGGGAATTTGGTTTTGGTTATGATCCGATTTTCATTCCTGAAAATTATAACAAAACATTGGCTGAATTAAGCACTAAAGAGAAAAATGAAATTAGTCATAGGTCTATAGCGGTAAAAAAATTAATCAATTTTTTAACTAATTAATAACAACGGAATTGCCATTATCTATTTTTAATATGTTAAGGTCTCTTTCAATCATATTATTTTTAAAATAAAAATTTCCATCAACACCATTAAATTTTTTATTAGGATTATTTAATAAGTTTACTACATCACCTAGTTTGTAGTCTTTTGAATAAATGAAGTTTATTAAACCTATTAGATCATATGGAAGCGTTGAGATTCTTAATAACTCATCACCATATATTTCAATATAATTGTTGATGATGTTAATTCTGCTTATTTCAGGAACACCAGGAAATATAGCTCCTTGTAAAGAGGGTTCAAAAAAAAATGTTTTATCATCTATCACTCCAGTCCCCATAAACTGCACAATATTAGGATCTATATCATAGTAAGGAAGAAGAGGTGCAACCTGTAATAAATTCAACCCGTAATCAGCAATCAAGATGTGAGTAAAATCATAGTCACTTGTAGTTTTAAATTTTTCTAACTTTTTTAATCTTTCTTTCGATTTTTTATCTCGCTTTGAAGATAAAATTTGTTTTTGCCTATTCAATTCATATTTTCTCAATTCATATTTTCCCAATTCTTTTATTGATTCTCTTACATTTGATAGTCCATCTTTATATGAAGATCTGTTAACTAAAATTGCTGGGCTTTCAAAAATTATATCATCAATTAGACTGTTTATTAGATATCCGTATTCATTTTCAGGATAAAGTATCGCTAATTTTGCATCATCATTTAAATATAGCATAAGTTGTGAAAGTTCGTTTTGTGGAAAAAAATTTATTAAATAAACACAATCTTTTGCTAATGAAGATTTAGAGGAGTAGGAAAAGAAGATTACTTCGTGAATACAATAATTATTTAAAATATTTGAATACTTAGATTGTATTGGGCCTAGAAAAATCTTTCCCGGTAATAGATTTTTTTCTATAATTTTTGTTAAATCATTTTCATTATCAAAAAACTCTATTTGTATAACTACATCATTTGTGCCAAGGTTATAAATTCCTAATTCATAGATATTCAAAAATTGTTTCGTTGTTTTTTTATCATCATCTTTTGCAAATAAAGCAATAATCGTTTTATCTAAAACAACATTGTCTAAACTCTTATTTTGGTTATCTTGTTTATTTTCTTTTTTTTCAATCAAATTTTTTTCACGCTTAGTATCAATTGATTTTTCAGAAACAGTTGTTTCTTGGGTATTTTTTCTATCTTGTTTAGATAAATTTACTGGAGTACATGAAATTATAAATATAAATACATAGATAATGCATAATATTACTAATGGTCTCTCAATTGTAGCAACACCTATTGGCAATTTAGATGACATAACCTACAGGGCTGTAAAAACACTTGGAGAATGTGATATAATTATTTGTGAAAATCCTAAACACTCTCTTAAACTACTAAATAAATTAGGCATTAAAAAGAAATTAATAGCTTTACACGATTATAATGAGCATAAAATTATTGATCAGATAAAAGTTGTATTAAGAAATAAAAATTGCGTTCTAATTTCTGATGCAGGATCGCCACTTATTTCAGATCCTGGATATAATTTAGTACAATATTGTATTACAAATAATATAAGAGTTACATCTGTGCCTGGCCCCTCCTCTATTGTATCGAGTTTACAGTTATCTGGATTACCAATATCAGAATTTGCTTTTTTTGGTTTTATTCCAAAATCTAAAAAAAAGATGGAAGATCTTTGTAAAATTATTTCTCAAGAAAAAAGGGCTTGTGTACTTTTTGTCTCAAGTCATAAATTAATTGATTTTTTAGATTGCCTAAAAAAAATTATGGCTGATAGATCAATTTCAATATGTAAAGAACTTACAAAGGTAAATGAATTCGTTTTTAGAGGAACTCCAATCGATGTGAAAAATAAGATACTAGAAGATAAGGAAAATATTAAAGGAGAATTTGTTGCTGTTATTGATAGACAAACATCAAAAAATCAAGATTTTGACAACATTGATTTGTACAGCGAAGAATTAAAAAAAATGGCTACAAAATTTTCTTTGACCGACATCGTCAAAATAGTACATAAATTTACAAAAATTAATAAAAACAAAATTTACAAATGGTTGTTAAAATTAAAAAAGTAGCTAAAATTTTATTTATTCCAATGTTTTTGATTTTTGCATCTATTAATTATGGATGTTCGCCAGCAAGCGTGCTTGCAACAGGCGGGGGCAGTGCAATGGTAGTTGCTGAGGGAGAAAGATCTCTTGGCACGGTAGTAGATGATGCAACTATTAAAGTAAATATTGCAGCTAAATTTTTAAATGCGGGGAACAATCTTTTTGTAAATATAAATACAAGTGTTTTAGAAGGTAGAATTTTATTAACTGGACTTGTTGATAATCAAGAAATTAGAATTGATGCAGTAAGATTAGTTTGGGAAGTTGAGGGGGTTAAAGAAATTATAAATGAAATAGAAATTGGAAATAGAACAACATTGAAAGACTATGCTAGTGATTTATGGATTAATACACAAGCAAGAGCTGTGGCTGCTAAAACCGTTGGGATCAAAGCAATTACATTTAATTTTGAAACTATCCAAGGTAAAATTTATGTAGCGGGTATTTCAGCGCGCCCAGATCTGTTGGATGAAATGATTGTTGCACTTAAAAACATAAAGGGTGTTAATGAAATTGTTAACTATGTAATTATAAGAGAGAAACTATAATTTACCTTAAGCTTCCAATTTTTTCTCCAGCTAAAATATGAACATGAAAATGTGGAACCTCTTGTCCACCATCCTCTCCTGAGTTTGTTATCAACCTATAACCAGTGTTTTCAACATTAATATTATTTATTACATACTGTACACTCTTAAAAAAAGATGTGATATTTTTATTATCTGCATTTTTTAAAAAATCAGAAAAAGTTGTACAAGGAAATTTTGGAATACCTAAAACATGTATCTTAGCTTGGGGATTAATATCGTTAAAAAATAAACTGAACTCATCTTCATAAATTTTATCACAAGGAATTTCTTTTCTTAGTATTTTTGCAAATATATTATTTTCATCATACATAATATTTTATTTTCTTTTGTCTAATTCCTTGTAGATTTCATTCATAGTAATTTTTTTTGACTTTAACAGAATTAGAAGATGATAGATTACGTCAACAGCTTCTTCAATTGTTCTTTTTTTTGATCCTTTTAAAAAATCTATAATTAATTCAGAGGTTTCTTCTCCAAATTTTTGAGCTATTTTTTTCGGCCCTAGCTTTAATAACTTATTGGTGTACGAATTTTTTTTTCTTGTTTGGACTCTTTTATTTATTATTTCGTATAATTCCTCAATTTTCATAAAATTTAATCTCTAATGTTTATATTTTTATCTTTTAAGTAATTCTTTACTTCTTTAATGCTTATTTCATTAAAATGAAAGACTGAGGCAGCTAATAATGCATCGGCCTTACCTTTAACTACACCGTCATAAAAATGATCTAGTGTTCCAACTCCTCCACTAGCTATTAGAGGTATTTTTAAAAATTCTGAAACCTTGCTTAGTAGCTCATTGTCAAAACCAGATTTTGTGCCATCCTTGTCCATTGAAGTTAAAAGAATTTCGCCGGCTCCTAGATTTTTAACTTTTTCTATCCAACTTAAGGCAAGTAAATCAGTTTTCTTAGTGCCGCCATGAGAATAAACAAACCAATCATTATTGTGTTTTTTTGCATCAACAGCAACAACAATGCATTGATTCCCAAAATATTCAGATGCTTGTTTTATAATATTTGGGTTTTTAATTGCTGCAGAATTTATAGACACTTTGTCTGCACCAGCTTTAAGTAAAGCTTGTATATTTTCTATTGATGAAATTCCACCGCCAACTGTAAGGGGAATAAAAACCTCATTTGCAGTCTTTTTCACTACATTAACCATAGTATCTCTATTTTCTAATGATGCACTTATATCCAAGAAACATATTTCATCAGCTCCATTATCAGAATAATGTTTTGCTTGCTCAACAGGATCTCCTGCATCGATTAAATTTAAAAAATTTATACCTTTTACAACTCTTCCATTTTTAACATCTAAGCATGGGATGATTCTTGTTTTTACCATTTTAATTTAGAATTTTTTGCGCTTCTACTAAATCAATCTTTCCTTCATAAAAAGATTTGCCTGAAATTATTCCTTCAATGTTTTTTGTGTTAAGTTTTTTTAGATTTATTAAATCAGAGTAATCTGTCAAACCCCCTGCTATAATAATTTTTTTATTAAATTTTTTAATCAGGTTTATTTTTTTTAAAAAATTATTAACAAAATCTAAATTTAAACCTTTTAGCATTCCATCATTTTGAATATCTGTAATTACATATCCTTTAATTTTTGAGTTAGTATAAATATCAAGAATATCTTTTATTTTCCTTCCTGAATTTTCATCCCACCCATTTATCATTATGTTATCTTCAAGAATATCTAATGATATATATACTTTTTCCACATACTTATTTGATAAAATTATAACTTCATTTGGTTTTTCAACAGACATTGAACCAATAATCAAATTATTTATTCCAGCCTCAAAATACTTTTTTGCTAAATCTAAATTTCTAACCCCTCCACCTAATTGTATTGGTATTGAGATTGATTTTCTAATTTTCTTTATTGTTTCAAAATTTACATTTGATCTACCAAATGCAGCATCTAAGTCAATTAAGTGTAATTTTTTACAACCAATTTGTTCAAAATATATAGCTTGTTTTTGTGGGTCTTCATTGTAAACAATGCTGGAGCTATCTTTCCCTTTAGAAAGTCTAACACATTTATTATCTTTTAAATCAATGGCTGGTATAATTTGCACTACAGATTTTTATAGTAATAATAACCTTTAATAAAGCTTCCATTAATATATGCATAGTATGGATTTTCGCCCCATTTAATATAACTTTTGCCTGTAAAAAGTTTTATTGCTGCATCTTGTGTTTCTCTTACAGCTAATTGTAATGATTTAATATTGTCTTCTTTTGCAATTTGTTCAGTATGATCAATCATTCTTTTAGCCAAACCATAACCTCTTGCCCATGGAGCAACGAATTGTCTTCTTATACGAGCAATATTTTTCCTAGACTCAATATTAGGAGCTTCATATGCAAGTTGGAGGGTTCCTGCTATTACCCCATTAAGTCTACCTACTATTAGCTTAATGTATTTATCATTAGTTCTTTTAGTCCAGTATTCGGTTAAAATATCTCGTGTAGGAACTCTTAACCAACCAAAACCTCCTCCAGCTTTAATTGCTTGTTCGGTAATATTACATAGATCTGCTAAATCTACATCTGTAAGAGTTTCAATGTTATCGATTGATATATTAATTTTTTCTTTTAATTGTGTAGACATGTTCATGCTCTAATAAATTCTTTTAATAAGTTTAATCCTTGGGAGGAACTTTTTTCAGGATGAAACTGAACGCCATATATATTTTCTTTTCCAACAATTGAAGCAAAATTTATTCCATACTTAGTTTCTGCCAAAATATTATCTTTTTGAGCACAATCAAAATAATAAGAATGAACGAAATAATAATCATTTTTATTAAAGATTAAGTTGTTATATTTTGAGTTTGTTGGATTTACCAAGTTCCATCCCATATGGGGAAGTTTTAAATTATCTCCAGGTAACAGTTTAATTTGACCGTCTATCCAACCTAAGCCTTCATGGACTCCATTTTCTTCACTCATATTAGCTAACATTTGCATACCAACACAAATCCCCAAAAATGGCTTCTTTTTTATTAATGCAAACTCACAAAGCTCGTCTATTAAGCCATCAGTTTTTTTTAAACCATTCATGCATGTAGAAAACGCTCCTTGACCAGGCAATACAACATGAGTTGAATTTTTTACATCATTCAGTTTTTTTGAAATTAAAACGTCAACTTCAATATTGTTGTCATTTGCTATCTTAACTAAAGATTTTTGTGCAGACAAAACATTGCCTGAACCGTAATCGACGATAGTGATCTTTTTCATTAAAAAATTAAAGAGTGCCTTTTGATGATGGTATGTTGTCTTTTCTTCTGTCATCTATTTCAACAGCAAATCTTAAGCTTTTAGCAAAGGCTTTAAAGCATGATTCAATTATGTGATGATTGTTTTTCCCATACAGGTTTTCAATATGTAAATTACATTTTGATTCATTTGAAAAGGCTTTAAAAAATTCATGGAATAGTTCTGTATCCATTTCTCCAATTTTTTTTAAGCCAAGGTTAACATTCCAAACAAGCTCAGGCCTTCCACTTAAATCAATAACACATCTTGATAAACATTCATCCATTGGAACATATGAAAAACCATATCTATTTATTCCTTTCTTATCATCCACTGCTTTGTTTATAGCTAGAGCAAATGCGTAAGCTGTATCTTCAACTGAATGGTGAAGATCAACATTTGTATCTCCTTCACATTTTAAATCTATATCTATCAAGCTATGATGAGATAATAATTCCAGCATATGATCAAAAAAACCAATTTGTGTTAAAATTTTAGATTGGCCACTGCCATCTAAGTTAACTTCACAGGTTATCTTTGTTTCTTTAGTGTTTCTCTCAACTTTACCTTTTCGCATTTTTGCCTAATATCAGTGAAATATGATTTATTCTAGGTAAATTACTTGATAAAAATAATTAAATAGCCATCTTATGAAAGAATGAAAAAAAACATTATTAAATCTACAACAATCGTAGGAATTAGAAAAGATAACCTCGTTGTTATTGCAGGTGATGGTCAGGCCAGTCTTGGTAATACCGTAATGAAATCTAATGTTAAGAAAATTAGAAGACTTGGACCTGATGAATTGGTTATTTCTGGGTTTGCTGGATCTACTGCAGATGCATTTGCTTTATTTGAAAGACTAGAGGGAAAATTAGATCAATATAAGAATCAACTTAAAAGAGCATGTGTAGAGTTAGCCAAAGATTGGAGAACAGATAGATATCTAAGAAGATTAGAAGCAATGATGATTGTAGCTGATAAAGATATAAGTTTGTTATTGTCTGGTACTGGTGATGTAATTGAATCTGACGATGGAATACTTGCAATAGGTTCTGGAGGTCCATACGCAAATAGTGCTGCTAAAGCATTGATGAAAAACACAAATATGAATGCTAAAGAAATAGCTTTAGAGTCGCTTAATATTGCTGCAGATATTTGTATCTATACAAATCATAATATCATTTCTGAAACAATCGAGCTTTAAATATGGAATCCAGTTTTAGTCCAAGAGAGATTGTTTCTGAATTAGATAAGTTTATTATAGGTCAGAATAAAGCAAAAAAAGCTGTTGCTGTTGCTTTAAGAAATAGATGGAGAAGAAAACAACTTGATGATTCTTTAAAAGAAGAAATTGTACCAAAAAATATTTTAATGGTTGGTCCAACAGGTTGTGGAAAAACAGAAATATCAAGAAGACTCGCTAAATTAGCAAACGCACCTTTTGTTAAGGTTGAGGCGACTAAGTTTACAGAAGTTGGTTATGTCGGAAGAGATGTTGAGCAAATAATAAGAGATCTAGTTGAAATAAGTATTACAAAAACGAAAATACAAATGGGTCAAGAGGTTAAGGCAAAAGCAGAAAAAAATGCAGAGGAAAGAATTTTAGATGTTTTGGTTTCTAAAAGTTCAACACCTGCTACTAGAGATAATTTTAGAAAAAAACTAAGATCAGGTGAATTAAATGATAATGAGGTTGAAATACCAGTTTCAGCTAATGCAAATTTAAGTTTACCAACCATGGACATACCTGGCATGCCTGGTTCTCAGATGGGTATGATTAATTTAGGCGATGTTTTTGGAAAAGGTTTTGGCAATCAGAAGAAAATGAAAAAAATGAGTGTCAAAGACTCTCATGCATATTTGTTAAATGAGGAAACTGATAAACTTTTAGATAAAGATAAAATAAATTCAAGAGCATTGGATGATGTAGAGCAAAATGGTATCGTTTTTATAGATGAAATAGATAAAATTACTTCTAGAGCTGATAGAAGTGGTGCGGATGTTTCAAGAGAAGGTGTTCAAAGAGATTTATTACCACTTATTGAGGGAACCGCAGTTACTACAAAATATGGTGTTGTAAATACAGATTATATTTTGTTCATTGCCTCCGGGGCGTTTCACTTATCAAAACCATCAGACATGCTACCTGAACTTCAAGGTAGATTGCCAATTAGGGTCGAGCTTGATAGTCTTAGTAAAAAAGATTTTAAACTTATTCTTACTGAAACACAAAACAGTTTGATTAAGCAGTATCAAGGACTTCTTGGAACAGAGAGGGTTGATTTGAAATTTGAAGAAGATGGAATTGATACCATCGCCTCTCTGTCAACAGAGATAAATCAGAATGTGGAAAATATAGGCGCCAGAAGACTCCATACTGTAATGGAAAAACTACTTGAAGAGGTTAGTTATACAGCCTCAGATATAGGCCCTACAGAAATAATAATTAATAAGGAATACGTTGAAAATAGCTTAGGAGAACTTATTAAAAGTCAGGACTTATCAAAGTTTATATTGTAAAGCTCATTTAATTTTTTAAAAATTATAAAATGAGTCTTTTTAAAAATATAAGAATTGAGCTGTTTGTTCTTTTAATAATTACTTTAAATGTTTTTATATCGTTTAATTTAGATTTAGGGCTGTATAACTATTTTAAAGATTTCAATAAAAGTCTTAATAGTGTTTATTTAAATGAATTTTTTGTAGACATAACAAGGCTTGGAAGCTCGTCTTGGTATTTTGCAATTTCTATTATTGGATTTGGTGTTGTTTATTTAAACAATGGATTGAGTTTTATAAAGGTTGAGAAACAAAAAAAAATAAGTAATTTTTTTATATCCTCTTTTTTTTATATTTTGATAGTTGGAATTGTAACACAAGTTCTGAAGCATATTGTTGGTAGACCAAGACCCAATCACACAAATTTTGAGGATTCTTTTGGTTTTAATTTTTTTACTTTCGACTCAAATTTTCATTCCTTTCCATCAGGTCATTCCTCAACTATATTTATAGTTTGCTTTATTCTTATTGCTACTTTTCCAAAACTAAAATATTTTTTTTATTTTTTAGCATCAGTTATTGCCTTGAGTAGAGTTGTTGTTGGTGCTCACTTTTTTACTGATATTGTTGCTGGTGCTATATTAGCACTTATATCTTTCAAAATTATAAATACAATCTTAGAAAAGAAATATACCCAATATAAATTTTCAAAATTGTTGCCTGAAAACAATTCAGAAATTTATAATTATGTATTATTTTTGGTAATTAGTTGCCTGTTTATTACTTCAGGACCATCCATAGATTTATATATTTCAGGTTTGTTTTACTATGGAGCGTCACAGTTTGCTTTACAAAGTTTGGATTTAACCTCAATATTGTTTAGAGATATTTTATTACCACTAATACTTATTTATATTTTAATTTTACCAATAGTTGGACGTTTCACTAAAATTGATAAAGTTTTTTTTAATTATAAATTTTCTATCAAGGAAATAGTTTTGTTGTGGGGTTCTCAAATTATTGGAGTATTAATTTTTGTAAACCTGATACTTAAAAATTTATGGGGCAGGGCTAGACCAAATGATATTTTACAATTAGGTGGAAAAGAAACTTTTTCCCCATGGTATGAAATTACTAGTGTCTGTGGAAGTAATTGTTCTTTTGTTTCAGGCGATGCCTCTGTTGGGTTTTCAGTTATAATTCTATATTTAATTACTAAAAAGATAATTTTTCTCTATACAAGTATTGTTGTTGGTTTTGTATTGGGTTTAATTAGAATAATGGCTGGTGGTCATTTTTTAAGTGACGTTTTTTTTGCTGGTTTATTTATTGTTATTCTTAATATAATTTTATTTGAATTATATAAAAAATATTATGTTAAATAAAATTCTACTGCCATCAGTTATTATATTATTTTTATTAAAAATAGTTGCTTTAAATTTTACTACTTTTAATTTGTTTGGTGATGAAGCACAGTATTGGTTATGGTCAAAAGATATTGACTTTGGTTATTTTTCTAAACCTCCTTTTTTGTCTTGGATAATAAGAGTTTATACGGAAATCTTAGGTAGTGGTTTTGTTTCATTAAAACTTCTCCCATCACTTGTTTATCTATTAATTGCTTGGAGTATTTATAATCTTTTAATTAACACTGGATTAAATAAAAAAGAGTCATTTTCAGGTTGTTTAATTTTTTTATTTATACCTGCTGTTTCTTTTTCATCTTTTATAATTAGTACTGATCTTTTTTTATTATTATTTTGGACACTTTCACTCAATCAATTAATTAAAATAAATAATGAACAAGATTTAAAAAATTTTATACTATTAGGTATTTTTCTAGGGTTGGGGGTATTATCAAAATATGCAGCTATATATTTTGTAATTTGTTTATTAGTTTTAATTTTAATTGATAAAAGATTTAGAAAGGTTTTTTTAGAAAATTTATCAGGCTTTACTTTAACTTTTTTATCTATGTTAATAATTATCGTACCAAA
This sequence comes from uncultured Alphaproteobacteria bacterium, assembly GCA_902524385.1. Lineage (GTDB taxonomy): Bacteria > Pseudomonadota > Alphaproteobacteria > HIMB59 > CACPNW01. The sequence goes on from CABZCZ010000008.1 coordinate 17,596, forward strand.
TATCATTTGGAATTTCAATAATGGTTGGATAACACTAAAACATACTTCGGATAACGCAAATTTTGCAAATATTGAAATAAATTTCATTAGAGGTTTAGAATTTTTGTTATTTCAAATTATAATGTTAGGTCCATTTATAGTTTTAGGTGGATTATTTGGATCAAATAAATGGGGTTATATTCAAAAAATTTTTCTAGTATTTTCTATACCTATAATTTTAATTGTTTTGATAGAGGCCATTATTGTAAGGGCTAATGCAAATTGGGCTGCTCCTGCTTTAATTTCCTTGTTTGCTCTTTTATATATTAGAATTAATAAATCTTTTTTAAAGATAGCCAATATCATATTTAATTTTGCTGTCTGTTTTATTCTTTTTATGATGATTGGAATGAGCTATCCCTCTAAAATTTTTGACCGAATAAGTGGTATAAATGATTATGTGCTAAAAATTTACAGTAACTCTTCTAATGGTGTTATAAAAAATATGGTAGTTTCAGATCGGCTTTTGTTTTCAAGTTTTAATTATGAATTAAGAGATAAGGATATTAATTTCTATATGCCGCATAAAGAAGGAGATGAAATAACTAATCACTTTAAAATAGTTTCTCCTCTTAGTAAAAATATAAATGAGAACTTTACTTTAATTGGAAGCCCCTCAGATATAAATTATTTAGAGAATGAATATAATCTACTTAAAATAAATTCCCCCGATCAGAAATTTACAAAAAGAAAACTTGATGTTTACGAGGTTGTGTTTGAATAAGTTCCTGTTTTTTTTTGTTATATTTGTAACTAATACGTCTTTTGCATATAATTTCATTGCAGAATATAAAATTAGCACAACGGGACTTAAAATTGGTCATTTTAGTTGGTCATTAAATGTTAATGATAATGTTTATCAAACAGAAATTAATTTGAAAAATTCTGGCATTTTTTCACTCTTATATAAGTTTGAAGGAAGTTATCTTTCATCTGGAATTGTTGAAAATAACATATTTAAAACCAAGAATTATGAACAGTTTTGGAAAACAAATAAGAAAACAAAAATAGTTAAAATGTTATTTGATGATTATTTAATTGAATTAAAACAAGAGCCCATAGAGAAAGGGGTAGCTAGAGTAAACTTAGAAGGTTTATATTTGTATTTTGATCCAATCACATCCTTTATAAATATTTTAAATGGAGAAAATGAAGCAAAAACTATTGATGGGAGAAGAATTTATAGACTTAAAAAAAAAGAAGATGAGGATGGAAATATAATTTTAGAAATTGAAGACTATGTAAATATTTGGGCTGATCATAAAAGAAATGATTTAAAAAAAATTGAATTTTTTATTGAAGATGATTTGCTTCCATATGAAATTCTTATTCATTTTAAAGAAAGAGTATTTAGGTTAGAAAGGATTTAAAACTTTTTTTTTCTTAAATAAACATAAAGGGCTCCATCCCCTCCATGTTCAAAACCTGCATCTTGATATGTTAAAATATATTTCTTAAGATCGTCTTCATTTATCCAGTTAATTATTGAGTTTTTAATCTTTCCATAGAAAAGTTTGGGGCTTTCGTCTTGCTCATTTTTAATTTTTTTATGAACACCCTTTCCAGTAATAATAAGCAAACATCTTTTATTCTTATTATAATTTTTTTTCACCTCACTTAGAAATTTTTCATGTGCTTCGACTAAACTGTGGCCGTGCAGATCAATTCTTCTATCTATATTAATTTTTCCCCGCTTAAGTCCCTTGTTAACTTCACCAAATGATAGTTTAAATTCTGAGCTACTAACTTTGTGTTCGGTTATTGTTTGTTTGCTGGTATTTTTAGTAATAGTTTTTTTATCTAATTTTACATTATTTTTATTAGTTGTTTTCGTTTTGACTATTGAGGCATCTTTTTTAAAAGGCTTTACACCCTTCATTTTTTTTAAAAAAAAATCTTCTTTCATTATTTTTTTGTATAGTTTTTAATTAATTTCTTTACTCTTTCTGGTGTTTGTGAGTACCACAAACTGTCTAACATCTCTAGTGATGCCATGAATTTTTGTTTTTTATTTAGAAAATAAAGCATTTTTTTAAATTTAGAGACACCTCTTGCTCCAAGCTGAAAAAGCATTTCTATTAATAATTCTTTCTCAGAAATTGTATGATTTTTTTTTATAAATTTTTTTTTGTATTGTTCGTGTGCTTTTTTAAAATCTATCTCAAATAATTCTTCAAAATGTTTTTTTTTAAATTTTTTAATGTAATATTTATTATCCTTTTCTGTAATTAGATGACCATAGCCAATAGTATAAAATCCTAATTGGTCTTGATAAGGCTTATCAGAATAACCTTCGTTTTTTTTAATTCGATCTTTTAGTTCTTTATAGGACAAATATTAAGTTTGAGTTAGTATCCATATAGGACTAGAGGAATTTACTTGTTTTTCAAAAGTCCAGGTATCTTTATTTTTGCTAATAGAACCCTCGTCATTATTTAACATCTGTTCACTAATAAAATTAACCGATATTGATATTGTGTTATTTTCTACTTTTGCATCAGCAATACCCTCTACAATAAGTGAGTAAAATTGTGATTCTGGATTGTTTGTTTTTTCATCAATCGCTTTTTCAAAAGCTGAATAAACATCCTTAGACACAAGATTTTTAAGTGTTTTTTTATCTCCATTGTTGAAAGATGAAATTATAATTTCAAAAGCTTTCTTGGCTCCATCAATAAACTCTCTGTGATTAAAATTATTTACTTTTTTATATACAACCTCAAGCTTTGTCTCATTATCCATTAGTGATGGTATTTCTTTAACCTCTTCTTTATTATTGGTTTCTTGAGGTTTTGGCTCTGAAATATTTTTTTGAAATCCTGTTCTTTTTCCTAGGACACTTCTTAATCTATAAATAATAAACCCAGCAATAGCCGCAAAAATTAGAATATCAAAAAATTGTAGATCGCCGTAAATCATATGATTTTTATATAATAACTTTTTTAAATATTAATAGTTAAATTTTTTCCAGAGTGGATTTTTTAGTTTTTTTAACATTTCTTTGTGAGCAAGGCAGTCTTCTTTATTAACTTCTATAATTTTGGTTTTTGTTTCGTTTTTATTGCTAATTTGTGTGTTTTTTTCTTCAATGTTTGAGTTCAGCTCCATAGAAAACTGCTTACCTCCTCTTAATTCTAAATAAACTGCGGCTAAAAGCTGGGAGTCAAGTAGGGCTCCGTGAAATGATCTATCTGATAAATCAATGTTAAACCTTCTACACAAATAGTCGAGATTGGCTATTCTTGTATTTAGAACTTCTCTTGCAAGAGAAACGGTATCAACTACTGGGTTGTCTAAATGAGGTAATCTTAAGATTGATAGCTCATTATTTATAAAACCTAAATCAAATGATGCATTGTGAATTATTAATGTGTCATTTTTCAAAAAATTCAAAAGCTCCTTATGGTTTTTTTCAAATGGTTTTTGTTGATTAAGAAAATCATCCGAAAGACCTACAATGTTTTTTGCTTCTTCGCTTATGCTTCTATTTGGTTTACAATAAAATTGGAGTGTGTTTCCTGTAGGAACGTAGTTTTTGAGTTCCACACAACCAACCTCAATTATTCTGTCACCAGTCTTATAATCAAGGCCTGTGGTTTCTGTATCAATTACTACTTCTCTCATTTTTATAACTAAAGTTTGCTTATTAGTTTATTAATCTTAATTTTATAATCCTTTAATGTCGAGTTGTTATAAATAACATAATCGGATTTCTTTTTTCTTATTACGTCTGATGTTTGAGATCGAGTTACATTTTTAAACTGGTTTTCGGTCATTTTTCTTGTTTTTTTTAATCTTGTTAATCTTACTTGTTTTGAGGCTATTACCGATATTACTTTGTGGAACTGTTTCTCTAAATTGTTTTCAAATAATAATGGTATATCAATAAATACTAATCTAGTTTTTTTCTCTTTTTCTTGTTTTATAAAATCAGACCTTTTTTTTCTAACTATCTTAAATATGTATAACTCGAGCCTTTTTCTTATGTGTTTATTTTCAAAAATAATTTTTGATATAATTTTTTTATCTATATTTTTCTTTGAAATGGACTTTGACAAACCTATAGTACTTAAATAAGTAATAAATTTTTTATCAGGGTTTTTATATATTTTAGCTACCTGCTCATCTGAGCTATGAATTTTAAAACCTTTTTGTTTTAATTCATTACAAAGGGTAGATTTACCTGATCCTATACCACCTGTAATTGCTATGGTTTGCGTCATTAAATTTTTTTGTAAATTAAGTTAAGCATTTTTTGGTCTACAGATGGGTTTTTACCAAACCACAACTTAAAACATGGCTTGGCTTGTTCTATCAACATTGATATCCCATGAATTTTCTTATTCTTTGGAAAATGTTTAAGAAATGTTGTGTTTTTTGGATTATAAACAATATCGCTTACGATTGTAGATTTGCTAATAAATTTTAAGTGTTTTTTTAAAATGGGGTTTATTGGCGTGGTATTTATTATTAAAAAAACCCCATCAAGGTATTTTTCAAGATCGCTAAATGTTTTTGTATATTCAGCCTTATTTGAATACTTAATTTTTCTCTTAGATCTGTTAAAAATTAAAATTTCCTTAAAACCTCTCTTCTTTAAAACATAATGAATAGCGTGTGATGCGCCTCCATAACCTAGAATAACAACTTTTCTATTTTTGGTTTTTTTTATATTTGGTAGTGTTTTGTAATATCCTGTCCAATCAGTGTTGGTTCCAATTTTAGTTTTTTTATTTGTTACACAATTCACAGCACCAATTTTTTTTGCATGAACATCTATTTTATTAAGATGTTTGATAATTTTGTTTTTAAATGGAATGGTTACATTCAGTCCGATTGTATCTTTTTTTTTCAAAACCTCTTTTATTTTTCTATGAAAGTTTTTTTCTGTAAGCTCTAAATATCCGTATCTTGCATTAATATTATATTTTTTAAACCAATAGTTAAATATTGTTGGTGAAAGACTTTTGGACGCCTTATCCCCAACTACGTAAAATTTTTTCATTTTTTTGAATATAAATAATCTAGCAGGTTAAATAAAGGTAATCCCATAACATTAAAATAATCTCCTTTTATGTTCTCAATAATATTTGGCCCTAAACTTTCTATTTGATAACAGCCTACAGAACTTAGTATTTGTTTACCTGTTTTTTTTAGATATATGTTTATTTCACTTTTTTTAAGCTTTCTTATTTTAACATGAGTTTTTTCGTAATTTTCCCAAATCTTATAGCCATTTAAACAAATAGTTAAACCTGATACTATTAAGTGTTCCTTTCCTGATAGAGACTTTATTTTTTTTTTGGCCTTCTCGATAGAATTTACTTTATCTAAAATTTTGCCATTGTGATAAATGACAGTATCACAGCCTAAAACAATCTTATTGGAATATAGTTTTTGTCTGCTTACACTTCTTGCTTTTTCATAAGAAAGTTTTTTTGCAAAAATTTCAGGTCTTGTCTTTCTATTGATATTTTTTTTAATTTCTTCTTCGTTGCAGTTTGGTTTTTTTTGTATGAAATTTAATCCTGCATTTTTTAATATTTTGTATCTAGATTTACTTGAACTAGCTAATATAAATTTTTGGTGCATAAGTGTGTTAATAAAAATTATAGTTATAAACACTATTAAATGTAATTGAAATTTAAGAAATAGTTCTTTTGTTTTAAAAATGTGTTGTCAACAACTTAATAACTTGTCTGAATATTATAGGCTGGGTATTAATAAATTTATTATACAAAATTAGTAACAAGTTATTAGAAATTTATTGCATTGCAAATTATTTAAAAATAATATTTTTTTTCAATATTCTTTAGATTAACATATTTGTTAGGGTTGTTATTCATATGTTGGTAAGTAAAGAATGATATAATAATAAACCATTAATTAAGCTTTTTAACATTACAACTAACACTACAATTAAATATATAAATTATATATTTATTATTATTTTGACATTAACAATAATTTTGATTATTAAAATATTTCATTTCTAAACTACCTCAACAGCATTATGAATTTACAAGAATTAAAAGGAAAAGAACCCCAAGAGCTTTTAAAGCAGGCAGACAAGCTTGGTATAGAAAATCCTTCGTCTCTTAGGAAGCAAGATTTGATGTTTGCAATTTTAAAAACAATTGCTGAGGAAGGTGAAATAATTACTGGTTTAGGGGTGATTGAAATTATGCAAGATGGTTTTGGTTTTTTAAGATCTTCAGAGTCAAATTATCTTCCAGGGCCAGATGATATCTATATTTCTCCATCACAAATTAAAAAATTTAGCTTAAGAACAGGTGATAGCGTTGAAGGTGAAATCAGATCTCCAAAGCAAGGGGAAAGATATTTTGCTATAACTAAAATTAACAAAATAAACGGTCAAGAAACTGAGTTAGTTAAAAATAGGGTTAACTTTGAAGACTTAACACCTTTGTATCCTGAAGCAAGGTTTAAACTTGAACAAGAAAAACCTATGCCGGATAACACAGAAAGAATAATTGACATTATTGCTCCTCTTGGAAAAGGACAAAGACAACTAATTGTTGCACAACCTTTTACTGGTAAAACAATAATTATGCAAAAAATTGCTAATGCTATAACTGCTAATAGTCCAGACGCTAAACTAATTGTTTTGTTAATTGATGAAAGACCAGAAGAAGTTACAGATATGCAGAGATCTGTTAAAGGTGAAGTAATTAGTTCAACCTTTGACGAACCTGCTTCACGCCACGTTCAGGTTGCTGAAATGGTAATTGAAAAAGCTAAAAGACTGGTTGAATATAAACATGATGTTGTAATTCTTCTTGATTCAATCACCAGGCTTGGAAGAGCCTACAATACTGTTGTTCCATCTAGTGGAAAGGTATTAACAGGTGGTGTTGATGCCAATGCTTTACAAAGGCCGAAAAGATTTTTCGGAGCTGCAAGGAACGTAGAAAAAGGTGGATCTCTTACAATTATTGCTACTGCTTTAATAGATACAGGAAGCAGAATGGATGAAGTTATATTTGAAGAATTTAAGGGTACTGGTAACAGTGAAATGGTCCTAGATAGAAAACTTAGTCAAAAAAGAACTTATCCAGCTTTTGATATTGGTAAGTCAGGAACAAGAAAAGAAGAATTATTACTTGATAAAGGTGAGCTTGGAAAAATCTTTATTTTAAGAAAAATACTAGCCCCAATGGGCAGTACAGAAGCCATGGAGTTCTTGTTAGATAAAATGAAAAATACAAAAACTAACAATGATTTCTTCCAAAGTATGGGAACTAAATAAATATAAATTTTTTTATAATCTTTCTTATTTACTTAATATCATCTTGGGTTTAATTCCCAAAAAATGAAACCTTCCAAAGAGACAATTTTTGCTCTTGCTACACAAAGAGGTAAATCAGGTATAGCCGTCTTTAGAATTTCAGGAAAAGACTCTCACAAGTTAATAAAATCAATATCTTCTAAAAAAAAATTTAAAACAAACTTTGCTACATTAAATAATTTATTAGATGGAAAAATCGTTGTAGATCAAACACTAACAACTTTTTTTAAATCACCAAAAAGCTACACAGGGGAAGATATGGTAGAAATATCTTGTCATGGAAGCATTTCTGTAATTAACAAAATAACCAAAACCCTATTAAAAAAACAAATCAGGCTTGCTCAGCCTGGAGAGTTTACAAAAAGAGCTCTAATGAATGATAAGCTTAGTGTTTTAGAAGCTGAAACAATTAATGATTTAGTTAATGCAGAAACAGAAAATCAAAGAAAGATTGCCATTGGTAATTTAAGTGGAAATTTAGATAAATTTGTTAATGAAATATCAAATAAACAAAAAAAACTTCTAGCGGATATAGAAGCGATTATTGATTTTGCTGACGAAGACCTTCCTAAAGAAATATACAAAGGCATAATAGAACAAAATAAGAACATATACAAACAAATTGAAAAAATTATTAAAAGATCGAATTTATCTATGCAAATACACAATGGTTTTACAATAACTATTATTGGAAAACCTAATACAGGAAAGTCTTCCTTTATAAATTATATTAATAATAAGGAGGTTTCTATTGTCACCAATATACCAGGAACAACTACAGATTTAGTTAGCTCAACATTAGATATTCAGGGAGATAAATACACTTTTATTGACACGGCTGGAATTAGAAAATATAAAAATTTAATTGAAAAAATAGGTATAGAAAGAACGTTAGAAAGTGCCGAAAAGTCTGATTTAAATATAGTTTTTCTCAATAATAATGAGAAGAAAAACTACAGTAAAATTAAATCAAAAATATTTGTTAAATCAAAATACGATACTAATAAAAGAAAAATTCATGGGGTACTAAGTATTTCATCAATATCAGGTTATGGAATTGAAAATCTTATTAAGACCATATCTTCAAAATTAAAGAAGAAACCAATTTCTGGACCAGTCTTTTCACGTGAAAGACATATAGAAGCCCTAAAAAAATCCCTTGTATTACTTAAAAATCTAGATTTAAAAAAAATAGATATTGCTTCAGAAAATGTTAGAAGATCAATTATGTATATTGATGGAATTAATCAAAGATTTGATATTGAGAAAATTTTAGATATAATATTTAGTGATTTTTGTATTGGTAAGTAATTTCACGTGAAAAGAAACATGGACAATAAATTTGATGTAATTGTGATCGGTGGAGGGCATGCAGGCGTAGAAGCAGCATGTGCATCTGCAAGAACGGGATCAAAAACAGCCTTAATTACTCATAAAATTGAAAAAATAGGGGAAATGTCTTGTAATCCTGCAATTGGAGGTCTTGGAAAAGGCCATCTTGTAAAGGAAATAGATGCTTTAGATGGAATAATGGGCAAAGCTACAGACAAATCCTGTATACAATTCAGAATGTTAAACTCCAGCAGGGGTGCTGCTGTAAGGGGGCCAAGGGCTCAAACAGACCGAATTTTATATAAAAAGGCCATAAATGAAATCATATCTGCACAAAAAAACCTTCAAATTATCGAAGGATCTGTAGAAGACTTAATTGTTTCAAAAAATCAAGTAATGGGGGTTGTATTAGGTGATAACAAAAAAATATCTTCCAAATCTGTTGTTTTAACTACAGGTACATTCTTACAAGGCTTAATAAGGGTAGGCTCTGAGAAGCTAGAAGCGGGAAGGGTTGGAGATAAGCCCTCAATAAAGCTTGCAAAAAGACTTAAAGAACTAAAGTTTTCAATAGGCAGATTGAAGACAGGAACACCACCAAGATTACTTAAAAAAACTATAAAATTCAATGGCTTAGATGAACAACACCCTGATAAAAAGCTTATTCCATTTTCTTTTATCAACAAAGATATCCACATTCCTCAAATATCTTGTTTTATTACCCATACTAATAAACAAACCCACAAAATAATTGCTCAGAACCTCAATTTATCACCAATGTATTCAGGGGAAATACAATCAATGGGAGCTAGGTATTGCCCCTCTATTGAAGATAAGATTCATAAATTTAAAAGTAAATCATCACATCAGATTTTCTTGGAGCCAGAGGGATTAGAAAGTGAATTAATATATCCAAACGGAATATCTTCTTCTCTTCCAACTGAAATCCAAGAACAGTTTGTTAAGACTATAAAAGGTTTAGAGAACGTTACAATTACACAACCAGCTTATGCAATTGAATATGATTTTGTTGATCCACAAGAATTAACACACTCACTTGAAACAAAAAAAATAAAAAATTTATTTTTTGCAGGACAGATAAATGGAACAACTGGATACGAAGAAGCGGCTGCGCAAGGTATAATTGCTGGTATAAACGCCTCTCTTAAAACAATATCCTATAAAGAATTTATAATTCCTAGATCCTCAGGATATATAGGTGTTTTGATAGATGATTTGGTTACAAAAGGAACTAAAGAGCCATACAGAATGTTTACTTCTAGGTCTGAATACAGACTTCTACTTCGGGCCGATAATGCTGATTTAAGATTAACACCCCTTGGAATTAATGTGGGTTGCGTTGATATAAGCAGACAAAGAGAGTTTGAAAAAAAATCAAGAAGGATAATTGAGGGCTTTAAATTTGTTAAAAATCACAAATTCTCCCCAGACGCCCTTCTTAAAAAAGGAATAAAAATAAATAAAGACGGGAAGAAAAGAAATATTTTAGACCTCTTATCTTTTTCTAACGTTACAACCCTTAAGCTGAAAAAAATCATTCCTGAATTAAATGATTTAGAAGAAGATGTAATAGAACAAATAGAAATTGAAGCTAAATATGCAGGTTATCTTGATAGACAAAGGATGGATATAGAAGATTTTGAAAAAGAAGAAAATTTGGCAATTCCTAAATCAACTAATTATAAATTAGTTGGAAGTCTGTCTAATGAGATAGTTGAAAAATTATCAAAAATTAAACCACCTACCCTTGGAGCAGCTTCTAGAATATCAGGTATAACACCAGCTGCTACTATAGCTTTACTTAGATATATTAAAAAAAATAAAAATAAAAAAGCTGCATAATTTGAACAAAAATTCTGTAATAAATAAATACAATCTTAGTAGAAAACAAATTGATTTAATTGACAATTACATAAAGAAATTAAAAAAAAGTAATAAGATACACAACTTGGTAGGGCCATCTACAATTGATGTTGCTTGGGATAGACACATTAATGATTCATTGCAATTGTCTACATTTATTTCGAAAAAAAATGCATCTATAGTAGATCTTGGTACTGGCGCAGGTCTACCAGGAATAATCTTACATATATTCGGACACACAAACATATTATTAATTGACTCTAAAATGAAAAAAATAAACTTTATTAAAGAATTTGCACACGAAAACAGCTTAGAAATTAAAACTATTTGTACAAGAGTTGAGAAAATCAAAAATCAAAAATTTGATTTTATTGTTTGCAGGGCTTTTGCACCATTAATAAAATTATTAGATTATTCACGTTTTTTTACTAAAAAAAATACATCATTACTTTTTCTAAAAGGAAGAAGTGTTAAGAAAGAAATTGAAGATGCAAAAAAATTATTTAACTTCAAATGCGATTTGTATCCAAGCAAAAGTGAAGGTGATGGTTTTGTGTTAAAAATAAACAAATATAAAAAACTGTGAAAAAAATAATTTCTATATCTAATCAAAAAGGTGGTGTCGGAAAAACTACAACAACAATAAATTTAGCAACCTCTTTAGCTGCAGTTAAAAAAAATGTTTTAATTATAGACGCTGATCCACAAGGTAATGCTAGTACAGGACTTGGACTTTCCTATGACGATAGAAAGCCATCAATTTATGAAATGATTCACGAAAAAAAACTTTTAGCAGAGGGTATAAAAGACACATTAATACCAGATCTTAAAATCATTGGTGCAAATACAAATTTAGCTGCAGCCGAAGTAGAGCTCACAAATTTTGAAAACAGAGAGTATGTTTTTAAATCAATATTTTCTGAAATTAATAATTTTGATTTTATTTTTGTAGATTGTCCTCCAGCCCTTGGTTTACTAACAATCAATTCACTAGTAGCTTCAGATACCACTCTAATTCCTCTTCAGTCTGAGTTTTTTGCTCTTGAAGGTCTTTCAGCTTTAATGCAAACGATCAAATTAATTCAACAAAACTTCAACAAAGGTCTACAAATAGAAGGAATATTATTAACAATGTTGGACAAAAGGAATTCATTAAGCTCTTTGGTTGAGAAAGATGTGAGACAGCATTTTGGAAACCAAGTATATAAAACTACCATTCCGAGAAATGTGAAAATATCTGAGGCTCCAAGTCACGGCAAACCAGCATTGGTATACGATACACAAGCCGCAGGCTCTTTGGCCTATATAGAGCTTGCAAAAGAAGTAATTTTAAATCAAAATAAAAACTATGAATAAAGAAAACAAGCTAGGAATGGGCCTAGGAGCTCTTTTATCAAACACAAACAATAATTCTGAAAACATCAATGGAATTCAAAAAATAAATATATCACAAATAACCCCCAATCCTGCTCAACCTAGGAAAAATTTTAAAAATGAAGACCTTAAGGAGCTTTCATCTTCGATTAAAAATCAAGGATTAATACAGCCTATAATTATAAAGCCAACAAAAGACGGTCAATACCAGATTATTGCCGGGGAAAGAAGGTGGAGGGCGTGCCAACTAAATGGAATGCATGAAGTAGAATGTGTCATTAAAAATCTAGATGACACAAATGTTTTAGAGGCTGCTTTAATTGAAAACATCCAAAGAGAAGACCTAAATGTTATTGAAGAGGCTAATGCCTACAAAGGATTAATCGATATCAAAGGTATCAACAACGAAAGCCTCGCTAAACTAATTGGTAAAAGCTCAAGCCATGTTTCAAATATCTTGCGCCTTTTAGAGCTTGATATAAAAATACAACAAATGGTGATAAATGGTGATTTATCTATGGGTCATGCGAGAGCTCTTATTGGTGTACCCGATGCAATTAATAAAGCTAAAGAAATAATTGAGAAAAAACTTAGTGTAAGACAGATAGAAAAAATAACATCCAAATTTAAAAAAAATAAAACAAAAAAAATTTTAAAAGACCCAAATATAGATGATCTCGAAAAAGAGCTTTCAGACAAAATAGGTCTAAAAACATCTATCCAATTTAATGACAATGGATCATCAGGATCACTAACTCTTTATTACTCTGATTTAAATCAATTAGATGATTTAATGAAAAGACTTAAGCAATAGTAATTTTTTTAATATTCAAAAGAAAACGAAGACCAACAACCAAAGATAAACCACCTTCTTTTCGTAAAATACTTTCGGTCGATGAAAGTAATTTTAAAAGCATTTTTTTCTTTTTAGAATTATATTTTCTATAAACATCAATTAAATAGTTTTTTTCTTTAAATAAATACAATGGAATTTTTTTTTTATATTCATCCTCACTATTACAATCTATGATAAGCTGGCAGAAAAATTTACTATAATAATAGAGCTCGTTTACATCTGAGTTATTTATAATCTTATCTCTATAAAGCCTTATAATCTCCCTATTTTTTTGAAATAAATTGAAGAAAATTTTTTCTTTTCCAGATTCATCAACAGTTAATATTTTTTTAATTTTATCCAATGTTATGTCTTGTTTGCCCAAATCCCTCACTTTAATTAAGTTTTTTTCAAAGAAAATATATTTACTGTCTAATTTATCAATCAAGAACCAGTAAACATCCTGTGAAATCTCTAATTTATTTTCTATTAAAAATTTATTTAAAATTTTTATTTTCGAATTTTTGTCCAATTCATAGCAGTCAATCAGATAAGATTCTTTATCAACAGTAAACAAATTTTTGATTTTTTTAATTTTTTGTGAATTTTCCTGCAAAAATATAAAATGACTTTCTGATGATCTTAAACTATCCAAAGCTTTTACATCTATTCCTTTATTTCCATTGACAATGTATATGCTTTTATCGCCAAAAAGCCCAACTTCATCTGCAAAATCATTAATTGTATCTATATTTTTTATTTGAACATTTCCTTCTTTTTTAAAATCCTCAACAATTATTATTTTTATTTTTTCCATAAGTGTTTTTTCGTTACCACTTATAAAATAAAATTTTTTCTTTAGAAGAGATGCTTGGTCCATAAGTATGTTTAAGGAATTAATTTTCATGAACAACTATCTAAATCCCTATCCGTTATTAAAGAAACAAATCGATTTAAGTTTTCAGTTATAGCCAATTGATATTTTTTTTCTAAAGATGAATCAGTGCCATAATTATAGCCTGAAGACTTTGGGATTATTGAAAAATAAGACACCAATTCTTTGTCAAAAGTTATACAGTTTTTTTCATTTAAGATTAAAGTGTAAATAAATTTAAGTTCATATCTTAATTTTGATGTAGCCTGATTTGTTTCTACAGACCTTTTTATTTTATTTTGCTCAATTTTGATTAAGAGGCTAAAAAGAACTTCTTTTTTGTTGCCAAAAAACATTGGAAGGTATGAGTTCATAAAATTGATATCTAAACCTGAGGTGCTAACATCTGTTTTTTCATATAAAGGATTTATAAGATTTTTGTCTTCTTTATAAACGAAGTCAATATCACTACAGGATATAATAAACATAAATATAGTGACGAAAAACAGCCTTTTCATTTAATAACCAAATTTATAATCTTGCCAGGAACATAGATCTCGCGCACAACATTTTTACCATATAAATTTTTTTTAATTTTATCATTCAGCTTAACAATTTCTAAAACTTTTTCTTTAGAAAACTTATCTTCAATCTCAATTATTTCTTTTGTCTTACCATTTATTTGTACGGCAATTTTTATTTCTGATTTTCTTATCACGTCTTCTAAAGGCCAGGTTTCATTAATACATAATGTTTTATTTCCTAGACTTGACCATATTTCCTCACTTATATGAGGTACAAATGGTTGTAAAATAATTGATAATTTTTCCAACGACCATTTAAAGTTATTTTGTGACAATTTATTTTTTAATAATGCATCATTAAGAATGTTTACAAATTCATATATTTTTGCAACTGATTTATTAAATTGAAACGCTTCTATATTTTCTGCTACTTCATTAATAATAATTTTTAATTTATTTATGTCTTTAGAATTTCCATCGTTATATGATTGATGGTTTTTATATTTATCAACCAATTCATATAATTTGTTAATAAACCTGAAAGATGCTGCTATACCAGTATCAGTCCATTGCAAATCTCTTTCTGGCGGACTATCAGATAACATAAACCATCTAGCTGTATCTGCCCCATATGAGTTAATAATATCATTTGGATCAACAACATTTTTTTTAGATTTGCTCATTTTTTCAATTTTTCCAGTTGTAACTTCTTGATCATTATTATCTCTAAATACTCCATTTACTATTTCAACATCCTTTGGTTCTAACCAATCACCACTTTCATTCTTGTAAGTAATGTGAGTTACCATTCCCTGTGTAAACAACCCCTTAAAGGGTTCGTCTAAGTTAAAATAATTAAGATCTCTTAAGGCTTTTGTAAAAAATCTTGAATAAAGAAGATGCAAAATAGCATGTTCAATACCACCAATATATTGATCAACTGGCAACCAATAATCTATATCCATTCTGTCAAAAGGTTCTTCTAATCTTGCATTACAATAACGAAAATAATACCAAGAAGACTCAAAAAAAGTATCAAACGTATCTGTTTCCCTGATCGCTTTCAATCCTGTTTTAGGACAAACAGTTTCTTTCCAATCAGAGATATTGTTTAATGCGCTAGAAGATTCAGTAAACTTTTTGATATCTGGTAGTTTTACTGGTAACTCAGAATCTTCAACAGCTATTATCTCTCCATCTTCTCGATAAATTATAGGAATTGGACAACCCCAAAATCTTTGACGTGAAACACCCCAATCTCTTAACTTAAAGTTTATTTTTCTCCTTCCAATTTTTTTCTTCTCAATATTTTCAATAATCTTATCCTTTGCATCATTTATATTTAATCCATTTATAGAAGGTGAATTGATCATTATACCATCATCAGCAAAAGCCTCATCTGTGATTTTGAAATTATTTTCACTGATATTAGCTGGCTTAACAACAGGTATTACATCAAGATTATATTCTCTTGCAAAATCAAGATCCCGTTGATCATGTGCAGGGCAACCAAAAATTGCTCCTAATCCATATTCTTTAAGAACAAAATTAGCTATAAAAATTGGAAGTTTTTTACCCTCAATAAATGGATGTTTTGCAAATAGACCAGTATCAAAGCCCTTTTTAACTTTATCAGGATTTATGTTTTCACAATCTTTAATAAATTTTTTTAAACTTTCATTATTTTTTGAAATTTTAGTTATTAACTCATGATCACTTGAAATAGCTAAAAAAGTTGCTCCATAAATAGTATCTGGCCTTGTTGTAAATATTTTGATTTTTGTTTCAATTTCTGAAACATGAAAGTCTATTTCTGCTCCTATTGATTTACCAATCCAATTAGATTGCATTATTTTAACTTTGTTTGGCCAATTTTTTAAATTATCCAGATCTTTCAAAAGCTCATCAGAATATTTGCTAATTTTTAAAAACCATTGGGACAACTTTTTCTTTTCAATAACAGCTCCTGATCTCCACCCTCTACCATCAATTACTTGTTCATTAGCTAACACTGTTTTGTCTACAGGATCCCAATTGACCTCAGCTTCTTTCTTATATGCAAGACCTGCTTTGAACATATCAATAAAAAACTTTTGTTCATGTTTGTAATATTCTGGATGACATGTAGCAATCTCTCTCTCCCAATCAAGAGAAAGCCCCATTTTTAAAAGTTGTTCTTTCATAGTTTTGATATTTTGATATGTCCAGCTTTCAGGATGTTTTTTCTCTGTTAAAGCAGCATTTTCAGCAGGAAGACCAAATGCATCCCATCCCATTGGGTGTAATACATTATAACCTTTCATTTTCTTGTATCTTGCTATTACATCTCCTAATGTATAGTTTCTCACATGACCCATATGTATTTTTCCTGATGGGTATGGAAACATTTCTAAAACATAAAACTTTTCTTTATTCTCATCTCGCGAAGTCTGAAAAATTTTATTTTGTGACCAAACATCCTGCCACTTTTTTTCAACTACTTTATGATTGTATCGCGGTGACACTTTTTAACTTGATTGTAGTTTTAATTTTTTTGCTTTATTTAATATCGCGTTTTCTATCTTAATATTATTTTCTTTTTCTATTTCTTTATTTATCCACGTAGGAGTTTTAAATTCTTGACAAAATGATACCACTTTAAGATTCTCAGTATTTAGATTTATACCTGTAATAAAAATATTAAGTTTACAACGTTCTTTTTCGTTACCTGATGTAGAATACCAATCAGTAATAATCGTACCTCCAACTTGATCAGCTGAGCTAAGAGGCATAAAATCAATTGTCTCTAATGCAGCCCTCCAAAGATATGGATTTACTGACATTGCAATCACCCCGGCTGATGTGTTTTTTTCCTTACCATTATCACCCAAAATGCCTGCAACAGAAATGCCGCCTTTCCCAAATAAGCCACCACCTGACTGAAGTCTGGTTTCAGCATCACGCATCGCCAAATCTTTGTTTATTCCGGAATTAAATACTGTTCCAGATCTATTTATTATCTCGCCAGTTGTTTGTGCCTTAGACCACAATTCATCCATTTCCTCTTCACTTTTATTGCTGTTACAAGAAAAGATAAAAATTAATAAAAAAAGGATAATTAATCGAGTTAAAAACATTGAATATAATTATTGTATAGAAGACTAAATGTAAAACATAAAAAAAACGGCACTCGTTAAAGTGCCGTTTTTAAAAGATATAAAACCTTTAATTAAAATGCCATGTTAGCACCGATGTACCATGCAGATCCATCAGTTGATGAAGTACCTTCATCACTTGCTTCTGCTGTAGTGTAACCAAGAATTGCAGTCACACCAGCAGCCACAGCGTAAGATACACTAGCTGAAGTTACATCTTTTGAGTCATCAGGTCCAGAAACAGAACCAATTGAGCTATCTTGTGCGTCACCAGAAGCGATACCAACATTAAATGTTAAATCACCTGTTACGTATTTAATACCAGCTTTTACAACGTCACCTGCGATTTCATTACCAGATGCAGCACCAACACCAGCTTTGTTACCATCAGCAAAACCAACAGCAACAGTTAAGTCACCAGTTACAGCACTTAAACCAATATGGAAACCACCAGTATCATTTGCTACTGCAGTACCAGTTTTTGATCCATCTATTTCAGAAAAACCAGCACCAATTGTTACAGCGCTGTCACCAAGATCAGTTACATAAGTAGCACCAATCGCAACGTGACCATCAATTCTGTAAGTTGCAGTAGCAGCAGCACCACCATCTGTTGAAGCTGAGAAAGACATTTTTAGACCATCAGCTAAGAAGTCAGAAGCAGTGTGATACTCAATACCTTGTTTAGATGCACCAGTCATAAAGTCTAAACCAGTTTCTGCTGCGTTAGTAGTTGCGTAAGCAACACCTTCCGCACCAGCTGAACCTGGAACAGAAATATCATGTGAACCAGATGCGTTACCAGCATTTAATACATCAAGTTTAGATCCATCAGTAAATGCTAAAGTAAAACCAGCGTCTTCATCAGATGATCCGCCACCAGCTTCGTTCATAAGCATAAAGCTTGATGAGATAGTCATACCACCGTCAGTAGTTTCTGATAAAGATACAGTAAAGTTGTTATCATTGATCTGTGCGTTTGTATCTGTTCCACTAGTTGGTGAATCAAACTCAAGACCAGTTTGGTGGTTACCACTCATAGTAGCTGTTACAGCTTCAGCAACTGAAGCAGCACCAAGCGTAGAAACTAGAGCAGTTCCCATTAATAGTTCTTTTTTCATAATTACTCCTTTTGAGTTAATGAATATTCATTAAATACAAGAATCAAACTTGTATTGAGGAGTGTAATATTTAAAAATTGAATAAAGTTCAAAAAAAGCATAATGATTTATTATATTTTTTTTAATTATGTTGTTTTTTTACAACAACTATTATTATGTTTAATATACAAAAATTCAATGAAATTAGAGAAAAGCTGGAAAAATACAACAATTCTGGCAAAATTGTTGCAATTTCTAAAAACCACCCCTTAGAGAGTGTTCTTGAGGCAATTGATAAAGGCGTATACATTTTTGGGGAAAACAGGGTTCAAGAAGCAAAAACAAAATTTGCAAAAATTAAAAAAGATAATCCAAAAATTGAATTACACCTAACAGGGCCCCTACAATCAAATAAAGCAAGGGATGCTCTATTATTGTTTGATGTATTTCATACGATAGATAGAGAAAAAATCGCAAAGGAATTTTCAAAGTATCAGCAATTGTTAGTAAATAAAAAATTTTTTGTACAAATAAATACCGGAAGAGAAAAAACCAAGAGCGGAATTTTTCCTGAAGATGTTAAAGACTTCCTCTTCTTTTTAAAAAATGAAATAAGCCTGCCAATAGAAGGTCTTATGTGTATACCTCCTATAGATGATGATCCAAATTATCATTTTAACCTACTCCAAAATTTGGCAAGAGAAAACAATAATCATAAGCTTAGTATTGGAATGAGTAGCGATTATGAGGCGGCACTTCCTTTTAAACCAACATATATTAGATTAGGAACTATTTTATTTGGAAAAAGAAATTGAAAAACAAAATAAATATATTTTCAGATAAAAAAACTAAATCTTTCTTAATTGATTTACTTCATGATTATGAATTATTTTTTTTAGATCTTAATGAAATTCAAAAGCATCTTGATAATTCTGGGGCAAACATAATTTTTGTAAATGAAAAAGAAAGCACAAAGTTAATTGATTTTAAAAAATTAGGTGATAACTTCCTAATATTGTCAAATTTGAAAAGTACAAATCAGAACATTAACGATCAACTATTCAAAATTCCAAAATCAATTAATAATATAAAAAAAATAATTGAAAATTTTGTAGAAAATTTAAAAATTAAATTTCATGATATAACTATTGTTAATGAAAAATTAACTAATATAAATAATAATTCTTTCTGTTATCTAACAAAGTTAGAATCGGAAATTTTAACTTATTTAATTATTGAAAAAGAAAGTACAAAAAAACATATACAAGAAAACATTTTAAATATTAAGAGCTCAATTCAAACAAACTCACTTGATAGTCATCTTACAAGAATAAGAAAAAAAATGTATAAAATAAAAACTGGTGTTAAAATAAAATCAAAAAGTGAAAAACTATTAATTGTGATTTAATTTAGCAGTTTTGGGTTTATTAATTTAAAAAAACTTTCGTCAAAATTTTCATTATAATTATGATCGAAAATTGATATCGAAAGAAATTCACTATTTATAAAGACCTCTATTTTTCTTAGTATAACAGGGCTATTTTCGAAGTACACATTTATTAAGTACTTTGTTTCTTCTCTATCAACCCCACTTTTTTCAAGCATTATTTCATTATCTTTTAACACAATTTTACTATCTTCAAAAAAATATGGATTTCTAAAAATATCGTAAAAAAACCAAGCGTTAGTGTTTTTAGGATTGAAAAACTCATCTTCTTCTAATTCGTAATTATAATACATAGCCTTATCCTCATCTAGAATTATTAAAATTTTTGAAGGTGATAAATATTCAGCTCTCACTCTTTTTTCCCCAATGTAAACTCTTCCTTCAATTAAACTTTCATTATCATTTTGAATAAATGATGCAGAGAAATATTGTAGTGAATTCAAATAATCCAAAGTTTTAATTTTAATATTTGTATCGGATTCAACCTTGTATGAAAAAATTAAAAATAAAACAATATAGAAAAAACTTAAATATTTTTCATTTTTTAAGAACATGTCTCTTGCCTGCATTGTTTGCTTCACTAATGATTCCATCTTCTTCCATTTTTTCTATAATTCTAGCAGCTCTATTGTAGCCTATTTGGAGATATCTTTGAACATAACTAGTAGAAACCTTTTGCTGTTTTATAACTATATCTACCGCTTTACTGTACAGCTCATCATTATTACTTGAAATTAAATCATCTTTAATTGAAGAGTTTATACCATCTTCTGAAAGAGATATTTCATTTTTATGATCAAATGTAGCCTGTTTTTTTATATGAGTCACAACTCTATCAACCTCATTTTCTGAAACAAAACCCCCGTGAAGTCTTCTTATAATACCACCATTTTCCAAAAATAACATATCACCACTTCCTAGTAATTGTTCCGCTCCCATTTCGTTTAATATTGTTCTGCTATCAAACTTACTCGATACTTTGTAACTTATGCGACTAGGAAAGTTTGCTTTTATTGTTCCAGTAATCACATCAACACTAGGCCTCTGTGTCGCTGTAATTAGATGTATACCAGAAGCTCTTGCCATCTGAGCCAATCTTTGTACCAACGACTCTACTTCTTTTCCTGCCACCATCATTAAATCTGCCATTTCATCAATCACAACAACTATGTAAGGCATTTTTTCTAGAAGAATTTCTTGTTTTTCAATTATCGGCATTTTCGAGTCATCATCGATTCCAGTTTGAACCTCTCTATAAAGTTTTCTTCCAGATGAAATAGTTCTAAGAACTTTATTATTATAAGAGTCTATATTTTTTACATTTAAAGAACTCATCAATTTATATCTGTTTTCCATTTCTCGAACCACCCATTTAAGTGCAAAAACAGCTTTTTTAGGGTCAGTTACAACAGGTGTTAACAAATGAGGAATATCTTCATAAATACTAAGCTCCAACATTTTAGGATCAATTAAAATTAATTTGCACTCATTGGGCTTAAATTTATACAAAATACTTAAGATCATTGTGTTGATTCCAACAGATTTACCAGAACCAGTTGTTCCAGCAATTAATAGGTGTGGCATTCGTTCTAAATTTGCGAAAATACTTTTTCCAGATATGTCTTTTCCTAATGCAAGTCTCAGAGAGTCGTTTTCTATTTCAAATTCTTCTTCTGCAATTAAATCTCCAAATAAGACGCTCTCTCTTTTCTTATTTGGAATTTCTATACCTAAGCTAGTTTTTCCTGGTTGAGTAGAAATTCTAGCAGAAATAGATGACATTGCTCTGGCTATATCATCTGACAATCCTATAACTTTACTAGATTTTATACCTGCATTTGGAATAAATTCAAACAAAGTAACAATAGGCCCACTACTAAAACCAATGATTTTTCCTTCAACACCATACTCAGAAAGTGTTTTTTCTAATTTTATAGCTGCTTCAGTATTTATTTTATCTAGTTCTTTATTTTTATTATATTTAGAGTTAGATTTTGAAAGAAGTTCATTTGAAGGAAGACTAAAACTGAAGCTATCTAACTCAAGTTGCTTCTTAGGTTTAGCTTTTAGACTACTTTTGCTGGTTAAATCCACATAACTTCTTTTTTTAATTGTTGGTTCACTTCTTAGAGCTTTGTTAGTAGTTCTTTTTTTTAATTTAATATATTTTAGAACTCCAAATATAGAAAACATAAACTTTAAGTGTTTGAAAAGTTTTAAGAAAGAAAAAAAATTATTTAACCAAGAAAAATTTATTCCAAAAGATAATAGGACTAAAAAAATACCTAATAATAAAAGTATAAAATTAATAACAAAATAAATAAAAATATTTTCTAAAAAGCTTGAATTAAAACCAGACAATGAATCAATAATAAATTGAGATATCAAGCCTCTTTCTAAATAAACGTCTTTAATTGATCTTAACGAAACATTGATAATCAACAATCCAAATAAGTTTGATAAAAACTTTAAAATTATAAGTCTAGTGATTACACCCAGAGAAAACTTAATTCCCTCAAGTGTTATAAAGAAGGCCAATAAATAACTTAGAGTGCCAATAAAAATTAATGAATAACTAGATAAATATGCACCAAATAATCCTAAAAAATTTTTAACATCATTTTCATTAATATTATCAGTTAATTGATTAAACCCAGGATCTTCGGGATTGTATGAAAAAAGACTGGCAAGATATATCGAGCCAAATCCAATTAAAAATATTCCTACAATAAACTTAACAACAAAATTCCTAAAAGAACCATACTTGAACATATAGTTAGATTGTAATACATTTAGATTATGGTAATTCGAAGAAAATTATGAAAGAAATTAAATCAAATATTAATATTATAGGTGGAGGCCTCATAGGAGCTGCAACAGCCTATTCACTTTCTAGACTTGGTAACGAAGTAGTTCTTTTAGAGCAAAAACCCAAGTTTGATCATAAAAAAATTTCAGATAAAAGGACAACAGCAATATCAGAGGGTACTAAAAATTTTCTAAAAGAAATAAATATTTGGAATGAAATTGGTAAACATGCCGAACCAATAAAAAAAATTAAAATTATAGATAGAAATCTTTCAAACAAAATTTATTTTGATAACCAAAGAAGAAACTCTAATCTGGGATACATCGTAAAAAACGAATTTATACTTGATGCTCTATATAAAAAATTACAAAGACAAAAAAATTTTAAAGTCTTTAATAATGTTTCCATTAAAGATATTTTTTATGAAGGAAATAGAATTGTAACTAAGCAAAATAATTTTAATGTTAATACAAATCTTTTATTAGCATCTGATGGGAAAAACAGTTCTATTAGAAAAATTTTCAGAACACCAACCTATAATAAAGATTATAATAAAAAAGCAATTGTGATTAACTTTTACCATTCAAAGAGTCATCAAAACACTGCTTACGAATTCTTCTTCAAAAATGGCCCCTTAGCAATCCTTCCAATGCAAAGAGATAAGAACAACTTTCAAAGTTCCATTGTTTGGACAAACACTAATGAATTTATAAACTCTTTAATCTCTTTAGATGATAATAAAATTAAATCTATTATAAATGAAAAAATAAAAGGAAGTATTGGTGAAATAAAAAAAATAATTACTAAACAAACCTTTCCTTTAAGGGCCCATTTAAACTCTAAATTTTTTGAAAACAGAACTATTTATATTGGGGATTCAGCTCACTCATTTCATCCAATTGCAGGACAGGGTTGGAATCTGGGGATGCAAGATTTAGAAAGCTTATATAATCTTGTTAAAAAGTACAACTCTCTAGGCATCGAACTAGGAGATGAAATGTTTTGTAAAGAATTTCAGAAAAATAATTTTTTCAAAGCCTACAGATTGTATCAAATCACAGATAAGGTTGATAGTGTCTTTAAATTGGACAATACAATTTTTAATAATGCACGATTTTCAGCTTTAAATTTAATTGAGAAAAGTAAAAAATTAAAAAATCAGATAAGTGATTTTGCAATGGGTGTTAATTTATAGTTTTACTATTATTATCTTCAACGATCTCAAGTTCTAAAATTGAATGAAGTTTTTTATAAAAATCACTTAAATTCTTTGTTTCCAAAAGAACTTGTTTTTCAATGTCACTAAAAGGGGATATCATTGCTATAAACTTTATAATTTGATTAAAATCTATATTCTGTATTTCTTTTATGTTTAAGTTAATTTTTTTGACTTTAATATATTGGCTATACTTATCTAAAAGGTTGTTTTTTTGTTTTTCATTTATAATGTTTTTATCTTCCTCAAAATCCAACATTTCAGCTTCAACCAACCTAAACTTATATTTTTTTTCTAATTCTTTCTTAACTTTAAAACAATTAGTACCCTGTAGACTAATTAAATATCGTCCGTCTGTTGTTTCACTAAAACTATGAATTTTTCCAATACAACCAATATTATAGAGTTTATTTTTTTCATCAGATTGTATCATGCCTATACATCTTTCTTTTGAAAGTGCGTAGTCAACCATCTCAATATATCTTTTTTCAAATATATTTAGAGGTAAGCTTGTTCCTGGAAAAAGGACAGCACCGTTTAAAGGAAAAATAGGGATTTCCATTTTATGAAAACATTAATTGTGAGAGCCTTTTCCTATATTGAATAGTAACTCGATCAGTATTTCCAAGTACAGTAAAAAATTCTACCATTTTATTTTTTATACCATCCCTATTTTTTGGATAATTTTTTAGAAGTAATTCCATGCCATTTTCATATTCTTTCATTGAAAAATATTTATCTGATATTTCTAAGACTAAATCGATATTATCGGGTTCATTTTTAAGTTTAACAAGCAACTCATTAATATTTGGTCCGGATGAATTATTTTTCACAATTTCCATTTTTTTTAAAACCTGTTTAATGTCATTCTTTTCTTGCACATCTTTTTCTAATGAGCTAATGAAACTCTCAACCTCTTCAAATTGTTTAAGCTCGATCAAACACTCTAAATAAAAACAAATACCTTTAATTTCATCTGAGTTTTTACTAATAAATTCTAGAAGAGTGTCTTTAGTTTCTTCAAACTTATTTTCAGCCATGGCGCTTTCTATTTCATTATAAAATTCAGTAAAGTCTTCATTAATTTTAGATCCTAAGCATTTTTCAATAAATTCAATAATCTGACCTTCAGGAATAACCCCTTGAAATGCATTAACAATTTGTTTATCTTTGAAAGCATAGACTGTAGGAATTGATTGAATTCTCAATTGCGATGCAATTTGTTGATTTTCATCAATATTAATTTTTACTAAAGTTATTTTATCTCCTGATTTTGATACTATTTTTTCTAAAATTGGTGTTAATTGTTTACATGGACCACACCAAGGAGCCCAAAAATCAACAACAATTAGTTTGCTTTCACTTGCCTCAATAACCTGATCATTAAATTCTGCTTCAGTAACATCGATTATATTTGAATTCTCACTCATAAAGATTTGACTATACTATAACTATCTAGAGAAAAAATATAAATTTTTTTATTATTTTCAAGAAGGAAGTTTATAAACTCTGCAGTCTTTATACTTATAGTTGTTGTATTAATTAGGGGGTGGAAGTTAATTATTTCACTGTTATAAAGTTTTTCATCTAAGTAAAACTCAACAACATTATTTTTGTCGTTAAGAAGGGCAAATGGTGAGACTGATCCTGGCTTTATACCCAAATATTGTTCTAAATATCCAGCATTAGCAAATGATAAATTCTTAGCATCGATAGATTTAGAAAATTGCTTTAAATCAACTTTTGCATTTTCATCACAACTAAAAAGAAAAAAATTATTTTTTTTATTTTTTAAAAATAAATTTTTTGTATGTGCCCCTTTAATTTCACCTCTTAGATTTTCAGAATCTTCGACAGTAAATAAAGGATCATGATCATGAATTTGAAAATCTTTATTTTTTACACTAAGTAATTCAAATAAATCTGTCTTTGTAAGCATAAATAATATTATATTTATTAAGAAATAAGGTATTTAAATACAATTACAAAATTAACAATGGGAAAAAAAGCAGTAGTTATAGGAAGCGGTTTCGGAGGTATTGCGATTAGTTTAAGATTAAAAAAATTAGGCTATGACACAACGATTATTGAAAAACTAAACGAGCTTGGAGGAAGAGCAAGAGTTTTTGAAGTAAATGGTTTCAAACATGATGCTGGACCAACGGTCATAACAGCACCATTTCTTTTTGATGAATTGTTTAGTTTGTTTGGAAAAAAAAGAGAAAATTATTTAAATTTTGTTCCTCTTGAACCTTGGTATAGGTACTATTTTCATGATGGCAAAACATTTGATTATTGTTCTACAGTCGAAAAAACTAATATAGAAATTAGTAAATTTGATAAGAAAGATATAAAAGGATATTATAAACTTTTAGATCAATCAAAAAAAATATTTGATGTTGGGTTTACACAATTAGCTGACAAACCATTTATTTCTTTTTTTAAAATGTTAGGAGTTATTCCTAATTTGATAATTTTGAAAAGTTATTTTACAGTATCTCAACTTGTAAATAGTTATCTAAAAAATCCATATCTTAGAAAAGCATTTTCAATCCATCCACTTTTAGTCGGAGGTGATCCACACACAACAACATCTATTTACGCCTTAATTCATTATTTAGAGAGAAAATGGGGAGTATTTTTTTGTATGGGTGGAACTGGTAAAATCGTATCTGAATTAAAACAATTAATGATTGATTGTGGCATTAAAATTAAAACAAACACAGAGGCAAAAGAATTTATTGTTGAAAATGGTAGGATAACAAAAATATTAACAAACAATGAAGAAATTTCCAATATAGATTTAGTTGTTTGTAATGCTGATCCACCCATGGTTTACTCCAAACTTTTAAAAAAACAAAATTTAAGAAGACCTGTATTAAAAGAAAAAAACTTATTGTATTCAATGGGACTTTTTGTTCTTTTCTTTGGTACAAAAAAACAATACCATAAAGTTGCTCACCATACCATTTGGATGACTAAAAGATTCAAATCTTTACTTCATGATATATTTAAAAATAAAATTTTATCTGATGATTTTTCTTTATACATTCACAGACCTACAGCAACAGATAAATCATTTGCTCCAGAAGGTTGTGATAGTTTTTATGTTCTATGCCCAGTACCTAATTTACAAGGCAAAATTGACTGGGATATTGAATCAGAAAATCTTAAAAATAAGATAGTTAAAGAATTATCACAAACAATTATGCCAGATTTAGAAAAGAGTATCACAGATGTTTTTTGGATGAATCCTAAAGATTTTAAAAATGATTACAATTCTATGCACGGAGCTGGTTTTTCTATAGCGCCGATCTTTACACAATCAGCTTGGTTTAGGTATCATAACAAAGATAAAAAAATTAAAAACCTATATTTTTCAGCAGCAGGCTCTCATCCAGGCGCTGGAATACCAGGAGTTCTTTCATCAGCTAAAGTTGTTGAAAACATAATTAAAGCTGAATTAAAATAATAATGATTGATTTAAATCTCAATTCATCTGCTGATCTAAGAAAGGAAGGCAAAAGTTTTTATTGGGCAAGTTTTTTTTTACCAAAAAGTTACAAAAAAAATGCTGGCACACTTTATTCAATTTGTAGATATTTTGATGATATTGCTGATAAATATAGTGAAGACCAAACTATCTATCTCAAAAATTCAATTGAAGAAATAAAGTCTAATAAAAATAATAAAGTAAATATTTTTTTGCAAAAAAATGAAATTAACAATTTAATTTTTATAGATTTAATAGAGGGATTAATTTTGGATCAGAAAAAAATAAGAATTCAAAACAAGGAAGAACTTATAAAATACTCTTATCATGTCGCTGGTACTGTTGGATTAATGATGTCTAAAATTATAGGAGTAAAACATAAAAAGGCAGCAAGATCCGCAATTGATTTAGGTATTGGAATGCAACTTACAAATATAGCAAGAGATGTTTATGAAGATTCTAAAATGAAAAGAATATATTTACCTGCTAATTGGATACCTGATATATCATTAAAAAATTTAACTGATCTTCATAACAAAAGTTCAGAAAAAGATGAAAGAATATCAAATGCAATTCATGAAGTAATAGGCCTTTCAGATAAGTTTTATGAAAATGGTTTTGCTGGTTTAAAGTATATACCTATTTCTACTAGACTAGGCATATTCATCGCGGCTAATATTTATAGAGGTATTGGCATTAAGATTAAATCCAATAAAAAGAAATACTTAAGAGAAAGAGTATATTTAACCTTATTAGACAAATCTTTAATTACATTTAAATCAATTTTATTTTTTATTTTTATCCCTTTTATGAAATATCAGTATAAAACAATTAGAGATAATCTCCCAAATGAAAATCTATAAAGCCGCAATAATTGGCTTAGGCCCTAGTGGTTTAGCTGTAAATAAAATTCTTTATGGAGAAAGCTTTAACGAAATCATTGCATTTGAAAGTGAAGATATAAACAAAAGAGATAATATTTTTGGTTTCTGGTTAACAGATTGGATGAAGCCTTTTGAAAAAATTATTGAAAAAAAATGGTACAAATGGACTATTGGTAACAAAATTATTGACGTAACACATACAAGTTTAGACAAACCCTATTGTGTCATTAGTTTTAAAACTTGGAAAAAATTTTGCTTAGAAACAAAAAATAAATTAGAAATTATAAACAAGCAAGTTGTCAAATATTATCCTGAAAAAAATTACTTTAAAATAATCACTGCTGATGAAAAAATATATTACGCTGAAAATATATATGATTCACGATCAGCAAAAGAAAAAAAGGGTGAATTATTACAACATTTTTT
This sequence comes from uncultured Alphaproteobacteria bacterium, assembly GCA_902524385.1. Classification (GTDB taxonomy): domain Bacteria; phylum Pseudomonadota; class Alphaproteobacteria; order HIMB59; genus CACPNW01. The sequence continues at coordinate 46,276 of CABZCZ010000008.1, forward strand.
TGGAATTAATATTTCTGTGTTAGATAACACTTTTGATGAAAATAAATTAACCCTGATGCACTTTACGGAAGAAAATAATGTTTTACATTTTATGTATATCCTACCATTTAGTCACAATAAAGCCCTTGTTGAATCGACTGTCTTTTCAAAAGATGTTTTTCACAGTTCCTGGTATAGAGAAAAAATAAATCATTACTTGAAGGAAAACAATATTATTAAATTTAAAGAACAGAGTTCAGAAAAAGGAGTAATTCCAATGTTTTTTGCAGAAGAAAAAAAATCAGTTAATTCTAATATTTTCAACATTGGTATTAGAGGAGGTGCGTGCAAGCCCTCTACTGGATATGCGTTTTCATTTCTTATAAAACAAATTCAATTGTTAAAAAATTCAAAAAAAAATTATGTGAATATCCATAATTTTTTAGAAAGAAAAATGGATAAAGTTTTTATTAATTTTTTAAAAAACAACAGAGAAGATGGAAGGTCATTTATAAATCTTGCATCTAATCTAAATGGAAATGAATTCCAAAGCTTTATGATGGGTGAATCAAATTTACTTACTAAGTTAAAAATTATAAATAGTATGCCCAAGCTTCCTTTTATAAAACAATTATTTAAATAATATGTTAGCCGACCTAACAATTTTAAATATTATTTCTTTTTTATTAATTTTTTTCATTGGTCTTCCGCATGGTTCATTTGATGGTGCAGTTGCTTCTTTAGTAGGTTTTAGTAACAGAATTCAATTTCTACAATTTATAATTTTCTACTTAATTTTATTTTTTTTAGTCATTTTATTTTGGTTATACTTTCCTATTATTTCTCTAACGATATTTATTATAATGACTATTGCCCATTTTGGATTATGTGATTGGACAAATTTTAAAGTAAATAAATATAAGTATTCTATAAGTTTTACTTATGGAATGACCATTATTTTTGGAATAATATTTTTTAACGAAGATCAATCTTTTTTGATATTTGAATATCTGACAAATAATAATATTTATTCAATCCAAAAATATTTTTTCATCCCATATTCTTTAACATTATTATCTATAGTATATTTTATTTATCTCTCCTACTTTGAAAAGAAATTGCGTATAGGAATTATTGAAATTCTATTTCTTTTATTAATTTTTTATTTTTTTGATCCATTACTGAGCTTTGCAATATATTTCTGTTTTTTTCACACTTACAAACATTTAAAACATCTTATTAAAAATATTTATTTAAATTTAAAAAATAAATACTTTGTAATTTATACCACAATAATTTTTACAGTAATTTCTTGGATTGGAGGTTTAGGAATTGTTTACTATTTAATTCAAAATTTATCATTATATGAGTCGATATTAAAAGTAATTTTCATTGGACTTGCTGCTTTAACGCTTCCTCATATGTTACTTGTTGATATTGTCTACAGAAGAAGATTTAAATAAATCGTTTTCTCAAATATTGACTTATAAATTTAAAGTGGTTATTGTGTAATTTATGCGGGCGTAGCTCAGGGGTAGAGCGCAACCTTGCCAAGGTTGAAGTCGAGGGTTCGAATCCCTTCGCCCGCTCCAATAAACCCCACAAACTCTCTCTTTTGTCTGTTACGTTTTTTAAAACTTTTTAATTTTAAATCCTTATTGTGACACCAGTGTGACAGAAAAAATAGTGTTTTACAGACTTCTAACTAATTTCTTAACTTTTAACATATGCTTATCGAATATTTTTTTTTCCATATCTGGCAAAACTGAATAAAACCGAATATATTTTGTTTTTAAACCACCTAATTTAAATACCACTTTCTTAATTCTTCTAAATGGTATGTTATCAAAAATCGAAAAATTTTGGTAACTAATCATTGGGCCCCCGTAAGTAATCGAAATAATTCCAAGCTTACCCTTCATTGCTCCTGGAACAGGGTACCCATAGTTTTTAAAATATTTATTTCCTGGTATGAGAGATTTATACGAAAAAAACCATTTAGGATGAAGTACCCAATCTACCCAATTTTCTAGAATTGCATTAAGCCTTAAATTATGACAACTTCCGATTAACATCATGACAGAACATTTTTCTAATCTTTTTCTGTATTCAAGAACAAGTTTTGGAGGAGGGTTTATATTTTGATTATAAAATGGAAGTTGCTCCTTTTCCTCAAAGAGATTAACCAAGTCAATTTCATGACCAAGTTTCTTTGCTTCATCTATAAAAGTATCTCTAATTGCTGAATTAAAAGAATCTTTATAATTATGATGACCAAAAGCAATAAAAATTTTTTTCATTAAAATTTTATAATATTTTTGTAAACCCCTCAAATTCTGGATGACCTAAATAAAGATGTTTATTGCTCCCTGCATTTCTATGGGCTAGGCGAAATTCTTCTGATTTTGTCCAGTTAATGAAATCTTCTTCAGAATTCCATATGCTATGAGAGGCATATAGGGTATATTCATCTGTAGTTTTACCTTTAATCAAGTTAAAGTTTTGAAACCCTGGAACTTTATCTAAATGTGTTTCTCTATTTTTCCAAACTTTTTCAAAATCGTTTTCTTTACCAATTAAAATCTTAAATCTATTCATTGCTACGAACATATTATTTATCTAATCGATAAAGGTTTTTTTAAAACAATTATTTTTTTTCCAGATACCATATGTAATATTTGTTCTTTTTATATTTATTATCAATTTAGAATTAATTAATTTTTTTATTTAAATTAAAACTTTTTTACTAAATCTTCAAATTACTAATTTTCTTGCTATTATTCTCATTATCAATTTTGTAATTTTTCTTTTTGGTATTAAGTATATTTGCAAAACTATGATTCACATCTCTGTGACCAGCTTCATCATCTCTAATAACTTTAATAACATCTTTTAATTTAGAATTTAAGGGGAGGTTCCAGTAATTTATAGCTATTACGGGAGCTTTAACGTTCTCGATTTTACCTTCCTCTACCTCTTTTAGATATTCAGTGTAACTTATTACAGCTTCTTCCTCAAAATACCCAACAATCCTATGAGCAGTTCTTTGTGATAATAAATATATGATTAAATAAAAAATTATAAATATGAACTGTGCTAGTAAAATTATTATTCTTTCAATGAGTGTTGGTTGAGCGATTTTAATAAATGTCATTAGATGCATTCTTTCATTCTCAGCTTCATCAAGTAATGTTTTAATCCAACCATTATCATCTTGCATTTTTCGTAAAGACTTAAGGTGTATTAACATACCTGCAACCATACCCGGCACAGCTGCAACTGTTTCTAAAACGACTGCTCTATGACCGTATTTTTTTCTAAAAAAAGTATCAGCAAGAAATCTTAAGAATTTAGTAAATGCCAATGCAATTTTATCACTAGAATTTTTTGGTTTATGATGTTTAGACAAATATTCCATATTAATAATATAGGCACTAATTATCCATATACATCAGGTAAAAAAGGTTATTTAAAGCTTAGAATTAATTTTTTTAAGCTTTCTTGTTATTATTGTGCCAAGAGTGTGACATAAAAGCTTAAAATAATTTATAATCGAGAAATTCCTTCAAAAACAATAATCTAATCCTAACCTTGCAAAGGTTGAAGTCAAGGGTTCGATTTTTTTTCTTTTACTAATATTAAATTTATTTTCATTTTTATAAACTGTTATATTATTCTTTTTCTATAATTTATAATCAAACATGATAAAAATTAAAGATATAGCAAAAATGCAATGGAAAGATTATCAATCAAATACCCCTGGAACTTTCTTTGCTAAAAATAAGAAAGAATTAAGTATTGAGGATGCGTACTCTATACAATTAGAATACACTAAACTAAGATGTATTGATGGTGATATTGTTTCAGGTTTTAAAGTAGGGTGTACAGGTACTGGTGTTGTTGAACAATTTGGTTTTTCAGGACCTATATACGGACATATTTTTGAAAGTGAGATATACTCATGTGGTAAAGAAATAGAATACAAAAATTTTACTAATTTATCTATTGAAGGAGAAATGGCTGTTATTGTTGGAAAAAATTTAGAAATCGTTTTAGCATTTCCTGTAATAGAACTTCATAATTTTGTGTTTCGCGCAAAAAAAATCTCTCTCTCTGAACTTATTTCCAATAACGCAATTAATGCTGGTATTATTATTTGTAATAAAAGTAATTTTAAACCAATTAATGATTGGTCTAAATATAAATCTCTCTCCATAAAAATTAATAATAATTTAGTTGATAAAGGTAACTTATGGGCCACTTCTGGAGGTGCTTCCGAGTCAATTTGTTGGTTAAAAAATAAATTAACTGAAAATAGATTATCCTTAAAACCAGGAAATTTGGTGCTTACAGGGACACCTCTTTCTCTGCATACTGTAAAAATAGGAGATCATATTAGAATTATGTTAGATGATTATGAATTTGTAAACTGCAAAATTATTTAAAAATATAAAATTTTACAGTTATTTACTATAGAAATTATAAGTGAAGAGTTAGTCTTGTTTTTGAAGGCATATATTTTGAAAGCATTTTCACTAGTAATACTGCTCGGTTCAAATCCATTCGCCCACTCCAACGTTTCTGCTGTTTTACACACAAACAATAAATCATAATAAGTTCTCAGTCACAGATAAGTCACACTAAGTTGTTAATTAAATAGGTTTTATATTTTATCTAAAGTTATTAGTTATTGTTGAAAAAAATATATTGATCAATATTGGGATAACTTTCTTTAAATTTAGAGAATATAATACCCCATTCTTTTTCTGTTTTTATACATAGGTGTATATTTTTTCCATCTTCAAAGTATTTTGATGCCGGTTTTGTAGCTATAACTAAAAACACAAACTTATTTGCCAGCTTAAAAAGATTATCGATGAATACCATTACATCATCTTCAGGTATGTGCTCTACTACATCAGTACTTATTATTCCATCTACTTTTTTGATAGGTATTAGAGAGTATTTTTCAACAGCAGGATCGTATAGAAATACATCTTCTACACCCCAATATTCTTGAATGTTTTTAAATGTTTGGTTTGGGAAGGTTATTTTGTTGTTATATAGCAAAGCTTTTCCACAACCATAATCAATAAGTGTTTTACTGTTACTTGAATGAATTATCTCTCTTATTTTATGAACCCATTTAACTAATGAATAACCAAGGAATGTTGCAGAGCCTGACAACTTTTCTGTTCCATTAATATGAAAATTTTTATATTTTTCTATTATTTCATAATAATTACTTGAATATTTATCCTCTGACATTTCAATTTTAGATTTTATACACTTTAATAAAATGTTAAATGTTTTTTATTACTAGCAATCTTATAACTTTTTAACTTAATATAGAATAATTTTTCACTCGACGCTTAACATTATATTTATTCATTATCTTAACAAAAAACATAATTATTTTTTAAAAGAAATTGAATGTCTTACTCGTACTTAGCAATATTTCCAAGTTTGAAACGGTGGTTCGAAATCCTTCGCTCGAACTAATAAACCTCCCAAATATCTAAACTGAAACATTTTTTTAATATTTTAAACATCTATAGCTTAATTATAATATTGCGTATAAGTTAATTACATTTTCAATTTTATTATTTTCAAAGTCAAACTCATTATTTAAATCATTAATGTTATATATTTTATAAGAGTTTGATTTTAGAAAATTTATTATATCTATTTTATTTTCCTCTCTGACCTCAATAATTATTTTTGGTTTGTGTTCTTTTATAAGATCTTCTGCTCCTAGCAGTACCTTAAAGTCCTCACCCTCTGTATCAATTTTAATTGCATTTAGTTTTTTTTCCAACTTGTTTAAAAACAATGTATTTAATTTATAAACGTTAGTTTCTTGACCTTTTTTACTAAGCATACCGCCTTTACTCATATAAGATTTTTCTGTAGTTATTTTAAAGTTTGATTTACCATCAAAGTTTGAAACTGCTCCTAATATAGTTGACGCGTTGTTAGAAAATCCATTTAGTCTTAAATTTGTAATTAATCTTGATAAATTCATAAAATATGGTTCAAAACAAATAACACTATTTTTTGGATTAGCTTTTAAAGATGTAATTGTATACAACCCAGTGTGTGCTCCTACATCAATAACTACACCCTCATCCTTTGTAATTTCAAACCACAAGTCTAACTCTTTTAAATCATGAGACCCTCTCCAAAAATGCTTAACTACAGAAGAGTCGTCATTAATTATATTAAGCATAAAAAAAGATGTCTTTGAAATCTTAAAATTATAGACTCCATTATGAGGTGGAAATTTATTTAGCTGAGTTAAGCTTAAGTTTTCGTATTTAATATCTTTGTGCAAAGATTTAAATTCAATTGCTTCTTTAGACATATTTGTTAATTAAGTTATATTGAATAAGGTTGAAAATTAAATAATTAATATAAAAAAAAATGTTATAATTTTTTTAAAAAAATAGTTATTTTACTTATAAAGAATTAACAAATAAATTAAAAGTTGCACTTAAGATAGTAGAGCTTTTCTAACTTTTCACCACAACCGAAAGGACTGCGAAATAAGAATGTTTATTTCCTAATTAAATTTATATTAAAACTTATAACAATCCTTTCTTCATTACTGAGATTAGGATTTACTGAATGATCCAAATAGCTAGGAAAGAGAACTAATCCACCTTCCACAGGACCTACTGCATTTACCATAGCATTTAAACTGTTTGGTTTCGTTGATAAAGGATGAAAATATATTGGGGCAGGTCTAGGATCATAAAAAACTATTTCACCACAATTTTTAGGCGCTCTTACATAATAAGCAGCACTTATACTGCTATTTCCATGGTGATGTCTTGAATTAGAAGCTCCTCCAATATTTATTATTGCCCACATACTTGATATCTCAACTGTTTGTTTAGATATATCCCAATTCATATCATTTAAGGCCCTGTTGATATACGGTGAAACCAAACGAATAAAATCAGTTACGTTTTTATCTTTCATATTAAAATCATTAGAGTGCCATCCTTTGACATTACTTTTAATTATTCCTTTGTCGTCTGCACTATGTAATTTTTTAATGTAATGATATATTTCTTCATTGGTTTCTTTATAATTATCTATTTTGGAAACCCAAACAGGTGTTGAAAAGAAAAGATTAGGATTAGACATGACTTATTTAAAGAGAAAATATATTTTAAATTTTTTTAGTAAATAGAAAATGTCAAAAAATAACGATAACTATGAAGCATTAATTCATGACGGTATTAAAAAAGCAAGGAAAGGAAAGCTCGATGAGGCAAAATTATCTTTTTTAAATGCCATAGAACTAAATAATAAAAATAATAAAGCCTATATAAACCTTTCAAATATATACATTTTACAAAACGAATTTAATAAATCTATAAAGTTATTAATTGATTATTTAAAAAATATATTTGATGAAGATATTTCCAATCAAGCTGCAAAAATTTGTTTTAAATTTAAATTCAGAAAAGATTTTAACAAATTAATTGAAATAACTAAATTATCAAATAACATTTTTAGAAAAGATAAAAAATACTTATTCTTTATAAATGCACAATTTCATGAAGCTGAACAAAATTTTAATGAGGCAAAACAATCTTATAAAAATTCTATTTTATGCGATATCTTTTATTTTGATGCTTATATAAATTTATTAAATTTATATGAAATCACAAATGATATATTAAGTCTAAAGTTACTCATTGAGTCTGCTTACAAAAATTTTAAAAATACAGATCAAAAAAATATATTAAATTTTTTTGAAAGTCTTAGACTCAACAGGGAAAATAAGTTCCAAGAGTCAGCAAACTTTATTTTAAACTCAAATTTAGACACCGCATTTAAGAACAATAAAAATTTCCAAATAAGACTCCTAAATCTTGAATCAAAAAATAATGAAAAATTGAAGAAATATAATGAAGCATATAATAACATTGAGAAAAGAAACAGCATTTTGTTAAATCTTAATGAAAATAAGAAATATAACAAAAGAAATATTATAGATACCATAGAAAAATATAAGCATTTTTTTGTTAAAAAAAATCTTAGTAAGATAATTAGTAGTAAAAATTATAATAAAGACAAAAACCTAATTTTTTTGGTGGGATTTCCAAGATCTGGAACAACATTATTAGATACAATTCTAAGATCTCATTCGAAAATTAAAGTCTTAGAGGAAGAACCTTTACTATTAAATCTTAGACATGATTTTTTTAAAAGAAAAAATAATAATTTAACAAATCTATTGAAAATTACTGAGTCTGAAAAAAGTTATATTAGACAAAATTATTTAAAAAAAATAATTTTAAATAAACTTGATGAAGATAAAATTATAATTGATAAATTGCCTTTGTCAATTATTGAACTTGGATTTATAAAAATTATTTTTCCTAACGCAAAAATTATTCTTGCAATGCGCCATCCATGCGATGTCATTACAAGCTGTTTTTTTACATCTTTCAAAATCAATGATTCAATGATAAATTTCTTAAAAATTGATAATACCATTGATTTTTATAACAATGTCTTTAGTCTATTTGAAATCTACGAAAAGGAAATTAATTTTGAATATAAAATTGCAAAGTATGAAGATATTGTAAATAATTTCAAACATGAAATTACGTGTTTACTTAAGTTTTTAGGATTGGAATATGAAGCAAAACTTGAAAAATTCCACCTAACAGCATTAAACAGATCAAAGATATCCACACCCAGTTATAACCAAGTTATAAACCCATTATATCAAAGCTCTATAGGAAGATGGAAAAATTATAAAAAAATAAGTAAACATAAATCCAAACTGAATAAATGGATTTTGAAATATGGATATTAATTGATTAGAAAAATTAAAATCATCTCATCAACACTTCTTCTTAGCTTTGAAAATTGAGATTCTGGAAAGTATTTAAATTTTTTTGTATCCGGGCATGATAGGAATTAGGAAATTTGAAAGTTTACAGGATGCTATAAAAAGTTAATTATTGGCACAATTGCTGATCTAATAAGTCTGATTATTTAGTTAAATTTAGATCACTTACTTCAGCAGGAAGGTGTATATCACTTATTCGTGAGTTTTCATATCAAAGCGTAGAATTAATAATACTTAATTTAAGTTATAAAAAAACTCTATTAAATTTTTATAAAAAAAAAGAGGATACATTTTAGAGAAATCTAAGCTAATTCAGAAGTAAAATAATTTTTAAAAATAATGAGATATCTTTATTCAGTGTTTAGTTTTAGTATAAATAATTTATTAGTTTACAAACTTAATATAATGCAAAAACCCATAGTCATTTATACAGACCATATAATGAACAGAACCCTATGTTATAATTTTGCAATAGGTTCTGACTCTCTTTTGTGCCATGTAAAAAATTTTAAGGAATTTGATAAAACTATAGCAACTTATGGAGTACTAAGGGGAACTCTTGAAGTAATTAATAAAGTTAAAAATTTTTATTATATGGATCATGGTTATTTTAATCAATCAGAAAGAATATTTGAAAATAAATTAACTAAAGTAAAAAATATGGATGGTTACTTTAGAATTGTTTACAATAACTTTATACACAATGGTAAGGGTAATTTCCCAAGTGATAGACTAAGTAAACTAAATTTAAAAATACTGGATCAAAAAAAAACAGGTAGTTATATAATCCTTTCTGAACCATCCGAAACTATGAAAAAAATGTATAACGTGCCTAAGTGGACTGAAGAAACAACACGATTAGTTAAAAAATATTCTGATAGAAGAATTGTAGTTCATAATAAATTGTCAAAAAAGCCATTAAATTTATTATTAAAAGATGCGTGGGCATTTGTAAGTTTGCAATCTACAGCTGGATTTATAGCAATGTATAACGGTGTTCCCTCATACTTTACAGACAAAACCTTAAGTCACATAGGTAAAATACAAAACATAGAAAATCCTATTATAGACTATAAAATTTTTAATAATTTAGCATATGGTCAGTGGACCCTTAAAGAGATAGAAACTGGAGAAGCTTGGGAAAATATTTTAAATAATATCTCTAGTTAATTGCGATCTATTCTTTAAACTTAAAATATTTCTTAATTATTTCTATTGTTTTAATAATTCTATAATTATGTTGATCAAAATTTCTTCTACCTGATGTAATTTTAGGATAATCTTTGATTAAAATTTTTAAATATTTTGGAATTTTATTTTTTTTATTCAATGTTTAAAGAGTCTGTTTTTTGTGAAATACAACGATATTTTATTTTTTATTGAAAAAGAAATTACTACATTATCATTTATTGAGCCTGCAGGCTGTGCTACAGCATTGCATCCATTCTTATTGAGTAGATTTATACTGTCTACAAAAGGAAAAAAACCGTCTGAAGCACAAACAAAAATACCTTTATTAAAATACTTATTCATATTTTTAATAGCATGATATAATGCATCTACCCTGTTTGTATGACCATGGCCTAAACCTAAGGTTTGTTTATTTCTAGATAAAACAATAGCGTTTGATTTTAAATGTTTTGCAACTTTCAATGAAAAAATTAAATCATCAATTGATTTAGCTGAACCCTTTTTATTTGAAACCAAACTCAAAAATTTTCTATTAATTGGAACCAAATCAGCAGTTTGATAAAGATCTCCAAATAAAGTCGATCTATATTCAAGGGTTATTTTTTTTATATTGGGTATTTTTAGTATTATCAAATTTTTCTTTTTTTCTAAAATATTAAGCGCATCTCGGTCGAAATCTAAAGCAACAATCATTTCGAAAAAATTTGCGTGAATTCTCATTGCAAGACTAGAAGTTACTTTTCTATTAAGCAAAATTATTCCTCCAAAAGCACTTTTAGGATCACTTTCATAGGATTTATCAAAAGCAAGCTCAATATTTTTTGCTGAAGCTACACCACAAGGATTTGTATGTTTTAGAATTATAGAAGTAGGTTCAAGAAATTCTTTTAAACATTTTAATCCACTATCAAGATCAATTAGATTATTATAACTTATTTGCTTTCCACTAATCTGATAGTTAAAAACTAAATTTTTTTTATCACTAATTAAAAAACCTTTTTGATTTGGATTTTCTCCATACCTTAATTTTATTCTACCGTTTTTACTTTTCATTTAGCCAATTAGAAATAATTTTATCATATTGTGCTGTTTGTTTAAAAACTTTAAGAGCCATTTTTTTTCTAAAAATAATGTCAGTTTCTCCTTTATTTTTGCTCAAATTTGTTACTAATTTTTTATAATCCATAATGTCAATTATTGGCGTTATGTACTTAAAGTTTTTTCCTGCAGCTCTTAATAAACTTGGCCCACCAATATCTATCATCTCAATAATTTGATCATTATTATTTTTTTTCAAATATTTCCTAAACGGATATAAGTTAACTACTACAATATCTATTTCAGGCATGTTTAACAATTGAAACTGTTTTTTATGAATTTTATCATCCCTAATGTAAAGTAATGAACTATATATTAATGGATTCAATGTTTTAACTCTACCTCCAAACATTTCCTTAAAATTTGTGAGTTTTGAAATATCTTTACATCTGAACCCCAATTCACGAATTTTATTTCCAGTAGATCCAGTAGATATAAAACTGTAATTAAATTTGTTTAAGCTTGAGCAGAGATACCTTAAATTTTTTTTCTCAAATACGGATATTAAAGCAAATTTATTTTTTAGATTTTTTCTAAGGACCATTTTTCTGTAATCTTTTTATCTGATAATACACCTTTAATCACAATTTGTTTAGTTGGTTTCGTAATATTATTGTCAACTAATATACTATCCTCTATTATAAGTTCTGAATTACTTTTAAATAGCCATATGTTGTTCATTTTTGTTTTTAAAATTATATTTTTTTTATTATTTGTAAAATTTAAAATCATTTCATTTGCTAGGTGAAATCTAATGTGGTAGATCAACCTATTATTGATATCTTTATAGGAAATAAAACTATCCTCACCCATTAATTTATTTTTATTTTTATAAATAATTAATCTTCTTTTGATTATTTTATTAAATTTTTTTAAATATCCATTATGTGATCCTTCAAATACCTCTTCTTGTTCATTAGCTTCTTTTCTAAAGGCTACTAATTGGGGAAATTTAATATGCGGGTTGTCTTCCTTTATTTCACTAATATTAGTATTTTGTAAAATAATAGTAGAATGAGCGGCGCTATACCTCAAATATTCAGGATTTTTACCAAAACTTTCTGAGGCTCCACAATTTGTAAGTATTTTCTCTCCAAAACCGCTTAATTCAACTGATAGAGTTCCAGCACTCAAGTTAGAACTAATCATATCCGAGTTGGGCTGTACCACATCAAAAAAAATTTTTTTATTTTTATCTGAGTAAAATGCAATTCCATTATTGATGTTTGAAAATTCTCTTTTTTTTAAATAACTCTCTTTGTTTAAAGATTTGTAGATATTATTTGTATAGATATTATTAGTACCATTAAATAGAGCTAGAGAACCATCTAAATGAAAATATTCATTTAATATTGATGTCATTTTAAGAATTACCTCATCAAACGCATTTGATTTTTTTGATTTAAAAAAAAGTAAAATATTTTTTATTTCGACAAGATTATTTACAAACTTGGAATGCTCCAAGAAATTATAACTTTTATGCATGCCAATTTTATCAATCTGTTTATCAACAACAAACTTAATATAATCGATTTCTGTTTTATTGACTTTTTTTAGGAGAGAGCAAGACAACAAGTATGCTATTAAATCAAATGAAGTAAATTCTGTTATTTTTTTCGATTTGAAATCAAATAAAATTCTTTGAATATGAAAATAGATTATAAAATCTAATTTTCTCTTATCATACTCTTTTGATGGGGAATTTATATATTCATAGTTATACAAAAGATTTATCAGTCTTTTAGATGATAAATCTTCTACCCAAGGAAAGCCTAACTTATTTTTGTATAATTTATGCCACTTAAAGATTACTTTTTTTGATAAATTTATACCCATTTTACCACCAAGTTTATTTGAGAAATTTAAAAAATCAAAACTATGAATATTTTTATTTTTGTAAGTATAAAAATTTTTTTTAAAAATAAATGATTTAATTTTATTGTGATTTGTAAAATCTATTTTCCTAAAGTTTAAATCTAAATAAGATAAATTTTTCTTTGAATTAAACTTAGAAGTTATAAATATAAATATTATTTTCTTTATTATTAAAATCATTTTAATTTTTTTAGAAAAGCTGCAAAGTATCCATCAATATTATAGTCAAAAATTACATCAGGGACAGTTATCATAAAATTATTTTTAATAAATTTTGAATAATTTTTTTTATTTTCTTTTAATTTGAAATTTGAGAGAATAAAATTATTATTTAGTTTAAGGAATTTTTCAACTTGATTAACGGTTTCAATCTGTAAAAAAGAACAAGTCATATAAATTATAAATCCGTTTGTATTCAATAAGAATGATGCTTTTTCTAACATATTTTCTTGTAAAGAAAGCAGTTTGTCAAAATCAGGACCTTTGTTTTTAAAAAATATTTCTGGATTTCTCCTTATTGTTCCCACTGCAGAACAAGGAGAATCAATTATAACTATGTCATACAGTCTTTTATTGTCTAATTGAATAAAATCTTCATTTAAAATTTTGGCGCTTAATTTGAGTCTCTTTAAATTAGTTTTAAGAGTTTGAATTCTATTTTTGTTTTTATCATTCAAGACAACATTAAGTTTTTTGGATAAAATTTGAAAAGATTTTCCACCTGGTGCAGCACAGGCATCAAGAATTACCTTTTTTTTATTCATTTCTTTAAAATTATACAATGGAAGAAAGGAACTAAAATCTTGTACCCACCAATCACCTTTAACAAAAGAATTTCTATTCTGAAAATTTTTTTCATCCAATAAAAAACCAGATAATAACGATGTTTTAAATAACTTAGCATCAAATTTCTTTAACCTTTCTTTATCTTTAAAAACAATGTGAATGTTTGGTTCCTTATGAAAATTTTCTAAAAATTGTTCTTTTTCATTATCAGTCAAATAAGTAGTCTTTTTCTGAAACCATAAAGGTAAATCACTAAAATTAATTTTGATTTGTTTCAAATCATTTTTACTTCTAGCTATTTTTTTTAAAGTTGAATTTATAAGACCAGGATATAATTTTAGTTTTTTTGCTATTTCAACCGAACAATTTATGACTGCATATTCCTTAAAGTTTAAATATACAATTTGGGTTATTGCACTAATTAATAAGATTTTCTCCTGATCTCTTAATTTTTTTTTTATAAATTTGTCTATTATTTTTAAACAATGTAAATGTAACCTCATTGAGTTTAAAGTTACGTTGTGTAAAAAAGCTACATCTTCTTTTTTTTGTTTATTAATTTGTTTTTTAATTAAAGAATTATTTAGTGTTTTATTAAATTTATAAATTGAAAATAATATATTATGAATTTCAAATCTTATTTTTACGCCTTTGATCATTACTTCATAAATTTATATTTATTTGAAATAACTATATAATAAATAATAAAAATAAAATATATTGAGTTATGCGAGGAAATCTTGAGACAATCGTTGGGGCAATGTTTGCAGGTAAAACAAGTGAATTACTTAAGAGAATTCTATGGGCAAAACATCAAAATAAAAAAATTATAGTAATTAAACCTAGTATTGATAACAGGTACTCTAATGAAAAAATTATCACCCATAATGATTTGAGCCACGAGTGTTACGCAATGAATGATTGGAAAACAACATTAAAAAAATTTACTTTTGATAAAAACGCAGTTGATATGGTTTTCTTAGACGAAATTCAGTTTATGGATACAAAAGATACATTAAGTAATGTAGAAATAATATTGAATAAAGGTATAGATGTTGTTTGTGCAGGTCTAGATCAAGACTCAAGAGGAAAGCCTTGGGAAACATCTTCGATGTTACTAGGATTGTCTGATAAAATAGTAAAGATTTATGGTTTTTGCAATGTATGTGGTTTGGAGGCAACCAAAACTTTTAGAAAAACATCAGGTGGTGAAAGAACGCAAGTTGGGGCAGCAAATATTTATGAACCCAGATGTTTAAAGCACTGGGAGCCTCAATAGTTTTTATTTATTTTTTCTATTATCAATCAAATCATTCACAACTGACGGGTCTGCTAGTGTTGATGTGTCTCCTAAATTATCAAAATCATTGGAAGCAATTTTTCTTAAAATTCTTCTCATAATCTTGCCCGACCTAGTTTTTGGCAAACTTGCAGTGATGTGTATAAAATCGGGTGTTGCAATTGGACCAATTTTTTCTCTAATAGTTTTTTTTAAATCTAATTCCAAATCTTCTGACGATTCTACACCGACTTTTAAGGAAACATAACAATATAAGCCATTACCTTTGACATCATGAGGATAACCAACTACCGCTGCTTCAGATACATATTTATGAGAAACAAAAGCACTTTCTATTTCTGCTGTACCTAGATTATGACCAGAAACAATAATTACATCATCGACTCTACCAGTAATCCAATAGTAACCATCTTCATCTCTCTTACATCCATCACCAGTAAAATATTTTCCATCAAATTGTGAAAAATATGTATCAATAAATCTTTTATGGTCACCATAAACTGTTCTCATTTGACCAGGCCATGATCTTTTCATACATAACATTCCTTCACATTCCCCTTCTAGTTCTTTACCATTTTTATCTACAATACATGGTTCAATACCAAAAAATGGTTTTGAAGCTGAACCAGGTTTTAATTTTATAGCACCAGTTTGAGGAGATATTAATATCCCTCCAGTTTCAGTTTGCCACCAAGTATCAACAATTGGACAATTTGAATTACCTGGAACTTCAAAGTACCATTTCCATGCTTCTGGGTTAATGGGTTCACCAACTGTTCCTAAAAGCTTTAATGATGATCTACTAGTTTTAGTTACGTAATCATCGCCCTCTCTCATTAAAGCTCTAATTGCAGTTGGGGCTGTATAAAAAATATTTACTTTATGTTTATCAACTATTTGCCAAAATCTTGAGAAGTCTGGATAGTTTGGAACTCCTTCAAACATTAAAGTCGTAGCTCCATTAGAAAGAGGTCCATAAATAATGTAACTATGACCAGTTATCCATCCTATGTCCGCAGTGCACCAATATATATCGCCATCATTGTAGTTAAAAATATATTCATGAGTCATTGAAGCATAAACTATGTAACCACCTGATGTATGCATTACCCCTTTTGGCTTACCTGTTGATCCTGATGTATATAAAATAAATAATGGATCTTCAGCATTTAAAATTTCTGGTTCACAAAAATCATTAACTTCTTTAAGAACATCATCATAGAATAAATCTCTATCTTTTATCAATTCTATTTCTTTATTTGTTCTTTTAATAATTAAACACTTCTTAACATTAGGACATGTTTCCAATGCTTTATCTGTTGTTAATTTTAAAGGAATAGTTTTACCACCCCTTACTCCTTCGTCAGCGGTTACAATATACTCTGATTTACAATCTTTAATTCTACCAGCAATAGATTCTGCGGAGAAACCTCCAAATATAATTGAGTGTACAGCTCCAATTCTTGCACAAGCTAACATTATAAATGCTAACTCAGGTATCATTGTTAAATATATGGTTACTCTATCACCTTTTTTAACACCAATTTTTTTAAGTACATTTGCTGCTCTTGATACATTTAATAACAGTTCTTTGTAAGTTATTTTTTTTGTTTCATTCGGTTCATCACCCTCCCAAATTATTGCGATTTTATCAGGATTACTTTTAGCATGTCTATCTATACAATTATAAGATACATTTAGATCACCATCTTCAAACCATTTAATGCCTACATCATTTTTAGAAAATTTTACATTTTTGATTTTTGTAAACTTATATACCCAATCCACCCTTTGCGCTTGCTCAGCCCAAAATTCATCATTATTTCGAAGAGAATGATCATACATTGAAGAATATTTTTCTTCATTAACTATTGCACATTCTAGCCATTCTTTTTTAATTTCCATATTAAGAGACTAATTCTTAATTATTTAAATATCAACAAGTAATTATTTATTTTAAGCTAATTTGACATTTTAATTATTATATCCCATTCAGTTTTTTTTAAAGGCATCACTGACAGTCTGCTTTGTTTAACAAGAGCAATATCTTTTAACTTACTATTTTCTTTTATTTGATCGAGAGAGACTGGGTTTCTTAATTTTTTTGTTGCTCTAACATCAACCACAACAAAACGTTCTGTTTTATCAGTAGGATCTGGGTAATATTCTTTAACAACCTTAAGAATACCAACAATATTTCTTTCTGTTACTGAGTGATAAAAAAAACATAAGTCATTTTTTTTCATTTTTTTTAAATTATTTCTAGCTTGATAATTTCGGACTCCATCCCACATCGATGTACCTTCTTTGACTTGATTATCCCAAGACCATGCATTAGGTTCAGATTTCATCAACCAATATTTCATTTTAATATTCTTTAATTCAAATTTTTTACAAGATTAATTTTATAATACACTTCTTACTCCTAATCTAGGCATTGGTTTAAAAAATAAATCATTTCTGTCTTTTTTATAAAATTTCATACATGTCCATGCAATCATTGCAGCATTGTCTCCCATCATTTCTTTTATAGGATAATAAATTTCAATATTTTTCTCGACGAAAAAATTTTCTATTTTACTTCGAATATATTTATTATTTGACACTCCTCCTACTACAGAAATTGATTTTATATTTTTATTTTCAGAACTTAATATTTTTAACCCTCTTTCTAACTTTTCAATAAGAATTTCAGTAATATTTTTTTGAAATGATGCTGACAAATCTTCTACAAAATTTTTATCAATTTTATTTTTTTTTGTTAAAAGATTTACATTTGTTTTAATACCAGAAAATGAAAAATTAAAATTTTTTTCTTTAACTAATGGTTTTGGTAAAACAAATTTGTTCTCATTCCCTTTAAGCGCTTGTTGTTCAATTTCACTACCACCAGGATATGACAGACCGATTAATTTTGCTGTTTTGTCAAAAGCCTCTCCCATTGCATCATCAACACTTTGACCCAATAGCTCTATTTCATTCTCACTTTTCATCAAATAAATCTGAGTATGACCTCCTGTTAAAAGCAAGATGAGATTTGGAAATTTAATATTGTTATTAAAACTTGTAGACAATATGTGTCCTTCAAGATGATTAGTTGGAATGAATGGTTTGTTAAAAGAAATTGCTAAAGATTTGGTAAAAGTTGAGCCAACCAATAAACTGCCTATAAGTCCGGGTCCACAAGTAGCAGTAAAAACATCTATCTCTTTTGGTTCTATTTTTTTATTACTAAATAAATCATTTGTTATACTTTGTATTTTTTCCAAATGTGATCTTGAAGCTAACTCTGGAACAACCCCACCATGTATTTTGTGAATTTCCTGAGAAAAAGTAATATGTTCTACAATAGAGTTATTTTTCATTAGACATACTGATGTTTCGTCGCAAGAAGTTTCTGCAGCAAATACAAGCATATTTTTTTGTTACAGTATTTTATACTATTAAACAACAAACTAATAATGCTAAAAAAGACTATGAAAAAAGTTTTTGATAGTTTTTATGTTTTTTCTAAATTTACATTAAGTTTTATTCTTTTATTATGTGTTTTATTCTTAATTTATCTTCTCTATATGAATTATCAAAATGAAGATGAGGTATCCAAACTTCAGACTCAATTAGAAAATGAACTAAGGGAAAATATTAATGAAAATTCTGAATTTATTAAAAATATATCTAAAGAAATATTAGAAACAAAAAAAGCTTTAACAAATATTGAAAAACTTATTAAAGAAAATTCTAATAAAGAATCAAAAGTTGATTTGACGTCAATTAACGAAAGTATTAAAAATTTAAATAAGAATTTCAATTCTCTAAGTTATGAGATTTCTTCTATAAAAAATAAAAATATTGAAGATCAGCCCAATATTAATCCTGAGTTAGTAAATCAATCTATTAAAGAAGTAGTTGAGTTAATAAAAATCAAATACGAAAACAATATGGATTTTGATAGAGAACTCAAATATCTTGAAACAATTTTAGATAATAATAAAAATCCTATTTTGGAAAAATTATCAATTCTAAAAAGAAATAAATACAAAGGTCATTTATTTTTAGAAAGTCAATTTAATGATGAAGTTAATTTATATTTGAAAAATATTGTGAACGAAAACAATAGTTTGTTTAACAAAATTTTTTTACCGTACATAAATCTTTCCCCATCTTCAGAAAATATTATCTCTGATGAAAAAATTTTAATACTAGAGGAAACTAAATTTTTTATTAAAAATAGAAACATAACAAAAGCTTATGATAGTATTAGTAGGATAAATAATTATAAAGTTTTTTTTAAAGTATCTTTAAATGAAATGAATAACTTTAAAAATTTTATTACAGAAATATCAAAATTAAATAATGTATAGATTTTCAATTTTTGTATTACAGTTTTTATTATTAATCATAGCGCTCACTTTTATTTTTACCAATCCATTTATTGTATCCTTAGATATAGGAAATTTAAAATATTCCTTTTCTTCAAATTTATTTGCTGTTGTTTTTTTATCTTTTATTTCTCTATTATATTTGGTGCTTTATTTATTTTTTCGATCAAGACTTTCACTAGGTAAATATATTCTAAAAAATAAATATTATAAAATTGAAAAAGGTTACTTACACTTTGTCGATGCAATGATTGCAGTGGCAAATAAAGACAATAAATCTGCAATAAAATCTCATAAAAAAATGATTTTTTATTTAAAAGATGACCCCTCTTTATCTCTTTTATTAAAGTCTGAGGTTTTAAAGATAGAGAAAAAATTTCCAGAATTAAATAATGTCTATGAAGATATGATTAAATCAAAAAAAACAGAAGCACTAGGTTACAGAGGGTTAATGGAACAAAATTTAAAAAATCATGACTATCACCATGCTTTTTTATATGGAGAAAAATTATTCTCTTTAAACCCTAATATTGAAAAGCTTTATGAAACATTAATATTTATTGCTGCCAAAACAAAGAATTGGATTCAACTAATTATATTATCAGAAAAAGCATTCTCAAATAAAATTATAAACAAAAATGATCTTATTGAAAATAAATCAATTGGGTATTATGAGATAGCAAAAATAAAATCTGACAGTGATATAAGAGATGCTTTAAAAAATATTCTTAAAGCAATTGAATTGAAGAAAAACTTTCCTCCATATATAAAATTACATTTAGATATTCTTTCTAACCTAAACAATAAAAGAAATCTAAGTAAACAAATTAAGAAGTATTGGAATTTAAACCAAAGTTCTTTACTTAGATCTATTATAACAAAAATATTAATTCAGAATAATTTAAGTGAACTAAAATTTATAAATGATTTAGTTAAAAATAATCTAAATTCAGAAGAATCAAAAAAACTTTTAGTATATTTTGCTATAAAAAATTCGAACTGGGACTTAGCTAGAGAAAATATTTTAGGTATGATCGGGGCTAATCCATCAAAAGAAATCTGTTACCTTATGTCAGACATAGAACTAGGACAAAATAGTGATAAACAGAAAAGTGATGCTTGGATAATGAGAGCTGAAAATGCTGGTATGGAAGATACATGGATTTGTAGAATTACAAATCAAACTCAAGATGAGTGGAGTAGTTTATCAAATTCTGGAAAATTTAATTCTCTTGTTTGGACATCTACTAAAATGTTAAGACAAAATAATATTTAATATGAAACTTAATTTCTTTATTGGGTATGATTCCAAAGAGGACATCGCTTATAGAGTATGTAAACATTCATTATTAAAACACTCTAGCATTGATATAAATATTACTTCTTTAAAATTAGACGAACTTATAGCTAAAAATCTCTATACTAGAGATGTCGATCCACTAGCTTCTACACAATTTACTTATTCAAGATTTTTAGTTCCTAAACTTATGAATTTTCAAGGCTGGGCAGTTTTTTGTGATTGTGATTTTATTTTTTTAGATGATGTTTCAAATTTATTAAATAGTTTAGATGAAACTAAAGCAGTTTACTGTGTTCAACATGATTATACTCCCAAAGAGAGACATAAGATGGATGGTCAGAAACAAACGATATATCCAAGAAAAAATTGGTCCAGTTTTATTTTATACAATTGTGCTCATCCTAGTACTAAAAGTCTTACAGTTGAAAAAGTAAATAAAGAAACTGGAGCATATCTCCATCAATTCAAATGGTGTCAAGATGAAGAAATTGGATCTCTAGATGAAAGATGGAATTGGTTAGAGGGCTGGACATCAGGTCATAATAACCTAAAACCTTTTGCCGTTCATTATACTCGAGGTGGACCATGGTTTTCTGAATGGCAAGATGTTGAATATGCCAAAGAGTGGCTTGAAGAAAGAGATGACTATCTTTCAAAAAAATTTAGTCAGTAGATAAATAAAATTTAGAAATTTTAATTATTTGAAAAATCAAATTTGTTATTTTCTTTTACAATCTTGTTAATATATTCAATAGTTTCATTTATTGAAATTTCTATTCCTAAAACTTTTACATTTTTATACCAAATCGACGAGCCATCACGAGTGTTCCAATAATAATATGTAGATGATTTTTTAGGACATATGAGTATAGTAGGTATTCCAAGAGCCCCTGCAAAATGTGCTGTTGAATTACTCACAGTTATAAATAAATCTAAGTTTTTTAACAAACCCATACAAGATTCAATATCATTGAATAGATCTAAATCATCAAATGTCTTTAGATATTTATTTTGACTCGAAATATATTGTTTATCTCCTTCAATATTTCCATATTGTAAGTTTATAATCACTCTATCATCAGTAAATAAAGGCATAAAATCACTTATAGAAAGCGATTTTAAATTTCCATAGATATTTACAATGCTTTTCCATGAAATACCTACTTTAAGTTTTTTATTAGAACTTGATAATATTTTTTTATACTTATCTATTATTTCTTTTCTAGCTAATAAAAATTTTTTATTTTTGAAATCATTTTTTCTTTTTCTAAAAAACCTGACCATACTTCCAGCATATACTACATTTTTAAACTCTGATATTTTAGAACTCTCGGAATAGTATCCATCTTCAAAAAAAATATCTTTGTCGAAAGAACGATTAAATATTGAAACTAATCTTTTATCAGCTTCGATTTTAATATTTTTAAATTTCTCAATAATATCTGGATAAACAGAACTGAATAGAATTTCTTCACCAATTCCCTGTTCTCTTAAAATCAGCAATTTTTCTTTCGGTTCTACTTTCAAATTATCAAATAATTTATTTTTAACTAAGTTGAAATTTTTTAAATTAATTTTATTTTTTTCAATTAATAATCTTGAATCAAACAAATTCCATGAACTTGAAAATTTATTTAATTTTAATTGAAGAGTGCAATATGCATATTGTAATTTATAATCATGGGGATTCATTTTTATAGCCCTATCATAGTAAATTTTTGCTTCTTCCAATTTACTTTCTCTGCAATAACATATTGCTATATTGGATAAAATTTCTTGATTATTTTGATCTAAATTGAGCGCTTGATTATAAATTTTTATTGCTTCTAAAATCTTATCTTGAAGACTTAAAACATTACCAAGGTTTATTAGAGTTTTAATATTTTTAGTATCAATATAATATCCATCTACAAACACTTCATATGCTTCATTCAATTTTTCTAGTTCAAGTAAACAGACACCTAAATTATTATAACTATCAACATATTGTTTATTAATTTTGATAGCATTCTTGAAGCAATCTTTAGCTAAATTTAATTTATTATTTTTGAAAAATATTAAACCTTTGATATTATATCCAAAATAGTCGTTATCCTTTAAATTTGAAATGTTTTCTATATATTTTTTTGCTTCAACAAAATTTTTTTTTAAATAATAAATATAAGCTTTATCACGTGTTGCTTCATAGTTATCTTTTTCTAAATTAAGAATTAAATTGACATACTCTAATGCTTCATCCAATGATGATTTGGTTAAAAATAATTTATAAATTTTAGAGAGAAGATCGATATTATTATTTTCGATTAATAAAATTTTTTTTAAAGAATTTATTGTCGTATCTATATCTCCCATTTTTTGGGATATTTGTGATAACACATTTAGAACTTTTATATTCTTCCTATATTTCTCAGATAATTTTTTTATATCTTTATAACCTTCTTCCTTATTTATATAATTAAATGTTTTAACTATTTTTTTAAGTTTATTTTCTAAATTGGACATAAAAAAACCCAGTCTTTATAGACTGGGTATAATAAAAAGATATTTTGGATTTAAAAGATTTATCTTCTTTGGCCAAACAATTGTAGCAATAAAATGAATAGATTAATGAAATCAAGGTATAGTTTTAGAGCACCCATTAGCGCTTTCTTAGAACCTATTTCCTCACTATCACCACCGTAATACATATTTTTGATATTTTGAGTATCATACGCTGTTAAACCAACAAAAACTAAAACCCCAATGACTGAAATTGCAAATTGTAAAGCTGTTGATCCAACGAAAATATTTACAACACTTGCAATAATTATGCCTATTAGACCCATGAATAAAAAACCACCAAGTTTTGTTAAGTCTCTTTTTGTTGTATAGCCGTACAAGCTCATCGCACCAAAAGTACTTGCCGTAATGAAAAATACTCTTGCTATAGAAGTTTGAGTAAATTCTATAAATACTGATGCAAGAGATAAACCCATGATACTTGCAAAGAGCCAAAAAGTAATTTGTGCCGCTGAAACTGACATTCTATTAATTCTCGCACTCAAATAAAAAACAAACCCTAAAGGTGCTAGCATAACAACCCATTTTAGAGGAGATCCAAAAAGTAATGCTCCTACCTGAGTTACCCCAACAATTTGCCCTATATCATTTGTAACTATTGATGCTTTCCCAAAAAAGTAGGCTATAAAACCAGTAAGTAATAAGCCAATTGTCATGTAATTGTAGACTTTAAGCATGTAAGCTCTCAAGCCTTCATCAATTGCCGCCTGATCTTCTGATTTAGTATAAGATCGTTGATTAAAGTCTAAAGCCATAATTTCTCCTTTATATAATTATTAATATCGCTATAAATCCGACAATTTCAAGGCATTTTATAAAAATATTATGAAATATAGAAAACTAGGAAATACAGATATTGATGTAAGTGTAATTTGTTTAGGTACCATGACTTTTGGTGAACAGAACAACCAACAGGATGGTTTTGATCAAATGAATTATGCTGTTGAAAGAGGTGTAAATTTTTTTGATACAGCTGAGCTTTATGCAGTAATGCCTCGAAAAGAAACTTATGGAAAAACAGAGGAAATAGTTGGTAATTGGTTCAAAGAAAAAAAAAATAGAGATAAGATAATTTTAGCATCAAAAATAGCATCAAAATCAGATGGTCTTGAATGGATAAGAGAAGGATCAAATAATCTTGGTTTTGATAAAAAAAACATGAATGCTGCAATAGACGAAAGCCTTAAGAGATTAAATACTGATTATATTGATTTATATCAACTTCACTGGCCAGAGAGACAAGTACCAAAGTTTGGAGTTTTAGACTTTGAATATGATGCTAGTGATAAAGATTGGACTACAGTAGAAGAGGTTTTATATAATCTAGATGAGCTTGTTAAGGCAGGTAAGATTAGATATGCTGGATTATCAAATGAAACGCCTTGGGGTGTTATGAAATATCTCCAAATTTCTAAAGAAAAAAATCTTCCCCGTATGATGTCAATACAGAATGTTTATAGTTTGGTGAACCGTGTTTTTGATATTCATAATTCCGAAGTTTCTATTAGAGAAAGTTGTGGTTTACTTGCTTACTCACCTTTAGCAGGTGGTAGATTAAGTGGTAAATATATTGGTGGAAAGAATCCCAAAAAGGCTAGATATACTCTTTGGCCACGTCGATTTTCTAGACATCATACTGAGAGAGGAGAGAGAGCAATTGAAAAATATTTTAAACTTGCTCAAAAACACAATATCACCCCATCCTCTTTCGCTAATGCTTTTGTCAATAATCGTCCATTTGTTACCAGTAACATAATCGGAGCTACAACTATGGATCAACTTAAAGAGAATATAGATAGCATCGATATTTCACTGTCAAAAGAACTATTAAAAGAAATTGAAGATATACATTTATCTGATCCCAACCCCTGTGTTTAATCTCTTATATTTTAATTTTGTTTAACAACCCACGAACATTCTCAATATAGCA
>CABZCZ010000009.1 GCA_902524385.1 uncultured Alphaproteobacteria bacterium
TAACTGTATATCTCTACTTTTTTTCCAGTTTTGGATGATTTTATACATGCATCTACGACAGCTAAGGATTTAAGATGGTCATTATTTATCTCATATATGTTTCTTTTCTTTTTAATAGAGCCTAAGAAATCGTTAAATAATAAATTTGCATCATCAAACCACATTTTTGTTTTTTTTAATTTTATTCTTTTTTCTACAGCTGATTTAAATGAAGTGTAATATAAACCTTCAAATTGTTTTTTTTGAACAATAATTCCATTATCACATTCAGTTCTCCACTCAAAGTTTAGCGCCTTTGAATTACTTTGCCAATTTCCAATATAATTTATTATTATTCTATTTTTTAATTCTAATATTGCATTAACGTTTGTATCATATTTATACATAGACCAAGGTGGATTAGAAGTTGTTGCAAAAACCGTCTTAATATCTGAGTTATAAACATATCTAATTAAATCAAAATGATGAATAGATTGTTCCCACAACATTGGGTGTTCCATTTTTAGAGGATATTTATTTAATCTCTTTAATCTTCCATCTCTCCATCTCTCATAAACAAATTTGGCAAAATTAGGCTTGCCTACTTTTCCAGAATTAATTAATTTTATTTTTTCAAAAGTTGAGGGCAGGTATCGGAAATTTAATCCTACCATCATTAAAAGCCTTTTATCATTCATAAATTTAACAAATTTTTTTGCTTCATTAAAATTTATAGCAAGTGGTTTTTCAACAAGAACAGGTAGCTTATATTTTGCACAAACTTCTAAATCTTTAAATCTAGATATTGGAGGTGTTGATAATACTATCACATCTGGATTATTTTCAAAAATAGCATTTTCAATTTTTAAGTAAAATGGAATTTTCGCTGAACCTCTATCTTTGGTTTTAAAATTAATGTCACATATTGCAACTAATTTTACATTTTTATTTTTTTTTAATACCTTAGACCAAATTTTACCTCTTGGACCATAGCCGACTAATACTGCCTTATAAGTTTTCATACTTTTTAATTAAGTTAAATGCTCGTTGAAAAGTTGTCCATTTTTTAAATAATATTCTTTTAATATAAATTGAATAACTCGCGTTATTATTAATATTTTTTTCTAATGATTTGATTAGTTTCTTATTTTTAGAAATTTTTTTCATTAAATAGATATCTTTGTAACAATAGGGAGATACTAAATTGAGCATCTTAAAATTTTGATTATTTATTATTAAGCTATTTAAAGCTTTAGGTATATCTTTAACATATGTCCAATCTCTTAATGTATCAAAATTATTTGTTTTTAATACTTTGTTTTTTTTATTATCATTAAGCCAATTCTGGATTTGTGATACATTCATTCTGCTCCATTTTATTTTCTCATAACCACTATAGATATTACCTATCCTTAATATAGTAAGTTTGATCTTATGTTTTTTACAAAAATCTTTTGATATCTTTTCACCAATTAATTTTGATTTTGAATAACTATCTTGTGCAGAAGTTTTAGATTTTTCATTGTATTTATATTTTGAGAATTTTCTATAAACAGAAGTTGAACTTATAAAAAAAAAATTTTTGGAATTAAGATGCTTAGCTAAATTTAAAGCTTTCTTAGTCAAATTTAAATTAACTTTAAATAAATTTTGGTTTTTATCTTTATTTGTTTTAGTTAATGAGCATGTATGAATAAAAATATCACAATTATTAATATTAATCTTATGATTATTAGACAATAAGTTTTCTTTAAATAGAATTATTTTTTTATTTTTATTTATTTTGTAAGAAAAATTTATATCGGCAGCATAAATATTATAATTAAATAATGAAAGTCCGTTAACTAGTTCAGATCCTAAAAAGCCACCAGCACCTGTGATATAAATTGATTTAATATTTATATTCCTTGATAAGATTTATATTTTTCTAACTCTTGATCTGTGTAAACTTGCATTAATTCTACTTCAATATTATCAACTTCATTATCTAAAAATGCAATAAAACCCTCAGGATGAGGATGATTCCCAACTACTTTACATGCCTTACATTCCCTAAGAGTAGCGCCTTCATCTGTCATTACCTTTATAGACTCATCTAAATTTTTAACTACGTAACAAATATGGTGCAAGCCACCTCGTCCTCTTTCTTTTATCCATTTATTAAATCTGCCATCAGGATCTTGAGATTGACATAGTTGATATTCTATATCTCCAATATTAAAAACAGCAACTCTTGTTCTTGATTTTGGCATATCTTGAATTTCTACGTCATTAGATACCCCCATAAATTTTTTATAATATTCAAGTGATTGCTCAATATCTTCTACAGCAAAAGCCATATGCTTTATTTCAGTTACTTCATTTTTTAATTTGGCATTCATATTGTTGATACAACTTTTTTTATTCTAGATACTGCTTCTTTAATTTTGTTAGCAGGTTGAGTAAGAGAAAATCTTACAAAATCATCGCAATGATCGCCATATAAGCCTCCAGGATAAATGATTACTTTTCCCTCTTCTAATAATTTTAGGCAAAAATCTGTTGCATTCATTCCTGTTTTTGAAACATTGGCATATACATAATATCCTCCTTGTGGTTCAGAGTAAGGTATATTAATTTCATCAAGTCCATTGCATAATATTTCACATCTTTCCTGCATAATTTTCTGCATTTCTTTTACACACTCCTGAGAACCTTTTAGAGCTGCAAGAGCAGCATGTTGACTAACAGCAGGAGCACATATCGCAAATCCATGATGTATCTCACCTAAGTGAGTTATTAAATTTTTTGGAGCAGCAAAATACCCTACTCTCCAACCGGTCATACAATATGATTTTGAAAATCCATTTAAAGTTATAGTTCTTTCAAACATTTCTGGTAAAGCGGCAACAGGTTGCGCTGTATGATTTCCAAATGTAAGACGAGAATAAATTTCATCAGATATAACTATAAGATCATGTTTAATTGCTAATTGTGATAATTTAAGTATTTCTTCATAAGGTGTAACTGCTCCTGTTGGATTACAAGGATTGATAATAACTATAATTTTGGTTTTATCAGTTATTAAAGGTTCCACAGCTTCAGCTGTCATTGCAAAATTATTGTCTATATAAGTATTGACCTTAACTGGTTTTGCTTCTGCTAGTTCTGCTGCCTGAAAATATGGGTTATAACCAGGTGCTACAGCAATCATTTCATCTCCAGCGTTTAATATACCTAAAGCAATTGCAAACATTGCCTCTTGACCTCCGGCTGTAACAACTATTTCGTCATCATTATATTTTGCTCCACCGTGTTTTATTATATCGTTACAAATTTCATTTCTCAATTCTGGCATACCCATAGGATGAGTATAATGTGTTGCTCCATTGTTCAGTGCATTTATGCCTGCATCTATGATATGTCTTGGTGTATCTAAATCTGTATCACCTCTTCCCATTGCAATTACATCATCCAATTTCTGTTGAATATTCCACATTTTTGTTACTATATTAGACTTGTGGTCTTTAATTCTTGAAGCGACAAAATTTTGGTTAATCATTGAATTTTACTCCATAAACCTGGGTGGCTTTGCCCTTAAGATAATTTAGATAAGGTAAGGGATTTAGAGTTTCTCCGGTAGATCTTTCTAGTAATTCATTTCTTGTGTATCGCCTTCCATGAGTATGTATATTTGACGTTAACCAATTGAGTAGTGGGTCATAATTTGATTGATTAATATCATTTTGAATTTCTGGGTTTGTATTTTTCATAGTTTCCATTAGCTGAGCAGCCATTACATTTCCAATTGTATAGTTACAAAAAGTTCCAAATTGACCACCAGACCAATGAATATCTTGCAGAACACCCTGACTGTCATCAGGAACTTCAAGATCTAAATATTTTTTTATTTGTTCATTCCAAACAGTTGGCAAATCTTCAACTTTCAAACTTTTATCAATAAGCATACTTTCTATATCTACCCTTAGCATGATATGGAAATCATACGTGGATTCATCAGACTCGACTCGTATAAGGCTTGGTTCAACTACATTTACTGCTTTAAAAAAATCCTCAGCTGAAACATTTTTTAATGCTTCTGGAAAACAATCTTGTAAATCACCAAAGTGGTTATCCCAAAATATTTTACTTCTGCCAATATGATTTTCATATAATCTAGATTGGGACTCGTGAGCACCAAAACTAACTCCACCAACGGCATAAAAGCTTAAAAAATCTGTTGTCATTGCTGAACGAGTATATTTTTCACTAATATTTTGTTCATAAATACCATGACCTGCTTCATGTAAAGTACCAAATAAAGATGGGTTTATAAAATTTTCATAATATCTTGTAGTAATTCTAACATCATCTCTAGTAAAAGAAATTTCAAAAGGATGAACAGTACTATCTAATCTTCCTCTTTCAAAATCATATCCGAACTTACTTGCAATTTTTGTTGAGAACTCAATTTGTTTGTCTACAGGATAATTTTTATATAAAAAACTTTTATCTGGTTTTTTTACTTTTGAAGTTTCTTTAAGTATTTCTCCAAGACCTGACTTTAAAACATCAAATAATTTTTTAAGTGATTTTACTGACTCACCTGGTTCAAATCTTTGCATCAGTGCATCGTAGGGATGTTCTTTAAAACCAATACAGTGAGCTTGCTCAATTGCTATATCAACTTGCTCCCGTAGTAGTGGTTTAAAAATACTAAAATCTTTTTTTTCTCTTGCTTCAGCCCAAGCATTATGGGCAAGGGGTTCAATTTCAGCTTTTCTAACTTGAATTTTTTCAGGTATTTTATCATGATATGCAATTGCTTCGCCTAAATGTTTAAGTGTTTTTCTTTCAAAAGTATCTTCATTTAAATTATGAGTTTCATTATCAGATTCATCTATTAATTTTCTCATTTTTGAAGATAGTAATATGTCTCTTGCTACAGATGTAAGACTTCCTATCTGTGAACCTCTTCCAGATGCGCCCTTTTTTGGCATTTTGGTTCTAGAATCCCAAATCAAAATATTCATGGTGTTTAAAACATCATTAAATTTTCTTATTTCTTTGTTTAAATTTTCAAATGAACTACCCATGAAAATTCTATCTAAATTGTTTTTATAATTTAAGAAATAGATAATTTATCATTTTGGTGGTGATTATTTTGCAATGTAAAAGTATTTTTTAGATTACATTTTATCAACACTGCAATGACAATTTTGTTATTCTTTATTTATATTAAACAAGATATTTCTCTCAATGTGATTTCAAATTTAAAAACTAATGAGAAAAATTTAATTAAAATGTCTATTGGGGGTTTTGCAACACAGCCCTCTTTTAAGAATCCTGGATATATTCCAAATAATGATGGACAGGCTGTAATTTATCCAGGAATGTTTGGTGTCGTAAATAATATTAAAGTAGGAGATAATGCTTTTGGTTGGGCTGGAGATCACGTTGAACCAGGAGTTTCGATAGACTCTGAAAATCCTAATGAACATTTTGCTTTGCATTATTTAGTATGTACTGGCAATAAGGCTATAGTTAGATCAGGCGAAGCTAAAGGTGAAATTGGTATAGTAACTGGTGAACATGCAAGAAATTTAATACATTTTGAAAATAAAATTCTAGATAAGATTTGTATAGGTGATCAAATTGATATCATAACTCATGGTAGAGGATTAAAATTATTAGATTTTCCAAATATTGAAATTAAAAAAATTGACCCGAAACTTTTAAAATCTTTATTTTTAAAAATTGTTAAAAAGAGATTAATAGTCGGTGTCGCAATCGAATTACCAATACGTATTATGGGATCTGGAGCAGAGTTGAATTCTGAATATGTAGATCAAGACCTGATGTCTGGTGATCGAACCTTAATGAAAAAATTAAAAATTGATCAAATGAAACTTGGTGATTTAATCGCTATAAACCATGCTGATCACAGGTGGGGCAGATCATATAAAAAAGATTATGTTAGTATAGCAATTTGCATTCATGGAGATTCTGTAATGTCAGGTCACGGTCCTGGAATTATGACTATAATGACAGGCAAAAAAAATGATTTAAGTTGGAAAATTAATAAAAAAGCAAACATTAAAAATTTATTAAAAATAAAAATATGAAGATAGAAACTAACGAAAATTTATTAGTTAATGTCAGTGTAATGGGATCTGTGTGTCAACCAAATTTCCAAGGCTTGCCTGCTGAACCTTACCGCTTAGACTCTGACGGTGTTCCTTTTCTTTTACCTACATGGGGATCCATAGTTCATAATGTATCTGTTGGCGATTCTGCATTTGGTTGGGAAGCTGATTGTATTCATCCAGGTGTTTCTATTAAATATCCTAGTGAAGGAGGTAACAGAGGTTTAAATATTTTATCATGTGTTGGTAATGAAGCAATTATAATGAATGGTGAAGCTAAAAATTCAGTTGGGTTTGTATCTGGCAAGTCTGGTAGATTCTCTGAACAAATAATTATACATTTCGAAAAGAAAGTAAGGGAGAGGATTTCAATTAATGATAAAATTTTAATAAAGTCATTAGGCGTAGGTTTAAAAATAAAAAATTTTGAAAATATTTTCTGCAAAAGTTTATCACCTAAAATTTTTAATAAAATGAATATCAAGATTAAAAATAAAAAACTAAACATACCAGTCACACACATCATACCAGAGCACTTAGTTGGAGCTGGTTCAGGATTAACAAGTGAATCAGGATCTTTACACATTCAAACAACAGATCTAAATGAAATGAAAAAATATAAACTTAATAATTTACGTTTAGGTGACTTTGTATACATAGAAAATTATGATAGCAGTTATCAACATGGTTTCTTAAGAAAAGCTTGGTCAGTAGGTATTGTAGGTCAAACTAATGGTCCAAGAGCCGGTTATGGACCGGGTCTTACTATATTAATGTCATCAAAAATAAACGATGGAATTCCAAAATTAAACAATAACGCAAATATTGTAAATTATTTAAAATTTAAAAAATAATTTTATGCAAAATATAGATATGACATTAGTCAACTTTAAGAATTTAGAAAATTTTGTACTTAATTCTTTTTTAGCAATGGGATTAAGAAATGAAGATGCAAAAATTTTTACTGACGCTTTGATGTTTTCAGAACTGAGATTTCATAGCGGTCAAGGTCAAGGAGTTCAAAGAATAACAACATATTACAAAAGAATTAAAAATAAAGAAGTAAATATAAATATTGATTTAGATATTGTAAAAGAAAGTTCTTCCTTAGCTTTGGTAGATGCAAAAAATGGAATTGGAACAGTACAAGCATCTAAATGTATGGATATTGCTATTACAAAAGCAAAGAATGAAGGCATAGGTCAAGTAATAATAAAAAATTCAACTCACTTTGGTTCTAGTTCAGTTCATGCAGTAAGAGCAACAAAAAAAAATTGTATTGGAATTGCGTATACAAATGCAGGACCCGAAATGGCCCCATGGGGATCTAGAAGTGGAGGCGTTGGAACAAATCCATGGGGTATTTCTTGTCCTACTAATAGAGGTTATCCTTTAATTTTAGATATAGCATTAACAACAGCTGGCAAAGGAATGATGAGATGGCATGAAAGAGAGCAAATACCAATGCCAAACGATTGGGCTCTCACTAAAGAAGGGGAAGAAACAACCAATCCTTCTGATGCTATGGATGGTTTTTTATTAGGTATTGGAAAATATAAAGGTTATGGTTTATCGTTTATGACTGATATCTTAACAGGAGTTATAAGCGGTGGTGGATATGGATTAATACCCTACTCCGATCCAAAAAAACTAGATGTTTCCCATTCATTAACAGCGATAAATATAGAGTGGTTTATGGAAATTTCTGATTTCTATTCACGCATAAATGATTTTGTTGATACGCTCAAAAAATTGCCACTTAGACCTGGTTTTGATGAAATTTTAGTTCCTGGTGATCTTGAGAATAAAAGAGTTAAAGAAAAATTACAAAAAGGAATACTAATTGATAGTGAAGTAATAGATTCTTTTAACATTTTAGCAAAAGATTTAAATATTGATAAACTTAAAATTTAATAAAATGAATGAATTTAAAAAAATAAAACCATTAGGTAATAATTTTTATAATCAGACAAGAAAAATGTTGCTTAGACTAATAGAAGAAAAAGATCTTGATGGATTTCTTATTACTAACCCTGCAAATATTTTTTATTTTACAGGTTTCTTTTATGTCACTAATGAAAGACCATCAGGTTTTTTTTTAAGTAAAGAAAATAAAAGTAAATTGTTTATTCCTCTATTAGAAAAAGAAAATTCAGAAAACACAAATATAGATGAAATATTAATCTATGAAGAATATCCAGGAAAGATAAATCCTTATTCATTTATGGCTCAAAATATTAATGAAAAAAAAATTGGTACAGACATAAATAAAATAGATATTATAGAATTAATCAAAAACAGATTTGAAATACTAGATTATAAAGTCAATATAAATTATTTTAGATATCAAAAACTAAAAGAAGAGATCGATATAATTACTGAAGCAGCAAAGTATGCTGATTTAACCCTTGAATATTTAAAAGAAAATGGAAAGGAATTGATCAATAGTGAAACAAATGAAAGAGAATTAGTGAAAATTTGTACTGAAGAAGCAAAAAAAGAAATGTTAAAAAACTTACCGGCTGATTTTGATGAAACACCATGCAATGTAGTAGCCACTATTCATTCAGGACCAAGAGGAGCGTTTCCTCACGGCAAATCATTAAGCAGAGTACCAAAAAAAAATGAAACATTAATTTGTGGTGTTGGAGCTTGTGTTGGTGGTTTATACGCTGAATCTGGAGTAACTTTTATTCTTGGTGAACCAAGTCATGATCAAATGGATATTATAAAAACAATGAAAGAAGTTAATGATGAGGTAATTAAAAACCTTAAAGAAGGAACTGAATGTGAAAATATTAATGAAATTGCAACAGCAATATACAAGGAGAGTGGTTATTTCGAATTTGTGCGACATCGTATAGGACATGGTATGGGATTTGAAGGACATGAAGCTCCTTGGTTATCGCCTGGAGATAAAACCATATTAAAAAAAAATATGATTTTTTCAAATGAGCCAGGTATTTATAGACCTAATATTGATGGATATAGAACTATTAGCTCAATGATTGTGGACGTAAATAATGGAAAACAAATTTCAAGCTTTTTAGATAAAAGTATTGATCATAGAATTATAAACTTAAACTAAAGGATAAAATTTATGCCAGAAGCAGCACCTTGGAAATTTAGAAAAATAATTAAACCACTTTTTGATTTACAAAAAGAGAACATATTATTTAAATGCAGGGTAATTGAAACAAAATCTCTTAAAGTAATCGAAAATGGATTTGTCGAAATAGATAATGGTAAAATAATAAAAGCAGGTTCTCAATCTGATTTAGACAGTAGTGCAAATTCCAAAAAAGTTTTAGAACTTAAGGACCATACAATTTTACCTGGACTAATGAATTCGCATGCCCATCTTGCTTGGGATGGAACACATGATTTAGCTCAGCAGTCACTTGATGATCCATCTGAAATTTCAGCCTATAAATCTTGTGCGAATATGTTGAAATCATTAAGAGCAGGTGTAACTCTTGTAAGAGATTTAGGAATGAACAAGTCTAATATTTTTGCTAAGCAAGCAATAGAACAAGGTATATATCCAGGACCAAGATTAAAAATATGTGGAGAAGCTATAGTACAAACTGCAGGGCATACATATTGGTGTTGTCGTGAAGCTTCTGGAGCTGATGAAATGCGAAGAGCCGTACGAGAACAAGTTGGAAGTGGTGCAGATCTAATTAAAATTATGGCGTGCCATGATACTCTTGAATTTACTGATGAAGAATTAGCGGCAGTTATCGATGAGACTCATCGAAATGGATTGTATATTACCGCACATGCTACTTTTGATGCAGCAATTAATAGAGTTACTGACTTTGGAATAGATTGTATTGAACATGGGGGCCCTATGACAGATGCAACAATTGAAAAAGTTGCAAAAAAAAATATTCCAATATGTACAACTTTTTCACCAGTAGTAATGCAAAGTAAGGAAGAAATTGCAAGACAGTATAATATTCCTGAATGGAAAATAAAAGAACGACAAAAAATTGTTAAAGATAAATCTAGATTTGATTCACTTGTTAAAGCAAGTAAAGCAGGAATTGATATAATTTTTGGAACAGATGCAGGGTCACCAGTTGTACCACATGATGCTATAGTTCCTGAAATGAAGTTTATGATTGATCTCGGTGTAGTTAAAGATAATTTAGATGCTATTCAATCTGCTACTTACAGAGCAGCAAAAGTAAATAAAATTGAAGACAAATTAGGATCAATTGAAATTGGTAAAGATGCAGATCTTATTATTGTACAAGGCAAACCTGATGAAAATATTGATGACTTATCTAATGTAAAACAAGTTTATATTCATGGAAGTAGATTAATATAGTGAGCATAGTTTTTAATAAATCTAAAGAAATATCACTAGACGATGAGACATTAAGATCAGATCTTTTAAAAATAGCTTCGGGTATGGATAATGTAATAGCTTTAGGAAGAGGAGATCCAGATTTTCACACACCACGACATATAGTTGAAGCTGCGAAAAAAGCTCTTGATGAAAATAAACATCATTACACACCTCCAACTGGACTGCCAGAGTTGAGAAAGTCTATTTCTAAGAATTTTGAACAAAAATATAATTTAGATTATTCTGAAGATGAAATAATTATCACAGCTGGTGTTCAAGAAAGTATTGCTCTCGCAATGATTTCATTATTAAAAGCAGATGATGAAGTCTTAATTACCTCACCAAGATTTACTACATATGATTTAACAGTAAGGATGTGTAATGCTAAACCTGTACCTGTTCACACATACGAAAAAGATAATTTTGCATTAATGCCAGAATTAATTGAGCAAAAAATTACAAAAAAAACTAAGTTGCTTGTTCTTGTTTCACCAAATAATCCTACAGGAGCTGTAACACCTCCAAATAATATTAAAAAAATTGCGCAGATAGCAATAGATAATAATTTAATTGTAATTTCAGATGAGATTTATGCTGACTTAATTTATGATTCGCATAAACATCTATCAATTGGTTCACTTGAAAAAATGAAGGAAAGAACATTAACATTAAATGGTTTTTCTAAAACTTATGCTATGACTGGTTGGAGAGTTGGTTATATTGCAGGTCCGCAAGATATTATAAATAAAATGACAGAAATAAGACATGCCTTATCCATTAATTCATGTACATTTTCTCAATATGGAGCTTTAGCTGCTTTAGATGGGCCTCAAGAAGAGATTAATAAAATGAAAAATGAATATAATGAAAGAAGAAAGTTTAGCATGAAAGCCTTAAGTCATATTGGTTTTACTTATGGTGATCCAGGAGGTGCTTTTTATATTTATACAAATGTATCAAATTCAAATATGACTGCTTCAACTTTTTGTAAAGAATTACTTATTAACACAGGTGTTCTTATGTTTCCTGGTACTTTATTTGGTGATGAAGAAGATAAATATATACGTTTATCTTATTTACAACCTCTTGATAAAATAGAAGAGTCAATGACAAGGATCAATAATTTTTTAAGATGATTAAAAAGGAAAAAGATAAATTTGTTGGAATTCAAATAAGTCCAATTTCATTTATTGATGAAGGAATTGATAATGTATTGGATACTTTACAAAAACGTGTTGGTGTAAATGTTCTACTGATTGGGACTGTTTCATGGCTTGGATTAAAATCAGGAAGATCAGTATCTTGGGAAATAGATGGTTGGCCAGATCATGGAATTCCAGAACCATTTTCAATGAAAGGTGGAGCATATTTTGATCCAGATCCTAAATTTTATAATAAAACTTTTATAAAAGATTTTAAAGCCCAAGACAAAGAAATGAAAAATAAAGATATTTTAAAAATGGTTATTCCTAAAGCAAGAGAAAGAGGAATGAAAATTTTTATTGAATTAATGGAACCATTTTTCAATTATGCAGGTCATGGCTCGGCTACAGGAGTAGACATTCCAAATTTAGTTCAATGTATGGAAGTGGATGTCTTTGGAAAAATTAGTAAATCACCTTCTACAAGTAATAAAAATTACAGAAATTGGATCTTATCAATGATTGAAGATCAAGTTGCTAATTATGATATTGATGGCGTTATGTGGTGCAATGAAAGATATTCACCTCTTGATCAATTATTTCAAGGAAACGCGCCTGGTGATTTTTCTGAAGATTTTTTAATAGAAGCAAAAACTCATAATTTAAATATTGAAAAAATTAGAGACTCTCTTTTAACATTATATGAATTCTTTCAAGAATCTTTAAATGGAAAAAAATTTGTTGATGGAAACTTAATTGAATTTTTTAGAATATTATTTGATAAACCTGAAATTTTAGAGTGGGAAAAATTTTGGCTTAAAAGAAATAAAGATTTAGACAAAGAAATTTATGGTGTAGTAAAATGGATAAAACCAGATTTGTCTTTTGGGTTAAACGTATGGAATAGAAATCATTTTAATTTTATTAGAAAAATACAGTGGCCTTGGAAAGAACAGGTAGGTTATTCAGATTGGGTAAAACCTATAACTTATCAGCATCAATCAGGTGAAATATTTCATAGAGAAATAAATATATTTGGGAAAACAATCTTAAATGAATTATCTAATTCTGAGTTGGTTTCATCTTTTTCTAAAATTTTAGGAATTAACGAAACTAGCTTAGATAATCTTATAGAAAGAGGTTTAGATCCAGATACATATATTTATACTCAATGTGCAGATGCAGTTAGGGGTGTTGAAGGTGGCTCCAAAGTATATATGGGCATTGGTATCGACGCACCTCGATCATCAAAAGAACAGGCAATCTGTACACCAGATATCGCATATAGATCGGTTTTAGCAACGTATAATGCTGGAGGTGAAGGGATAGTATTGTCGCCTAATTATTCATCTATGAAACTGTCAAATCTTGATGGAGTAGCAAAAGCTTTAAAAGAATTAAAAATTTTTGAATGATGATTACTAATTGTGACTTGATTATAAAAAATGGAAAAGTATTTGAGAAAAATAAATTTAAAAAAAATCATATTGTAATCAAAAATGGTAAAATTTTTAAGCTAACAAAAAATATAAAATCATTTAAATCTAAAAAA
Organism: uncultured Alphaproteobacteria bacterium; assembly: GCA_902524385.1. Taxonomy (GTDB): domain Bacteria; phylum Pseudomonadota; class Alphaproteobacteria; order HIMB59; genus CACPNW01. The sequence goes on from CABZCZ010000009.1 coordinate 13,156, forward strand.
ATTATAGATGCAGACAAAAAAATTGTTATTCCTGGAATAATTGACATTCATTTTCATGTTAGAGCACCATCATTTCCTCGAAGAGGTACAGTTCAAAGTGAAACTAAAGCTGCAGCGAAAGGTGGAATAACTACACTTTTTGAAATGCCTATAAGTAATCCGTGTATGTCAAATGCTAAGGTACTGAATTATAGAAAAAAACATTTTGATGAGAATACTTACATTAATTTTGCTATGATCCCTGCTTTAGGAAAATTTAATGATAAAAATCTAAATGGATTAATAAATAGTGGAGCTATTGCTTTTAAAGTTTTTACAATTGCTCCTCCAATTGATAGAAAAAGTGAATTTGAAGGATTGTGTTTTACTGAAGAAAAAAATATTCTTAAAGCATTAATACATGCTAAAAAATCAAACTTAACAACAATTTTTCATGCAGAAGATCAGAGTTTACTTGATCATTTTGAAAAAAAACAAAAAAATTTTAAAAGAAATAATCCAGCAATGCATAATGCTATGAGACCTGCTGTTGTAGAAGCAAGTGCAATTGAAAAAATACTAAGGTTAAATTCAATTGTGAAAACTAAAGTTCATATTGCTCATGTGACTTCAGAACTATCCTTAGAAGTAATTTCTAAATTTAAAAATAAAGGTCAAAGTATAACTGCAGAAACGTGTCCCCATTATTTATTTAAAAATGAAAAGGATGTATTTAGATCAGGTCCATTTGGAAAAATTAATCCACCGATAAGGAATCAAAAAGATCAAAAAAAATTATGGTCAGCTCTTAAGAATAAAACTCTTGATATTATAGCTTCAGATCATGCTTCTTTTTCGTTCAGGGAAAAAATAAAAGGTAAAACTAATTTTCTTAAAGCACCTCCAGGTGCACCTAGTGGTGAATTGATGTTACCACTTATGCTAAAAGCTGTTTCAGAAAAAAAGATCAAATTAAAAAAAGTAATAGAACTAATGTGTATTAATCCAGCAAAAAGATTTAATATTTTTCCAAATAAAGGTTTAATTAAAAGAGGATCTGATGCAGATATAGTTATTTTAGATATGAATAAGAAATGGACTGTGGATAAAAATACTCTTGTTTCAAAAGGAAAAAACTGCGCTCATCTATATTTTGGGGAAAAAATTAAAGGAGAGATAAATAAAACTATAGTTAATGGAAATGTGGTTTATGATGGAAAAAAATTTTATAGGAATAGAAATATGAATAATTTTGTATCTCCAATAAGAAAAAATTAATATGCATAGTGAAAACTTATTAAGTATAAAGAATTTAAAAACACATTTTACTGTTGGTAAATCAGTTGTTAAAGCTGTTGATGGTGTTTCTTTTAATTTAGAAGCAGGAAAAACTTTTGCGATAGTTGGAGAGTCAGGTTCTGGTAAATCTATTACAGCATTATCTATTATGGGCTTGTTACCAAATAACTTAGCTCAAACTGAACGAGGTGAAATATTATTTGATAATAAAAACTTAATTGATCTTGAAGAAAATCAAATGAGAAAAATTAGAGGAAATAGAATCTCTATGATTTTTCAAGAACCTATGACAAGTCTAAATCCAGTTTATGATTTGTCTTATCAGATTTCAGAAACAATTATACTTCACCAAAAGAAAAGCAAAGAACAAGCAAGAAAAATAGCTATTGAAATGCTAGATCTTGTAGGCATTCCTGAACCTCAAAAAAGAATTGACTCCTACCCTCATGAATTATCTGGTGGAATGAGACAAAGGGCAATGATCGCAATGGCTTTAAGTTGTAATCCTAAAATTTTAATCGCTGATGAACCTACAACGGCCCTTGATGTTACAATACAAGCGCAAATCATAGATCTAATGCAAGAACTGCAAAAAAAACTTGGGATGTCGATTATATTTATTACCCATGATCTTGGAGTTGTTTCTGAAATATCAGATCATGTAATGGTAATGTATTTGGGCAATGTTATGGAAATAGCAGAAACATCAGAATTGTTTAATAATCCATTACATTCATATACGAAATCATTAATTGATATAGCTCCTCAAATTTCGGATGAAAAAAGAGAAATTAAGGTACTAAGAGGTGAAATTCCTAGCCCAACAAACCCACCTTCTGGTTGTGTTTTTAGAACTAGATGTCCAAACCCAAGTATAGATTGTAAAGGAGGAAATATTGAAATGGGCTTGATTGAGGCTAAACCTGGACACTGGGTTGATAGATGTTGTTATGAGTGTAATCAAACATGATTAGAGTAGAAAATATAAAAAAATATTTCCCAATAAAAGATGGATTTTTTAACAATAAATCAGGAGATGTAAAAGCAGTTGAAAACGTTAGCTTTGAAATTCCTGAAGGAGAAATTCTTGGTCTTGTAGGAGAATCTGGATCCGGCAAGAGCACACTCGGAAGAGCAATCATTAGATTAATTGAGCCTACTAAGGGAAATATTTTTTATAAAAATAAGAATATTACAAAATTATCAGATAGTGAAATGAGAAAATTACGAAAAGATTTTCAAATAATTTTTCAAGATCCTTATGCCAGTTTAGATCCAAGAAAAAAAGTATTTGATATTATTTCTCAAGGTCTCAAAGTTCATGAAAAAATTGATAAAAATTTAATGAATCAAAGAGTAGAAGAAATAATTCAAGATGTTGGTTTGCAAAAAGAACATTTAAATAGATATCCTCATGAATTTTCAGGGGGACAGAGACAGCGCATAGGTATAGCTAGAGCGTTGGTTCTTAATCCAAAATTCATAATAGCTGATGAACCAGTGTCAGCTTTAGATGTAACTATTCAAGCCCAAATTCTAAATTTAATTTTAGAACTTAAAAAAAAGTATTCTCTAACAATTCTTTTTATTTCACATGACCTTTCAGTAATAAACCAAATAGCTGATAGAGTTATGGTTATGTATTTAGGTCATATAGTAGAAGTTGCAAATACAAGAAATTTATTCTCAAATCCTCAACATCCTTATACTAGATCTCTTATTGAAACTGCACCACAAATATTTAGAAAAAATAAAAAGAAAACTCTACTTAAAGGTGATATTCCCAGTCCTATTAATCCTCCTTCTGGTTGTGTTTTTCGAACACGATGTCCAAACCCTAGTATAGATTGTAAAGGGGGAAATATTGAAATGGGCTTGATTGAAATAGAACCTGGACATTGGGTAGACCAGTGTTGTGCAAATTGTAATTAATTAAATTACATTTTTAAGAATATGAATAAAAAACTATTTGTAATTTTTTTATCTTTATTAGGAACTGCAACTGCAGCGATGATGGTGTCAGGGATAAAACTTCTTTCTCAAGATTTAAATCCATTTATCATCGCATTTTATAGATGCTTATTTGGTGTCATTATTATGTTGCCTTTTATGTTGTATAGTCATCCTCAAGTGTGGAAAACACATAATTTAAAGCTACAATTCATAAGATGCTCAATAAATGTTTATTCTATGATTAGTTGGTTTACAGCAATAGGAACAATGCAGTTAGAAAAGGCTGCAGCTATTGGGTTTACCACACCACTTTTCACAACTATTCTTGCTATTATATTTTTAGGAGAAGTAATTAAAATACAGAGGATTACAGCTTTAATTGTGGGATTTATTGGTATTTTAGTTGTTATAAGACCTGGATATATACCTTTTGAAAGTGGTACTTTATGGCTATTGTCAGCTGCATTAACTTTCTCAATAGTAATTATTATAGTTAAAAAACTTACAGAAAAAGATTCAAGTTTAACAACTACGTTTTATCAAATGGCTTTTATGGTACCGCCAACATTTTTACTAGCATTAATATTCTGGGAAAATATTACAATAAACCAAGTTATAATATTTATCTTTGTTGCATTAGCAGGATTTGTTACTCAATTTAGTTTTGCACAGTCTTTAAAAATGGCCGATACTACATTTATTATGCCTATACAATTTACAAAATTAGTTTGGCTTTCTATTATTGGATATTTATTTTTCCAAGAGTTACCAGATTACTGGACATGGATTGGAGCATCAATAATATTTGCCTCTATTCTTTTTATAACCTACAGGGAAGCAGTAAATAAGAATAGTGTACTTAAATCTAAAAAAGTCAATAAATTGATTTCTAACTATCAATAGGTTTATTTAATTAATCTAAGAACATTTTTTGATAAATCTTTAATATTGTTTGGTGTCATATATTGATGACATGGAAGGTTAATTATTTCAGAACTTATCTTTTCTGTAATTCTCAAATCATAATTGTTTTTTATATTTTTGTAACATTTGTCCATATGATTAGGAGGAATATAACTGAGTTTTACAAGAGGGTTTATAGAATTGAGTTTATCAAAAATTTTATCTCTATTTTTTACTCTTATTGTAAAATTTCTCCAAGCTGATTTTGCTTCCTGTAAAGTATGTTGAAATTTTATTTTTTTTGAAAATAAAATTTCTTTATAAATTTCAGCATTACGATTTCTTAGATCTATATATTCATTTAATTTCTTTAATCTAATATTTAGTACAGCAGCATTAATTGTACTCATTTTAGAATTATATCCTACAATATATGATTTCACTGGCCATTTTTTTGGCCTTTCTCTTCTGCCATAATCTCGAAGTTGAAGTAATTTATTATATAAATCTTTATTATTTGTTGTGATTATTCCTCCTGGGCCTATACCGTCTAATATTTTTCCAGGGTTTGTGCTAAATACACTATAATCACTGAGGGATCCGATTTTTTTATTTTCATATTCAGCTCCAGTTGCCAAACAAGCATCTTCTATAACTTTTAATTTAAATTTTTTTGCAATTGATTTGATTTTTGACATTTTACATGGGTTGCCAAACATATGTACTGGTAAAATTACTTTAGTATTTTTAGTAATATTTTTTTCAATTATATCTTCATCAATATTTAAAGTGTTCGCTTTTATATCTATCCATCTTATTTTTGCTCCAACTAAGCTAATTGCATGGCTTGTTGGGATATCAGAATTAGAAACGGTAATTACCTCATCATTTTTATTCAAATTAAATGATTTTAATGCCAGAAGTAAGCCCATAGAACCAGAAGATACTGTGACACAATATTTAACACCACAATATTTTTTAAAATTTTCTTCAAATTGTTCGACTTCCTCTCCCATTTCTAAGATACCTCTATTTAATACACTTTCAATTTTTGAAAGAATTTGTTTTTTATCAGCTAAAAAATGCTTTGTTAGATCATACATATTTATTAACTACAAATAATTATCTTGAATACTGCCCTTTAAAACTTTGAATACTTCCATGAAGTTTTTGATACTCATATATTCTTTTGGATTATGACTACCATTCTTATTTCTTATAAAAAGCATTATAGAAGGTATGCCGTAATTAGCAAAAACACTCGCATCATGCCCTGCTCCACTTGCCATAGTTTCAAATTTTATTGCAATCATTTTAGAGTAGGTTTGAAATTTTTTTATTAGTTTTTTATCCATCAAAGCCGGTTCTGAATTTGTTTCTTTACCTAAAAAGAATTTTGTATTAGTTTTTTTTTCGATAAATTTAATTTTTTTAATTAAAATTTTTTTTGTGTATTCAAGTGTATTTTTTGAATTACTTCTTACATCTATACAAAAATTTACAAGACCAGAACTTTTTGCAAAAGAATGTTGTTTATTGTCTGTAAAAAATTGTCCAAATGTTATTACTAAATCTTTTCTTTTTTGCAGCTGATGTCTCCAAAAAGTATTCATTTCATTTACTAAATTTGACACAGCAACTACGGTATCTTTTCTATAATCATAAGGAGTCGCCCCAGAATGCAAATATTCACCCTTACATACAGCATCTCTGAATCTAAAACTTCCTCTAATACCTGTAACAATACCCAGGGGTATTTTCTTTTTTTCTAGAATTGGTCCTTGTTCTATATGTGGTTCAATAAAAAATTTGAAATTTTTTACATCAAATTTGATTTGTTTTTTTGATACTTTCTTAGCGTTAAAACCTGATTTGTTTATGTGGTATGCGAGAGATTTCTTGGTATCTAATCTTTTTAAAGAGTCTAATAACTTATTATCAAATTTTCCAATTGCAATTTTACTTCCAATATAACTGTATGGAAACCAACAGCTTTCCTCTCCTCTTATACCCATTACTGATATTGAATATTTTGGTCTAATATTATTCTCATAAAAGGATTTTATTAATACTAGACCCATTATTACACCAGTAAGTCCATCAAAGTTTCCACCATGTTTTTGACTATCTAAATGCGATCCAATGACAATTTTTTTTTTCAATTTTCCAGGATAGGTAGCTAGAAAGTTGCCACCATAATCAATACTAATATCTTTGGTAAATTTATTTGCTTCTTTTATTAAAAACTCATGTGTTAAATTTTCACCTTTTCCATAAGTATCTCTTATTACACCAGGTTTAGCAAAAGAAATTTTTTTAACAGAATCAAAAAGATATTTTGTGTATTGAATATCATTCATTGAAGTTTTTAATCCAGTGAAATGCTATTTCTTCTCTATTACATACCCAAACTTTATCTAGTTTTTTAATATGATTTATTATTTTTTCAACTGCCACAATTCTTCCAGGTCTTCCTATCAGTCTTGGATGAAGGCCAATATTTAACATTTTTGGTTTATGAGCACCTTCTTTGTATAAATAATTTATAGTATCACAAACATACTCATAAAAATGATTTGATCCACTAAAACCAGAAGGAAGTTTGAAATGAACATCATTCGTATCAAGCGAATAAGGTACAACTAAGTGTTTTTTTTTATTAACATTGACCCAATAGGGCAAGTCATCATTGTAAGCATCGCTATCATATAAGAAGTTTCCATTTTCAACTATTAGTTCTCGAGTGTTTTCACTTGGAGCATATCTACAATACCAGCCTCTTGGAGCTTTATTTGTCAATTTTTGTATTAAATTAAAAGCTTTGTTAATTTGATTTTGTTCTTTTTTTTTAGTTAATTTATAATGCTCTTCCCACCTATACCCATGACAACAAATATCATTTTGAGATTTTTTAATATAATTACATATTTCTTTATTTTGAAGTAAAGTTAATGCACATACAAAATAGGTGTGTGGAATTCTGTAATTATCTAAAAGACTGGTTAATCTCCAAAAACCTACTCTTGAACCATATTCATAAATTGACTCAATTCCTAAATCTCTCTGGTTTTCTTTGTGTCTTCCTCCAGGAACTTCTGAAAGTCCTACCTCAGATTTTTTATCTCCAAGTAAAGGAGAGTACTCCGATCCTTCTTCTACATTTACTATAAAATTAATAGCTAGTTTTGATTTTTTTGGCCATCTAGGATTTGGACTTGATTGACCATATCCTACTAAGTCTCTATCAAATGATTTCATTAATTTTTTTTACCATTCACCTTCGATTATAGCATAAAAGCAACACCAATCTCCTATAGTAACATTTGGCAAAGCTCGCAAACCAAAAAACATTCCATTTTCTGGTGCCTTTAGTATACATAATTCTTTACCTTGATAATCAATGATTTTTGCAATCTCATCATTTTTTTTCATCATAGTTAAAAATTTAATATTGGGATTAGGAAGAAAAACACCGCTCTTAGGTGCTAAAAGAGCTTGCTGAAAACCTTTATATCTTACTTCAGGGTAATGCGGTGTGCCTTCAATCATTTTATAATGAGTTAAAATATTGATACATGCTTTTAATAATGTTTCTCCCACTCTGAGAAATGCTCCAGGTGCAGTTGAAGATCTTCCACCTAGCTCTACTGTCAGTGCAGGCTTTCCATTTTCAGCCATTACTGCCATTGGACTTTTTGAAGTTATATTAGAATACAAACACACTTTCCAATCTTCTCCCATTGCTCTTGCAAGTTCTTGTGTTTTATCATCTTTAGCTGCAAACATAGCTTCTGCAAGATAGGAGTGAGCTCCCCCTGAGTGAATAGAAATTTCCATGTCTGCATATTTAATCATCCATTCTTTATGAGTATGTGCAATCCTTTCACTTAAATAACCCTCTTTTCTTCCAGGATATATTCTATTCATATCGTATGAGAATGTATCTAATGGATTGCCACGTTCTGCTGCCTCCATTGCTGGCACGTTCATCACTGGTATCATTACAATAGAACCTGAAAGATCATCTGGTTTAATCTTTTCTTTTAATAGTGAACAAGTAAGAATACCTTCAGGTTCATCTCCATGAATTCCTCCATTAATCCAAAAACATGGTCCAGGTTTTGCTCCATTAATAATTGTTACGGGAATTGTTAAATCACTTCCACCTGCAAGTTTTTCAACAAAAATATTTCCTTCAACTATTTTGCCAGGCATAGCTTTTGCTGAACCTATTTCAATAATATTTGACATTATTAAACTCCAGTTACTTTATACTTTTTTAATTCTTCTTCTGAGTAGACCTGCATAAATTCGATTTCTGTTCCAGCCGCTTCATCGTCAAGAAAAGCGACAAAACCCTCTGGATGCGCATGACTACCATACACATTACATGCTTCACATATTCTTAATTTAGCATTATGTTTTTGTGCATGATCTAGTGCTTTATCTATATTGTCTACTTCATAACAAATATGATGTAAGCCTTCTCCATATTTTTTAATCCATTCAGTAAATCTTCCATTCCTATTTAAGGACTCACAGAGTTGAAACTCAATGTCATTAATGTAAAATATTGCGACTTTTGTTTCTGCTTTCTCCCAAATTACTTTTTCAGTTTTTTCAGAAACAGATAATAAAGATTGATAATTCACAAGAGCTTCATCGACACTTTTTACAGCAAATGCCATGTGCTTTATGCGGATAGATTTATCCTGATTTAAAAATGCTCTTTTCCTATAGTCCATTAACAATAAGTAACATCGAAAATTAAATGCAAAAAGTAGAATATTATCAATTTTGTGATGACATATTATCAACACTAAATTATATTAATAATAATATGCTTTCTATCGAATACAGATATTTTTATCAATCAGCTCTTGATAGTTCAATAAGAAAAGCTTCACAAAATCTAAATATTAATTCTTCAGCTATTGTAAGACAAATACAAAAATTAGAAGATAGACTTCAAACAAAATTATTTATTAGAAATGCGAGAGGATTAGAATTAACAAATGAAGGAAAATTATTATTTGATCATTTAAAAGTTCAAAATGAAACTAATCAAAATTTCCTATCAGATTTAAAACAAAATAAAACAACAACTTCTGGAGAAATAAATATTTCAACAGGTGAAACATTTGCTGTTCAATTTTTATCACCTATAATCTCAAAATTTAGAAAAAAATATCCTGATATAAAGATAAAAATATCTTCAAGACAACCTGATACGATTTTAGACAATCTAATTACAAATAAAACTGATTTTGGCATTACATTTGCAAAAGATTTACCTAAAACATTAAAGGTGCTTTACTTATATAATTTTCCTATGGGTGTTTTGTGCTCTTCTAAACATATTCTGTCAAGAAAATCAGAAATTAATTTAGAGGATTGTTTTAAATTTCCATTAATTTTTCATCCTGGAACAGTAACTTTTTGGAATTCTATACAAAGAGATGTAGGAGAAAAATTATATTCAATAAATCCAAATCTGATTTCAAATTCTTTTTCTTTTATAAAAAACTATCTTATTGAAGACAGCAATTATTTAACTTTTTTTACAAGTGCAGGATCAGTGAAAGAAATTGAGAGTAGAAAATTAGTATTTAAAAAAGTTAATCACAAATTATTCTTAGATAATAAAGTTGGAATAATAGTTTCAAAAAAAAATAAATTAAAAAAATATACTGAAGACTTTATTAATTTAGTAAAAAATGAATTCGACAATTCATTTTATATAACTAAGTAAGTGATTCTATTTTTGGCATTAAATTAATTAATTGTTTAGTATAATTGTGCTGAGGATTATTAAACAAACTCTCAGTTTCATTACTTTCGCATACTAATCCATTTTTAAGAACTACAATTCTATTACACATCTGACGTATTACAGGAAGATCGTGACTAATAAAAAGCATTGTTAAATGAAGTTCATCTTGTATATCTTTTAATAAATTCAAAATTTGAGCTTGGATACTTACATCCAAAGCTGAAGTGGGTTCATCACAAATTAGTAAACGTGGTCTTGTTGCTAGCGCTCTAGCAATTGATATCCTTTGTCTCTGCCCTCCAGAAAACTCATGGGGGTATCGATCTAAAGATTTTCGTGTCATACCAACTATATCAATTAGATCATGAATATTTTGTGCTAGTTCATCACTATTAATTTTTTTTTGAAAAAATTTGATTGGTTCAGAAATTATATCCTTGACTTTAAATCTTGGATTTAAAGAAGAGTAAGGGTCTTGAAAAATCATTTGAATTTGTCCTCTACTTTTCTGAATTTGATATTTTTTCTTAGAATTATATAATGGTTCATTATTATATTTAATATATCCATTATTTGGATTGACTAATCCTGTAATGATTTTTGCAATAGTTGATTTACCAGAGCCAGACTCACCCACTAATCCAAGTGTTTCGCCCTCAATTAAATCAAATGATACATTGTCAACTGCTTTAACCAATTGATCATGAATTTTTTTTCTAGAACCAAATGGAAAAATGCTTCCTAAAGATTGATCATCAAATATTTTAGTAACGTCTTTAAGCTCTAATAGTTTTTGATTTTTATTTTCTCTTAAGCCCCAAGTTTTAATTATTTTTTTTGTAAGATTTGTAGAATTCGATGTAATTTCTTTTCCATCTGGGCTAATCAATTTAAATCTATCAATTTTCTTATTTGTTGGTGGCACTGAAATTACTAAGCTTCTTGCTTCTATTGATTTTGGATTTGTTAATAATTCTTTAGTCTCACCTTGTTCAACAATATGTCCGTATCTCATGACGATAACTTTATCCGTCGTCTCTGCTATGACGCCCATATCATGGGTAATAATTATAACTCCAAGGTTTCTTTTCTTTGTAAGATCTTTGAGCAGTTCTAATATTTGATATTGAATACTGACATCTAAAGCTGTTGTTGGTTCATCTGCAATTATTAAGTCAGGTTCACAACTTATCGCTAGAGCTATTACAACTCTTTGACGCATACCACCACTAAATTGGTGTGGATAATCCTCAATTCTTTTTTCAGCGTTCTCTATTCCAACCTCTTTAAGCAGTTGAATTGATTTTTTAAGTGAATCTTTATAACTTAAATTTAAATGAGCCTGAATAGTTTCAATTAATTGATCTTTTATTTTAAATAAAGGGTTTAATGAAGTTTGAGGATCTTGAAAAACAAATCCTATTTTTTTTCCTCTAATATTTTGAATTATTTCTTCATTACTTCTTAATTCAATATTGTCTATTTTGATTGAGCCATCTGTGATTTCACCTGGAGGATCAATCAAATTAATTATCGCATTTGCAATTGTAGATTTTCCAGATCCAGACTCACCGACAATTCCTAATATTTCGCCTCTTTCTAGAGAAAATTCTACATTTTTGCTTGCAACAATAGTTTCCTTTCGTGTTGGATAACTTATGTTTAAATTTTTAACTTCTAAAAAACTCATCTCTTTTTTAATTTTGGATTTAAAGCATCTCTCATCCAATCCCCTAATAAATTAATTGATAATGCTAAAACAATTAAGAAAATTGCTGGAAAAAAAGTAATCCACCACTCACCTGAAAATAAAAAATTATTTCCAAACCTAATTAGAGTCCCAAGAGAAGGTGTTGTTGGTGGAACACCAACACCTAAAAAACTTAAGGTTGACTCTGTAATAATTGCAAGTGCTAATCCAATTGTAGCAATAACTAAGATAGGTCGAAGTATATTTGGCAAAATATGCTTAAACATAATTAATATATTTGATAATCCAATAATTCTTGAGGCTGAGACATACTCTTTATTTTTTTCAACTAAAGTTGATGCTCTTGATATTCTTGCAAACTGAGGCCATTCAGAAATACCAATTGCAAAAATCAAAACATAAATTGCCATTTCATCATGCATTGATTGTGAGATAATTGCCCGTGCAATACCATCGACAAGTAAAGCCATTAAAATACTTGGAATAGTTAACTGTACATCTGTAAGGCGCATTACAATAATCTCATACCTACCACCAATATATCCAGCTGTTATTCCAAGGAATACCCCAAGTATCATTGCAAAAATTATAGATGCAAAACCAACGATGAGTGAAATTCTTGAACCATAAATCATTGTTGAAAACATATCTCTTCCCTGCTGATCAGTACCTAAAATAAAGCTAAAACTTCCTCCCTCCGACCATACTGGTGGGGTAAAGGCATCCATCAAAGAAACTGATGCTGGATCAAAAGGATTATAAGGAGCAACTATCCCAGCAAATACAGAACAAAAAAGTATAATAAAAAATATTGTTGAAGAAATTACTGCTAATTTAGAATTAAAGAAGCTATATCCAATATCAGTATCGTATATTTTATTATACGTTTTAAGTAGCATTTAACTACCCTCTTCCTTAAGCCTAATTCTAGGATCTATAAAATAGTACGTAATATCTACAATAAAATTTATCATAACAAATATAAAAGCTACCATAATCATGTATGCCGACATAATTGGAATATCGACAAAGTATACTGCTTTGATAAACAATGACCCCATGCCAGGCCATTGAAAAACTGTTTCTGTAATAATTGAAAAAGCAATTAACGTTCCAATATTTATACCTGTAATAGTAATAACAGGAATTAATCCATTTTTTAGAGCATGCTTATAATTTATAACACTTCTTTTTATACCTCTTGCCTTGGCAAATTTAATATAATCTGTTTGTAAAATTTCCATCATTTCAGCACGAACTAATCTAATAACATAAGTCATTTGAAATAAACTTAATGTGACAGATGGGAGTATAAGTGCTTTTAATCCTGAAGTAGTCAAAAATCCTGTAGTCCAAAAACCTAATTGCGTGACTTCACCTCTTCCAAAAGATGGAAGAACTCCTAAAATTACTGAAAACAAATAAATTAACATTATTCCTATAATGAATGTTGGCAAAGATACCCCAGCTAGAGAAATAACCAGAATAATATTAGAAATAAAACTATCTCTATGAATACCAGTATATACACCTAAGATAACACCACTGATGATGGCAATTAAAGCTGAAACAAAAACTAATTCTAAAGTAGCAGGCATTCTTTCAGCAATTAAGTCTGATACTTGTCTTTTTAATTGATATGATATTCCAAAATCACCCTGAATTACATTACCTAAAAAACGAGAAAATTGAACATAGACAGGATCATTTAAACCTAATACTTCTCTAACTTCAGCACGTCTTTCATCTGAAGCATCTTCTCCAGTCATACTATTTACTGGATCACCAACAAAATTAAATAAAGAAAATGAAACAAAAGCGACAACAATCATTACAAGAATAGATTGAATGAGTCTTTTAAAGAAATAGCTAAACATGGATTGTTTTCTGGCCAGTAAACTGGCCAGAAAATATAATATTTATTAGTTTACGTTCGCAAATCTAAATAATGGCTCGTTGTTCATTCTAATTGGAACATCGACATTACTTTTTGATGCTTGGTTAACAACTTGGTGATGCAAAGGAAGATATGTTACATCATCTTGAGTAATATCCCAAGCTTCTGCAATCATAGCATTTCTTTTATCTAGATCAGTTTCAACACCCATTGCTGCTACTAACTCATCAACTCTAGCATTGCTAAAATTAACTTTGTTCCAGCTACCAGCGCTATCAAATAAGTATGAGTATACATAATGACTGTCAAAAGTTGGAACACCCCAACCTAACATGTACATGTCACTAGTCATGCCATTTGCGTCACCTTCTTTAACTTCTGAGAAGTGTTGGCTTTTAGTTTTTGCATCAAGAGTTACATTAACTCCAATTTTAGCAAACATACCGATTGCAGCAACACAGATTGCTTCATCGTTTATGTAACGATCATTTGGACAATCTAGAGTCACGTCAAAGCCATCTGGATATCCTGCTTCTGCTAAAAGTTTTTTTGACATCTCAGGATCATAAGGCATTCTTTGATCACGTTCTGCTGTATGGCCGTTTACACCAGGAGCAGTAATAATTCCTGCAGGAGCACTTTGACCCCTCATTACCTTGTCCTTAATAGCTTCCATATCTAGAGCATGATACATAGCTAGACGAACTCTTTTATCTGCAAAAGGATTTTTACCTTTGATGTTAGATGAATTCAATTCTGCCGAACCTTGATCCATACCAAAAAATATTGTTCTATTTTGAGGAGTCATTTTTACTTCATGTCCAGAAGAAGATTTAATTCTTTCGATATCTTGCACTGGTACAACGTTAGTATAATCAATTTCTCCAGAAAGAAGAGCTGCAACTCTTGTTGCATCATTTGCTATTGGTAATAATTCAATGGTATCAATATTAAATGTACTATCATCTCCCCACCAATCATTATTTTTTTCAAGAACAGTTCTTACATCTTGTTCTCTAAGTGTAATTTTGAAGGGTCCAGATCCGTTTGAATTAGAAGCACAATAAGATGTTTCTCCTGCATCCCAATTGTATGATACTTCACAACCGTTAGCTTTTGACCATGCTTCAGACATTACAAAAATCTGAGTTAGCTGACTCAAAAGAATTGGGTTTGGTCCATTAGTTTTTACTTCAACTGTGTGATCATCAATTGCTGTTGCTGATTTAATACTTTTAATTAAATCAACCATATCAGAAGGAGCAGTTTTTGCTCTATTGATACTAAAAGCAATATCATTGGCAGTTAAAGAAGATCCATCATGAAATTTAACTCCTTTTCGAATATTGAAAATCCATGTATCTGGAGCAGTTGCATCCCATGACTCAGCAAGCTGAGCTTCTATTTCCATATTGATACCTCGAGTTACCAAACTTTCGTAAACTTGACGAGACACCATATGAGTTGGTCCTTCATTTTGTGCATGCGGATCAAGAGTTAATGAATCACCTGGCATTGACCATTTAATACTATTTGCAAATGCTGGTGAAAAAATACTCATGAAAAGCAAAGACAAAACAATGCTTAAAGTCTTTTTCATATTATTTCCTCCATAGAAATTTGATGGTAGACCCTTACTACTTCAATGGAAATATTCAATATTATTAGTATTAATAAGTGCTATATTTTGTCATAATTATTAGTATTACTTAATCCGTAACTCTTGAAGGAGGCTTTAAACAGTGAAAAGAATAGAAAAGGCGCAACAGGTCTCTACAATACTCAATCGTATATATAGAAAAGTACCCATCCCTTTAAATCATAAAAATAAATTTGAATTAGTTGTAGCTGTACTTCTTAGTGCACAATGTACAGATGAAAGAGTTAATAAAGTTACACCAACGTTGTTTAAAAGAGCAAATACAGCTGTAAAGATGTCAAAGATACCAAAAAAAACAATATATAATATTATTCGCCCATGTGGATTAGCACCTCAAAAATCGAAAGCAATATTTGAATTATCAAGAATACTTGTTAAAAAATTTAAAGGAAAAGTTCCAGAAAGTTTTGAGGAATTAGAAAAATTACCAGGTGTTGGTCACAAAACGGCTAGTGTTGTTATGTCTCAAGGATTTGGTCATCCAGCATTTCCAGTTGATACACACATTCATCGTTTAGCACAACGTTGGGGTTTAACAAATGGTAAAAATGTTGTGCAAACAGAAAAAGATTTAAAACATCTATTTCCAAAAAAATCTTGGAATAAACTTCATTTACAAATAATATTTTATGGTAGAGAATTTTGTCAGGCAAGAAGTTGTTATGGTTTAGAATGTGAAATATGTAAATCTTGTAATCCTAAAAGAAAAAAACCATTCATAACTAAGAAACCTTGATTTAAAAAGGCTGAAATACAACAAGAATAATTATGAAAATTAGAGCCACAGATGGAAGTTCATTTGTAATTCTAAAAAATTTGGCTGAATGTTTATTTCTATCATTTTTGAAGTCGGTAATACACTTAAGACAAAAAAAGTGGTAAGCCGATAATAAAATTACAAAAATAATTTTTAAAATTAACCAGGTATCAATACCGACATAATGTATCATTGATATTCCAGATATCCAGGTCACAATAAATGCTGGAAACATGATTATCCTATAAAGTTTTCTTTCCATTAATTTAAAAGTTTCAGATGTCTCTTTTGTTATTTCTGGATTGGCATGATTAACAAATAAACGAGGAAGATACAAAAGACCTACCATCCATGCAATCATGCTAAAAATATGTATTACTTTTATAGTATTAAATATCATAAATTATTCCCAAGAGGCCTGAGGTGGCATTGACATTAATATAGCATCAATATTACCTCCCGTTTCAAAACCAAATTTTGTTCCTCTATCATAAAGAAGATTAAATTCAGCATAACGACTTCGTTTAACTAACTGCTTCTTTTTTTCCTCTTCATTCCATTGCTCATCTTTAAGACTTATTAATGTATCTTTCATAAATTTATGAAAATACATTCCAACTTCTTGAACAAACTCAAAATCCCTACCCCAGTCACCTGTTTGCACGTAATCAAAAAAAATACCTCCAATACCCCTAGATTCATTCCTATGTTTTATAAAAAAATAATCATCACACCATTTTTTAAATTTAGGATAATAAGATTTATCAAATTTATTACATAAATTTTCTAGACCTTTGTGATATTTTTCTTCATTATTAAATATTAAACAAGGCGTAACATCCATTCCACCACCAAACCACTCTTGAGTTGTTTTTATAAATCTAGTGTTGAAATGCAATGATGGAATTTTTGGTGAAATAGGATGTAAAACCACACTTATTCCTGTAGCATTATAATTTGGATTTTCTTTTGCTCCTGGAATTGTGTCTCTCATAATCTCATTAAAAGATCCACCAACAGAAGAAATATTAACACCTCCTTTTTCTATTATATTGCCCTTAATTTTACTCATAGTACCGCCACCATCATCTTTATGATCCCAATTAGTTATTTCAAAATTATTTCCGTCAATAGTTTCTATTGTTTTAATTAGATTTTCTCTTAATTTTTCAAACCATTCTTTTGCAGTATTAAATTTTTGATCTGTTATCATAATGGCCAACCTTGAATATGTTTTTTTATAAGATTTACAAAAACATCTATGTGATCTTCATTATCATTTAAACAAGGTATATAATCATAACTCTCACCACCTGACTCCATAAAATATTCTTTATTTTCTTCCTCAAGTTCTTCAAGTGTTTCTAGACAATCACTACTAAATCCAGGTGAAATTATATGAATATTTTTAATTCCTTGTTTTGGTAATTCTTTTAAAGTTTCACTTGTATAGGGTTTTAGCCACTCTTCCCTACCAAATCTACTTTGAAAAGTTGTCATTATTTCATCATCAGACAAACCCATATGTTCTTTAACCAGTCTTGTAGTCTTCAGACAAAAACAGTGATAAGGATCCCCATTAGTTAAGTATCTTTTTGGTATACCATGATAACTAAAAATTATTTTTTGTGGTTTTTGATTATTTTTCCAAAAGGTACTTATTGAATTGGATAAAGCTTCTATATAATTTTTTTCTTCAAAATACTGATTTATAAAACGCATTTCAGGTATCCAACGCCATTTTTGCAAAACATTTGTTACTTCATCAAATGTACTCCCAGTTGTAGCTGCACAATATTGAGGATACATAGGTAAAACTAATAATCTTCTTACTTGTTTTTTTTGAAGTTTTAATAAAGCATTAGGAATTGAAGGATTTCCATAACGCATTCCAACTTCAAAAACTATATTCTCACTTTTGGAAGAAAAGGATGATTGAATTTTATTTAATTGTCTATTCGCTATATCTAAAAGTGGAGAACCTTTATCGGTCCATATTTGTTTATATGCCTCTGCAGACTTAGATGGTCTTACTTGCAAAATTACAAGCTTTAGTAAAATTTGCCAAAGAATTTTTGGTAATTCAATTACTCTAGGATCTGATAAAAATTGATTGAGATAAACTTTTAGTTCTTTTCTATTTGGTGCATCTGGAGTTCCAAGGTTGGTAATTAAGACACCAATTTTTTCTTTACTTCCGTGCTCGTAATCTTTTTCACCTATGTATTTAACCATATCTATTAGCTAAATTCTTTTCTGATATTTTCTATAAATAAATGAACATTTTTTTCAGGAGTATTTTTGTTAATTCCATGTCCAAGTCCACAAATCCAGCCATTAAGATTTTCAATAGATTTCATTTTTTCAATAAAATCTTTTAAATTATTAAGAAATGTATCTGTTTCACTTAACATTAATTGTTCATTGAAATTGCCTTGAATAAAACCATTTTTTTGATTTTCAAACATAGATGTTAGATCTATTGTATGATCATAACCAAAACCAGCAAAGGGAAAACTGATGATAGAATTTAGATCTGACAAACTCTTACCTCTTGAATAATAGCCAACTTTATTTGGAAAAGAAATTGCAATTTCTTCTAAAAATTTTGAATAAATTTCATGAAAATTTATTTTATCTAAATCATACAAGGAACTATCAAAAACCATAACTACTTCAACGCCTGCATCAAATTGTAATTGAATATTTTTCTTTAGAAGAGGTAAAAGAATTTTTGAAATAAATTCTAAATTTATTTTAGTGTCGATCAAATCAGAGTTATTATTTCCAAAAGCATATTTTGATAATGTCCAAGGTCCACCAACAAATCCAATTAAACTTTTATTATTTGGCAATTTCTCTTTTGTTATTTTTATAACCTCATACTGAAATTGCATATGCTCAATTCCGCGATCAATATTACTATAATCATTCATGTTCTCTGAACTTATATTAGAATTAAATTTAGGTCCTGGATCAAACTTTAATTCTAAGCCCAGTCCCTCTAATATGAATAAAATATCACTAAATAAAATTGCAATATCATAATCAAATTCTTGTATTGGACCAAAAGCAACTTCTGCAGCTAAATCTGGAGTTTTACATAGTTCTTCAAAAGTATATTTGTCTTTGAGTTTGCGATAATGCGAATGGTATCTTCCAGCTTGCCTCATAAACCAAATGGGTGGTGTTTTTTGAACATTTCTTTTAAGCGCATTTTCGAATAAAATATTTGTCATTTTTAAGCTTTTAGTAATTTTTTCTTCCAACTATCATAAGATAGCTCAACAAAAAGATTTTTATCATTACCTAATATTTTACTAATCTCATTGTAGGTATTTCCCGGCCCACAAAAATGATATTTGTCTATAATTACAGGATATTTATCAATACTCGCCTTAAAAGCTGAACTGCTCATCCAATAAAAGTACTTTTTCTTTTCTATATCTATTTCAAAATCCATTAGCTCCAATTGATACGTTTCAATTTTATTTTTTATCAAACTTTCAGGAGATTGAGAATGGGTTAACTTAACCCAAGGATTATTTGTGAGTGAATTAATATCTTTATCAAAATCCTCACCCAAACCATCTGAAGTTCCATTAACCCAAATACCTCTTTCAGCTAAATTTTTCCATGTTCTTAAACCACTTGTCCAAATAATATTATTTAATTTAATTTTAGACTCATCTGGGATTGAGCTAATACGCGAAACATAAATGCATTTATTTTGTAAATTATTTATATCATCAAAATTTTCATTTAATTGTTTTCTAGAAAATATTTTATAATTTTTTAGATCTTCAGGATATATCTCATCTATTGTATTACTAGAAAAACTTATTTTTTTTGGCTCAATTAAATCCCAGCTCTCAAAATGATTTCCACTTTCATCTTCACCTCTTTTTGACACAACTAATCCTAATTTGTGTGAGATGTAAGATACTCCTATTTTTTGATGACATCCTCCACCAAAATTTTTTAAAATACTTCTTTCTTCAATAACATTCGAATAATCTTTAGAAAAATTAATATCATTTAGAATTTCATTAAGTTTATTATCTTTGATTCTTGTTTCAATTGCAAGAGCGCCTTGTCCAGGAGAACATGGATTTATAGACAATGGTAAAACAGACCATAGACATTCGTTAATATATTTTTTTAGATTTGTTTTTAATTCATTAAATTCAAAATAATTATTTAAAATTAATCTATCAATTGCTGCTTTAGCAACAATAAAACCATCACTGTCAGGATTTTCTAAAAATTTTTTAAATCTAGTTGGTATGTTACCCCTTATATTTTCAAAAATAACTTCATCAAACTTTTGTGGAAGATAGTTTTCAATAAAATTTTCTAAATTATATTGTCTTCTAGGCGATGAACAAAGAATAGTAATTTTTTTACTATCCATTTTTTTATTTTTTTTTAAAAATAAAATATCTCTTTTATCAGCTCGTTTTAATGTTGCGGCTATTTTAGTTTTATCACCAACTTCAATTGGAAGATCCTTCCAAGAATGTACAATTAGATCACAATTATTATTTATTAATTCATCCCTTAAATCATTAGTAAAAACACCTTCGGTTGGCATTTCAGAAAGAGGTGTTTTAAGATCTTTATCCCCAGAGGTACTTCTTGTTAAAAATTCTATTTCTACAAAAGGATGTTTTGATTTCAAATAGTCAGAAAATTCACGTGCTTGAATTATTGCTAAGTCACTTTTTCTCGATAAAACTCTAATTTTCATAGATTATATTTTTTTAGATAGCACTATATAATAGATTAGTAATGGTTGAATTTAAAGGTACAAAATCTTCTTGGGGCTTAGTTGCAAAACTTTTTCATTGGTCATTAGCACTACTTCTTTTTTGGCAGGTTGCAACAGGGATCAGCCTTCATAATATGGAATTTTCTCCTATTAAAATGGGTTTTATTATTACTCATAAATTTTTTGGCACCATAGTATTTAGTTTAGTGGTACTTAGATTAATTTGGAAATATATATTTAATACACATCCTAAATATAAAAATATTCCTTTATTTCATAAGTTGGTTTCGAATTTAGTCCATTTTACTCTTTATGGTCTAGTTATTATTATTCCCATTCAAGGTACTTTTATGACGTGGCTTGGAGGAGAAGATGTTCATCTGTTGGGATTAATTAAAATACCACCTTTAATTGAAGAAAACTTTT
Organism: uncultured Alphaproteobacteria bacterium; assembly: GCA_902524385.1. Lineage (GTDB taxonomy): Bacteria > Pseudomonadota > Alphaproteobacteria > HIMB59 > CACPNW01. The sequence goes on from CABZCZ010000009.1 coordinate 34,285, forward strand.
TTCTGTACCCTCAAGCTCTAGCAATACACTACTATTCAGCACTTATTTTAACAGCTCTTTTTTCACTTCATATCGCAGCAGCATTGTATCATCGTTTTATGATTAAAGATAAATATGGGGTCTGGAAGAGAATGTCTTTTAGTAGAAATAAGGTGTGACAATTCATTCAATTAAACACTTACAATTAAACATTCGGTGAGATATCTAATGTATATGAAATATAAAAATTTCTTTAAGTCAGAATTGAAAAGTCTTAAAGAACAGGGCCTTTATAGAGACTTTAGAAACATAGATAGACCTATAAAAAGTTTTCCAAATGCAGATGAAAGTTTTAAAAACAAAGATAGAGAAGTAGAGGTTTGGTGCTCTAATGACTATCTTAATATGAGTCAGCATCCAGAAGTAGTAAATGAAATAGTAAAAACACTACTTGAGTATGGATCTGGTTCTGGTGGAACAAGAAATATTTCAGGTACATCAACTTATCATACTGATCTTGAAAAGAAACTGGCAAATGTTCATAATAAAGAGGCAGCGCTAGTTTTTGCATCTGCATATACAGCAAACCAATCAACGTTATGGACTCTAGGAAAAAAAATTAAAGATATTGAAATATTTTCTGATGAATTAAATCATGCATCGTTGATACAAGGTATTAAGAATAGTGGAGCTAAGTGCCATATATTTAAACATAATGACATTGATCATTTAGAAGAATTACTAAAAGAGTCAAATGCTGATAATCCTAAGTTAATTGTTTTTGAAAGTTTATACTCTATGGAAGGTATAAGATCACCAATAATTAAAATAGTAGAGTTAGCTAAAAAATATAATTGTATGACATATTTAGATGAAGTTCATTCAGTTGGACTTTACGGTGAAGAAGGTAAAGGTATTGCCGTAGAAATGGGAGTTGAAGATAAAATAGATATTATTAATGGAACTTTAGCAAAAGCATATGGTCAAATGGGGGGCTATATTGCAGCTAGTTCAGAAATAATTGACTACATTAGAAGTTTTGCACCAGGTTTTATTTTTACAACTTCAATCTGTCCATCAATTGCTGCAGGAGCAGCTAAAGCAATAGATATTGTCTGTCTTGCAGAACAATTAAGAATAAGAATAAAAGAAAATGCTGCTTTAATAAGGGAAAATTTAGATTCCTTAGCAATTCCTTATTTGGATACAAATTCTCATATTGTAGCAGTATTAATAAATGATCCTTTTTTATGTAAAAAAGTATCTAAAGATTTAATTGATGATCATGGTATTTATGCACAACCAATTTTTTATCCAACTGTTCCAAAAGGTTTAGAAAGACTAAGAATAACTGTCACTCCTAAACATAGAAAAGAGCATATTGAAAAAATGATTAAGGCTCTTGATATAGTTTGGTCTAAAAATAATTTACCAAGAAAAAATATAAATAAAATTACAGCAAATATCTAAGTCTTAATATTGATATCAATCTGCCTTGCTGCAAAACCATAATAAATTACAGCTAAAGTTATAATAATACCACCAATTATTACAGTTGTACTTGGCACCTCATTAATTCCAAAAATAGGTAGCCAAACCCAAAGAACTCCACCGACTACTTCCATTAAGGATAAAAGGGCAAGCTCAGCTGATGGTAAATATTTTGCTCCAAGACTGTAAAGTATTAAACCAGCTGCAACGATTGTACCATGAAGTATACTCAAATAATTATTTATTTCAGGCATTAGAATAAAAGGTTCAAAAGAAAATCCTAAGACAAAAAATGCAAATATGGTACAAAATAGTCCAGCTAAAACAACGGTTGTGAATTTTGGTGTTTCAGGTTTCCATCTTATAGTTACTGTATATAATGCAAAACCAGTTGCAGAAATAAATCCTATTATTGCACCTAAAGCAGTACCAGAAATACTGTCATTTATAATCATTACGCAAACACCTATAAATGCTACAATCATTGCAATTAATGTTGACTTTTTTAGTATTTCTCCAAGAACAAAATAACCAACAATAGCTGCAATAAAAGGCATAGCTGCTAACATAAATAATGTTACAGCAGCAGTAGTCATAGTAATAGAAAAAATGAAACCTGTAAAAGCTGTTGCTAGGAATAATCCCCCAAGTATGGATGGCATTCCTATTTTGAGAAAATTTTTATAAAAAACAAAACCTTCACGAAAAAATAAATATATAAGAAGAATAATTGAAATTGTTAAACCTCTATAAAATAAATATTGAAAAACATATTGATGACCATCCACCATATATCTAACGGTCAATGCTCCAAAACTCCAAAAAATTCCAGCAAGAAAAACAACACAAAAAGCATATAAATAAGAATTTTGACTCATTATTAAAAGGTCAAATCATTAAATTTAATAAAAGTAAATTAATATTTTAGTTATTTATTTGAATACCAGTTTCTTTACTTCCTGAGATCTTAAAATTAACTTTATTATCATCATTTTTTTGTATTTCAGATACATCTGACATTTTGCAACTGGCAACAAAAAAAAATAAAAAAATTATTGGCAACTGCCTATAGATCCAAGAGAACATTTTTTACCATCTATCCATATAGCATTTGATAAATTTGCTTCATCAAACATTGCGCCTGAAATATTAGCACCAAGTAGGTTTGCCTCATACAGATTTGCACCTTTAAAAGTTGCTCCAAAAAGATTAGATCCTTCAAAGTTTACTTTTGCAAGGTTTGCATTATCAAAATTAGCATTATTGCAATTTGCTCCTTGTAAATTTGAAGCATATAAATTTGAATTACTAAAATTAGAGAAAATAAAATTACCAATGGATAGATTTGAGTTGTTAAGCTGAGATTTTTCAAAATTAGATAAAGATAAATTAACTCCTGACATTTGAGAGTTTGCCAAACCAGTACCAGAAAGATCTAGATTTTCTACAAAATTACAATTTGTCCAATCAACCTCATTTGCTGGCTGATCACTACAAGCAGCAAATACAGATAATGAGCTGAAGAAACTAAAAATATAAAAAATTAAAAATCTCATATCAATTTTCTATGATTAGTTTATGTTAAATTTAAGGCAAATTAGCGAGAAGTGAGTTTTAATTCAATCCTTCTATTTTGCTGAAGATCACTCTCAGTTTCTCCTTCACTGATAGGGTAAAACTCTCCATATCCTGCCGATGCTAATCTATTTGGAGGAAAACCTAGGTCAAGAAGAAGTTTTAAAACTGTATTAGCTCTAGCAGAAGATAGTTCCCAATTAGATGGATACCTTATTGTCTGTATAGGTTGTTTGTCAGTGTGTCCCTCTACCATAATAATCCATTCAATATCTGATGGGATATCATTAGTAGTCTCTTTTAAAGTAAGGCCAATTTCACTTAACTTTTCTTTACCAGATAGTTGTAAATCTGCTGAAGCTGAATCAAATAACAATTCTGACTCAAAAATAAATCTATCTCCTACAATTTTGATGTCTTTTCTATCACCTAAAATAGATTGTAATTTTCCAAAAAACTCAGATCTATATTTTTGAAGCTCAAATACTTTAGATGTAAGAGCTTTATTTAATTTTTCACCAAGTACTTCAATTTCTAAATCCTTAATTAATGCCTGACTTTCACTTGCTTCAAGAGCACTATTAAGTAATGCTATTTCTTTTTGTAAAGTATCAATTTGATCAGAAAGAATTTCTACCTGTTCTAATGTTTTTGAAGCCTGAATTTTCATTTTTTCAATTTCTTCAAGTGACGTTTCTTTTTGTGCTTGATTTTCTTCTTCTAATAAAACAATTTGATTTTGGAGGAGTTCAAGCTTTTGAAGTTGTTGTTCTTGTTTTTCTTCAGACAAAGAAAGTACATCATTTAATTCAGAAATTTTTCCGCGAAGATTGAAAATGGTATTATCTTTCTGGAGTAAGTCTTTGTTTAATCTTGCTAATTCCTCATTTTTGAATCTTATTGCATCAAGTTGCTCATTCAGTGATGCATCTTTTAAGCCAAGACTATCGTTAATTTCTAAAAGATCATTCATTAATTGTTGATATTGAGATATTTGATTTTGCAATTCTTCATCTCTTAAAGATAATTCAATATTTTTTTTCTCTAATTCATTATTTAAACTTAGTAGTTCCTTATTTTTGTTTTTTATTGCCAACAATTGATCTTCAATTCCTCCATCCTCTAAACCCAAACTTTCATTGATTGCCATTAAATTATTATTCTTTTCATTTAATTCTGCAATTGTTGCTTTAAGAGATTTCTCACTTTCTATTAGTTTAAAATTAGCATTATCTAATTCTTGATTAAGTATTTTAAGCTGATCAATCCTTGTTGCTAGCGCTTTATTAATCCTTTCCCCTAAACCATCAGTTTCGAGTAAAGCAATTTCTTGTCCTTCATACGTTTCTAAAGCATTTGCAACTATTCTTAACTCTTTTAGAAGACTGCTAATTTGATCTGATAAAGCAATGATATTCTGCTCCTGAACAAATAATTCTGATCGTTTTTTTGCTATATCTGTTTGTAATTGTTCACTTAATAACTGTTCATTTTGTAAATTTGATTGCGTATCTTCAAGTTGTTTCTCCGTTTCTGAGAGGGTTGAAAGAGCTTCCTCTTTGTCTTTAGTTTCAATAACTAATATTTTTGAAAGTTCATTAATTTGTGATCTTAAATCTTGGAGTGCTTTATCTCTTCCTGATATAGCATCACTTAAGTATATTTGCGAAACTGTAAATACCATTAACACAAAAATAATTACAATTAATAATGTAGCTAACACATCTACAAAACCTGGCCAAATATTTGTTGTATCAGCAAGTCTATTTCTTAAAGACCTAGTAGACATTATTATTTTTTAATTTTCTTTAATTCTTTTTCAATATTCTGAAAATACTCTTTAACTTTTTTTGCTTCTAATATTCCATTTTTACTTAACGCTTCTGTTAAGTTTATAAGAGAAGACTGTGTGTTTAACTGGGAAGATAAAAAGTTTGATAGTTGTTTATCGACATTTGATGAATTCGAATTTATTTTATCAAGTGTTTCATTAAATTTATCTAAATTTTTCGAAATTTTAGTTTGATTTTCAGATGATTTTTTAAAAGCATTTAAAAGATTTTCTAAGTTATCATAAATTTTTTGAATTGCTTCGCCGGTTGGCTTATCTTCAGCTTTAGAAAAATCTGGCGATGAATTAGAATTGAGTACTTTCTCAAAGTATTGACTAAATTTATTTTGCGCTTGACCAAGATTTAGGTCAAGTAATCCTAATATTAAGGAGCCAGCTAAACCTAACAGTGAACTACTAAATGCAATACTCATTCCTTCTAGTGGAGCATTTAAGCCATCTTTAAGAGAATTAAAAAAACCTGCAACATTTGTATCATCTATACCTAACCCACTAATAACATTACCAACAGACCCAATAGTTTTAAGAAGACCCCAGAAGGTTCCAAGGAGTCCTAAAAAGACTAGCAACCCAACTAAATAACGAGAGGTTTCTCTTATGCTAATTAAAGTCATGTCTGAATTTTCTATCAATCTATTTATTGATGTACTTTTAAAAACAAATTTTCCATCAAGATTTTTTAATTCAAGAGAAATATTTTTGTCCTGCCCTCTTAAAGTTGAAAATGCTTCTATAGAATTAGTAATATTGAAGTTGGAATAAGATATATATTTATAATTTAAATTAATAAGATGAAAAAAATTAAATACTATCCCTGTGAATAAAGCTAACAAAATTATAATATTAATAAAGATATTTGATAAAAAAGCATTTTGTAAAACTGGGTATAATAAAACAACAATAACAAAGGTAGCTAATAAAAATATTGATGCTCTAACAATATAATTGTTAAGTGATTGTGCCATAAATAAAAGATTATATCACCTGTATTCGAAATTCAATAAATATAAAGTACTTAATTGTAGATATAATTTCTAGTAAGAGGCAGATTGTTAATACTTTTTGCTATTTGTATTTGAAAAACTACATTACCCATATTTACAAAAGAATACTTACTTGCCAAAAGATAAAATTCCCACATTCTAAAGAAACGTTGATCAAACATCTTTATAATTTTATCTTTATTTTCCAAAACATTTTGATACCAACGCGTAAGAGTATGAGCGTAATGTAGTCTTAACACTTCAACATCAGTAACATTTATATTAAGTTTTTGTGTTTCTTTCATAACTTCAGATAACGATGGAATATATCCACCTGGAAAAATATATTTTCGTATCCAGGGACTTGTGGCAGTTGGCTTACCTCTTTGACCAATTGTATGTAAAAGAAAAACTCCGTTCTCTTTCAAAATATCATTCGCTTTACTGAGGTATGTTTTAAAATATTTAACCCCAACATGTTCAAACATCCCAACAGATACTATACGATCATATTTTTCTGTTTCATTTCTATAATCTTGTAAAGCAAAAGTAACTTTATCACTCAAACCTTCTTTTTGTGCACGTTCAGAGGCTGTTTTGAATTGATTTTCTGAAAGTGTAATTCCTTTGACTTTAGCTCCGGTAGATTTTGCTATTTCTATTGCCATACCACCCCAACCACATCCAATATCGAGAACGCTCATATTTTTATTAATTTGTAGTTTTCTAATTATGTGTTCTTTTTTATCTTTTTGAGCTTGTTCTAAGCTAATGTTAGGATTATGAAAATATGCACAAGAATACTGCATATCTTTGTCTAAAAATAGTTTGTACAAATCTTCATTGATATCATAGTGATGCGCAACATTGTTTTTTGAATTAACAAGCTGATTAATTTGCTGAAGTGGCATGAAAATAGAAGATAAGTATTCGTAAAATTTATAAAATTTATTGTTTGAAATAAAATCATCATAACAATTAGTAATTAGGTTAAGAAATTCTTCTATAGTTCCTTTTTCAATTATTAACTCTTCATTCATGTAAGCTTCACCAATATGTAAACTAGGATTAAAAAAAAGTTTTTTCTCAATTGATTTATTTTTTAATCTAATACGAACTTGTGGATTTGAGCTTCCGAATTTATGCATTTCATCATTAGAGTTGATTATTTCTAATGATCCATCAAAATTTAGTTTTTTCAGTACACTAAATAACATGATCTTTTATTCTAAGAAAATCGTTACTTATGTCAATAACTCTAAACTATTAACATTTGGATAGAAAATAAAGTATAGAGGTATAATTAAGCGGCAATGCGACGATTTTTTTGAGCATCTTTTTCTTTTTTTAACTCTTTTTCGTCAATATAAGCAACATCACAGTGATTCTGACAATAAGGCTTACCAGCAGCTGTGTCAGCATCACAAAAATGGAAATCTTTTTCTTGAGGATCACCAATTGGCCACTGACAACTAGAAAAGCTATGCATCACGCTGTTTTGTTTAAAATAGTTTTTTAAAATAGACATAATTTTTATATTTATTAATTTCGAAGTAGTTTATATTTATGAAAAAACTAGTATTCAACATCAAATATTAAAAAGTTGTTAATTATCAATATGTTAGTATCTTAATCTTTTTGACCTACTATATGTTGATGTCTAATTTTCAAAAAAACGAATCGGTTTATCTAAAAAATAAAATTACAAATAATATTACCAAAAAAAACAGATACGATTTTATCACAAAACTTTTAGTTAATTTAGATTTTGGAGGTTTTCTTAAATATATAAAAAAAACAATAGTACTCCAAAATAATAATAGTATTGCCCACCCTGTTAAGAATGCATAATAAAAATCAACTGACATCAATTAGTAATAAATTAAACTATATTGCGCAATGCAACCCAGTTTTTTGAATATATTTTTGATGATACTCCTCAGCTTTATAGAATTCTTTAGCTTCTGAAATTTCTGTAACAATATTTAATCCTGAACTCTTAGCATATTCTTTTTTAGAGTTAATGGATTTAATTTTTTGATTTTCATTATAATAATATATTGCTGATCTATATTGAGTCCCAATATCTGGACCTTGTCTATTTAGTGTGGTGGGATCATGACATTTCCAAAAAACTAAAAGAAGTTCTTCAAAAGATATTTTGGAATTATCAAATTCGACTAAAACTACTTCAGTGTGATTTGTATTTCCTTGGCAAACACTTTCATAAGAAGGGTTGATTGTGTTCCCTCCTGAATAACCAACTAATGTTCTTATTACACCAGATGTTTTATGGAAAGTTTCTTCCACACCCCAAAAACAACCAGCACCGAATAATGCTTTTTCCATATTGATAAATATATATGTAATATAGAATATATCAATTTTTATGAGCTCAAAATTTAAAATTTTAGGTAAAAAAATTATTCATAATGGTTTTTTCAAAATGAAGGAGATTACTCTAAAATATCAAAAATACGATGGAAAGTGGAGTAATGAAATAAAAAGAGAATTGTTTGGTGGTGCTCAAGTCTCTGCTGTTTTGCCTTACGACCCTGATAATAAAAAAATAGTTTTAATTCAACAGTTTCGACCAGGGACTATATCTAAAAAAAGTAACAATTATCTTGATGAAATAGTTGCTGGAATAATAGATAAAGGTGAGACTCCTGAAGAAACAGCAATTAGGGAATGTTTTGAAGAAACAGGATGTAAAGCTAAAAATCTTAGACCAATACAAGGTTACTTCCCAGCACCAGGTTCTTCCGAGTCTTTCTATCATCTTTTTTTGGGTGAAGTCGTTGCACCAAACAAAGAAAATATAAAAGGTCTAGAAAATGAGAATGAAGATATTTTAGTAAAAAGTTTTAGTTTTGAAGAAGTAAAAAAGAAGATGGAAAATAATGAAATCCTAAATGGCCTTACATTAATTGCGCTGCAGTGGTTTTTTCTTAATATTTACAAATCTTAGGTTCCAATACCCCTTTGATATGGTTGAACTAATTGCTTACAAATTAAATTCATATCAAGAGTTTCGACACTTTCATCAATTGTTTGATATTCTTGACACTCGTATATTTCTTGATCTTTTTGAAGAACAGTGACAAATAAAATTATCGTTAAACCATTTCCAACTTCTATATCACTTATAGCGTAACTCTTTACTTCAAATCCCTCGTTGATAAGATCTTTGTATGATTTTTCTGACTCCAACCATTGATCAATATTTGGATTGGCAAATGATAGATTAGAAAATAATATAAATACAGAAAATAAAAAGATATTTAGTTTATTCTTAGCCATTCTAAAACTTCATTTATATGTTTGTTAGGAGGAAAAATAGGGTAGAATACTTTTTTAACAATATTTTTTTCCACAATAAGAGTAATTCTTTTAAAATAAATTGTATTTTCATTTGTGAAATTAGGAATACTTAAAACATTCATTAAAGAATAATCTGAGTCGCTTAAAACATCATATGGGATAAGTAATCTATTCGTCATTTCGTGAATATCTTCTACTGTTTGAGTAGATATACCAATAGGTATTGCATTTAATTTAACAAGCTCTTCATAATTATCTCTAAAAGTACATGTTTCTGATGTACAGCCCGTAGCTCCAGGAATTTGGTTCCAATTTTGAGGTAAGCTTTTATTTGGGTTTCCTGTCATAGGATAAAAATACAATATTAATCTAAAAGTATCTGATCTTTTTAGATTAAGTAGATTTCCTTGTTGATTCTTGAGGGAAATAGCAGGCAAATGTTTATTCAATAGATGACTTGCTTTTCCATCATCTTTTGGTTTAGGGAATTTTGCGTAATCCATACTAATTGTCTTGTATAATCAAAATCTATATATCATAAGATACTTTTATGACTCAAATTAAACCTTTATCAAGCATGCAAACTCCCCGCTTTGCTGATGTTGCAACGTTTTTTCGATTACCTATAGTTAAAGATTTAAATAGGTTAGATTATTGTATATCTGGAGTTCCATGGGATGGGGGAACAACTAATAGACCAGGCGCAAGACATGGTCCTAGAGAAATTAGAAATGCATCATCACTAGTAAGACTCTATCATCCAGTCTCACTAAAGAGTCCTTATGATAAATTTAATATAGCAGATATTGGTGATTGTCCTGTAAACCCAACAGATCTTCAAGATAGTTTAGAGAAAATCGAAAAATTTTATGCAAATATTTTTGCATCTAAAACAATTCCATTATCAATAGGAGGTGATCATTTGGTTTCCCTTCCTATTTTAAGAGCTATTGCGAAAAAAAAACCTTTAGGTTTATTTCAGTTCGATTCTCATTCTGATACTTGGGATACATATTTTGGAGGATTCAAATATACCCATGGCACACCATTTAGACGAGCAATTGAAGAAAATCTTATTGATCCTAAAAAATATGTAATACTTGGGGTTAGGGGTGCATTATACGATCCAAATGATTTAACATGGGCTAGAGAACAAGGAGTAACGATCATTACTATAGATGAATATTATGAAATGGGCTTTAGTAAATGTGTTGAAAAAATCTATACCGTTTTAGGTAACACGAATACTTATTTTACTTTTGATATAGATGGCATTGATCCTACTTTTGCACCAGGAACTGGTACTCCAGAAGTAGGTGGTTTTAATGTGAGAGAAGCACAAACAATTATTAGGGCTCTAAATAAATTAAATTTTGTTGGCGGTGATGTTGTAGAAGTATCGCCACCATTTGATTTAAATAATATGACTTCACTTGTTGGAGCAACAATTGCATTTGAAATTCTTTGTACTATGACTAAGGTAAATTAATTTATAGATATTTATTTACTTCATCAATCATACTTCTCTCATCTAGAAGTTTTTCTTTTATTAAATTATCCCATAATTCTTTTGGTATAGGATAATTTAAATTGTCTAAGTTCTGTTGAATTTGTTCAATTCTATCAATGCCTAATATCATAGATGATATTAATTTATTAGAGTACGAAAATTGGAGTGCTGCAGCAGGTACAGGAACATCGTATTGTAAACAAATTTTAGATATACTTTGATATTTTTCTTTTATATCAATTGGTATTTTATCATACCTATAAGTTATTTGATCACCAATACCTTTTGCTAAAATTCCTGAGTTAAAAACACCACCTAAAATTATTCCTATATTATTTTTTTTTGCAATTGGAAAAAATTCATCTAGTGCAGTTTGATCTAAGAGTGTATATCTTCCTGCAAGAAGCATACAATCAAAATCACCTTCGTTTGCAAATCTTGTACAGATATCAGCATCATTTAATCCTACTCCAATTGCTTTAATAACTTTTTGTTCTTTAAGATCATTTAATGCTTTATATGCGCCACTCATTGCAATTTTAAAATAATGATCTACTTCGTTTCCAAAAGTGTATCTATCTACATCATGAATCAAACAAATATCAATTTCTGGTACTGCTAATCTGTGTATCGATTGATCAAATGATCTCATAACTCCATCATAAGAATAATCAAAATGTGGAATGAAGTTTATATAACCTTTAAATTTTCCCTCCTTATAATAATTTCTTTCTGGGGTAAGGTATCTACCTACCTTTGTTGAAATATAGTATTTATTTGGATCAATTGTTTTTAAAAAATTTCCAATTCTATGCTCACTTAGGCCATATCCATATAAAGGCGAGGTATCAAAAAGATTTATATTCATTTCATAAGATTTTTTAACAATATCAAAACAGTTAGTTTCTTTAAGTTCTTCAAATAAGTTTCCAAGAGGAGCTCCACCAAATCCAATTGATGTAAGTTTAATATCGGTATTACCAAGGTTTCTTTTTTTCATAGTTTCAAAGAAATTATTTTAAATTTAAATTTATCAGATATAAAAGTCTTATGCAAAATTCTTTTAGATGGTATGGGCCTAGTGATCCAGTTACTTTATCAGATATAAGACAATCAAATGCTGAATATATAGTAACTTCATTACATCAAATACCGTATGGTGAAAAATGGTCTAAAAATGATGTGAAGAAGAGAATTGATTTTATTAACAAGCATAATAACTCCAATAATGTTAATTTAAAATGGAATGTGGTTGAAAGTATTCCAGTTCATAATGACATTAAATTAAGACATAAAAATTTTAGGAAATTCATCGATAATTACAAAGATACAATATTAAATGTTTCTAAAAATAATATACGAACAATTTGTTATAATTTTATGCCGATAGTAGATTGGACAAGAACTCAATTAGATTTTCAACTGCCAACAGATGGTTTGGCTTTAAAATTTAATTATCAACATATTATTATATTTGAAACTTTTATTTTAAAATTAAATGATGTCGATTCTAGATATTCATCTAAAGAAATTAGAAATGCAGAAAAGACATTTAAGAAAATGAGTAAAAAAGATATTGAAAATTTAAAAATTGCAGTAATGGGTGGGTTACCAGCATCAGAAAAAAAATATTCTATAAATGAATTTAAAAATATGATCTACGCTTACAGAAATTATCAAAAAAAAGAATTGCAAGAAAATTTAATTTATTTTGTAAGAGAAATCGTACCTATTGCAGAGGAATGTAAAGTAAATATGACCATTCATCCAGATGATCCACCAGTCGCACTTTTTGGAATACCTAAAATTGTCTCAAATTTAGAGGATTATAAGTTTATTTTAGATTCATACGATTCATTATCAAATGGTATGGCGTTTTGCTCAGGTTCTCTAGCATCAAACATTAATAATAATGTTTATAAAATTTTTGATACTTTCAAAAAGAAAATAAATTTTATTCACCTAAGAAACGTAAAAATTGATAAAGACAAAAAAAGCTTTTATGAAACAAATCATCTAAGTGGAGATGTTGATTTTGTAAAATTAATAAAACTAATTTTAAAAGAAGAAAAAAGAAGAAGTAAAAATAAAAAAGTTGAAATTCCAATGAGACCAGACCATGGACATTGTTTACTAGATGATCAATTTAAGAAATCTATTAATCCGGGTTATACGGCAATAGGAAGAATGATGGGACTATCAGAATTGAGAGGTATTATAAAAGCAGTAAGTTAATATTTATCAAATTTGAAATTTGATATTAACTAGAATTACATCATTTGCATCAAGATTTGCCAACAAATAAAATGTATTTTGTTTTTTTTCAATTTGGATGTTTACTTTTTTTCCATAAATTTGTTTAAATTCTATTACTGCTAAAGGAAGTTTTAATATTCTGCCATTAATTTTATTTGAACCAAAATTATAAATGGAATAGATTTTTTGTTTTCCAAATGAATTTGAGAATTCATTACAAATAATTTTTTTTGATAAAGTTTTTATTAATGGAATTGAATTATCTCCATAAAAATATTTATGATATTTTTTAAGGATATTTTTTAAAGACTTTATCTTCTTTTTTTGCTCGATACTAAATGGAAGCCAGCAACCAAAAATATCTTGCCAAATAACCATTCCCATTCCATTAAAAGCTGCTCTTTTAATTAATGCGTCCTTGTCAGATCCAACACTCCATCGAGAAACAAGATTAAGAGGGTGTTCTGGAAAAAGAAAACGAAAGAAATTTGAATTTATATCTACTTTAAAATTTCTTCTAATATCACCAATTTGATCCCATGAACTTGTTAAGGTTTCAATTTGCCTTTGTTCTCTTGGTGTGCCTTCTGAACAAAATTCAAATGAGGGAAATTTTTTTTGAATCTTTAAAAATGACTCAGGCAAAGATGACATTGTATCAAGAAAAAAACCATCAATATTTGTTTCTTTAATAAATTTTTCTAAAAATTTAGCGTGGCTATCTAAACTTTCATTTGATCTAATATCCCACGGTTTAAAAGGAATAAAAAATTTAATATTATGTGAATGACATATATCAACAATTTTTTTAATAGTTTTATAATTTTTTGGTAAATATTTATATAGTTGCCATTGATTACTTTCATCTAAACCTAATCTGGGATATTGATGCCAAAATAAAATTGAATCATAACCTCCAAATTGCTTTCCTTCTTTTATAATTTGATTAATTTTGAATTGAATTTTTTTATAATCAAATGCCTCTTCTCCATAAGCAAACATAAAATGCTGTAGATAATTTTTTTTTATCCATCTATTGTTACTATCGTGGTATTTTCTTAGATCGTATCTTTTTCTGGTATTTTCTTTCCAAAGACTAAAAATTTTTTCTCTTCCTTTAAAGCTTGTATAAATTTTCATTAGAATAATATCTGTGAATTCCTGTGTTAATTGAACCTCAGTTTCAAACTTTTCAAAATTTTCACTCGATATAGCTTCACTCATCCCAAGATTATAATTCGCCTGCCAGGGAAATTGATCGTAAAATTCAAACCCTAAAGATTCAATTCCTAAATTATCAGATATAATTGAGGGTGGGTATTCGTGTAAATTCCAAACACCTTTTTTAATTCTTTTTTTTCCATCAAAAATATCACCTGGCTTTAAGAAATTTTTATTTTTATGAAGGTTTATTATAAAAGGAAATTTTAAGAGTACTTTCTTAGGAATATCTTTATACCATCTAGCAGATAATTGAAAAATAAAATCAATAATATTTTTTTTCTTCTGAACAAAAGATATTCTTCCTTTAAAGAAATCATTTTCAAAATTCTGTGAAAAATCTATTGATATGACAGTGAAGTTAACATCGGTATTTTTAGAAACTTTTTCTATTTTATACTTATTTTTTGGAATTAACTTATTTTCAACTCGAATAATAAAGAGTTCGTTGTTAATATTTTTTATAAAATTTAATTTTTTTAAGAAAACGTTTTTATTTAAATCTAGAGATAAATCTAAATTACCCAATGAAAAATCTATAGATTTTTTTTTATCTGTAAATTTATTTTGCATCATAAACACATCTGAAGCCTAGAGTAGCGGCTCTGTTCATTCCTTCATTTAATATTTGTAATTTCCAATGATAATTATTTTTTCTCGCACCTCCTCCAACGTGCCAATGATCAGGTGCATAAAAATAACTTCCACCTCTTAATAAAGCAAATTGGTGATTACCATCATTGTGAATACCGGCAGTCCACTCCCAACAATTCCCAGCCATATCTGCGCAACCACACCAACTTTCTCCTTTTCTATGTGCATTAACGGATTCAAGCTTATTACTATCATGATTACATAATGAAGGATTAAACTTATTACCCCATGGCCAGTCTAGATATTTTGGACCAGCTGCAATATATTGCCATTCTTCATCAGTTGGAAGTCGTCCGCCTACCCATTTAGCATATGCAATTGCGTCATTTTGAGAAACAAATACAACTGGAAGATTGATTTTTTTTTTATTTAGTTTGTGCTCTAAAAATCTTTGTGAATCTCTTGGCTGATAACCAGTTTTTTTTAAAAAAAAGGAATATTGTTGATTAGTTACTGGATATTTATCAACTAACAAATTTTTAATTTTAACATTTCTTGGGCCATGATCAGTTGAACATGTACCCTCAAGTGTTAAATGTTCAACTCTATAAGTATATTCATTTGATTCTATAAATATTTTATTATTTATAAATGATTTCATATTTTAAAAGTCTATTTTAGTTGCTTTAGTGTATCAAGAAAAAAAGGTGATTGAATTTGCTTTTTCAATAGAGGATCTTTAGTTTTTTTCATCCATCTTACAATTTTTCTCAAAAGTTCGCGCTTAATATTTTTATATTTTTTGCTATTAGCTAAATTTTTTCTTTCAAATTTATCTCTATTTATATCGTATAATTCATAGCGTTCTCGAATATTAATAATTTGCCCCAGCATAGTTTTATATGTATCACCCATCATAATATCTCCTGGCACTCTTATAATTTTATCAGAATCAAAATTTATAATTAATTTGAAATTTTTATTTCGAACACACCGCATTGGATCAAATAAATCATGATAAGTTTTTTCTGCAAAAATTTCATTATTCTCAGAATATTTTTTATTTAATATTAGTGGAAAAAAACTTTTACCTTGTATTTCTTTTGGAATTTTGATTTTCGCGAAATCTAAAAGAGTTGGCAGAATGTCAATATTAGTGATTAATTCACTAAATTTTTTATCTTTTATATTTAATTTTGGATAAGAAATTATAAGACAAGTTTCAATGCCAGAGTCATATAGAGTTCCTTTTGCTCTAGGAAATGGTATCCCGTGATCTGTTGTAAAAACAATAATGGTATTTTCATATAGATTTTTTTTCTTTAGAAGATTTATTATTTTAAAAACTGAATCATCCATTTTTTTAATTGCTCCTTGCATTTCTGCAAATTCTCTTCGACTATAAATATTTTTTGGTATATATTTTGGAATAAACACACCTTTAGATTTATCTGGTTTAACACCACCATAATTAAAAGGACGATGCGGTTCAAAGAAATTAACTTCAGCATAAAAAGGTTTTTTAAAAATTTTATTATCAATAATTTTTTTAATATTTCTTAGCATTTCGTCAGCCGGTCTCTCAGGAAAAATTTTATTAAAACCAAGTGTTTTCTCATGATAGGTGACATGCTGTAATCCAAAAAGAATTGAGGTGTAACCATTTTTTGAAAAATATTTTGCGATATGATTAATTTTTTTATCAAGACTCCAGCCAAAATGTGCATGTGCTAAACCCAATACACCTGTATTGTGAGGATACATCCCAGTAGCTATCGCAGCTCTACTTGGACTACAACCAGGGCTTGTTGCAAATGAGTTTTTAAATAAGATACCATTTTTTGCTAGTGTATCAATAGCATTTGAATTGATAGATTTTACCCCATAACAACCCAAGTGTCTTCCTATATCGTGACAAATAATCTTAATAATATTTGGATTTTTCAAAAAATATCTATCCCTTAACTGACCCAGCTGTTAAGCCAGTTATTACTCTCTCTTGAAAGAGTATAAATACAGTAATACTTGGCAAAATACTAACTACTACTGCTGCAAACATTCCAACGTAATCGGAGAAAAATTCATTTGTAAAATAACTTATGCCAAACTGGATTGTTCTTATTTCAGTTGAAGAAGTTAAAAGCATTGCGTAGATAAATTCATTCCAACATAAAATGAACTGAAACGTTCCTGCAGTGGCTAACCCAGGAAGAGCTAAAGGCAACATAATTCTAAAATAGCGAGCTAAAAAATTACAACCATCTAAATAGGATGCTTCTTCTATTTCTTTTGGAATTCCCTTAAAAAATTCTGTTAAAATAAATGTAGATACAGGTAATCCAACTGCACAGTAAACTAATATTAGACCAAGCCTTGTGTCATAAAGATTTAAAAAATTTATAATTGCGTAATATGGGATAATTAATGCATTTAAAGGAACTAAAATACCCGCTGTTATCATTAAAAATAATACATTTTTCCACCAAAAAATATGTCTGGCTATAGCAAAAGCACACATGGATGCAAAAAGGATATTTAAGAAAGTTGCACAAGAGCTAATCACTAAAGAATTTATTATTAGTTGAATTAAACCTGCTTCTTGAATTGCATTTGAATAGTTTTGAAATTGGAAAACTTTTGGTAACTTAAATGGATTATCAAGTAACTCTGCATTTGTTTTTAAAGAAGCAAGCACCAACCAAAGAAATGGAAATACTGCATATACAACAAAAAAGATTATTATTACCCACTTAAAAATAGAATAAAAATTTAAAGAATTATCGTTAGTCATATTAGTTATAAGTCTCACTTTTTAATGTTCTACGAAGTATAAGAAGTAACATAGCTCCTAATGCAATCATTATAACTCCAGCAGCACTTCCTCTTCCAAGTCTTTGAACAGTTAACTCATTCCAAATATAAACTACAAGTACTTGAGTTTTATTTGCTGGACCTCCAGCAGTCATAAGATAAACGTATTCAAATTGTCTTAAATTAAAGATTACAGCTAAAATAATGCAAAGAAAAAATGTGCTCTTTATTAAAGGAGCTGTAATGTAGAAATCTTTTTGAATTTGACTTGCTCCATCTATCTTTGCGGCGTCATAATAATCCTCTGATATACTTGCTGTTTTTGCTAACATGATAACCATGAAATAACCAACGTAGCACAAAGAAAACCCAATTAATGCAGCATTTGCAGTTCTTACATTTCCTAACCAATTATGGTTTTTATAATTAGATAAACCTATGTTATCTAAAATAAAATTTAATAGTCCATATTCAGCATTAAAAACAGCTGCCCAAAGCATCGCTATGGCTGCTGATGATACAACTTGTGGCACAAAAAGAACTGTTCTAAAAACTTTCCATCCCCTTGATCGATGAGATAAGAGTAATGCTATAATAAGACCTAATGGTACGGTAATAAGTGCTGCAGTGATGCACCAATATAGGTTATTTGTAATTGCCCTTACAAAGCTTTTTTTATTAAATAATTTAATGTAGTTTTCAAACCCAACAAATTCTGCATCTATACCATCCCAATTTGTAAAACTACTCACTAAAAGAAATAAAATTGGTAAAATAAAAAAAAGTGTAAAAAGAATTAAGGTAGGTAAAATAAATAATAATAACCAGCCAACCTCATCTTTTTTTATTTTCATAGGTAAATAAACTATGAGGTATAAAAATACCTCATAGGTATTAAGTTATTATTCAGCGTCTTGTAACATTTCTACTGCACCTTCAGGTGTAACATCACCTATAGCTAAAGCAGACAATGCTTGTGGAAATTCACTAGCTACCGCTAAAGAGCCAATTCCATTTTGAAAGATAGGAGCAACATAAGGAGCGTCACTTATTCCCTGTTTCATTTCTATGAACAGTCTATCCATATCATTAGGTAGATCAGCATTAACAATGAACATCGCGCCTGAACTATAAGATAGCCTTGCAACATTTTCAGGTATTGTGAGCCATTTTAAAAACTTAACTATTGCTTCTTCTTTTGCAGGATCAGATTGTTTGCCTGCAGCTAATGATGATTGTCTACCACCTACATAACCTCCAGGTGAACCTTCACCACCCATTAACATGGGAGCAGCAGCGACACCTATATTTTCATGTAGACCAGGTATACCGTCAGAAGTGTATCGTGCAATAAACCAAGGACCATTCATAAATACTGCAGTTCTTTCATTTAGGAAATGACCTCCTGAAACACCTGCATCTGCACCAACGGCATCACTAGTTGTGTATTGATACATTTTTTCCATAACTTCAAAAGCTTTTACATAGGCTGGGTGGTCGAGACCTTTTTCATAAATATCAGGTCCACCGGCAGAAGCTAATGCTTGTGAATACCATAACATTGATGTCCAACCATTTTTACCAGTCATTTGAGATGTACAAACTTTACCATTAGCAGTAATTGCTTCACACATTTTGAAAAAATCATCATAATTATCAGGGAACTCATCATAACCAGCATCCTTTAATATTTTTTTATTATAAGTAACAGGAGTTACGAAAAGTTCGTATGGCAATGCTGAAAGAACTCCATCAGTCATAGCAGATTGAAGTGCATTTTCTGGATATACATTATTCCAATGTGAATCAGAATTTATATGAGGGGCAAGATCCATTGCTTTCCCACTCCTATGTAAAACATCTAAAAGTTGAGCACCGACTGTCATAATGTCAGGCAGATCACCTGTTGCTATCTGAGCAGTCAATTTTTGTGCATAAATGTCATAGTCAGTTTGTTCTTCAACAACTACTTTTATTGAACCTGCATTTGCAGCGTTAAATTCATCTATTAGCTCTCCGATGACAGTGGTCTTTGAGTCTTTTCCAACCCAAATAGACGGCCAAGTAATTGTTATTTCTGCAGAAGCTACAGAAGAAATTACAGTAAAAGAGATTGCAATAAAAGTAATTGAAAGTTTTTTAAGAATTAATTTTATCATTATTCCTCCAATTTAATTTTTAAACATAAACATATAGTAAATATTTATACAAGAGAAATTAATAATAAAAGCTATTATAAAATGATAAAAAATTCTGTTTTTTTGTTTTTTACTTGGTAGTGTTATAACCACAAAAAAAAGAAGATATTTTTGTATAAGGAAACTTTAAATGATTGGTTGTCTTAGTCTTGGTAGAGAAACATTTGATGTAAATTTTGCAAACGAAAACATAAACTTAGTAGAAAAAAGATTAATCAAATTAAGTTATAATATTATTTTTTTTGAAAAATTAATTACAAATGATGAAATTAGTGAAGAAGCATTGTCTTTTTTTAAGCAAAAAAAATGTAAGAAATACTTAATTATTCAGTCAACATTTACTGACTCAAAATTTATTAAAAAATTCACTAAAGTTTTTAAAAAACCAATTTTTTTTATATCTTTCAAAGAAAAAAGAACTGGAGGCAGATTAAGACTAAATTCTCTTTGTGGAGTTAATTTAGGATTACATTCATTAATAAAAAACAAAATTTATTCTGATTTTGTTATCTTTGATAAAGAAGTTAAATACTTCAACAAAAAAATATTTGAGTTTATTAATAATAAAGAAATTTTAGATAAAAACTATTTAAAAAAAATTGAAAACTCTGGAAAGAATTTCAAACAGATTAGCTACTCAAATCCTAAAATAGCTTTAGTTGGTAAAAGACCAGATGGTTTTGATACATGTGACTATGAAGTGAGTGAGTTAAAAAATAAACTACATACAAATGTTTCTAAAATTAGTTTAAAAAAATTATTTAAAATTTCTAGTAAAATAGAGAAAAATGAAATTATAAATACTAAAAAAAATATTGGAAAAAATTTCAAAGATTTAAAAAATCTAAATCAAATTGAAGTTGAAAAAAGTATTTCATTATTTCACGGACTAGAAAAAATTCAAAAAAAAGAAAAGTTTGATGCTTTTGCAGTGAGATGTTGGCCAGAAATGTTTACTGAATATGGTTGTGCTTCGTGTGCTCCAATGGCGATGATGAACGAAAAAAAAATAAGTTCTGCATGTGAAGCAGATGTTCTCGGAAGTCTAAGTTGTAATATTTTAAATCAATTAAATAATAAGCCCTCACTTCTGGTAGATATTGTTGATTTAGATATAAAAGACAACACTGCAGTATTCTGGCATTGTGGACTTGCACCTATAAGTATGGCGGAAAAAAATAAGGCTAATGTGACTGTACATTCAAATCGAAGAAAACCATTACTTCATGACTTTACTTTAAAACCAGGTAAAATAACTATCTTCAGAGTTTCAAAATCTGAAAACAAATTAAAATTTTTTATAGCAAGAGGAGAAATTATTAAGAGAAAAAAATCTTTCTCCGGTACTTCTGGAGTAGTGAGTTTAGGAAAAGATACAAATAAAAAAATAAAAAAAATATTCTTAAGTGGATTGGAACATCATTTGGCATTTACTTACGGAAATATTTTTAAAGATATACAAAATTTAGGAACTAAATTACAAATACCAACATATACAATATGAGTAGCTTTATAAAATATGGTATCATTGGCACAGGAACTATGGGTCAGGAACATATTAAAAATATTAATTTATTAGATAACGCTAAAGTCACATCAATATGTGATCCTAATCAGGGTTCATTAAACCAATCTTCTTCACTTATTACCAATATTTTTAACTCATATAGGGACCTAGATGAATTAATAAATAACGATGACGCAGATGCATATATAATTGCCACTCCAAATTTTACTCATATTGAAGTCTTAGAAAAAATTTTGAAAACCAATAAACATCTTTTAATAGAAAAGCCACTTTGCACAACTATTAATGATTGTAAAAAATTTCAATTAATCTCAAAAGACTATTCAAAAGTGATTTGGGTAGGTATGGAATACAGATATATGCCACCTGTTAAAAAATTAATTGAAAGAGTTCATAATAAAACTTTAGGTAAATTAAAAATGGTATCTATTCGTGAACATCGTTTTCCATTCCTTAAAAAAGTTGATAATTGGAATAGATTTGATTCAAACACTGGTGGTACAATGGTTGAAAAATGTTGTCATTTTTTTGATTTGATGAGATTTATAACTCAAAGTGAAGTTAAACAAGTTTTTGCAAGCGGCAATCAAGATGTGAATCATCTTGATGAAAAATACAATGGTAAGGTGCCAGATATTATTGATAATGGATACGTAATAATTGATTTTCAAAGTGGTGTTAGAGGATTATTAGATTTATGTATGTTTGCAGAAAATTCTGAATACCAAGAAGAAGTAGTAGCTATAGGAGAGAAAGGAAAAATTGAAGCATTTGTTCCATCTCACGATTCTGGTAAAAATATCTCTGAAGTAAAAATGGGAATGAGGAATAGTTCTACTATAATAACTGATGATATAGAAGTTGATAAAAAAATATTAATGGCAGGAAACCATCATGGATCAACATATTTTGAACATTTGGCATTTTATAATGCTATTAAAAACAATACACTGCCTGAAGTCTCTCTTGAAGATGGATTAATGTCAGTTGCTATAGGTCAAGCAGCAGAACTATCGATAAAAGAAAATCGTGTTATTAAAATGAGTGAATTTAATCTTTAAAATTCTGGAGAAATTCATTTGTTTTTTTTATAATAAAGTTACTAACCCTTTCATTAGATTCTTCAGTTACTCCTGCATTATGTGGTGTTAGAATACAATTCATTTCATTTGTTATCTTTGATAAAAATGTTTCATTAACAGGCTCGCTTTCAAAAACATCTAAAGCAAAACCAGAAATATTATTATTAAAATAGGCATTAAGTAAGTCTTTTTCGTTAATTATACCTCCTCTTGAAGAATTAATAATTATTGGTTTTTTTTTCATTTTAATAAATGACTCATTATTAAACATGTATTTTGTTTCATTATTAAGAGGAACATGAATGGATATGATATCTGTTAAATTTAGAATTTCTTCAAAAGATACCTTTCTGACATTATGTGAATTTGTTTCTTCTAGAGACACATATGGATCAAATGTAATTGTAGAAACATCAAAAGCGTTAGCAAGCTTTAGAACTTTTTTTGATATATTTCCAAATCCTATAAGTCCTAATGTTTTACCCTTTAATTCCTTTGTAATTATTGTTGTTCTTGGCCATTTTCCTTTTTGAGTTTGTTTGTTTACTATTGTAGTTTTTTTTAAAAGTGTAAGTGACAAATTAATTACGTGTTCAGCAACAGAATCAGCATTCATGCCTGTTGCAGGCTGCACAAATATATTATTATTTTTGCAATATTCAGTATCTATATTATCAAGGCCAACACCAAGTCTTCCTATAAATTTTAATTTAAGAGCTTTATCTAAAAGAAACTTATCTAGTTTTGTTTTATTTCTTACAATAATTCCATCAAAATTATGTATTTCTTTTTCTAAATAATCTTTATCTGACCAAGATTCAGATCTGTATATAACGTTAAAATCTTGATGTAAATTTTTTAAAGCCTCTTGATTTAAAAATTCTGTAATTAATATTTTTATCATTTAATTTTTGTAATTTTTAATTTTTTTATAAATTTGTTTACTACATTCATTTTAGGTATTGAATATATTCCACCAGTTTTAATACACTTTAATGTTGCTGTTGCAGCAGCAAATAAAATACTTTCAGAATTTGATTTATGTTGTGATAAAGCTGATGCAAAAGCACCATGAAAAACATCTCCTGCACAATTTGTTTCAACAGTTTTTACTTTAGGAACTTTACAGTGATATAATGAATTATTTTCTACCCAATAAACTCCTCTTGATCCCATAGTAACAGCTACAAATTTTTTTGTTTCATTAAATATTTGAAAAAGAGCTGTTTCAAAATTCTTATTTTTTTTATAAGTTTTTAATCCCTCTTCAGAAAATATAGGGTGAGAAGCTTTGTTAACGATTTCAAAAATTTTATTTGAATTCTTAAAATTATCTAGATCGGCAACACATTTAATATTTTTTTTATTGGTATTAAAAGCAATATTAGATGCCATATCTATCCATCTCATATCTATTGAATAAATATCGTGTTTTCTAAAATAAAATTTGGGTATTTTCTTATAATTGAGTAACTTTGGATCAGTGTAAGCTGCCAGCAATCTTTCACCTTTAGTATCTTCAATTACAAAACTTTGAGATGATTGACAATTTTTTATAATAATTGATTTATCGATATTTATAGAAAATTTTTTAAATTCATTTCTTAAGAAAATTGATGAATCGTCATCACCAAATTTACCAATAAACTTTGAGTTAAATCCTAATTTTTTTGCAGTAAATGCTGATACCGCCGCTGATCCTCCTAGTCTTCTATCAATACCAATTGATAAAACCTTAATTGGTTTTTTTGGAAACTTGTCTATTTTACTTATGTAGTCTGCAAATATAGATCCTGCACAAATGATCATAAAAAGTTTTTATAGATATTTAACAATACCAATAAATTTTCTAAACCTATCTCTTATAGTTATAGGATTGAGAGGTATAGGGTCAATTTTTACATTGCCAGAATTAATCTTTGAAATAATTACATAAGAATTATTTTTGTCTTCGATTGCTTTTGATAACTCATTTGAAGTTTCTTCTCCTGGACATTCAATCACTTTTTTACAACCAGCACCAAGTGCAACATCTTTTAAAGAGGTATTTTCATCCGTAAATGTTCTTTGATCCCCAGTTGAACCATATGATCCATTATCAATTATTAATAAAGTATAATTTGAAGGTGCTCTATTTCCAATTGTTGCTAAAGTATTCATATTCATTAATACTGATCCATCACCATCAATACTTATGACTTGTTTTGTTTGAGACAATGACAAACCTAGGCCTATTGAAGATGATAAGCCCATACTACCCAACATATAAAAAAAATTTGGTTGATCATTAATTTTATACAGTTCTTGAGATGGAAGACCAATGTTACATATAATTAAATTCTCTTTAAGAATATTATGTAACTTATTTAACAAGTCAAAACGGTTCATGTATCATCTTTCATTAAATTAAAATCACATAAAATTGCAACTGGTGATTCAACAACTTTAGCATGATTGCTAAATGTTGAAATTTTATCTAAATCTTTTTCAGAAGAACAATGCAACATCGGAATTCTTAATGTTTGTAAAATATCTTCAGTTATTTTAGCCATTCCACCTTGTGCTCCTACTGGCTCACCTGGTGTGCCTCTATAGCTAATTAGGAAAACGACAGGCATTTGGTATAATTGTAATAAAGAAACAATTGCATTAACTGAATTTCCAATTCCTGTATTCTGCATCATTATACACGGAAATTTATTTCCCAAATAAGCTCCAGCGCAAATCCCCATACCTTCTTCCTCTCGTGGTACAGCGGAATAATAAACATCCTTATCATTTTCAAGAATATCAATCATATTAGCTAACAACTTACACGGAACACTTAAATAAAAATCCACCCCACCTTTTTTTAAATTATCAATGATTTTTTTACTGATTTTCATTTATGCAAATTTCTATAGATATAAAATGATATAACAATAAATTATTCTATTTAAAATCATTTCTTAATTTTATTTTTGTGTTTGAATTATATGTTTCGCCTTCTTTTAATATAATTGATGGAAAATTTGGTTGATTAATAGCATCAGGAAAAATTTGTGTCTCTAGACACATACCGTATTGTAAGCCATAATTTCGATTATGTTTGCCATCGTATGAGTCTTTCATCATATTCCCAGTATAAAATTGTATTCCAGGTTGATCAGTTGAGTATTCAACTCCCATACCAGTAATTTTACTGTAGATGGAAGCTATAGATTTATTAATATAATGATCTTTGAGAACGTAATTGTGATCGATACCGCCGCTTTCTAAAAAAGAATTATTTATTTCAAATGAATTATTAAGATCATATTTTGTATTAACTACATCTAATAGCTTTCCAGTAGGAATTGATCCCAAATCAGTTTCGCAAATTTGATTAGATGATATTCTGACAACATGGTCAGTAATATTTTTGTAATTATCTTTATGGCCATGGAAATTCCAATAGTTATGATTAGTCATATTAACAATAGTATCTTGATCTGTAGTAGCATTAAAAGAAATTAGTATTTCGTTTTTGTTATTAAACTCGTAAATGGTTTTACAATTTAAGTTACCTGGATAATTTTCTTCTAAATGTTTAGAGAGGTAAGTGAGTTCTACATTTATACTTTCACTTGTTTTTTTAATATCGGCTATTTTCCAAATCTTTTTATTAAAACCTACCTCTCCACCGTGTAAATGATCAGGTTCAGTATTAGAATATAAATTATATTCTTTCCCATTAAGAATAAATTTACTTTGCCGTATTCTATTACAAACTCTTCCAATAATTGAATTGAAATATCCATGAGCTTCCAGGCAGTCATCTAAATTACCATAACCTAATAATACATCCTCTGTTTCAGAAACATTAGAAGAAGTTGGGATACAAACTTCACTTATATAGCCACCATAAGTATAAAAACTAAAACTATAATTGTTTGAGTTAATAATATTAACAATGTCAATATCTAAACCTTTATAATTTTGAAGTTTGGTAATTTTGTACTCCATTATGCTTTCCTTAATCTTTAAAAATTATTTTTTCTTTGTTGAAGATAAATGATTAATCCACCTAAAACTATGAAAAAAGCACCTGGGAAGAGTTGATCAACTGGCCATTCTGCAAAAAATATCCAACCTAAAATAAGTGCAAAAAATATCTCAATGTAATCGAATGGCATAATTTTGCTAAGTTCTGCTTTTCTAGCACCATATATTAATAATAAAATTCCTGACCCTCCGGCTATTCCCATTACACAAACTATTAAGAAATCATTTATACTTTTGAAATTTTCCCACATATCAAAAAACAACACTAACATACATGCAACTATGATTGTTCCTGTTTGACCGTATAAGTTGATAAGAGGTGAAGGAACATGATTCTCAAAACTTAAAGATGTTACCCTAGCTAATGAATATCCTAAAGCAGCAAGTATAGGAAGTAGTAGCATATAATTAAAATCTGATGACCAAGGCTGCATAATTAAAACGATACCTGCAAAACCAGAAATAACTGCACTCATTTTATACCAACCAAATTTTTCACCTAGTATAGGAATAGCAAGAAGAGTAACCATCATTGGTCCTGTGTATTCCATGGTAGCGACTAAAGCAAATGGGAGGTAAGCATAAGAAGTGTAGAGACACAATTGAGCTAAGGCTACAAAAACTCCACGAAATAATCCTAACTTCCATTGTGTTATTTTTATTTGCCTACCGTTATGGTGCCAATCTTGTGAAAAATATAAAGCAATAACACATGGAATCATCCCAAATAAATTTCGAAAAACAGAAAGTTGAGCTGCTGGATAGTCATTTCGCAAAAACTTTATGGCAATACCCATACAATCTAATAAAAATAGACCCGAGAGAGATAGAATTACTGCAATTAATAAATTGTTCTTCAACTACAATTTGCACAACATTGATCTACCCAATGTTCTGGCTCAAACTCTATTAAACCCATTTCAGTTTTACCATTCCTACAATTATCACATGGATTAGGACATCTTGTTCTAAATACACAACCTGAAGGAGGATTTAGTGCACTTGGTATTTCACCTTTTAGTTCTATCGCTCTTGATTTATTTTCTGGATCTATTGAAGGAATAGATGAGAGTAATGCTTTTGTGTATGAGTGTTTAGGATTTTTAAATAATTTTCTTGATGGAGCCATCTCAACTATATGCCCTAAATACATAACAGCAACAATATCACAGACGTGAGCAACTACACTTAAATCGTGACTGATAAATAAGTAAGTAAGATTAAGTTCATTTTGAAGTTGTTTTAAAAGATTTAATATATCTGCTTGTATTGATACATCTAATGCAGCAACGCTTTCATCCGCAACAATAAATTTAGGGTTACTAACTAGGGCTCTTGCTATGGAAATACGCTGCCTCTGACCTCCAGAAAAGGCATGGGGAAATCTTCTTAGATGTTCAAGATTTAATCTACATTTAGATGCTATATCTCTAACTCTATCATCAGTCTCTTGCCTTGAATTAGTTATTCTCATAACTTCTAAAGGTTCAGCAATAATATCTCTGACTGTCATTCTTGGACTTAAAGCTGCATAAGGATCTTGAAAAATTAGTTGTGCTTTTTTTCTATATTCTTTTAAATCTTGTTTGTTGATATTTGTTAAATCATAATCTCTTTCATCATCATGAAAAATAACATTTCCTGAACTAATTTTATTGGCTCCAAGTATTGCTCTTCCTAATGTTGTTTTTCCAGATCCTGATTCGCCGACTAATCCAAAAAATGATCCTTTTTTAATTTTTATATTAATATTGTTTACAGCATGTATTTTTTGTTTTTTTGAAATAAAGTTCTCTTGATAATCAAAATTAACTGAAACATTATTTACTGATATTAAATTCTCACTCATAGCTAACCACAATTAATACAACATTGATCAACCCAGTGTCCTGGTTCAACCTCAATTAAACACATTTCAGTATTACCATTTCTACAATTATCACAAGGATTAGGACATCTTGTTCTAAAGACACATCCAGAAGGTCTATCTAATGGACTTGGAATATTTCCAGGAATTGGTCTTAAAGGTGCGTCTAGATTATTTACATCAGGAAGCGCTTCCAATAATCCCTTTGTATAAGGATGCTTTGGGTTTTTCAAAATTTTATTTACCGGTCCTTTTTCTACTACACTCCCAAGGTACATAACTGCAACATCATCTGCAATTTGAGCTATTACACCTAAGTCATGTGTAATAAAAATAACACCCATTTGATATTCTTGAATAATATCTTTTATTAAATTGATAACTTGTGCCTGAATTGTAACATCTAATGCAGTAGTAGGTTCATCAGCTAATAATAGTTTTGGCATTGTAGATAATGCCATAGCAATCATTGCTCTTTGACGCATACCTCCAGATAATTCGAATGCATATTGATTAAATCTTTTTTCAGCGTCGGCAATTCCGACTCTTTGAAGCATATTTATAGAAATTTCTTTAGCTTCATTTTTATTAATATCTTTATGTATTAATAACTGCTCAACCATCTGAGAACCAATTTTTATTGCTGGAGCAAAACTCGCCATAGGT
>CABZCZ010000010.1 GCA_902524385.1 uncultured Alphaproteobacteria bacterium
ATTTTGTTAACACAATTGATAAAATTTTAAAAAATATTGATCATGAAATTTTATTTGTTGATGATAATTCTAATGATGGCTCAATTAACGAAATAAATAAAATTAAAGAAAAATATAGCAACATATCGTATGTTCTTAGAAATGAAAGGGATAGAGATTTTACAAAATCATGTCTCCTAGGTCTTGATAGTATAAATAATAAATTTGTTTGTTTAACCGACTGCGATTTACAGCATGATGTTAAAAAGTTACCTGAAATGATAAATATAATTAATAGTAAAAATTATGATTTATTAATTGGTAGCAGATTTGTTGATAAAAATACAATTATTGAACTTGGAAAAGCTAGGTATTTTCAGAGTAAAGTGGGAAACTTACTTTGCAAAACTATAGGCATAGATAATGTATCAGATCCTTTAAGTGGCTTTTTTATTATAAAAACTGATTTATTTAAAAAATTAAAAAGTAGTATTAATTCATCAGGTTTTAAGATTCTTGTATCTTTACTATTTAATTTAAAAAAAGATTTTAAAATTATTGAAATTAAAACAGATTTTTTTAGAAGAAGAGAAGGTAAAAGTAAATTAAAATTAAAAATTTATTATTTTTTTATAAGACAAATTTTTAGCCTTTTGATAAAGAGATTTTTTTGAATTTAATGGTAGCGGAGGAGGGATTTGAACCCCCGACATCACGAATATGAGCCGTGCGCTCTGACCAACTGAGCTACTCCGCCAGAATACTATATACTGAACGATTCTCCACAACCGCATGTACTCTTTTCATTGGGATTGTCAAAAACAAATCTCGAAGCAAGTTTATCTTGTCTATAATCCATTACCGACCCTAATAAAAACATCGTAGCTTTTGGATCAATTAAAATTTTCGCACCATCTTGATGTATAATTTCAAAATTTTTTAGGTTAGATGAATTGCCAAAGTCTAGTTTGTATGAATATCCACTGCAGCCAGACTTTTCTACTCCAATCACCACAGAGTCCATCCCGTCTGGAGCATTAGTCATTATCTTTTTAATTTGACTAGTTGCATTGGATGTAATTGATAATAAATTATTCATAGTTTTATTATAAATTAATTTAAAAAATATCTAAAGCAAGTTTTGCTTCTTCACTCATTAAATCCTTATGCCATTTTGGTTCCCAAACTAAAGATACATCAATTGAATTTAAATCTTTTAAATTTTCTACTGATTTTCCTACATTTTGAGGCATAGAACCTGCTACTGGGCAATTGGGATTTGTTAAAGTCATTTTAATTACAATATCATTTTTTTCATTGATATTTATTTCATAAATTAACCCTAAATCGAATAAATTCACAGGTATCTCTGGATCCATTACTGTTTTAAGGCAATTAATAACCTGACCAGTATTTATTTTTGAATTTATATTATTTAGATTAAAGTTCTTATAATAACCTGATTTTTTATCAGGTAGAAAATCTTTTAATTTTTTGTCTTCCATTAATTATAATAAGATTTTAGTTATTTCATCTATGCTATCTACTAAATAATCAACATCCTCTTTTGTATTATATATTCCGAATGAAATTCTAGATGTCCCTGCAACATTAAAATGCTTCATTAGAGGTTGGCAACAATGGTGTCCTGTTCTTATTGCTATATTTTTTTTATCTAACATCGCACCTAGATCAGAATTGTGAATCCCATCAACATTAAAAGAGATAATTGCACCTTTGTTTTTATTTGATCCAAATATCTTTATATTATTAAATTTGGAGAGTTTTTCATATGCATAGTCATGAAGATACATTTCATGATTATAGATAGCATTTAGATCGACTTCATTCATAAAATTTAATGAAGATGAAAATCCAATTACTGGAGCAATTGGTGGAGTTCCTGCCTCAAATTTTTCATAACCATTTGCATATGTACTCTTGTCAATATCTACATCGTATATCATTTGCCCTCCTCCTTGGTAGGGAGAAAACTCATCTATCCATTTATCTTTCATATAAAGTATTCCTAAGCCAGAGGGGCCATACATTTTATGTGCTGAAAAAACATAAAAATCAGGGTCTAAATCTTTTAGATCAACTTTTTTATGAGGCGCAAATTGGCAACCATCTAGAAGTATCGGTATATTATTTTTTTTTGCGATATCTTTTACTCTATCAAAATTTGTTATTGATCCTGTAACATTTGACATATGGGTTAATGTAATTAATTTTGTTTTTGAATTAATTTTATCACTTAATTCATCATAATTAATTTCACAATTCTCATTTAGTCCAAGAGGAATAATTTTTATTTTTTTATCAATTAAATGCCAAGGTATCAAATTAGCATGGTGCTCAAGATAACTTAATATTATTTCGTCACCATCTTTTAATAACTTTTTAGACATAGATGATGCAACTAAATTTATTCCCTCTGTTGCACTTTTTACAAAAATAATATTATTTTGAGAAGTATTTAAATAATCTGCAACTTTTTTTCTAGCATCTTCAAATTTTTTTGTTAACTTTGAGCTTAATTCATAATTACCTCTATGAATATTTGCATATTCATTTGTGTAGCAATTATTGGTAGCTTCGATCATTTCATCAACTTTTAATGCAGAAGCAGCAGTATCTAAAAAAACTAAGTTAGGGTTTTTTTTGAATACAGGAAATCTTGATTTTAATTTAGAAATATTCATTTTACTTTACTTAGGTATCTCACAAGTTTTTTTTGAATTATTTCAGACATTTGCTCATCATCAATACTACTTAATTCTTCATTAATAAATGAAGATATCAATATTTTAGTTGCTGCAATTTTACTCATACCTCTAGATCTAAGGTAAAAAATAGCATTTTCATCTATTGGCCCAATTGTTGAACCATGACTACATTTTACGTCATCAGCGTATATTTTTAATTCAGGTTTAGAAAAATATGATGCATTATCAGATAAAAGTATCCCTTTACTAAGCTGATATCCCTCTGTTTTTTGTGCCACTTCATTGACATGGGTGTTACTAAAGTATGTTGCTTTAGAACGATCGTTTAAAATACCTTTATAAACTTGATTACTTTTACAATTCTCAGCTAAATGCTTAACAGATGTTTTGTTATTAGATGTGTTATTATCTTTTAGAAAAAATATTCCTTGTAAATCAGCTTCTGAGTTGGTTTCTATCAGTTCAGAATAATGAAAATTTCTCACGTAGCCCTCTGAAAAGTTGTACACTTTTTGATTGTAAGTAGAATCTTTTTTACATGAAGAATGACTTGTAATTATTAAATTATGATTAGGAGAATTATCTTGTATTAAAAAATGATTGAATATAGAATTTTTTTCTAGTTTAATTACATTTATTATATTTGAGGTTGAATTATTTTTATTTTCATATTCTTCAATAAGGTTTAGGGTTGATCCTTCTTCGCAAATAAAATTATTTTTTTGGAAAATAGTTAAATCATCGTCTGTTACAATATTTGATATTTTAATTTTAATATTATTATTTTTTTTTATAACAATCTTAAAACCACTATTTAGAAATAATGAATTTAGATTTACAAAGTGATCATTTTTTTCAATTGTATTATTTTTAGAAAAATCATTATAATCTTCATCTAAAATTTTTGTGATTTCGATTCTATCATCTTTAAAACTTGTGCATTGACCATTTACAGAAACTATTGAATAACTATTTTCCTGATTATTGTTTATCACTGATGTTTCTTCGGGGATCTGATATTTGTACTTAAAGTCAATAAAGTTTTTTAAATTTATATTTCTTAGACTTTCATTATTTTTTTTATCATATTTATCATTTTCAAAAATATTTATTAATTTATCTCTATGATTTTGAATATCTTTATTTTCTGAGAAAAAAATATTCTTTTTATTTTGAAGATAATTATCTTGGATATTCATTACTGAAATTTTTGAAATCCATCTTTTTCTATTTCAGTAGCAATTTCGGAACTACCTGATTTGACAATTGATCCATTTACCATAACATGAACGTGATCTGGTTTAATATAATCCAAAAGTTTTTGATAATGAGTAATGATTAAAAATGAATTATTTTTTGTTTTAAGTTTATTAACACCATCAGTAACGATTTTGAGAGCATCAATATCAAGTCCTGAGTCAGTTTCATCTAAAATAGCTAGATCTGGATTAAGAATGCTCATTTGTAAAATTTCGTAACGTTTTTTTTCTCCTCCAGAAAATCCTGTATTAACAGATCTTTTAAGCATATCGATATTAATACCTAAATCTGTAGCTTTAGATTTTAAAAGCTTTGCAAATGATAGATTATCAATTTCTTCTTCGTTCATTCGTTTTCTTTTTGAATTAATTGCAGAATGCAAGAATGGAGTGATATTTACTCCAGGTATTTCAACTGGATATTGAAAAGCCAAAAACATTCCCTCTTGTGCTCTCTCTTCAATATTTAAATCGAATAAATCGTTATCTTTGAAATTAATTTTACCATTTAAGATTTCGTAATCCTCCTTACCTGCTAGAACGTTTGCTAATGTACTTTTACCAGATCCATTTGGACCCATAATTGCATGGATTTCACCTTTATTAATACACAAGTTAAGATTATTAAGAATGTTTTTATTTTCAATTTTTACTGATAAATCTTTAATTTCTAAAAACATACTAACCTACACTTCCTTCAAGAGATATGGATACCAGCTTTTGTGCTTCAACAGCAAATTCCATGGGAAGTTCTTGCAAAACTTGTTTGCAGAAACCATTTACTATTAAGGAAACCGCTTCTTCATGACTTAAACCTCTTTGTCTGCAGTAATAAAGTTGATCTTCATTTATTTTAGAGGTCGAAGCTTCGTGCTCAATAACTGCCGTATTATTTTTTGAGTCAATGTAAGGAACTGTATGTGCCCCACATTGATTTCCTACCAGTAAAGAGTCACATTGGGTGTAATTTCTTGCTTTATCAGCTTTTCGTAAAAATGAGACTTCACCTCTGTATGTATTTTGTGACTTACCTAAGGAAATACCTTTTGATATAATTTTGCTTTTGGTGTTTTTCCCTATATGAGTCATTTTTGTTCCTGTGTCAGCTTGTTGAAAATTGTTTGTTATTGCCACCGAGTAAAATTCACCGATAGAATTATCTCCTTTTAAAATACAGCTAGGATATTTCCAGGTAATAGCAGATCCAGTCTCTACTTGAGTCCAAGATATCTTGCTATTTCTACCTGAACAAAGGCCTCTTTTAGTAACAAAATTATAAATACCACCTTTCCCATCTTCATCTCCTGGATACCAATTTTGGACAGTTGAATATTTTATTTCAGCATCCTCTAAAGCGATTAATTCTACATTGGCTGCATGCAACTGGTTATCGTCTCTTTTGGGAGCAGTACAACCTTCAAGATAGCTAACATAACTACCTTTATCAGCAATAATTAGGGTCCTCTCAAATTGCCCGGTATTTTCTGCATTAATTCTAAAATAAGTAGATAGTTCCATCGGGCATTTTACACCCTTTGGTATGTATACAAAAGATCCATCAGTAAAAACAGCTGAGTTTAAAGCTGAAAAAGAATGGTCGCCAGGGGGTATAACAGAGCCTAAATATTTTTTTATTAAATCAGGATGTTTTTGAATAGCTTCACCAATTGAACAGAAAATTATACCAAGCTTTTCTAATTCACCTTTGTAAGTGGTAGCAACTGAAACACTATCAAATACAACATCTACAGCGACACCAGCTAGAACTTTTTGCTCCTCTAGAGGAATACCTAATTTGTTATATGTTTCTATAAGTTTTGGATCAACTTCGCTTAGATCTTTTGGTTTTTTCTCAAAACCTTTTGGGGCTGAATAATAATAAATATCTTGATAATCAATTTCAGGAAAACTAAGATTTGCCCATTTAGGCTCTTTCATTTTTTTCCACTTTGAATATGCTTTTAGTCTCCAGTCGAGCATCCACTCTGGCTCGTTCTTTTTTTGTGAAATGAATTTAATTGTATCTTCGTTTAATCCTTTTTTTGGCTTTTCATTATCTATTTCAGTTACAAAGCCGTATTTGTATTTATTTTTACTATAAGTATCTAATGTATTGAGTGTTTCCGAGTTCACAATACTTCATCTAATTCATTAATTTAAAAAATCTAGTTATTTCAACAAAAATTAACCAAATTTAGAACTGATTATAAATTTAGGTGGTAATCCAACCACCCCCTAGTAATTGGTCATTTTTGTAAAAAACACAAGCCTGACCAGGGGAAGTATTTTCTAATTCCTTTTCAAATGTAAAAGTTCCATGGTCCCTATTTATATCAAGAATTCCTGGTAAGTCTTCTTGGGTGGATCTTATTTTTGCTGAACAATCAAGTTCTTTAGGTAGAATATTGCCTCCCAACCAATTGATATTCTTAAAGTTAATAACTTTTTTTTTCAATTTTTCTTTTGTGCCTAGAGAAATTGTGTTTTGATCTTTATTTATATCTACTACGTATAAAGGTTCTTTTGAACCACTAATGCCAATACCTTTTCTTTGACCAATAGTGTAATTACTAATACCATCATGAGTTCCAAGAATATTATTATCAACATCATAAATTATACCTTTTTTGTTAACACTCGGATTTAAATTATTAATAAGATCTCTGTAAGAGTCTGATGTTACAAAGCATATATCTTGGCTATCAGGTTTATCGCTGACACTTAATTTATATTCTTTTGCTAGTTGTCTAATTTCAGATTTTTTAAAATCACCTAATGGAAATCTAACATAATTCAATTGTTCTTGAAGTGTTGCAAAAAGAAAAAAACTTTGATCTTTTGAAAAATCTTTTGCTTTGAATAAACTAGCATCGTTTAAAGATCCTTTTCTTATTGCATAATGACCTGTTGCTAATGCTTCAGCTCCAATTTTTTTTGCCTCATTAAGTAGATCTGAAAATTTAACTGTTTGATTACACTTTACACAAGGTAAAGGAGTTTCTCCATTTGCATATGAATCAACAAAATTACTTATTACGCCATCAAAAAATTTATCTTGATAATCTAAAACTATGTGTTTGAAATTGTTATTTAGAGCTACGTTTTGGGCATCTTCAATATCAATACCAGCACAGCATGATTTACTGCTTGAAGTATTAGAATTGTTATATAGTTTTAATGTAATACCTGTTACATCATAGCCTTGTTTTTTTAGCATTACAGCGGCAACTGAGCTATCTACACCTCCAGACATAGCAACCACTACTTTAGTATCTTTTTCTAACTTATCAAAACCAAGAGAATTCATATATTTAAAACATCTATATTTACAAAATCATATAACTTCAATATTAGCTTTATCAAATGGTAGACTTATTAATTCCTGGGCCAGAAGGAAAGATAGAAGCAAAGTATTCTCATAATAATAGAGATGACTCTCCAATAGTCATTTTATTACATCCTGATCCCTCTAAAGGGGGAACAATGCATACTAAAATAGTATTTAAAATGTACAAAATTTTTATAAAGG
Organism: uncultured Alphaproteobacteria bacterium; assembly: GCA_902524385.1. GTDB lineage: Bacteria > Pseudomonadota > Alphaproteobacteria > HIMB59 > CACPNW01. The sequence continues at coordinate 7,497 of CABZCZ010000010.1, forward strand.
CTGGATTTTCTACAATAAGATTTAATTTTAGAGGAGTTGGTAAAAGTGAAGGATTTTTTGATGATGGAGAAGGTGAATTAAGTGATGCAGCTTGTGTGTTGGATTGGCTACAACAATATAATACTAATTCAAAAATTTGCTGGGTAGCAGGTTTTTCATTTGGAGCTTGGATAGCAATGCAACTATTAATGAGACGACCAGAAATAAACGGCTTTGTTAGTATTTCACCTCCGGCAAATATAAGGGATTTTAGTTTTTTAGCACCTTGTCCTTCATCTGGTTTAATAATACATGGAGATAAAGATAACATAGCCTCATTTGATTCGACAAAAATATTAGTTGAAAAACTACAACAACAAAAAAAAGTGGATATAAAATTTAAACCTATTAAAGGCGCTGATCATTTTTACGAGAGTTACTCAAATGAATTTGAAAATTCAATCAATGAATATATTAATCAAGAATTTGAAAAAAAGTAATTACTTATGAATTTTAAATCAGGATTTCTTAATGAAATTAATGAAAGAGGATTTATCTATCAGGATATAGATATTGAAATTTTGGATAATTTGATGTCCAAAAATAAAATATCTGGATACATTGGTTTTGATATAACTAGTGATAGTTTACATGTTGGCAGTCTAATTCAATTAATGCTACTTCACTGGCTCGATTTTTATGGTCATCAATCAATTGCTTTAATTGGAGGTGGTACCACTTTAATAGGAGATCCTTCCGGAAAAGATGAATCAAGAAAAATATTAAGTAAAAAAGAAATTGATGGCAACATTAACAATATAGAACGTACATTCAGTAGATTCATTAATCTCCAAAATAATTCTTTAATAATTAATAATTTTGATTGGTTATCTAATCTAAATTATATAGATTTTCTTAGAGAATTTGGCTCAAGAATAACTTTGAATAAAATGCTTACTTTTGACTCTGTAAAAAGTAGGTTAGATAGAGAGCAGCCATTAACAATTTTAGAATTTAATTATATGCTTCTTCAAGCATATGATTTTTATTACTTAAATAAGAATCATAACTGTGTTTTACAAATGGGTGGATCAGATCAATGGGGAAACATATTAACCGGAGTGGATTTAATTAAAAAAATTAATAAGAAAGAGGCTTTTGGGATTACTTCACCACTTATAACAAATAGTGATGGTTCAAAAATGGGTAAAACAGCAGACGGAGCTATATGGCTTAATAAAGAAAAAATTTCAAGTTTAGATTTTTTCCAATTTTGGAGAAATGTTAATGATCTAGATGTATCTAGGTTCTTATATTTATTTACCAAGCTACCATTAGGTGAGATAAAGAAGCTTTCTTCGCTTAAAAATCAAGAAATAAATGAAGCAAAAAAAATACTGGCTTATGAGGTAACTAAAATTGTTAGAGGAGCAGAAGACGCTAATGAAGCTTTAGAAATTGCTGATAATACATTTAATTCGAAAATTGTTGATCAAAGATTACCAAATATTTCACAAAATAAATATGATATTAAAAATGATAACTTTACAATCTTAGATGCCATTGAAAAACTTAAGCTTGCTAATAGCAGAAGTGAAGTAAAAAGATTAATTAAATCTGATGGTATTAAAATCAATGACAAGTTATATAAAAACAACGATCTATCTTTAAGAGAATATTCATCACTAAAAGAAATTAAAATAGCTGTTGGTAAAAAAAAGATTGGAATTTTAAAAATAATTTAGTTAGTTTACAAAGTAAGAGAATTTTCTAAAAAATTATCTAGTTTTCCATCTAAAACTTCATTTACATTTGAGGTCTCATATCCACTTCTCAAATCTTTAATCAACTTATATGGATGAAGAATGTATGATCTTATTTGATTTCCCCATCCTATATCTTTTTTTTCTTTATTTTTTTGGTTTTCATCTTCTTTTCTTTTTTGAAGTTCAGTTTCATAAATTCTAGATTTAATCATTTTCATTGCATTAGATTTATTTTTATGTTGAGATCTATCACTTTGACATTGAACAACTATGTTAGTTGGTAAATGTGTAATTCGAACAGCACTATCTGTTTTATTTACATGTTGTCCACCTGCACCGGAAGCTCTATAAGTATCAATTCTTAAGTCACTATCCTTTACGTCTATTTCTATTTTTTCATCAATTTCAGGATACACCCAAACACTTGCAAAACTTGTATGTCTTCTTTTGTTGCTATCAAATGGTGAAATTCTTACTAATCTATGTATTCCACTTTCAGCTTTCAGCCAGCCATACGAATAATTCATAATAATTTTTAATGTACATGATTTTATACCCGCCTCTTCTCCTCGCATTTCTTGTAATAATAAAACTTCACAATTTTCTTGAGTATCAGACCATCTTAGATACATTCTTTGTAACATTTCTGCCCAATCCTGACTTTCTGTGCCTCCTGCTCCGGCATGAATTTCAATAAAAGCATTTAAATGATCAGCTTCGTCATTTAATAGACTAACATGTCGAATTTTATCAGATAATTTTAATGTTGATATAACTTCTTTATGAAGTTCTTGTAATAAAGATTGCTCATTATTTTCATGAATATAATTAAAAATTTCTTGATTTTCTTCTATTGATTCTTCCAATCTATTTAAATCATTTATTTTGTTTTCAATATTTTTAATTTCCTGAAAAATTTTTTTTGCATCGGTTTTTTCCCAAATATTTGGGTCAGAGCTTTTTATTTTTAACTCTTCTAATTTTTTTTTTAAAGAGTTGTAGTCAAACCCCCCTCCTTATAAGATCTAAATTTGATCTTATTTTTTTTAGATTTAGCTCAATAATTTCTATATTTGTCATATTTGTTATTGTAATAAAGCACCTGTACCAGAAATGGTATCATTATTAAAATTTTCTAATCCATCTATAATTTTAATATTATCTGAATATGGTTCAGAGCCAAGAATAAAAGGCTCAACAATACTGTCCTGATTTGCAGATACATTTCCACTTTTAGGATCAATTCTCACAAAACTTATACCAGCAGGAATTCTAAATGGTTTATTGTTCTTATTTATTTTAATTTTTTCAGCAAATTTTTTAAATATTGGAACAGCGACAGTAGAACCTGTTTGCTTATATCCAAGAGATTTTGGTTGATCGTATCCTACATAAACACCTATTACTAAGTCAGGTGTATATCCAATAAACCAAGCATCTTTGTTTTTGTTTGTTGTTCCAGTTTTACCAGCAATTGGTACATTTAATTCTTTTAATTTTTTTGCTGTACCTCTTTTTATCACACCTTCCATCATTGATGTAATTTGATAAGTTAATCTAGGATCAATAATAATTTTTTTATTTTCTTCTAAGTTAGGTAATTCATTTTTAGATAATATTGTTTGAATTTTACATTCAAAACATTTTTTTAATCTTGTATCATATATTTTTTTTCCGTCTTTAGAATAAATACTTGTTATTAATTTAGGTTTAATTTTCTTTCCACCATTAGCAATAATTGCATATGCATTTGTTAGTTCTATTAATGTTACAACTCCAGAACCAAGAGACATTGAAAGATTTTCATCTAGACCTTCATTAATACCAAAATTATTAGCCATACTTAAAATCTTATTCATACCTATTCTGTTGGCAAGTCTAACTGTCATAAGATTTCTTGATTTTTCTATACCTGTTCTCATTGTTGTTAGACCATAAAATTCATCAGTATAATTAGAGGGTTTCCATTTTGGAAGACCTGGACCTTGATCAACTACATACGGCGCATCTAATATTAAAGTAGCAGGAGAATAGCCCTCATTTAAAGCAGCTAAATAAACAATTGGCTTAAAAGCTGAACCAGGCTGTCTTTTGGCTTGAGTTGCTCTATTAAATTCACTTTTTTTAAAACTATATCCACCAGATAGAGCTAGAATATCACCAGTATATGGATCTAAAACAATTATTGCTCCATTTATTTTAGGTTCTTGATTGATGATATAAGTATTATTCTTTTTTTGAATATAAATTACATCACCTTTATTAAAAGATATATCTAAAAGCCAATTATTAAATTCATTATTCAAAACAATTTCAAATTTGATTTTATTTAGATCAAAGACTTTTAATTTATTTTTGTATACTTTATCAATAATTACAGTTTTCCATTTTGGAAAAAAAGGATTTGCTTTTATGTAAATGCTTTTTTTATTTAAAAAATTTTCTAAATTAGTATTTTCTATAAGACCATCCCATCCATTTCTTTTTTCATATTCAATTAATCCTTCAATCAGACTAAGATTTGCATTTTTTTGAATACTGGAATCAAGAGCAGTTTTAATTACTAAACCTTCAGAATAAAGTTTTTCTTTACCAAATTTGTTAAATAAATCTTTTCTTATTTCCTCATAAAAATAATCAGCATCAGAAAATTCAATTTCAACTCTTTCAAAAACTTCAATAGGTTCATTCTTATAATCAAGTTCTTCATTTGTTATGAATCCATTAGCATACATTCTATCTATTACCCAATTTCTTCTATCAATAGCTTTTGAATAATTTATTTTTGGATTATAATTATTTGGAGCTTTGGGTAATGATGCCAAAAAAGCTATTTCATGAAGTTGAAGATCATAAATTGATTTATTAAAATAATTTAGACTTGCAGATCCTATACCATACGAACCATAACCTAAATAAATATCATTTAAATATAATTCTAATATATCATTTTTATCTAAGATATTTTCAATTCTTATAGCTAAAATTATTTCTTTTATTTTTCGAGAGTAACTCAATTCATTACTAAGTAATAAATTTTTAACCACTTGTTGAGTAATTGTAGATGCCCCTACTATTCTTTTGTTAGAATTTATATTTACAATATTTGTAAGAAATGCTCTGAAGATTGCAATAATATCTAAACCGTAATGATTGTAAAAATTTTTATCTTCAGATGCTAGAAAGGCATATTTAATATTTCTCGGGATTCTATCTACAGGTATAAAGATTCTTTCTTCAGTATAAAAACTCTTAAGAAGAAATCCGTCTGAACTATAAATTCTTGATGAAAGATTAGGTTTATACTCAACAATTTTTTCATATGATGGTAGTTCTGATGTATATCTCCAAAGTGTGTAAAAAATTATAAAAATTGAGATAAACCCAAATATAAATAGAAAAATTAATAATAATTTTATATAAGTAAAAAACCTAGCCATATTGATAATCTACATTGTGAAATAGTTAAAAATATGACATTAGGCAAATATTATACATTATTCAAAAATGATTTTAACATATAAAAATTTTTACGGAGTTTCGGCATTATGTCAAAAAATATACTTATTGATACTACAAATAACATTGAAACAAGAATTGCTGTTACAGATGATGGTAAACTTGATGATTTTGAAATTGAACCAAGCAAAAAATATGCTGTAAAAGGTGATATTTATTTAGCTAAAATTACAAGAATTGAGCCTTCACTTCAGGCTGCTTTTGTTGATTTTGGAACTAATAGAAATGGTTTTCTACCTCTTACTGAAATACACCCTGATTACTTTAAAATTCCAGCAGCAGATGAGGTGAAAATAAATGAATTAAATGAAAAAATAAATAATAACGATGAAGAAGAATCAAATAATACAGATAATGATAATGAATTAGAGGACTTAGAAGAAAACAATATTGAGAGTAAACTTCAAGAAAGTGATGATGCTAATGAAGATAAAGTTATTTCAATTAAAAAAAGAAGAAATAAAAAATTAAGTCCAAAAAAAGAGTATTTTAATTTTTTTAGGAAATATAAAATTCAGGATGTAATCCGACCTAAACAAGTTTTACTTGTTCAGATCAACAAGGAAGAAAGGGGCTTGAAAGGTGCTGCACTAACAACATATTTATCATTTGCTGGAAGGTATTGTGTTCTAATGCCAAATAGTATGAATAATGATGGTATTTCTAGAAAGATTGGAGATATCGAAGAAAGAAAAAAATTAAAAAAAATATTGTCATCAGTTGAGATACCAGAAAAAATGTCAGTAATTGTAAGAACAGCAGGTATTGGAAGAACAAAAAAAGAAATATCAAAAGATCTTTCATTTCTAGTAAATCAATGGAATAAAATTAGAGAACTTACATTAAAGTCAGAAGCACCAGAAATGATTCATGAAGAAGGTAATGTTTTGAAAAGAGCAATTAGAGATATGCTAAGTGAAGATGTTGATAAGATTTTAGTCGAAGGAAAAGAAGGATACGATAAAGTCAAAAAAATTACTAAAAACTTAGCACCAACATTCGTTAAAAAGGTAAAACAATACAAATCTCTTGAAAACTCACTTTTTGCTTCCAATAATATTGAAACACAAATTAATGATCTTTTTAGTCTAAATGTAAAACTAAAATCTGGTGGGTCAATTGTAATTAATACAACTGAAGCATTGGTTGCAGTTGATGTAAACTCTGGCAAAAATACATCCGAAAGAAATATTGAAAATACTGCTCTTAAAACAAATTTAGAAGCTGCAGTTGAGGTAGCTAGACAGCTTAGATTAAGAGATCTAGGAGGTTTGGTAGTTATAGATTTTATCGATATGGATGATTACCGAAATAATTTTAAAGTTGAAAAAAGTTTAAAAACTGCTCTTGTAAGAGATAGAGCAAGAGTTCAAGTTGGAAGAATAAGTATGTTTGGGTTAATGGAACTATCTAGACAGAGATTAAGATCAAGCTTGATAGATAAATCATTTGAGAAATGTAATTATTGTAAAGGATCGGGATTAATATTAAATTCTTCATCAATTATAGATCAAATAATAAAAGTTATTAAAGAAAAAGTCTCTGATAACAAAAATTCAATAATAAATGTTAAGTGTAATAGTGGTTTAGCAGAAAATTTATTAAATAATAAAAAGAGTGAGATTCATTCATTGGAAAATAAATTTGAATCTAAAATTAATTTTTTCTTCAATCCGCAATATTCTTTACATGATCCTTTAATTGAAATTGATGAAAATAATTATTCTAAAGGTCCTGATAAAATCAGTGAAAAAAAGAAAAATAAAACTACTAAAGTTACAAAAAAAAAGAAAATAATTAAAACTAAAAAAAAGAAAGAAAGTCTCAAAGATAACAATACAGATGATAATGAAATATATAAAGATAATAAAATTGATATACAAAAAGATGTTAATTTAAGAGAGGATGAAATAAATGAAGAGGAAGAAAAAACTGGATGGTGGTCTTAAAAAAATATCAATTTATTTGTTATTTTTTATTTTTTCTTCAAACATTAGTTATAGTTCACAAATACTAGATTATGAAACAGAAGAATTTGTTAAAGAAATTATTGAAGATATTACTGAAGTAAATAAAATAAATAAAAAAATTAATTTTAAATTAAATAATAGTAATGAAATAAATGCTTTTGTAGATATTAATAATGTAATACATATTAATTCTGGCTTAATTATTCATTGCTCAGATTATGTTGCTTTATTGTCAGTATTAGCTCATGAAATTGGTCATATAGATCTCAATCATATTGCACTTAGAAAAAAAACAATAGAAAATAGTAAAAAATATAATGCATTGGGTCTTTTATCTGTAATAGCTGGATCAGCATTAACTCAAAATGCTCAATTGTTACAAGGCAGTATTCTGACTTCAGCTGCTTTATCAAATCAATATATTGTTTTTAGTAAAGATCAAGAAATGGAAGCAGATTTATATGCATTAAAAACACTAAATTTACTAAAAACAAATTCTAAATCTATTCAAACATTATTAGAAACAATAGAACAAAAATTATTAAATCAGGGTTTTTCAAAAGATAAACAAAGAGTTAGTACACATCCATATTTTGAGGATAGGATTTTATTAATCAAAAACTTCGAAAAAAATAAAGAAAAAATTTTTAATAAAAGTTACAATCAAAGATTTAACTTCATCAGAGCAAAATTTGTAGGCTATAGTGATTATGAGGAAGGTTTAAGTGAATTAAATGAACCTTTTAAAGCTTATGCAGAATCAATTAAATTAGCTAGAAGTGGAAATCTAAAAATGTCCCTACAGAATTTAAACGAAATAATTAAAAAGAATAATAATTATTTTCTACTAGAAACTAAAGCAGATATATTATTCTCTTATGGATATACTAAAGAAGCTAAAAAATTTTATAAAAAAAATTTAGAAAAATATCCTTTAAATTATTATGCTCAAATTAGAATATTTGAAAATATAGAAATAAAAAATTTATCTAGTAGTGACACAGAAATAATTTTTCAAAGTAATAAGGATCTTTTATATAAATTTTATAATAATAAAAATGTTCTTTTAACATATTTTGAACTAGCAAAAAAATTAAACAAAAAAGAATGGTTACAATTCTTTAACTTTCTTTTATCAATTAATGATATTGAAAAAGAAGTTTTTGACTTTGAAATAAAAAATTTTAAAAAAACTAAAGATAGTGATTTATTAAAACTTGTTAATTTAATCAAGAGTGTAAATTAATGAACGGATCTCTAGTATATCAAGATTACATAAATTTAGTTAATAAAAATATCGTAATAACTGAAAATATTAAAAATAACCAAATACAACCATCAAGCATGGACTTGTCATTAAGTGAGGAATGCTATGAAATTAAGTATAGCTTCTTATCCTATAATTCAAAAGTTAGAGATAAATTAAAAGATTTAGTTATTAAAAAAATAAATCTTAGTAAAGAATTTATATTTAAAAAAGACAAGACTTACATTGTTAAACTTAATGAAAGTCTTAACTTAAAAAATAATATATTTGGTCACTGCAACCCTAAAAGTAGTACTGGCAGATTAGATATTTTTTGTAGAACACTCGTTGATTATGCGGAAGAATACGAAAAAATTCCTAAAAATTATAAAGGTGAGATATTTTTAGAAATAACATCAAGATCATTTGATGTATCTTTTAAAAAAAACAATTCTTTAAATCAATTAAGACTTGTAAATAAAAATCATAATTATTTGAATGATAAACAATTAATTAACCTGAATAAAAAAATTTCAACTCTAACTAGAGACAATTTTAAAATTGATAACGGATTAAAGTTATCAGTTGATCTAGCTGGATCAAATATAGTTGCTTACGTAGCCAAAAAACATACCCCAGTTCTAAATTTCTCTAAAATTAAATCTCATAAAATAATTGATTTTTGGAATGTAATTAGAAAAAACAATAAAAAATTAGTAATTGAAAAAAACAAGTTTTATATTTTGAGATCAAAAGAGAAGGTTGTGATACCATCAAATTTAGCTGGTGAAATGATACCATACGATACCGGCATTGGAGACTTCAGAGCACATTATGCAGGTTTTTTTGATCCTGGTTTTGGTCTAAGTAGAGGATCATATGCAGTTTTGGAAGTTAAAACAAATGAAGTACCTTTTTTGTTAGAAGATGGTCAAACTATAGCTAGAATTAAATATGAAAAGTTGAACAAAAATAGTAATATTGTATACGGAAAAGATATAAAATCAAATTATCAAAATCAAGGTTTAAAATTAAGTAAGCATTTTAAATAGAATGAAAAAAATATTAATTATTAATGGCCCTAACTTAAATCTATTAGGTAATAGAGAAGATGATATTTATGGTAAAGACAGTTTAGATAAGATTAAATCTGATTGTGAAAAAAAAGGTGTTGAGAAGAAATTAGAAATTATTTTTTTCCAATCTAATAATGAAGGGGAAATAATTGATAAAATTCATGAAGTGAATGATAAATTTGATGGTGTAATTATTAACCCAGCAGCATTTACTCATTCATCAATAGCCATTCTAGATTCATTAAGAGCAATAAATAAGCCCAAGATAGAAATTCATCTTTCAAATATTTATTCAAGAGAAGAGTATAGAAAAAAAAGTATTACTTCCGAAGGAGTGCATGGTTTAATATGTGGATTTGGTGGAAATAGTTATCTTCTAGGAATTGAAGCAATATGCAAATTAATTTATAAATAAGTATGACTAAAATAGATAAAACAGATTTAGAGAACATTAAGTTAATCGCTAAAGAGTCAAAAATTAATAGTGTTGCTAAAATAAAAATAAAAAAAAATGATTATGAAATTGAGATTACCTCAAATGACTTCATTGAAAACAATGTTTCCGTTCAAAAATTAGAAAAAAACACTGAATTTAAAGAGGTTGAAAATACAAATGATGTTGTAAATGAAGATAATATTGTTAAATCTCCAATGGTAGGAGTTGCTTATCTTTCTGCTGATCCAAATTCGCAACCTTATGTTAAAGTTGGTCAACATGTTAAAGCCGGTGATACTTTATTGTTAATTGAAGCAATGAAAACTTTTAATGAAATCAAAGCTCCTAGATCTGGTATTATCAAAAAAATTGTTACGTTGAATAGCCAGCCAGTTGAATATGGTGATACTCTTATAATTTTTGAATAATGTTCAAAAAAATACTGATTGCTAATAGAGGTGAAATTGCTTTACGTGTTCTTAGAGCCTGCAGAGAATTAGGAATAAAAACTGTAGCCATTCACTCTGATGTTGATGAAAATGCAATGCATGTAAGAATGGCAGATGAAAGTATTTGTGTCGGACCAGCCTCTGCACAATCTAGTTATTTAAATATACCTGCAATTATAACTGCTGCAACATTAACTGATGTAGATGCAATTCATCCTGGATATGGTTTTTTGAGTGAAAATCAAAGGTTTGCGGAAATTATTGAAGAACACAATATTAAATTTATTGGGCCAAAATCTGAACATATCAAAATGATGGGTAACAAAATTGATGCAAAAAAAATAATGGATGAAACAGGGGTGCCAACAGTAAAAGGTATAAATGACTTAAGCGATAATAATAAAATTGAAGAATTTATAAAAAAAGTAAAATACCCAATTATAGTAAAAGCAGCGAGTGGTGGTGGTGGAAAAGGAATGAGAATTGTCACAGAAGAAGATGATTTGAATAAAGCTATAAATGAAGCAAAAATTGAAGCAAAAAAATCATTTAATGATGAAAATGTTTATTTAGAAAAATTTTTAATATCTCCCAAACATATTGAAATTCAAGTTCTTTGTGATTCATTTGGAAATGTTGTTACTCTTGGAGAAAGAGATTGCTCAATTCAAAGGAAGCACCAAAAACTTATTGAAGAAAGTCCAAGTTCAGTTCTAACAAATGAAAATAGAGAAAAAATTTCTGAACTTTGTAGAAAATCTATGAAAGAAATCGGATATGAAGGAGTGGGAACATTAGAATTTTTATATGAAAATAATGAATTTTATTTTATGGAAATGAATACAAGATTACAAGTTGAACACCCAGTCACAGAAATGGTTACTGGAATAGATCTTGTTAAGGAGCAAATTCTCGTTGCTAATGGTGAAAAACTTACAATTAAACAAGAAGATATCAAACTTAAAGGTAGTTCAATTGAATGTCGAATTAATGCCGAACATCCAGAGAGTTTTATACCATCACCTGGTAAGATTACACAGTATCATCAACCTGGAGGATTAGGAATTCGAGTGGACTCAGCTGTTTACGATGGATACTCAATTCCATCCCACTATGATAGTATGATTGGTAAGCTAATTACCTACGGCGCAACAAGATCAGAAGCTCTAAAAAAAATGAATAGAGCGCTTGAAGAATATGTAATTATGGGAATAAATACTAATATTCAATTACATCAAAAAATTATTCAAACTGATGAGTTTAAGAGAGGAAGTTACAACATTAATTTTATGTCAAATTTAATTGAGTAAAATAATTGATTTAAACAGCTTGATAGAATTTTATAAAAAAGCTTACTTTCCAATGGCTGATAGTAAGTATTCTGAAGAAATAAAATTTTATAAGCCAAAACTTAGATTTATTATTCCAATTTCCAATTTTCGATATCCTAAAAAACTATTTAATGAATTTAAAAAAAAAAAATACAGTTTTAAAATAGATCACAATTTTTCTAAAGTTATAGAATTATGTAAAGAAATTAAAAGAAAGGATAAAGATACTTGGATCAATGATATTATTTTGGATACATATATTGAATTATACAAAATAGATAAATGCCATAGTGTTGAATGTTATGAAGATGATAAACTAGTTGGTGGTTTATACGGTTTACATATAGGATCATGTTTTTTTGGTGAAAGTATGTTTAGTTTAAAAACCAATACAAGTAAGTTTTGTCTACTTTATTTATTAGCAATCTTAAAAAAAAATAATTTTTCCATTTTAGATTCACAGTTTTTCAATCCTCATTTAGTTCAATTTGGAGCCTATGAAATAGAAACTGAAATTTATGAGAATAAACTAAAAAAAAGTTTAGAAATTGAAAGTTTTTTTGAGGATGTTAATAATTTTCAAGAGGTCTTATCGTTACTACAATCTACTAACCAAAGGTCATAAATAGGATTTTCTAGAGGAGTAACATCAGGAGAAGAAGAAATCATCCAGCCTTTATAAATATTAGTATTTTCATTATTGATAGTATCGTAAACATCTATCAAGACATAATCCTCAGGAATTTCAGTTGGAGGAGTGCTTCCGCAATACAAAACTTCAATATTTAAAGTTTCCCATGATATTTTAGAGCTTACCAAAATATCTTTTGTAGAAACTTTATTAGAAGTCTTATTTAATAATTTAAATGAGGCATACTTTTTTTCAATAGTCTCAGCAGAAACAATTAGTGGTAGGAGAAAAAAAAATGTTACTCTAATTAGGAGTCCAAGATTTATATTCTTCTTCTTTTTTTTCTGGGTCATAATTTTTTGAAAGAGGATGAGATGATGGGAAATATGCTTCACTAGTACCAGTCATATTTGGTTTATGATTTTTTTGCCATTTGTATTTATGCGAATAGTCAAGTGGAGGATTATCAATAGATTTGTGAAGCCAGGCATGCCAGTGCGGTGGAACATTTGATGCTTCTATTTCACCGTTAAAAATAACCCATCTTTTTGCTTTTAAATCTTTATAATCTACAGAACTACAGTAATATTTATTTCCAAAATCATCACTACCAACTAAGTTTCCTTTAAACCAAGTATAAATTTTTGTTCCTAAAGACATTAATAATTCTATAAAGATTAATGGACTATTTTCCAATTAATTTTTTTATTTGCATAAAAATTCTTAACCTGAATATCTTTATAACTAGATAATTCTGACATAATCCATTCCTTTTTTTCTAATTTAATTTTTTTATCATTAATTGGGAAACTATAATGTTTTGCACCATTAATTGAACAAAATATCTCTAACTTATCAATTGAATCTTCTTGATCAAAAATTTCTGCATATAATTCTATTGAGCAAGGAGATGAAAAAATTCCTGGCTTAGATGACATATCCGGTTTTTTTTCTTGAATTGGATGTGGAGCTGAGTCTGTTCCTAAAAAAAATTTAGAATTATTGTGACATGCAGCTTTTCTTAATTCTATTAAATCAGTTTCGTTTTTAACAACTGGCATACAAAAATGGTGAGGATTAATAGAGTCATTATAAAATACATCTTTTTTTGTTAAAAGCATGTGGTGTGGTGTAATTGTACCTGCTATATTTTCATGTTCTTTCACATAGTGTACTCCATATGAGGTTGATACATGTTCAAGTGTAATTTTTAAAAGAGGAAATTTTTTTCTAATAATGCTTAATTCATCATCTATAAAATATTTTTCCCTATCAAAAATATCAATATTTTCAGCTACTTTTTCACCATGTATTAGTAATGGACTTTTTTCTTCTTCTAAAATCTCCAAAAATTTAAATATTTTTGAAATATCGCTTACACCATTACTTGAGTTTGTAGTGGCATTTGAAGGATAAAGTTTAGATCCAAAGAAGATTTTATTTTGTATAGCTTTTCTAAAATCTTCTAAATCTAAATTTTCATTTAAATAACAAGGTATAAGAGGTTCAAAGTTATTACTAGATGCTTTATTTAAAAGTTCTTTATAAGCAGAAGCCTTAGCAGCATCTGTTATAGGAATTTCTGTATTTGGCATTGCTACACATCTTTTATTTATTCTAGAAGAAAAATTAGTTACCATTTCTAACATATCACCTTCTCTAAAATGGACATGCCAATCATCTGGCTGAATTATTTCAATATTTTTAATCACAATAATTATTTTTTAGTAATGTATGATAAATCTTTTCTACGCTTATAGAGTCCATATACGACATTGTTTTATCAATATTTATACTTTTAAAATAGTCATAGCTTTCATTTGTTCTTATAACGTGTGAATCTTTCATAAATGGACCATAAATCTTATCATTCGTTGGACCAAATAGAACTATAGATTTTAATTTTGTTGCTGAAGCCATATGTGATAATCCTGAATCATTTCCAATAAATATTTTTGATTTCTTCATATAAGCAGCAGTTTTAGTCAATGATGCGCCAAATAAATTAATTATTTTACTACTATCAATATTTTTTGTTATTGCATTTAAATAATTTTCTTCTTCTGACTTTGAACCAACTAAAATAAACTTAATATTTTTATTTTGAGATAAAATTTTGACTAATAATGAATTATAATTTTTAATACTCCAAATTTTTGGTTTCCAATTTCCACCTGGAAATATAACAAAATATTTAAAATCATCTGACAAATGTTTTGTAACCATTTCTTCTTCTTCTGTATTTGTTTCAATAAACAAATCTGAACAATCAAATTTAAAGTAATCAGATAATTGCTGAACATGGTTTAGATTAGATTTTTTTTTAAAAATAAATTTTTGCTTATGTTTTAAAAGGTATGATAACAACGAACTTCTAAAATCAATAATTATATCCCACTTCTTTCCAAAACAATTAGAAATTATATCTAACCAATGCATATTGTATCTTTTTTTTGAAACAGTGATTAAAGTTTCTACAGATTTAAAGTTTTTGAAAATTGATTTAGCAGATGGACCAATAACAAATGTAAATTTAGCTTCAGGATATTTATTACTAAAATGTTTTATTACTCCAGTCGATAGAATTGTATCTCCAATAAGGTTTGACGAAATAACAAGAATTTTCACAGAAATATTACACTTTTAATATATTCAATATATATTTAGATAATTATGAAAGATAAATACTTTTTTCATCATTTGAATTCAAGATTCTTTGAGATTTCTGGAAAAGATAGTAAATCATTTATTCAGAATTTAATTACCAATGACATTGAAAAATGTAACCATGGATCAATTATTTATTCATGTCTATTAACACCCCAGGGTAAATTTTTAGCAGATTTTTTTATATTCAATATAAATGAAAACTATATTTTTGAAACTAATGATAAATTTTATAGTAATTTATTAGGACGATTAAAAATTTATAAACTTCGCTCTGACATCAAAATTACTGAAATTAATAATCTAGATTCTTATTCATTTTTTAATATAGATTATGAAGGTGATTATAGTGTTTATTTAAATGATCCTAGAAATATAAATTTAGGTAAAAAACTTATAACAAGTAAAAAAATTTTCATTGAAAAAGAGAAATTGAAAGAAATTAATGAAATACAATATCATGAAATTTTAATTAATAATACAATCCCCTATTCACCATTTGATATTTTAGAAAACAAATCTTTATTATTAGAAAATAATTTTGATAATTTAAATGCTATTGATTGGGATAAGGGATGTTATGTGGGTCAAGAAATTACTGCAAGAATGAAATACCGTGGATTACTCAAGAAAAAACTGTATGCTTTAAAAATAAAAAATGGAGATGTTCTGGAGGGAGATGAGTTAATAGTAGATGATAAAAAAATAGGTACAATTGTATCAAAAGCAAATTCAAATATCTTTGCTGCTCTAAATATTAATTTTGTTAATGAATTAAAAAATAATAAACAAAGTTTAGTAATTAATGATTCATTATCTTTTGATTTTTTAAATTAAAAATTTTTTTCTGTAAAAACTTACTGGAATTATTAAAATTATAAAAATTATCAGCATTGGAACAAATATATTATTAATTCCATAGTTGTTTGCTATAAATCCTAATGAAGCTGGAGCACCTATAAATGTTCCGTAAACTGCAATTGAAATTATTGTTATCCCTACTCCACTGTCAATTCCCTCAATTTTTCCAGCTAAACTATATGCGATAGGAACAATTGAAGATGCTCCGATACCTAACAATGAAAACCCAATAATAGCTGCATAAATACTGCTGAAATTAGATAAAATTATTAAACTTATAATCGTCGATAAAAATAAAAATAAGATTGCAGCCAAGGTCTTATTCTTCCCGCCTCTGTAAATTCCCACAACTCTTGAAAAAGATTATTATTTAAGCCAAGTAAATATTCTACAGGTCCTAGAATTTGAAAATGTTCATCCATGTTATAGAACCCAACATTAAAATATGATGAAACTATATGAATTAGTGTACTAAAAGCTAATACTATAAATGTAGTATTTTTAATTGATATCATTTTTCATTATTTAAATTATTATAAAAAAATAAACACATATTTCATTTTAGTTATTTTGCAGTTTAATTTATCTCTAAAATTTTTTTTTTCTGAAATTCAATATGAAATTGAAAATAATTCCGTATAAACTTCTACTAAGACATCGCATTTAATTGGAACAGTTAGAAAAAAATTAATAAAAAAATTTTAAACAAAACACCAAATAAAACACCAATAGAAGTTACGTTATTTAAATAAAGTTGATAAATATTGTTCATTTTTGCAAATATTTAAATTTTAAAATATTAATAGTTTTTTATTACTTTATAGAGTAAAAGTACCAATACCGCGGGATGGAGCAGCCCGGTAGCTCGTCAGGCTCATAACCTGAAGGTCGTAGGTTCAAATCCTACTCCCGCAACCAATTTTTCTAACAGATTCTGATTTTTTTTATTTTATTTTGTATTTATACACAAATATCCCCAGAATTACGGTATTTTTTTTTATTTTTTATGATTTGACAAGGAATTTTTATACTATTATAGGCACATACTCTTTTCTTGTAGAAAAGAACAATCCTTTACACTTTTTAAATAAATTGTAGGGTTTTGTATGCTCTTTAATTTGTTAATAAGATTAAAAAGAGATACGTAGACAACAATTCGTAAATTTAAAAATACGAATGTTAATGGAATACGTATCAACAAATATTTTTTGTTTTTACAAGAAGTATTCCGCTTTAACGGACGTTCCGTAATTTTTGACTTCGGTCAAATTTACTTAACTTAAGAGTTTGATTATGGCTCAGAACGAACGCTGGCGGCATGCCTCATACATGCAAGTCGAACGAAGTCTTCTGACTTAGTGGCGCACGGGTGAGTAACATGTGGGAATCTACCTAAAGGTTCGGAATAACTGCGGGAAACTGTAGCTAATACCGGATGTGTCTGCAGAGAGAAAGATTTATCGCCTTTAGATGAGCCCGCACTAGATTAGCTAGTTGGTGAGGTAATTGCTCCACCAAGGCTACGATCTATAGCTGATTTGAGAGGATGATCAGCCACACTGGGACTGAGACACGGCCCAGACTCCTACGGGAGGCAGCAGTAGGGAATATTGGACAATGGGGGAAACCCTGATCCAGCAATGCCGCGTGAGTGAAGAAGGCCCTCGGGTTGTAAAACTCTTTCATCAATGATGATAATGACATTAGTTGAAGAAGAAGCTCCGGCTAACTTCGTGCCAGCAGCCGCGGTAATACGAAGGGGGCTAGCGTTGTTCGGAATCACTGGGCGTAAAGCGTATGTAGGCGGATCAAAAAGTTAGATGTGAAATCCCTGGGCTCAACCCAGGAACTGCATTTAAAACTAATGATCTAGAATTTGGTAAGGGTTAGTAGAATTTCCAGTGTAGAGGTGAAATTCGTAGATATTGGAAAGAATACCAGAAGCGAAGGCGACTAACTAGGCCATTTTTGACGCTGAGATACGAAAGCGTGGGTAGCAAACAGGATTAGATACCCTGGTAGTCCACGCAGTAAACGATGAGTGCTAGTCGCTGGGACATTAGTTTCAGTGTCGAAGCTAACGCATTAAGCACTCCGCCTGGGAAGTACGGTCGCAAGATTAAAACTCAAATAAATTGACGGGGGCCCGCACAAGCGGTGGAGCATGTGGTTTAATTCGAAGCAACGCGAAGAACCTTACCAGACCTTGACATGGTGTGTTTGAATTACAGAATCGTAATTCTTCAGTTCGGCTGGCACACACACAGGTGCTGCATGGCTGTCGTCAGCTCGTGTCGTGAGATGTTGGGTTAAGTCCCGCAACGAGCGCAACCCTCATTTTTAGTTGCCATCAGGTAATGCTGGGCACTCTAGAAAAACTGCCGGTGATAAGCTGGAGGAAGGCGGGGATGACGTCAAGTCCTCATGGCCCTTACGGTCTGGGCTACACACGTGCTACAATGGTGGTGACAGAGGGCAGCAATATCGCAAGATAAAGCTAATCCCTAAAAGCCATCTCAGTTCGGATTGGACTCTGCAACTCGAGTCCATGAAGTTGGAATCGCTAGTAATCGTAGATCAGCGTGCTACGGTGAATACGTTCTCGGGCCTTGTACACACCGCCCGTCACGCCATGGGAGTTGGTTTTACCTTAAGCCGGTGCGCTAACCGCAAGGAAGCAGCCGTCCACGGTAGGGTCAGCGACTGGGGCGAAGTCGTAACAAGGTAACCGTAGGGGAACCTGCGGTTGGATCACCTCCTTTCTAAGGATATTGATAATTAGTTCGCTAATTATCCGGATTGTTGTCTATTTATCTCTTTAATTATTAGCTAGTACTGGGTGCTTATTTAATTATATTGGGCTGGTAGCTCAGTTGGTTAGAGCGCGCGCTTGATAAGCGTGAGGTCGGAAGTTCAAGTCTTCCTCGGCCCACCAATAACAGGGGGATTAGCTCAGCTGGGAGAGCGCCTGATTTGCATTCAGGAGGTCAGCGGTTCGATCCCGCTATCCTCCACCAAACTCTAATAATAGTCTTATTTTTTCTTTAAAATGTTAATATGAAATTTTATAACTGATCAAAATAAATTTTATTTGATTAAATACGTACAAAATTTTTCTCTGTACGTAATTGCAATCAAGCGCAAAAGGGCATTTAGTGGATGCCTTGGCATCAAGAGTCGATGAAGGACGTGGCAGGCTGCGAAAAGTTAAGGGGAGTTGTCAACAAACTTTGATCCTTAAATATCCGAATGGGGAAACCTAACTCTTAGAGTTACTTATTAGTGAATTCATAGCTAATAAGAGTAAACCTAGTGAATTGAAATATCTTAGTAGCTAGAGGAAAAGAAATCTATTCTGTTAGTAGTGACGAGCGAACGCGGATCAGGCCAGTAATAAAACTTTAATAATTAGAACTATCTGGAAAGTTAGACCATAGTGGGTGATAGTCCCGTATAAGTAAAAATTAGTTTTATTCTCGAGTAGGGCGGAACACGTGAAATTTTGTCTGAATATGGGGAGACCACTTCCCAAGCCTAAATACTCCTTGATGACCGATAGTGAACTAGTACCGTGAGGGAAAGGTGAAAAGCACCCCGATAGGGGGAATGAAATAGTATCTGAAACCGAATGCCTACAAGCAGTCAGAGCTTCCTTGAGAAGTGATGGCATACCTTTTGTATAATGGGTCAGCGACTTAGTCTGTGCAGCAAGCTTAAGCCATTAGGTGTAGGCGGAGGGAAACCAAGTCTTAATAGGGCGTTAGTTGTACGGATTAGACTCGAAGCGGGATGAGCTTAATATGAGCAGGTTGAAGATGCAGTAACATGCATCGGAGGACCGAACCAGGAAACGTTGAAATGTTTTTGGATGACTTGTGTTAAGGGGTGAAAGGCCAACCAAATTCCGCTATAGCTAGTTCTCCGCGAAAACTATTTAGGTAGTGCGTTATGTGAATGATATCGGGGGTAAAGCACTGGATGGGCTAGGGGGAAGCGATTCCTACCAAACCTAACCAAACTCTGAATACCGATACTCTATGCATAGCAGACAGACTATAGGTGCTAAGGTCTATAGTCGAGAGGGAAACAGCCCAGATCACCAGTTAAGGCCCCCAAATAATGGCTAAGTGGGAAAGTATGTAGAAAGACCAAGACAGGCAGGAGGTTGGCTTAGAAGCAGCCATCCTTTAAAGATAGCGTAACAGCTCACTGTTCTAATTAAGTTTTTCCGCGACGAAGATGTAACGGGGCTAAAGCCATTTGCCGAAACTGTGACTTTGTAATTATTGCGATAATTACAAGGGGTAGCGGAGCGTTCTGTAAGCCGTTGAAGATGTTTTGAAAAAAATGTTGGAGGTATCAGAAGTGCGAATGCTGACATGAGTAGCGATAAAGAGTGTGAGAGACACTCTCGCCGAAATCCTAAGGTTTCCTGCGTAAAGTTAATCTGCGCAGGGTTAGTCGACCCCTAAGGCGAGGCAGAAATGCGTAGTCGATGGGAAACAGGTTAATATTCCTGTACCTTCTGAGAGTTGACGGATTATGTAAATAGTATTTTCTTATTGGATTGAAAATGCTGTGAAATAGTTCCAGGAAATAGCCTCAGAATATAGATCGTACCTAAACCGACACAGGTAGGAAGGTAGAGTATACCAAGGCGCTTGAGAGAATGATGTTGAAGGAACTCGGCAAAATGCTCTTGTAACTTCGGAATAAGAGAGACCAATATTTAGGCAACTAATTATTGGTGGCACAGAATAGGGAGAAGCGACTGTTTATCAAAAACACAGGTCTCTGCTAAGTCGTAAGACGATGTATAGGGACTGACGCCTGCCCGGTGCCGGAAGGTTAAATGGTAGAGTGCAAGCTCTAAAATGAAGCCCCGGTGAACGGCGGCCGTAACTATAACGGTCCTAAGGTAGCGAAATTCCTTGTCAGGTAAGTTCTGACCCGCATGAATGGCGTAACGATTTCTCCACTGTCTCCAACATCAACTCAGCGAAATTGAATTCTCCGTGAAGATGCGGAGTACGTGTAGTTAGACGGAAAGACCCCGTGCACCTTTACTATAGCTTTACAGTGGTATTAGAAAATTAATGTGTAGGCTAGGTGGTAGACTTCGAAGCAAAGGCGCTAGCTTTTGTGGAGTCAAAAGATGAAACACCACCCTTTGATTTTTTGATATCTAACCATCATCCATTATCTGGATGTGGGACCCTGTATGGTGGGTAGTTTGACTGGGGCGGTCGCCTCCTAAAGAGTAACGGAGGCGCGCGATGGTAGGCTCAGGCTGGTCGGAAATCAGCTTTAGAGTGTAATGGCATAAGCCTGCCTGACTGCGAGACGTACATGTCGAGCAGAGTCGAAAGACGGTCATAGTGATCCGGTGGTTCCGAGTGGAAGGGCCATCGCTCAACGGATAAAAGGTACGCCGGGGATAACAGGCTGATACCCCCCAAGAGTCCATATCGACGGGGGTGTTTGGCACCTCGATGTCGGCTCATCACATCCTGGGGCTGGAGAAGGTCCCAAGGGTTTGGCTGTTCGCCAATTAAAGTGGTACGTGAGCTGGGTTCAGAACGTCGTGAGACAGTTCGGTCCCTATCTGCTATACGAGTTGGAAATTTGACAGGATTTGTCCCTAGTACGAGAGGACCGGGATGAACGTACCTCTGGTGTACCAGTTGTTCCGCCAGGAGCATCGCTGGGTAGCTATGTACGGACAGGATAACCGCTGAAAGCATCTAAGCGGGAAACCCACCTGAATACTAGATTTCCCCATTAGAGTCGTGGAAGACCACCACGTTGATAGGCTGGATGTGGAAGTGCAGTAATGCATGAAGCTTACCAGTACTAATAACTCGATTGGCTTGATTACAATAATCGTACAGAGAAAAGTTTTATACTAATCAGTTTCCTGGTGACAATAGCAACAGATTAACACCCGATCCCATCCCGAACTCGAACGTGAAAGCTGTTAGCGCCAATGGTACTTTGTCTTAAGACATGGAAGAGTAGGTCGTTGCCAGGATTACTTTAAAATTTAAATATAGTGATCTCATTCTTTATTTTTTATAATTTAATTGGATATAAGAAAAAAATTATATTAACTTAGTTTTATGAAACATAAAATTGCTTTTATTACTGGTGTTACAGGTCAAGACGGATCATATTTAGCAGAATTTTTATTGAACAAAAATTATATCGTTCATGGTATTAGAAGAATTAACTCAAATAACAATTTAAATAATTTAAAAAAAATATTAAATTCAAAAAAAAGAAATCGGTTTAAACTTCATTATGGTGACATTACAGATAGTACTAATTTACATAAGATCTTATCAAAAGTTAGACCACAAGAAGTATATAATTTAGCAGCTCAATCTCACGTTCATGTATCTTTCCAAATTCCTGAATATACTCACAATGTTAATGCATTTGGTTGTTTAAAGTTATTAGAAGCAATTAAAAATTTAAAAATTAATTGTAAATTCTACCAAGCATCAACAAGTGAGCTTTTTGGGAATAATGGTAATAAATTTCAAAGTGAAAAAACACCATTTACTCCTATATCACCATATTCAATTTCTAAATTATATGCTTTTAATTTAGTTAATTATTATAAGCATCAAGGAATGTTTGCGTGCAATGGAATTCTTTTTAATCATGAGTCTCCTAGAAGAGGTGATAGTTTTGTAACACAAAAAATTATTAATGCAGCCTTAAGAATTAAAAATAAATCAAATGAAACTCTAAAACTTGGTAACTTATACGCAAAAAGAGATTGGGGTTATGCAAAAGAATATGTAATTTATATGTGGAAGATGTTGCAATTAAAAAAACCTGAAAATTTGGTTATCGCGAATGGCAAAACATATTCAGTGAAAGAATTTGTAAATAAAGTTTTTTTAAAACTTGATATGCCCATAAAGTGGCAAGGCAAAGGTATCAAGGAAATTGGTATAAATAAATTAAACAATAAAATATTAGTCAAAATTGATCCATATTATTTTAGAAAAATAGAATTAAATAATCTTTATGGCGATGCATCAAAGGCTAAAAAATTAATTGAATTTAACCCCAAAGTTTCATTAGATCAATTAATAGACATAATGATAGAAAAAAAGGATATTGATATATAATATATTAATTCAATATAATGATATTTTTATCTACATCTGGCTTTAAAAATAATTATTCACAAATAGATATTTGTAAAAAGTATTTTAAATTTGGAATAAAAAATATTGAACTCTCAGGTGGAAAATATGACAAAAACATTTTAAATAATTTAAAAAAAGAGAAGAATAAAATTACATATTCATTTCACAATTATTTTCCAGTTCCTAAAAAAACATTTGTAATAAATTTAGCTTCAGATAATAAACAAATTGTTAACTTAAGTCTCAAACATATTTTTAATTGTCTTGAAAAATCTATAGAATTTAATTCTAAATTTTATTCGTTTCATGCTGGTTTTTTATTTGATCCCAAACCTATTAAATTGGGAAAAAAACTTTTAAATGTAAAATTATTGGATAAAGACTATTCACAAAAAATATTTATAAAAAATCTAAAAATAATTTCAAAAAAAGCATACGAGCTTGGTATTGAAGTTTTGATAGAAAATAATGTATTAAGTCATCAAAATAAAAAGATATTTCATACTAATCCCTTTCATATGGTAGATGCAAACGATTGTATTGATATTATGAACAAAACTCCTGGTAATATAAATATGCTTGTTGATTTAGGCCATTTAAAAGTTTCATCAAATTCATTAAATTTTAATAAATATAAATTTTTATCAAAATGTAAAAAATGGACAAGAGGTTATCACTTAAGTGATAATAATGGTTATAGTGATCTTAATAAACCTATAAATAAAAATTCTTGGTTTTGGGGTCATATTAAAAAAAAGAATATTTTATTCTATACTTTAGAAACAAAACATACTTCTTTCAAATTAAAAGTTGATCAATACAAATTATTAAAAAATTATTTAAACTCATAAAATGAAATATCCTATTTACAAAACTAGTTTTAGAGGAAATGAACAAAAATATGTTAACCAATGTTTTAAAAATAATTGGATTTCTTCATCAGGGCCATTCATAAAAAAATTTGAAAATAAATTTTCTAAAATTTATTCTTCAAAATTTGCTTTATCAACATCAAATGGAACAACAGCTCTTGAGTTAGCTCTTATGTCTTTAAACTTAAAACCTAATGATAAAGTTATTGTTCCTAATCTAACTTTTGCCGCCACCATAAACTCCATTATCAATGTAAATTTAGAACCAGTTTTATGTGATGTAGGTAAAGATGATTATAATATTGATACTGATACGTTAAGTAATAAAGTTGATAAAAAAACTAAAGCAATATTAATAGTTCACTTATATGGCAAGCCATGTAAAATGGAAAAAATACTAAATTTTGCTAAAAAAAATAAATTATATACCATTGAAGATTGCGCTGAAGCAATTGGCAGCAAAACTAATAACAAGTTAGTTGGAACTTATGGTGATTGTTCTACATTCAGCTTTTTTGGAAATAAAACCTTAACTACGGGTGAGGGTGGCATGATTATATTCAAAAATAAAAAGAAATATAATCTTGCTAAAAAATTACGTGATCATGGAATGTCTTTTAAAAAAAAATATTGGCATGAGATTGTTGGTAAAAACTATAGAATGACAGACTTACAAGCAGCAGTTGGTTTAGCTCAATTAGAAAAATTTAAATATATAATGAGAAAAAAAATAGAAATTAGTAAATTATATAAGACACACCTTAAATCATTAAAAAATAAAATAGAATTTGTTAATGATAATGAAAATGAATTAAACACCTTTTGGTTATTTAATATTATTATAAAGAATAGAAAAAAAAATTATTTAATTCAATCCTTAAAAAAGAAAGATATTGAAGCTAGACCATTCTTTTATTGTTTAAGCAGTATGCCGCCATACAAAAAATACGCAATTAAAGAATATAAAAATTCAAAATTTTATGAAAAAAATGGTTTATGTCTTCCATCTTATATAGATTTAAATTCAAAAGATATTAAATTTATATGCAATACAATTACTGAATTGTTAAATTGATATGAAAAAAATTTTTAAGTTAGGAAATAAAGTAATTAATGAAAAAAATCCTACATATATTATTGCTGAGGTTGGAGTAAATCATAACGGAGATATTAGTATAGCAAGAAAGTTAATTAAAGAGGCTAAAATAGCAGGAGCTGATTGTATAAAATTTCAAACGTTTTCATCTTCAAAATTAGTATCCAAAACTGCCTCAAAAGCTAAATATCAAAAATTGACAACAAACAACAAAGAAACACAACATGCGATGCTTAAAAATTTAGAATTAAGCAAAGATGACCATATTAAATTATTAAATTTTTGCAAAAAAGAAAAAATAACATTTTTATCTACACCTTATAATTTCGATGATGTTGATTTTCTTGATAAAATTGGAGTTTCTGGATTTAAACTTGCATCCATGCATTTAACTGAGCATTTTTATTTACATTACATATCAAAAAAAAATAAACCCTTTATTTTATCCACTGGTATGTCAAATCTTAAGGATGTTGAGTCAACGATCAAATTCCTCAATCAGAAAAGAATTTCTAATTATTCCTTGCTTCAATGTACAACTAATTATCCTACTCTAGATAATGAAGCAAATATTAATGTAATTAAAACTTTTAAAGATAGATACAAATGCGTTATTGGCTACTCTGATCACACTCAGAATCCTTTATCATGTCCTATAGCGGTTAGCTTAGGTGCTAAAATAATTGAAAAACATTTTACTCTTGATAAAAAAATGAGTGGACCCGATCATTCTTCTTCAATGAACCCTGTAGAATTTAAAAAAATGGTAACTGCTATCAGAGATACAGAAGTTTTATTAGGATCTAAAAATAAATTTAAAAACAAAAGCGAAGTAATGAATGAAATAAATATGAAAAGAAGTATAGTCGCTAGAGTTGATATTTCTAAAGGTTCTAAAATTAAATACAGTATGCTTGATTTTATGAGACCATTCAATGGATTAAAGCCAAATGATATTAAGCACTTAATAGGTAAAGAAGTAAAATATAACATTAAACGTTTAACTAAAATTAAAAAAAATCATTTAAAAAATAAATAAATGAAAACCATTTGTATAATTTGTATGAGAAAAGGATCCTCAGAGGTAAAAAATAAAAATTTAAAGATTATTAATGGCAAACCATTAATGTATTATACAATTAATCAGGCAATTAAATCAAAGCTTTTTGATAATATTGTAGTTTCAACTGATTCAGATAAAATCTTAAAATTATCTCATAAATACGGAGCTGAGGGATGGTTTCTAAGGCCTAAAAAATATGCCAATAACAAAATATCAAAAAGAGCAGCTATAATTCATGCTGTAAAGAAAGCTGAAGAGAGATTTTCATTAAAATATGATTTAGTAATTGATTTGGATGTAACTTCACCATTAAGAAAAATAAGTGACTTAAAAAATGCTTTAAGATTATTAATTTCAAAAAAAAGCTTCAAATTTAATCTCAGTAACTGAGGCAAAAAAAAATCCATATTTTAATATGGTTGAATATAAAAAAAATAAAATTAATCTTGTTATTCCTGGTAAAAAAATTTCTTCAAGACAAACAGCTCCTAAGGTTTATGAAATGAATGCATCGATATATATTTGGACTAGAGATTTTTTGCTTAAATCTAAAACACTCTTTGGAAGTAAAACTGCTGTTTTTTATATGCCTCAAGAAAGATCTATAGACATAGACTCTAATTTTGATTTTAAACTTGTTAAACAATTAATTAAAAATTAAATTATAAATACTATGAAAATTAAAAAAATATTAATTGTAGGATTTGGTAGTATTGGAAAAAGACATTATGAATATATTAGTAAATATTTTAAAAATATTGAGATAGGTATATTGCTTAATAAATCCAATAAAAAATTAAAAAATAAGAATTTATATTTTTCATTGAATGATGCTCTAAGTTTTAGACCTAATGCAGCAATAATTTGTTCTCCATCAAATATCCATTATAAACAATGTCTTTTCTTTGCTCAAAATAGTATTCATATATTAGTAGAAAAACCAATTTTTAATCAAATTGAACCAATAAATAAAATTCTTCATCATGTAAAAAAAAATAATTTGGTTTTTAAGGTAGGTTACAATTTAAGATATAGTAAATTATTAAATCAATTTAAAAAAAAAATAAAATTATTAGGTCAAATTTATTTAGTAAATTGTGATGTCGGAAATAATATTAAAAACTGGAGAAGTGATCATTATTCAAAAACAGTTTCGGCATTAAAAAGTAAAGGTGGCGGTGTTATTTTAGAGTTAAGTCATGAAATAGATTATTTAAACTGGGTATTTGGTAAATTTATTAAACTTTACTCTAATTTTTCCAAAATTAGTGATTTGAATATAAATGTTGAAGATAATGCACAAATTATATTTGAAGCTAAAAATAAAAACAAAATCAATAAGACATTTAAAATTGTGTTAACATTAGACTTTTTAAGACATAATAATACACGCTTAATTACTGCAATTGGAAAAAACGGAACTTTAAAACTTGATTTAATCGAGAATACACTGTCAGTATACTTAAAACATAAGAAAAAATGGACACAGATATATAAAAATAAAGATGATATTAACAAAACTTACTTATCTCAATTTATAGATTTTAAAAATATGATATTTATGAATAAAATCATATATGATTCAAATGAATTGATGGCTGTTTTAAATATAATTGAATTTATAAAAAAATCTCAGAAATTAGATAAAGCGATAAAACTCTATTAACATAATGAAAAAGATCTCTAGTTTAATAAGTCTTAAGAACAAGAATATATTAGTTACCGGTGGATTAGGTAAACTTGGTTTAGCAATAAATGAAACAGTTGCAGAATTAAATGGAAATCTTTTTTTATTGGATTTACCAGGAAAAAATTTTGATAAAATGAATAATCATTTAAAAAAAATTTCTAATATAAAAATAAATTATATAAAATGTAATTTGTCAGATGTTATAGAAAGAAATAAAATTATTCAAGAATTCAAAAATTCTAAAATTAAATTAGATGTTTTAATAAATAATGCAGCTTTTACAGGCTCTTCTGATCTTGATGGATGGAACAATAAGTTTGATCGTCAATCCATAAACACATTTGAAAAAGCTTTAAGTTTAAATTTAACTTCAGCCTTTCATTTATCTCAAGGATTGCATGAAAATCTCAATAAAGGAAAGAATGGCTCTATAATCAATATTTCTTCAATATATGGTTTTTTATCTCCAGATTATTCACTTTATAAAGGTACAAATATGAATGTACCAGCTGCTTATAGTGCATCTAAGGGAGGGTTACTTCAATTAACACGATGGCTGGCATCTACATGCGCTCCAAATGTAAGGGTAAATTCAGTTTCACCTGGTGGTATTTTAAATAATCAAAATAAAAATTTTATAAAAAGATATACCAATAAAACTTTGTTAAACCGTATGGCAAAGCCAGAGGATTTTAAAGGTATAATTGCTTTTTTATCTAGCAATCTGTCTTCATATGTAACAGGTCAAAATTTCATTATTGATGGTGGTTTATCAATAAAATAGATCAGTAATTTAATAAAATAAATCCGTAATTAAATAAATATTATATATGTTATAAAATGATAAATGTCTCTATCGTTATACCAGTATTCAATGAAGAAAAAAATATTTCATCTTTAATTGATGAAATATTAGAGAATATTGAAATAGAATATATTAAAGATTATGAAATTATAATAATAGATGATTATAGTTTTGATAATACTCTCAAAATTTTACAACCTTTTATTGATAAAAAAATAATAAAATATTTTAAGAATAAACATAATTTTGGACAAAGTTTTTCTTTAAACAAAGGAATTAATTTATCAATTTATAATAATATAATTACACTTGATGGTGATGGTCAAAATAATCCTAAAGATATAAAAAAATTATTAGAGTTATATGATAATAGTAATAAATATTCTTTAGTCGGAGGAATAAGAGAAAAGAGAAGGGATAGCTTAAGCAAAATTTATGCTTCTAAAATTGCAAATAAAGTAAGAGCATATATCTTAAGTGATAACTGTCCAGATACAGGATGTTCTTTAAAAATTTTTAGGAAAGATATTTTCATTAAATTTCCATATTTTGATGGAATTCATCGTTTTCTTCCTGCCCTGTTTTCAGGATTTAAATGTGAAACTAAATTTATAAATGTTGATCATAGGCCAAGAATATTTGGGAATTCTAAATATAATAATATTTCTAGATTATTTAGAGGTATTAAAGATTTGATTAAGGTTTATATGATAATTAAACAATATAAAAATGATTAATTATTTTTCTTCATTATCAAATTATGAAATGCTGTTGCTTATAATAGGTTTTACTGGCCAAGCTCTTTTTGCATCAAGATTTATTTATCAATGGATTTATTCTGAAAGAAAAGGAAAAAGTATTATTCCTATAGGTTTTTGGTATTTAAGTATTTTAGGGGGAATTGGATTGTTGACCTATGCAATATTAAGAAAAGATCCTGTTATAATTTCTGGACAGACGTTTGGTATTTTTATTTATTTAAGAAACATAATTCTTATTTATAGAAATAAAATTAAAGATGGATCATAAGAAAATTATAATTGTTGGATCAGGTGGCCATTCACGAATTGTTACTGATATTGCTAAAAAGTTAAAGTTTAAAATCCAGGGTATTGTTGATTTAAATTTTAAATTGAAATCAAATGAAAAAATCATTGGAAATAAAATAATTGGAGGAATAGATATTTTAAAAAAAAACAAATATAAAACAAATTATATTTTTTTGGCTATTGGAGATATAAAATTAAGAACTAAAGTATATGAAAAATTAAAAAAAGATTATAAATTTGTAAATCTAATTGATAAAAATTCTACAATTTCAAAATTCGCAAAATTAGGTAAAGGTTTGCTTGTTTCACCTGGCGCTATTATAAACGCGGAGGCTGTTGTAGAGGATAACACAATAATAAATAGTAATAGTGTTATTGAACATGAAACTATTATTAGAAAAAATTGTAATATTAGTCCCAATGTTACTATAGGTGGCAGAAGTATAATAGGCAAAAATACCTTTATAGGATTAGGAAGTAATATTATTAATAATGTAAAAATTGGCAAAAATGTTTTTGTTGGAGCAGGAAGTTTAGTTGTTAAAGATGTGCCGGACAATAAAAAGGTACTAGGCATACCCGCTAAACAATTTAAATGAAAAAAAAAATTATTGGAATTATTCAAGCTAGAGTAAATTCGACCAGACTCGAAAAAAAAATGTTGCTTCCTATAGGAAATCATACTTTAATTGAATGGGTAATAAAAAGAATAAAAAAAACAAAAAGGTTAAATGAAATAATATTAGCTACAACTAAAAAAAATGAGGATAATATTTTAATTGATATTTCAAAAAAAAATAAGATTAAAGCATACAGAGGTAGTAGTAATAATGTTTTGTCAAGATTTTATAATACAAATAAAATATTTAAAGGAGATCTTATAGTCCGAATCTGTGCAGACAATCCATTTATTGATCCTTTAATTATAGACAGTCTTATTTTTAAATTTAATCATAATAAATATGAATATGCTAACAATGCATTTAGTTTATTCAATAGTAATTATCCTGATGGATTTGGTGCAGAAATATTTACTTTTAAAACTCTTAATAAACTATCAAAAATCGTAATTAAAAAAAAACATAAAGAACATTTAACTTCATATATATTAGAAAATAAAAAAAAATTTAAAATTCAAAAAATAAAAGCACCTAAAAATATTTCATATCCTAATCTAAAATTTGATATTGATACTTATGAGGATTATGAAAAAATTTATAATATTGTAAAAAAATATAATATAATGCTAAATACAAAATCCCATGAAATTATAAATTTTGTTAAAAAGAATGATGTATTTAATAGATAAGCAAATAAAATTAGCTAATGAATTTGATTTAAAATTAAATAAAATTTTTTTAGAAATTTCAAAAAATCAAAATAAAATTACTAAACGTGAAAAATTTATAATAAGTTATTTTGAGAAATTACTAAGTTTAAAATACAGGAATACTGTTATTTTTCTAAAAACACATTCTTTAGGAAAAAATACAATTTTTAAAAAATTTAAAATATTAATATTTATAATTTTATCTTATTTATATTTATCTAAATATTTGTTTCAATTAATTTTAAATTCAAAAAAAACTATAGAGAGTGCTGATATAATATATATTCAAAAAAAATCTTCAAAGACAGGTATAGAAAAGACATATAACGAACTTAAAAGAATATCAAAAATAAATAATATTAATATTGATATAGTAAGTCTTGAATTTGAAAGCTTTATTTTTGATAAAAAAAATACTCTAAATTCAATATCAAACTTTAAATTTAAATTATTATATGCTTACAAATATGTTTTTTTTTCAATATTTATTGATTTTAAAATTTTATCTAAGATTAATCCACCTATAAAAGACTTAAAAATATTTATTGAGAATTTGTTTATATCTAAAATAGTTTCTGAAGTAGAAACAAAATTTTTTTTGGGCTCTATGTTAGATAAACCAATTTATACACTCATTTATATGAATAAAAATCCAAAAAAAAATATATGTTCTTTTTCTGATGGATATACTTTTTATCCAATGCCAAGACCAAACCATAATTTTTGTGATATTTTTTATGCTTCATGCAAAAGTGAATTAGATGAATTTAATAAATTTGGAGGATATATAAAGAAAAATGAAATAGTAGGTCATGTAAGGTTATTTAATTATGATTATAATAAAATTAGCCATTTATTACTTTCCAAAATAAACAATTTTGAAAAAACAATATTAATTTCTTCAACTCAAGGATTTATAAAAAATATTGATAAAAATAATAATACATTATTTGGTAAAGGATTTATTGAAAAAATAAATTTATTTTTCAAAGAGATTTATTATAATGCTAAAGTAAGTAAAAATTATTTATTTATTATAAAAGAAAAAAAAAATGAACTAAATTTATTAGATACAGAAATATTATCTTTATTAAATAATTTAAAAAATGTTCATATTGTCCATTGCAAGCATCCATTAGATTTAAAAACTAATAGTTTTATAAATATATTGAAATATACCGACCTCGTAATTTCTTTAGCTTTAAATTCAACGACAATATTTGAAACACTTAATAAAGATAAGCCAGTATTAATTTATAATTATGTAAATTTCAAAACACCATGGGATAATTTTAAAAATATAATTTACAAAAACAGTGAACTAATGGAAAAAATAAATTTCATTTTTAATTGTGATCCTAATATAATACAATCAATAATAAAAGATTTGAAAATATTATGGAATGTTCATGACAATGCTTGTGAAAATATAATTTTAAATTTAAAAAATAATTTAATAAAATAATTTGAATTTTATATAATTTAATGTAGGTAAAATTATGTTTAAAATATCTAATTTTTATGATGGAAAAGTTAATTTAAATCATAATTTACCTACTTCTGATATTTATGATCCATCTAAGGGTGAAAAAATAGGTGAAGTTGTGCTATCTGACACCAAAGAACTAAATAAAATAATAGAAAGTTCAAAAAAAGGTTTTGAGATTTGGTCTGACTTTACTCCTTTAAAAAGATCTAGAATTTTATCTAATTATAAAAATATAATTGAAAAAAATATTAATTTACTTGCAGAAATTATTTGTAAAGAACATGGTAAAACTTTTGATGACGCAATTGGATCGGTAACAAGAGGTCTAGAAGTTGTTGAATTTGCATGTGGAATACCACATTTGTTGAAAGGGGAGTTCTCCCAAAACGTAGGAACAAATATTGACTCTTGGTCAATTAGACAGCCACTTGGAATTTGCTCTGGTATAACACCATTTAATTTTCCTGCGATGGTTCCTATGTGGATGTATCCAATCTCAATAGCATGTGGCAATGCATTTATATTAAAACCTTCTGAGAAAGATCCATCATGTTCAATTAAATTAGCTGAATTCTTCTCTGAGGCTGGATTACCCAATGGGGTTTTTAATGTAATTAATGGAAATGCTGAAATTGTAAATCAATTAATATCTAATAAATATATATCATCTATTAGTTTTGTTGGATCAACTCCCATTGCAAAATTGATTTATGAAAACGCATCAAAAAACTTCAAAAGAGTTCAAGCTCTTGGGGGTGCAAAAAATCACATGGTTGTAATGCCAGATGCAAATTTAGATCAGGCTGTAGATGGAATTATCGGTGCTGCTTATGGTTCCGCAGGAGAGAGATGTATGGCTGTTTCAGTTGCAGTAGCAGTTGGAGAAATTGCGGATAATCTTGTTAATAAAATAAAAAACAATGTAGAAAATTTAAAAGTTGCACCATGGACTGATAAAGACTCAAATATGGGACCATTAATTAGCAGGGAACATTTAAAAAAAGTTTTAGAATATATTGATATAGGAGAAGAAGAAGGAGCTCAACTTATTAATGATGGTAGAAATATAAAAATTCAAGGTTATGAAAACGGTTATTTTGTTGGTCCAACCTTATTTGATAAGGTTAAAAGTAATATGAGAATTTATAATGAAGAAATATTTGGGCCTGTTCTCTCTATTGTGAGAGCAAAAGATTATTCCCAAGCATTAGATCTTGTAAATAATCATCAATTTGGAAATGGAGCATCAATTTATACCTCAAATGGCGAAGTATCTCGACATTTTACAACCAATTGTAAAATAGGGATGGTTGGTATTAACGTGCCAATTCCTGTACCTATGGCTTTTCACAGTTTTGGAGGTTGGAAAGATTCATTATTTGGTGACCATGCAATGCATGGTATGGAAGGTATAAGATTTTACACAAAGTTAAAAACCACCACTTCTCGATGGCCAGATAGTATTGAAACTGGACCAGAATTTAAAATGCCAACAAATTAATTAATGAGAATATTAATAACTGGTTGTGCTGGATTTATTGGATATTCACTTTCAACATATTTATTAAAAAAAAAAATTAAAGTA
This sequence comes from uncultured Alphaproteobacteria bacterium, assembly GCA_902524385.1. Lineage (GTDB taxonomy): Bacteria > Pseudomonadota > Alphaproteobacteria > HIMB59 > CACPNW01. Next base: position 41,570 of record CABZCZ010000010.1, read on the forward strand.
TTCGGAATTGATAATTTAAATTCAGTATATGATTTAAAATTAAAAAAAGATCGATTAAAAAATTTACAAAAAAATAGGAATTTTAAATTTTTTAAAATTGATATTCGTAATAAAGAAAAATTAAATCAAAATTTTTTAATTAATAACTATACGCATGTTATTAATCTAGCTGCAGTAGCAGGAGTAAGAAAATCAATAAAAAACCCTAATAGTTATTTCAAAAACAATGTAAATGGGTTTTTTAATATAATTGAAACATCAAAAAATTTTAAAATTAGACATTTTATATATGCTTCATCTAGTTCAGTTTATGGAAATAGTAAAATATATCCAGTCAAAGAAAAAAATTTAACAGATCAACCAGAGTCTTTTTATGCATCTACAAAAAAAATTAATGAAATCATATCATATTCTTATAGTGGAATATATAATTTACCTTGTACAGGATTAAGATTTTTTACTGTATATGGTCCATGGGGTAGGCCAGATATGGCACTTTTTAAATTTGTTAATAATATTTTAAATAATAAAAAAATAGATCTTTTCAATTATGGAAATCATTTTAGAGATTTTACCTACATTGATGACGTTGTTGAATGTGTTTATAGGTTAATTAACAAACCTTCAAAACTTAAAATTCCAAATGAAATATTTAATATTTCAAACCAAAAATCTCATAATCTTAAAAATTATGTAAAAATGATAGAAAAAGAATTGAATATTAAAGCAAAAGTTAATCCTATTCCCTTACAAAAAGGAGATGTTAAAAAAACTTATGGATCAGTTAACAAATTATTTAAATTTATTGATTATAAACCTGAGACTGATATTAAAAGTGGGCTAAAGAATTATATTAAATGGTATAAAAAATATTACATATAATGCTAAACAATAAATCAATACTTATAACTGGAGGAACAGGGTCATTTGGTAAAAAATTTATTGAAAAAGTAATAAAGGGTTACAAACCTAAAAAATTAATAATATATTCAAGAGATGAGCTAAAGCAATTTGATTTACAAAAAAAGTTTCCTGAGTCAAAATATAAATATTTAAGATACTTTATTGGTGATGTTAGAGATTATGACAGATTAAAAATAGCAACTAAATCTGTAGATATCATTATTCATGCTGCTGCATTAAAACAAGTTCCTGCTGCTGAATATAACCCAATGGAGTGTATAAAGACAAATGTTAATGGTGCTGATAACATTATAAAATGTGCTTTAGAAAATAACATTCATAAAGTTTTGGCTCTTTCTACTGATAAAGCTGCAAGCCCAGTCAATCTTTATGGGGCATCAAAGCTATTATCCGATAAGTTATTTATATCTTCAAACAATTTAACTGGTAAAGAGAGAACACTTTTTTCAATTGTTAGATACGGAAATGTTGTTGGATCAAGAGGTTCTGTATTACCATTATTTAAAGATTTATTAAGTAACAATGCTAAAGAGCTTCCGATTACAGATAATCGAATGACTAGGTTTTGGATAACTTTAGATCAAGGGGTTAATTTTGTACTTAATTCATTAAATGAAATGAAAGGTGGTGAAATTTTTGTTCCTAAAATGTTGTCAATTTATATTAAAGATTTGGCTAAAGCTTTAAGTCCAAAAATTAAACTTAAAAAAATAGGTATAAGACCAGGTGAGAAACTTCACGAGTCAATGTGGTCTATATATGAGTCTTCAAATGTATTGGAATTTAAAAATTATTATATAATTAAACCTTCAATAACTCAACACTTACCTGAAGCTAGATTAAAGAGTTATAGATTTAATAAAAAAGGTGAAAAAGCTAAAAATAAATTAATAAATTATGAATATAATTCATTAGAAAATAAAAAATTAATAGATTTGAAGCAAATTAAAAAATTAAAAGAAATTTATTAATGATTATTCCATATGGAAAACAACATATTGATAGAAATGATATAGATATCGTAATCAAATCACTTAAATCAACCTTACTTACTCAGGGAAATAAAGTAGAAATTTTTGAAAAAATAATTGGCAATTATGTAGGCTGTAACTTTACTCTCGCAGTAAATAGCGCATCTAGTGCTTTACAAATTGCTTGTATGGCACTGAATATTAAAAAAGGTGATATCGTTTGGACTTCCCCAATAACATTTGCTGCATCTGCTAATTGTGCAATAAATCAAGGTGCAATTATTGATTTTGTTGATATTAATAATAAAACTAACAATATTGATTCAGAAATTTTAGAGCAAAAATTAAAAAAATCAAAAAAAATAAATAAAATTCCTAAGTTAATTATAACTGTTCATCTTTCAGGCCAACCAACAGAGCAGGAAAAAATTTGGAAACTTGCAAAAAAATATAATTTCAAGGTAATTGAAGATGCCTCTCATTCTTTGGGCGCAAAGAGACATAATGAGAAAGTTGGCAGTTGTAAATGGTCCGATATTTCAGTATTTAGTTTTCACCCTGTAAAAATGATCACTACAATTGAAGGGGGTATGGCTTTAACAAATAATATTAAATTATATAACAAAATGAATTTATATAGAAATAATGGCATTACTAAAAATTACAAATTTTTTAAAAACAAATTTGATTATAGTTGGTATTATGAAATGCAAGAGCATGGATATAATTTTAGAATGAATGAAATTCAATCAGCGTTAGGTATAAGTCAATTTAAAAAATTAAATAAGTTTTTGTTTAAAAGAAATAACATTGCTAAATATTATAATGAACAATTTAAATTGATCAAAGATCTTGAAACTCCTACAGTATTAAAAGAAAATTTTTCTAGCTTTCATTTATATATATTAAGATTAAAATTTGTAAATACATTGAAAAAAAAATCAGAAATTATGAAATTTTTAAAAAGTAAACATATATATTTAAATGTTCATTATATTCCTTTGCATCTTCATCATTATTTTAAAAAAAAGGGTTTCAGAAAAGGTTATTTACCAAATGCAGAAAAATATTATTTAGAAGCATTAAGTTTACCAATATTTTTTGATTTACAAAATAATGAAAAAAGAAAGGTTGTAAGTTCAATTAAATCAATATTAAAAAATGGATAATTCAAAAATATCCATTGGTACTGCTCAATTCATTGATAATTATAGTCTATATCAAAAAGGACAATTAAATCTTAAAAATTTCTCTAAAATCATAGATTTATGTAAAGAAAAAGGAATATATAAATTAGACACTGCTCAAATTTATAGTAATTCAGAAAATATAATTGGTAATTTTGATTTAAGAGATTGGCACATTACCTCAAAATTAATGAAAATTCCAGAAACTACAGATATTGAAAAATTTATTTTTGAAAATGTAGAAAAAAGTCTTAAAAATATTGGTATAGAAAAAATTGATATCCTATTATTACATTCACCAGATCAATTATTTTTAGATTATGGAGAAAAAATTTATTTAGCTCTTTTAAAATTAATTCGACAAAGCAAGATTGTAAAATTTGGATACTCAGTATATGATCCAAATCAATTTATCAATTTGCAAAATAAATACAAATGCAGTGCCTGTCAAATTCCTTTCAATGTATTTGATCAACGAATATTAAATAACGAATTTATAGAAACAATAAATATAAATAAAATTTATTTACAAGTACGGTCGATTTTTCTCCAAGGACTCCTATTATTAAAACAGAATGAATTAAATGATTATTTTAATCAATGGAAAAATCATTTAGATGTTTATGAAAATTATTTGCTAGAGAATGATATTAATAAAATATCTTTATGTTTAAATTTTGTATTTTCAAATAACTTAGTCTCAGATGTAATAGTAGGTATAAAAAATCATAAACAGCTTAAAGAAATACTTGAAATTGATTTATTAGAAATTACAAAACCTGAAGTTCTTAGAAATAATGATATTAGATTAATTGAGCCATTTAGATGGAAAATCAAATGATATTTTTTTAGTGTAATATCATCTCTTAACATTGTAGCAAATCACATATTAAGACGAGTACTTTTTCAAAATAATAGAATTAAGAATAAAATATTTAAAATCAATTAAAAAAATCAATCTAGGATATCGTTTAAACCAAACTTTATAAATAAAATTTTGATAATGATAGTAAATAGAAATACAAGCGAAATTAATTCAGTAAGTTTGAAGTTAATATATTAGATAAATATTTTGTTTATTTCCTTAGCTAATATTTTATAATCATTTACAGATTTTCTTAAAAAGATTGGTATTGCAATCATTTGAACAAGTCTCTCTTTATCATTCCTAGAGTTCTTGATCTCTCTCTTGTTTAATGCATGGTCCCAAAAAAATGAACAGTGCCATTCAAGAGCATCAGGTAAATTTTTCGTACCAAAAGATAATCTCTTAAGGATCTTAATTATTTTATTTCTTATTATTTGATCTTTAATTTTAAAAATAAAAGTATCATATATTGATTTAGAGTTTTCAGTTAAACTTCTTCTTTCTATGTTTTTATTTATAAATTTTTCTAAAACTCCATATCTTTTTTTATTCTCACTAAGGATAAAATTTAATTTAGTTAGCTGAACTTTTCCAACAATTGCCTGAAGCTCAGTCATTCTATAATTAAATCCATAAATAGTTTTTGTGTCTCTTCCTCTAGGTAATTTGGGGTTGTTTTCGTGGCCATGATCATGATATTCTCTACAATATTTCATTATTTTTTTGTCATTTGAAATTATCATGCCACCTTCCCCAGTTGTTATAGTTTTACCAAAATCATGACTAAATACTCCAACGTCACCAAGTGTTCCAAGATATTTGCCGTTATATTTACCTCCTACAGACTCACAATTATCTTCTAAAATTTTAATTTTATTTTTTTTTGCGATTTTGTTGATTGCATTCATATTAGCAGATACCCCTAACATATGAACTGGCAAAATAACTTTTGTTTTGGAATTAATTAATCTCTGAATTTTAGAAGGATCCATATTAAGTGTCTCGTCAACATTACAAATAATCGGTTTCGCACCAGCATCTAATATTGCTTCTATTGTTGCTATGAAATTAAAACCTTGAGTAATTACTTCATCTCCATTTTTCACACCAAGTGACTTTAGTGCAATTTTTATTGCTGCAGTACCAGAAGAAACAGCTAAGGCATCTTTAACTCCAAATTTTTTACAAATATCCCTTTCAAATTCTCTAACATGGTACTTTTTTCTTAAATTATCAAATCCATGAGCAAAAAAAATTGAACCCTCATTAAAAATTTTATTTAATGCTTTTTGTTCTTTCTTATTTATTAGTTCCCAACCTGGCATATTAATTAAAAATCAAATTTAAAAATTTTTTTTTCGTAATTTTAATGGGATTGAAGCTAAAGACACTTTTAACATTATCGTAAAAATCAGAAAATTTATAGAAATCTCTTTTTTCTATAATCCCAAATTCCTGTATTCTATCAGGAATATCACATAAATTAAATAAATTATTAAAATATTTTCTTATATAATTTTTATTTTTGAATTTATGATTGCTAAAAAGTAAGCTAAAATCAAAATTATTGTCAATATTATAATTGACTATTTTTTTAAGAAAGAAACCACCAGCTATTCCATGTGGAATTTTAAAGTTTGTTCCTAACAGATAAGAAAAAGCAGAAGAGGGTCCACCAGATGAATTTGAGAGTGCTAACATACTCCAAACACATGCCCATTGCAAGTTTGATAAATCCTCAATTTTATAATGATTTTTGATAGATTTTTCAAATGACATATCTATCAATTTAAATGCATTTAATGATAAAGTCTCAGTTTGTTTATTTTTTTTTGTACTCATAAAACTTTCAACCGTATGAACAATCAAATCAGAACCACTGCTCTTTAAAACATTTTTAGGCATACTCTTAATTATAAGCTGGTCTAAAATTGACAAAATAGGATAATTTTTTTCAAAATTAATTCCTAATTTTTTTTTGTTTTTTTCATCTATAAAGCTAGCATTATAAGCTACTTCTGAACCAGTACCTGTAGTAGATGGAATTGCGATTAGAGGAATTGGCTGCTTTATTCTTTTTGGAAAACCCATATATTTTATTGAATTTCCAGGATTTTTAAGAAGGATGGCTATACCTTTGCCTGTGTCAATCGTTGAACCTCCTCCAATAGCAACGATAACGTCAATAGAATTAAATTTTTTATTTTTTTTTATATTTCCTATTATTAAATTAAGATAATCATAACTCGGTTCAAATTTATAACTATAATTTATTTTTAATATATTAAATTTCTTTTCAAATTTTAATATACAGTTTCTTAAATATTTTGAATTTTTTTCAAGATTGGTATCTATTAATAAAAGTGGTTTTTTAAATCTATTTTCACTAATATATCCATATAAAATATTAAAACTCCCAGCCCCAGATTCTATGTTTAAATTAATTTTCATTTAAAATTATTTTTAATGCTTTATTAACAAATATACAAATTAAATAATCTGAAATGAATTTAAAAGATAAAATAATTATGGTTACTGGCGCTACAGGTTATATTGGAACACAAATTTGTATTGAGATTCTCAAAAATGAAGGAAGGTTAATTGCTATTGGACATAAAGAGGATAACATTAAAAAACTTAAAAAGAAACTTAATACTATTGGTTATAATAATAATAATTTTATGTGTTTCTCAACAGATCTAAAGAAAGAAAATAACATTTCAAACTTAAATAACAAAATTTCAGAAAAATTTAGATATTTAAGTGGAATAGTTAACTGCGCATATAGTGGAAAGACTGGTGATATTTTATCTATTAAAAATGAAGATTTTATTCATTCAAATAATTTAAATATAATTACACCTATAAAAATAGTTACTTCTTTTGATAAACTTTTAACAAATTCTTATAAAAAAACAAAACAATACGCATCTGTTGTAAATATATCTTCAATATATGCTATAGTTAGTCCAAACCCAGAAAATTATATATATAAAAATCAAATTAACCCAATTCATTACGGTGCATCAAAAGCTGCATTACTCCAAATAACTAAATATTTAAGTGTAAGATTATCTAAAAAAAAGATTAGAACAAATTCTATATCTCCTGGAGCAATACCTAATCCAAAAAATCTTGATTTAAAATTTAAAAATAATTTAAAAAAAAATATTCCAATGAATAGAATAGGGACCCCTAGGGAAGTTGCAGAGCCAGTAGTTTTTCTTCTCTCTGAATCTTCATCCTATATTAATGGGGAGAATATTATTATTGATGGAGGATGGACTGTATGGTAATTATCAGTATGTTAGATGAAATATAATTTTAATTTTAAAAAAGATGGATTTATAATATTAAAAAACTTTTTTGATAAAAAAACTATTAAAAGTATTAATAATAGTTTTGAATTATTTAATAAGAAAAATAGAAAAAATAAAAATGAAAATAAATTTGTTGTTGAGAAAAATAATATTAAATTTATTCAAAATCCTCAAATTTATGTCGAAGAACTTAATAAAATAATTAATTTTGATCTTTTTAATACTTGTAAGAAAATTCTTAATGAGAATGTATATTTGCAAGCAATTGATTATCATGCAAAGGCAAAGGAAACGTCATTTACACCACCACATCAGGATAATTTTTATTTTTGTTTAAAACCTGCAAATTCTTTAACAGCATATATTCCATTAGTTAATCAAAATATAAATAGTGGAGCAATGACTGTATTAATAGGATCACATAGAAATGGTGTATTACCACATTCCAAATCAAAAACTGCTGCCTTCTCAAGTTATATAGATGAAAAATATCTCACTAAGTTTAAGAAAACATATACCTATGATCTTTCTATCGGAGATTTGGCAATTCATCATTGTAATTTGGTACATTTTGCTAATGAAAATCTTTCTAATACACTTAGAAAATCACTTGCATTAAGATTAAATGGAGAAAGTGCTAAATTTAATCAATTAATGAAAAATAAATATTTAAAAAATCTTAAATTTAATAGAGAAAAGTAAATGAATTTTTTTTTTTTTTCATTTTTTAAAAAAAAATATAGTTTAAAAAAAAAATCTTATCTACTACAAAACGGTATATATTATTCCCCCATCTTTTCAAAAGGCAATATTTTTATAAAATCTAATATAAAAATACCACAGCATTTGAATTTTACTAAACTTGAAAACTATTTTACTCTTCAAAGTCCTAAATTATTTTTTAAAAGTTTCATTATTTTTTTTAATGATCTACTATGCACTCTTTTTTCTTCCATAATAGTTAACAATTTAAATAATTCTAATTATGTAATTGCTATAATTACTAATCAATCTGACTATTTATTTATAAATTTAAAAGAAAATAAAATAATACGTTTTTTAAATTCTAATGTGCAACTTGCGCAATATAATTTAAAAAGAAAAATATTTGGAAATTATATCAACTCTGTTCCATATAAAGTAAATGAATTAAATAATTCTATAACTGAACCTTTGATCCTCGGAAAATCGTTTAGTGAAATTAAAAATAATTTAAAAATATTGGAAATAAAAAAGATATTAATAAAATTTAAAATTTATAATTCAAATTTAGAAAAAATAAATAATCATGAGATTAAAAAAATTAAATTCGAAATAACCAAGTTAATAAAACTTGCCTTATTTAATAAAAAAATATCAAATATTTTTAGTAATATTAATATTCTTGACAGTATTGAAAGTTTTAAATTTATTCCATGTCATACTGATTTATCTTATAGGAATTTGATGTATTATAATAATGAATTAATAGTTTTAGACTTTCCAGATGTTAACTACTTTCCTTTTTTTTATGACTCTTTATCAGTTATATTTCTTTCAGAGAAAAAAATCTTTGAACTTTTTCTAAATGATGTTTTTAAAAAAGAAATTATTAATACGCTAGACCTCGATAATCAATCTACTGATGAATTTAAGTATAGAATTTCTAATTACATTTTATTTTTTATAATTTTTCATGCTTATAGAAAAGTAACTCAACTAAACAATAATAAGATAAATTTGATTGATTTTAAAAAAAATATTTCGCTAGGCTACGAAAAATGGTATCTTCCTTATATAAAAAAGAATAACTTGTAGGTAATAATTGTATTCTCTTAAAAGTATTAAATCTCTAAGATCTAAGTTCAAAAACAGAAGTTTATCAATTGGAGGTTGGATGCAAATACCAAATGCATCTATTTCAGAAATATTTGGCGATAGTGATTTTGAATGGGTTGTAATAGATTTTGAGCATGGTGCAATTGATTTATCACAATTGCCAGATTTAATAAGAGCTCTTGAACTATCAAATACAGTTTCTTTTGTAAGAATTCCTAAATCAGATCCAAAATTAGTCAATCAAATTTTAGATTGTGGAGTAAATGGAATTATACTAGCAAACTGTAACAACCATAACGATTTAAAAAACTTAATTAAAAGTTCAACAATGCCACCACAAGGAACTAGAGGTGTCGGTTTTTCTAGGGCTAATCTTTTCGGGAAAAAACTGAAATTATATCAAAAAGATTTTTCTAAACCTTTTTTTGTCGCACAAATTGAAAATAAAGAGGGTTATGAAAATTTAAATAAAATATTAAAAGTTAAAGGTTTGGATTCAATATTAATAGGACCATATGATTTATCTGCTTCTCTAAATATGATAAATGATTTTAAATCTGCTAAGTTTAAAAAAATTGTAGATAAAATTAAAGGTGAATGTAAAAAAAATAAAATGTCTTGTGGAATTCATGTTGTAAGCACCAATGAGAAAGATTTAAAAGAGGCTATTAATCAAGGATTTAATTTTATTCCATTTTCAACTGATGGACAATTATTATATAACTCAATAAGCCAAGTTAATCTAAAAAAATATAAATGAAAATTTTGGCAATAATACCTGTTAGAATGGGAAGTTCTAGGTTCCCAGGTAAACCTCTTAAAAAAATTAATGGAAAATCAATGATTGAAATCATTTATAGAAAAGTTGCAAAGAATAAAAATATTGAAAAAACTTTCATAGCAACATGTGATAAAGAAATAATTAATTTTGCAAATTTGAAAAAATTTAATGTCATAAATACAAAAAAAACTCATGAAAGAGCATCAGATAGATCAGCTGAAGCATTATTGAAAATTGAAAAAAAATACAATAAAAAATTTGATATAGTATTAATGGTTCAGGGTGATGAGCCAATGATAACTCAAAATATGATTTCAAAATCACTTAAGCCTTTTAAAAATAACAACAACATAAATGTTTTAAATTTATGTAGTAAAATTATTAGTAAAAAAGATTTATATGATTTAAATTGTGTTAAATTAATTAAAGATAAAAACAATAATGCAATCTATTTTTCAAGGTTACCCATTCCTTTTTCAAAGTCATTTAAAAAAAATATTTTCTATAAACAAGTTTGTATAATTCCATTTAAAAGAGATTATCTCATTAAATATATAAAAATGAAACCAACAAGTTTAGAGATTAAAGAATCAATTGATATGCTTAGAATTATTGAAAATGGAGAAAAAGTTAAAATGGTTGAAATCAGTGAAATCACTTATCCAGTTGATACATTAAGTGATTTAAGAAAAGTTTCAAAATTAATTAAAAGTAAAAATGTCAAAGCCTAATTTAATAAATTGGATAGAAAAATTAGATACTGATAAATCTTTTAATTATTGGAATGATGAAGGAATTGAGAAAAAAAAAATATTTTATATTAATAATGAAAGTTCACTGAAAAATATTAAAAATAGTAGACATTTAAATGAAATTAAGAACGAGTTTGAAAAAATAATACAAAAATATAACATAGATTTTAGTAATAAAAATATTTATTCTTTGGGTTCTGGCACCGGATGGATAGAAAGTATAGTTTTAAAAAATTATAATTTTAAAAGTTTAAACTTATTAGACTTTTCAAAACATAGGATTTTATCTTTAGCTCCTAAAACAGTTGAATTAAATATTAAAGATATAACTAATATAAATTTTATTTATGGAAATATGTATGATCTTAAAATTAAAGATTCATCCGTAGATTATTTTATATTAACACAAGCATTTCATCATGCAGATGAACCACTTGAATTGCTTAAAAGCATAAATTATAAATTAAAGAGTAATGGTAAGGTTATAATTATTGGAGAGCCTTACTTTAATTTTGTTAGTACAATTAAACATTTTGCTTATCATTTTATTAAATATTTATTAAATCATAAAAAATATAGAAAAATTCATTATCTTATACCTGGGTACAACGACTTATTTCCTCCAGATCAAATTAAGGGTGATAATCACTATTCTTTATTTGATTACCACTTGATGTTTAATAAATTTAAATTTCAATATAAAAATTATATTTCAAAATCTAAAAGCACTCAGTCATTCATACTTTTTAAATAATAAATGAGTCAAAAAAAAAATGTACTAATAATTATTAATTCTAAAAAAAATATAATTTATAATAATAGAGTATTTTCAAATAATATATTTGTATTGAATCTA
>CABZCZ010000011.1 GCA_902524385.1 uncultured Alphaproteobacteria bacterium
TTACCCTAATTGGGCATTTTGGAGATCTAGTTATTGATATTGATCATGATGAAAAAAAAGAAACAGCCTATAAAATAGACGTTCCTGAAGACTCTACCGGTGTAGGAGTAGTAGAAAAAAAGGAGGAAATAATTGAACCCATTTCAATGTTACTAGCAAGTGCTTCTCTCGATAATGGGGAAAAATTATTCAAAAAATGTGCCACATGCCATAATTATGAGAAAGGTAGTGCGAATAAAGTAGGTCCTCACTTATGGAATATCATAAACAGACCAAAAGCAAATGTCGGAGGTTTTGCATACTCTAAAGCTTTAGCTGAATACGGTGGAGAATGGGGATATGAAGAGTTAGCAGAATTTTTATATAAACCAAAAAAATATATAAAAGGAACAAAAATGAACTTTGCAGGTTTGAAAAAAGTTAAAGATAGGGCAGATTTAGTTTATTTCCTAAGAGAACACTCAGATAATCCAGCACCTCTTCCATAAATTGAAGTAATGATCTTAGATACAGAAGAGTTTTCAAAATTTGCAAACTCTTTAGCCGATCATGCTTCTAAAACTTCAATGCATTATTTTAGAAACAAAATTAAAATAGAAATTAAAGATGATGAAAGTCCTGTAACTTTAGCAGATAAAGAAACAGAACAAGTATTAAGAGAGAGAATAAAAAAAGAGTACCCTGATCATGGAATTTTAGGTGAAGAGTTTGAAAATGAAAAAATAGATGCTGAATTTATATGGGTATTAGATCCTATAGATGGAACAAGAAGCTACATAGCGGGACATAAAGATTTTGGTAATTTAATTGCATTACTTCACAATAAAAAACCAGTTCTAGGAATCATTAATTGTCCAGCACATAATGAACGTTGGCTTGGAATAAAAAATCAAAAGACAAAATGTAATGGAAAAGATGTTCAAACTAGTGAAATTAAAAAAATCAATGATGCCTATCTTTTTACATCTGGATTATATTTTGATGAACCTCAAATTAGAAAAGGGTTAGAATTACTCAAAGAAAAATCAAGATACTATAGACTTGGAGGTGACTGTTACATGTATGGAATGTTAGCCTCAGGTTTAATTGATATTGTTTTAGAGGATACTCTAAAAGTCCATGATTATATGGCTCTTGTAAATGTAATTGAAGGAGCTGGTGGAGTAATTTCGGATAAGTTTGGACAAGATATATCGCTAGACTCAAATGGTAGTTTAGTTGCTTCTAGTACAAGCTTACTTCATGATGAAATAATTAAATTAATAAACTAAAATTTATTTTAATTTTTAATAAATAGACATATATTACAATTATGAAAATACTCACTTTGATCTTTACGTTTACTCTAATTTTTCAACTAAAAGCACATGCAAATACTAATAAATCACATGCAATTGCAATGCATGGTGAGCCAAAATATTCAAACGATTTTGAAAATGTTGAATACATTAATCCAAATTCAATTAAAGGTGGTTCAATAGTAAGAAGTGCCATTGGAACCTATGACAGCTTCAATCCCTTTATTTTAAAAGGAACTTCAGCAGCTGGAATTGGAGGATTGTATGAAACATTAACGACGGGATCTAGCGATGAAGCATTCACAGAATACGGATTATTGGCAGAAACGATTGAATGGCCAGATGATAGATCTTGGGTTTCATTTACATTAAGAAACGAAGCATATTGGCACGATGGGAAAAAAATTACAGCTGACGATGTTGTTTGGACATTTAATACCCTAATGGAGAAAGGTCACCCATTTTATAAATACTACTATGGAGATGTGAAAGAAGTAATTAAAGAGCAACAAAATAAAGTGAGATTTAATTTTACAACAAATACAAATAAAGAATTAGTATTAATAGTTGGTCAATTACCTGTACTACCAAAACATTATTGGGAAAATAAAAATTTTGAAGAAACATCTCTGGAAATACCAATTGGAAGTGGTCCATACAAAATTAAATCATTTGATAGTGGGAGATCAATTACTTACGAATTAGATCAAAATTATTGGGGTTTTGGTGCCTCAATACCAATTAAAATTGGTAAAGATAACTTCGGTACAATTAGATATGATTATTACAAAGACAGAGGTATTGAAAGAGAAGCTTTTAAATCTGGTGAAATTGATTTCTTCTCTGAAAATTCATCAAAAGAATGGGCAACTGCTTATGATATAAACGCTGTGAATAAAGGCTTAATTAAAAAAGAATTAATAAGTCATGAAAACCCACAAGGTATGCAAGGTTTTGCATTTAATATTAGAAAAGATAAATTTAAAGATAGAAGAGTAAGAAAGGCTCTTTCTTATGCTTTTGATTTTGAATGGTCTAATAAGAATTTATTCTTTGATGCATATAAAAGAACAGATAGCTTTTTTGAAAATTCAGAACTTGCTTCCTCTGGTCTTCCATCAAAAGAAGAATTAAATTATTTAAATCCGTATTTTGATGTACTACCAAATGAAATATTTACAGAAGAATATACAAATCCAGTTACAGATGGTTCCGGTTATATGAGGATGCAATTGCAAGAAGCTTCAAAACTTTTAGAAGAATCTGGATGGGAATTAGTTGATGGTAAACTTGTACATTCTATTACAAAAGAACCTTTTGAATTTGAAATTTTATTACGATCACCAGCTTTTGAGAGAATAGTTTTTCCTTTCAAAGATAATCTTGAAAAATTGGGAATCATTGCTGAAGTAAGAACCATAGATAGTGCACAATATCAAAAAAGAATGGAAACATTTGATTTTGATATGGTTGTTCAAACATTTGGACAATCTTTATCACCAGGCAATGAGCAAAGAAACTTTTGGGGTTCTGATGCTGCAGAAACTGACGGATCTAGGAATGTTGTAGGAATAAAAAATTATGCAGTAGATGGATTAATAGAAAGCCTAATAAATGCTAGCGATAGAAAAGAGTTAATTACAATAACTAAAGCTCTTGATCGCGTTCTTCTATGGAATTACTATGTTATTCCTCAATGGCATATTTCATCATATAGAGTTTTATATTGGGATTTTTTTGATCAACCAAAAATTAAACCAAAATATTCGCTAGGTTTTGATACATGGTGGATTAATCAGAATAAGTTTGAAACAATCCAATCAAATAGAACATCAAACTAATTATTAAAATATATTAGAAATAATATAAAATAGCACAATATGGGTGCTTATTTAATAAAAAGACTTCTTTTAATAATACCAACTCTTTTTGGGATAATGGTTATAAATTTTGCTGTAATTCAAATTGTTCCTGGAGGTCCAGTAGAACAAATGATTGCACAAATGACTGGGACAGCTGTTGAGTCAACAGCTCGATTTTCTGGTGGTGGCGAGAGTGAAACTCTAGAATTTAATCGAGATAATTCTACTTCAGTTAACGATAGTAAATATAGGGGAGCACAAGGTCTCGATCCAGACATTATAAAAGAAATAGAAATAATGTATGGGATGGACAAACCAGCTCATGAACGATTTATTAAAATGCTTAAAGATTATCTAACATTTGATTTTGGTGAAAGTTTTTTTAGAGATCAGAAGGTTACTTCTATTGTTTTAGACAAAATGCCTGTTTCAATATCACTTGGTTTATGGACAACTTTATTAGTGTATTTAATATCCATACCTCTAGGAATAAGAAAAGCGATTAACGACGGATCAAAATTCGATATAGTATCAAGTTCTATTGTAACAATTGGTTATGCAATTCCAAATTTTTTATTTGCTGTAATTTTAATTGTATTTTTTGCAGGTGGAAGATTTTATGATATTTTTCCCTTACGTGGTTTGTTTTCTGAAAATTTTGATGAATTAACTACGTTTCAAAAAATGATAGATTACTTTTGGCATTTAGCTTTGCCCCTAACCGCTATGCTTGTGAGTGGATTTGCAGGTTTAACATTTTTAACAAAAAATTCATTTCTTGATCAGGTAAATCAACAATATGTAGTTACGGCTCGATCAAAAGGTTTGACTGAAAGAAAAATACTTTATGGTCATGTTTTTAGAAACGCAATGTTAATAGTAATTGCTGGGTTTCCATCGGCATTTATTGGAATTCTTTTTTCAAGTTCGCTATTTATAGAAGTTATCTTTTCCTTGGATGGTCTAGGTTTACTTGGATACGAAGCTGCTTTAACTAGAGACTATCCCATCATATTTGCAACACTGTATTTTTTTTCATTACTAGGTTTAGTTATGGGGATTATTGGTGACTTTATGTACTCAATCATTGATCCAAGAATAGATTTTGAATCAAGGTAATGAAGAAAATATCTAAATTAAATCAAAGACGATTAAATAACTTTAGAAGCAATAAGAGAGGTTACTATTCATTTTGGATATTTACTTTTTTATTTGTTGTTTCTCTTTTTGCTGATTTCATTGCAAATGAAAAACCATTGTTAGTAAGATATGATTCAAACTTTTATTATCCATTATTTTCTTTTTACTCTGAAACAACATATGGTGGAGATTTTGAAACTGAAGCTGATTATAAAGATCCGTATGTAAAAAATTTAATTGAAGATAAAGGATGGATGATTATGCCTCTCATACCTTATTCATATAATACCATAATAAGAGATTTAGATGCTCCAGCTCCTTCACCACCTTCAAATAAAAATTGGCTTGGGACTGATGATCAAGCAAGAGATGTATTGTCAAGATTAATATATGGATTCCGAATATCAGTTTTGTTTGGATTTACTCTAACATTTTTTTCAATGATTATTGGAGTTTCAGCTGGAGCAGTACAGGGTTATTTTGGAGGAAAGACAGATTTATTTTTTCAAAGATTTATGGAAGTTTGGTCAGCAATACCTACATTATATATTTTGATAATTTTGGCTAGTGTGATTCAACCAAATTTTTGGTGGCTTTTGATGATCTTATTACTTTTTAGTTGGATGGGATATGTTGGGGTAGTAAGAGCAGAATTTTTAAGAGCAAGAAATTTTGATTATATAAGAGCTGCAAAAGCACTTGGTGTTTCAAATACAAGAATAATGATTAGGCACATGCTACCTAATGCTACTATTGCTACTGTTACTTTTCTTCCATTTAGTTTAAGCGCATCAGTAACTGCATTATCAGGTCTTGATTTTTTAGGTTTTGGCTTACCACCTGGTTCAGCATCATTAGGAGAAATGGTAAATCAAGGAAGAAATAATTTACAAGCCCCATGGCTTGGAATTACAAGTTTTTTAACCTTAGGTTTGATGTTAGGTTTGTTAGTTTTTGTTGGTGAAGCAATTAGAGACTCATTAGACCCCAGAAAGACCTTCAATTAAAATGGATAAAATAGTTTCAATAAAAAACCTTACAATTGAATTTAATAGAAAAGTTGAAGTAGTAAAAAATATAAATTTAGATGTTATAAAAGGAAAAACTACTGCTATAGTAGGTGAGTCTGGTTCAGGTAAAACTTTATCTGCATTGAGTATTTTAAAGCTACTACCTAATGGAGCTGAAATTAAAAATGGTGATATTTTTTTTGATAATATTAATTTATTAGAATTAAACAAAAGTGAGATTCAAAAAATAAGAGGAAATAAAATATCTACAATTTTTCAAGAACCCATGACAAGCTTAAATCCTTTACACACTATTAACAAACAAATTGAGGAGATTATTACAACTCATAATGAAATTAGCAGGAGTGATGCTAAGAAAAAAACTACACATTTGTTAAAGGAAGTGGGTTTAGGTAATATTGCATCAAGGCCAAAAATATATCCTTATGAATTATCAGGTGGACAGAGACAAAGAGCTATGATCGCAATGAGCATTGCTAATAATCCAGAGGTTCTTATTGCTGATGAGCCAACAACAGCATTAGATGTTACAATTCAATTACAAATTTTAGAACTGCTAAAAAATATACAATCAAGATTAGGTATGTCTTTAGTTTTTATAAGCCATGATTTATCAGTAGTAAGAAAATTATCAGATTATATTTATGTAATGAAAAATGGTAAAATTGT
Source organism: uncultured Alphaproteobacteria bacterium (assembly GCA_902524385.1). Classification (GTDB taxonomy): domain Bacteria; phylum Pseudomonadota; class Alphaproteobacteria; order HIMB59; genus CACPNW01. The sequence goes on from CABZCZ010000011.1 coordinate 6,001, forward strand.
TGAATTTGGTTCAAATAATGAAATTTTTAATAATCCAAAAAATGACTATACAAAAGAATTAGTTTCTTATCAGAGTAATATTAAAGAGAATAAAATTTTTAATTCAGATACTATCTTAAAAGTTGAAGATTTAGACGTATGGTATCCAATTAAGAAAGGCCTTCTAAAAAGAACAGTTGACTATGTAAAAGCAATTAAAAATGTAAGTTTTGATTTAAAAGTTGGCGAAAGCATTGGTATTGTTGGAGAATCAGGTTCAGGAAAAACATCTCTTATTTTAGCAATTTTAAATTTAATAGAATCAAAAGGAAAAATAAAAATAAATAATAAAGACCTTAGACAATTAAATAAAAAAGAAGTGTTAAATTTGAGGAAGGAAATACAGATTGTCTTTCAAGATCCATTTTCATCATTAAGTCCAAGGATGAATATAGAAGATATTATTTCTGAAGGTTTGTTAATTCATTATCCAAACATAAACAAAAAAGACAAAGAAGAAAAAATAAAAAATATATTAGATAAAGTTGGATTAGATTATAAAAATACAATTGAAAAATACCCTCATGAATTTTCAGGAGGTCAACGTCAGAGAATTGCGATTGCAAGAGCTCTTATTTTGGAGCCAAAAATTTTGATTTTAGATGAACCCACATCAGCTTTGGATGTAACAATTCAAAATCAAATAATAAATCTTCTAAATAAACTTCAAGAACAACTTCAACTAAGCTACATATTTATTAGTCATGATATGTCAGTTATCAAAGCAATATCTGATAGGATAATTGTATTAAAAGACGGATTAATTGTAGAAGAAAATATAAGTAATAATATCTTTAATTTTCCAAAATCTGATTATACTAAAAAACTTATTTCCTCTGTTGTGTAGATGAGTTCTATAGAGCCCTCAGAAGTTAAAATAAAAGAATTAATATCATTATTTGATAAAAAACAATTTGATGAACTTCTGAAATTATCAAATGAATTATTGTATAATTTCCCTAAATCAATACTTCTACAAAATATTCAAGGCGTAGTACACACAGAACTTAAAAATTATAAGTTAGCAAAAGATTTATTTATCAAAGTAGTAGATCTAAATCCTAAATATACTGATGGTTATTATAATTTAGCTAATATCTTCATCAAATTAAATGAAGAAGAAAAAGCAATAGAAAATTATAAAGAAGTAATAAAACTAGACAAAAATTATTTTAAAGCTCATAATAATCTTGGAAATATATATAGAAGAAAAGGATTAAATAAAAAAGCCATTGAATGTTATTTATCAACTTTGGAAATCAATTCAAATTACAAAATAGCATATTACAACTTAGCTGGAGTTCTTCAATTTTATATAATAAATGAAGAAAATAATTTCAAGGAAAATAAAAATATTAGTGATTTAGAAATATTGTGTCTATCGTGTTATGAGCCTTTAACTAATTTTGATTGGTCTAATAAAATTAAATTTTCGAATAGATTAAAAGAAATATTTGAATTGCATCTAAATCAATGTAAAATCGAAAATCAAATATCTAATTCAATAAAATCTATATCAAAAGTAAAAGATCGAGTTTCTCTAAACGTAAAAAAACAATATGAGGAAAACCCTTATCCTAGGTGGGAAAATATTGGATTGAGTATTGAACCACGAAATATAAAAGATGTAATAAGTGATAGTGATTTGAAACTAGATCTAAAAAAAATAACAAACTGTGATAGTCCCGAAATTCTAATTGCAGGTTGTGGCACTGGTCAGCACGCAATCACTACTGCTTCAAAATATAAAAAATCAAAAATACTTGCACTGGATTTAAGTTTTAAGAGCTTATCATATGCAAAAAGAAAAGCAAATGAGCTCGGAATTAAAAATATAGAATTTGTTCAAGGGGATATACTAGATTTAGAATCAATAGATAGAAAGTTTGATATAATAGAATCAGTAGGTGTTCTTCATCATATGGATAATCCACATAAAGGATGGAAAATATTAACATCATGTTTGAATAATGATTCTTTAATGCTTATTGGATTGTACAGTGAAAAAGCTAGACAGCATATAGCATATATTAAAGATAAAATTGATAAACTCAAACTTCAGTCTAGTTATTCAAATATCATTAAATTTAGAAAAGATTTAATTGAGCATAATAATGATAAATGGAATGCTATTAAATCAAGTCCAGATTTTTATACATTAAGTGGTGTAAGAGATTTATTGTTTCATGTTCAAGAACATAGATTTACAATTAGCAAAATAAAGAAAAATTTGGATGAATTAGGATTAGTTTTTTTAGGGTTCGATGACAGATTAGTAATTGAAAATTTTAGGAAAATTTATAATAAAAAAAGTAATCTATATGATCTTGATAAATGGCAAGAATATGAAAATTATAATCCTAGAATCTTTGCAAGCATGTACCAATTTTGGTGCAAAAAATTATGAAGAATTATTAATATGAATCAATTTATGAAACTTGATATTAGCTTATTTTATAAAATTTTTTATGAGATTAGAAAAAACAATAATTTATATTTAATAAAAATAGAGGAATATATAAATTATAAAAAAAAGTTTGTTAATTTTCTTTATTTTATTTTTAAATTTACAAATAAACATAAATGATAATTAATTTTTTTATATTTAATCTTTTCATATTCATAAGTTCAGTTTCTATTATTGGATATGGTTTATTTACTAATAAATTAATTTTTAATAATGAAGTAATGAATATAGGTGAAATAGGGATAATAGGTTTTTTTAATATATTTTTTTTATCAATACTTCTTCATTTTTTTACAGAGTTAAATCTATTTATTAATTCAATTATATTAATTTTCGGTATTGTTTCTTTTTTGGTATTTTTTAAGAAATTTGTTTATCAAATAAATGGATTTAAATCTTATTTTTTATTTTTTGTAATATTATTTTTATTATCTTCAATAACACTTCGTACCTATGCTGATTATGAATGGTATCATCTTCCTTATGTAAATTATCTAAATAATTTTAAAATCATATTTGGACTAGTTAATTTATCAAATAATTATACGTATGGTCATGGCTGGTTAGATATCTTGGGATTATTTTATTTACCAATAATAGAAACTAGAGGATTAACTCACTTACCTGTAGTATTTTATTTTTTTTTTATAATATTTTTTTTAATCGAATATTTAAGGTCTAGTAAGCTAGCAATAAAATTTTTTTCATTATCAGTAATCTTTTTTGTTTTAATTACATTTAATAGAATCAAAGATTTTGGTGCTGATATTCAACCAACATTTACTTTATTAATATTATTATTTTACATATTAAAATCTTTTACCTCTCATGAAGTAAACTATGTTCATAAAATAGTATATTACTTCTTTTATTCATGTGTACTTAGAATTGGGAGCGTTATATTTCTACCATTAGTTTTTTTTTACTTACTAATTAATTATCAAAAAATTTTATCTAAAAAATTTTTTATTAATTTAAAATTATATTTATTTTTATCTTTGTTTTTCATTATGTTTCTAACAAAAAATATTTTTACAACAGGATGTTTTTTTTACCCTATTCCTTTTACTTGTATTCATCATGACATGATAACTTGGTCAAGTCCAAAAGAAAATGTTGAAGAAAGATATGAGTTTTTATCATCTATATCAAAACGTTGGAAATTTTACTCAATTCAGGAAGGAAATCTAGAGAATAAATATGATTATTATAAGCCAATGATAGAAAATAAAATTTTAACACCAAAAGAATATAACTTGAAAAAATTTTTTTGGTTTAAGTATTTTTTCAAAGATGGTGATACATCTAGAATTATTAATACTTTTATAATTACTTTATTTCCTTTTATAATTATTTTAATTTTTAAGGAAAAAAATATTAAAATTCCTATAAGTAATAATATTAAATTAAATACTTATTTCATAACAATAGGTATTATTTTTTCATCAATTTCATGGATATTTATGTCACCGCAAATGCGTTATGGTGGATACGCAATTATTGGAGGTGGAATAATTTTATTGAATAGTTTTTATCTTAATAAATATTCATTTAAAGAAAAGATTTTAAATATCATTTTTTTAAGTTTTTTATTTATATCATTATTTTATTTTTCCTTTAAAAATTTAAGTTACAGTATTGATGATTTTATAAATGAAAGATTTGATTCATTCCCTTGGCCTAATTATGCAAAAAAAATAAAAAACTATGATTATATAATAAGAAACAAAGATGGTCTTAAATTAAAGTTAGTTATAAGGAGTACTGGAATGAATCAAAGTGGACCAAGAATGTGTGGTAATATCAACATGTTATGTTTACCATCTGATAGATTTATTTGTGTTGATGAAATTAGAAAAATTAATAATTATATATTTATTAGAAATACGAATAGTCAATGTTTATTACAGTTTCAGAAAAATTACTGGCAGCATTAAAAATAATAAAATTACAAAACGAAAGTTAAGTATCATTTAAATTATATACAATGAAGAAAAAAAGAATATTAGAATTATTTAACAAAAAATAAGTTTTAAAGAAAAGTTCTAAAAGATGGCGGAGAGAGAGGGATTCGAACCCTCGGTAGTATTGCTACTACACACGCTTTCCAAGCGTGCTGATTAAACCACTCTCACATCTCTCCAAAATTTAATTATCATTCATTTTTAATGCATTTAAAAAAGTATTTTGTGGAATATCTACTTTTCCAAACTGCCTCATTCTTTTCTTACCCTTTTTTTGCTTATCCAAAAGTTTATTTTTTCTTGTTACATCTCCACCGTAAAGTTTTTGAGTCACATCTTTTCTGAATGAAGCTACTGTTTCTCGGGCAATTACTTTTCCTCCTATTGCTGCTTGAATTGCAACTTTAAATTGTTGTCTCGGTATTAAATTTTTTAATCTTTCACAAAGTGCTCTACCTCTTTGTTCCGATCTATCTTTATGAACAATTAAAGATAGTGCGTCAACTGGATCTCCATTTATAAGTATACCTACTTTAACTAAATTATTCACTTCATAACCTGTAATTACGTAATCAAAACTTGCATACCCTTTAGTAATTGATTTTAACCTATCATAAAAATCAAAAACAACTTCATTTAATGGAAGTTTATATTCAACTAAAGGTCTATTACCTGCATAACTCATATTTTGCTGGATACCTCTTTTAGAAGTACATAATTCTAGCACTGATCCCAAAAATTCTTCAGGTACTATTATTGTAGCCTTAATCCAAGGTTCAGAAATATTTTCAACTTTTACAGGATCCGGCATATCAGTAGGGTTATGTAGATTTATAGTTGATCCATCTTTCATTAAAATTTTATAAACGACTGAAGGCGCAGTAGTTACTAGTTCTAAATTAAATTCTCTTTCAAAACGATCTCTGATGATTTCTAAATGTAATAAACCTAAAAAACCACAGCGAAAACCATAACCTAAGGCAGGACTTACTTCTGGTTCATAAGAAAAACTTGAATCATTCAATGCCAATTTAGCCATACTATCACGCATGTGTTCATAATCATCTGAGTCAACTGGAAACATTCCACAAAAAACAACTGGTTGAGATGGTTTAAAACCTGGAAGAATATCTACAGTTGGAAGTTTATCATCTGTTATCGTATCACCAACTTTACAATCAGCAACACTCTTGATACCTGAATTAATAAATCCAATTTCTCCAGGCCCCAGTGTACTAACTTCAGTAGCTTTAGGCGAAAATATACCTACTCTATCAATTGTGTATGTTGCACCTGTTGCCATAAATCTAATTTTCTGGCCTTTTTTAAGTTGTCCATTTATCACCCGAACAAGTACAACAACACCTAGATAACTGTCATACCAACTATCAACTAACATACATTTCAATTCTTTATTTTTTTCCCCTGATGGAGATGGAAGAAGTGTTATAATTTTATTTAACAAATCTTCTATACCAACTCCTGTTTTTGCTGAAACAAGAGAAGCATTGTCAGTTTCAATACCAAGTACATCTTCAATTTGTAATTTTATTTTACCAGGCTCAGAAGAAGGAAGGTCAATTTTATTTAGAACAGGCAAAATTTCATGATCATTATTAATTGCTTGGTACGCATTAGCTAGTGTTTGTGCTTCAACACCTTGTGTGGAGTCAACTATTAATAAAGAACCTTCACATGCTGCTAAGGATCTTGATACCTCATATGAGAAATCAACATGACCTGGAGTGTCCATAATATTAAGTATGTAACTCTTGCCATCTTTAGATTTGTAAGAAAGTCTAACTGTTTGAGCTTTTATTGTAATGCCTCTTTCTCTTTCTAATTCCATTGAGTCTAGAACCTGCTCTTTCATCTCTCTATCAGTTAAACCGCCACAAAACTGTATTAGTCTATCGGCTAAAGTTGATTTCCCATGATCTATATGAGCAACTATGGAGAAATTACGAATAGAACTAAGTTCAGTCATTAGTTTCTTATAGATGCATCAAGCGATTTAGATATTTCAACTATTATTTTATTTGATAATTCCTCAATTTCTTGATCGTTGAATGTTTTATCTTGAGGTTGCAGTAATACCCTAAAAGCAATACTTTTTTTATTTTCTGGAAGTTTATCGCCATCATAAACGTCAAATATTGTTACATTTTGAATTATGTTTTTATCTATTTTTTTTACTTTTTTAATTATCTCACTTCCCTTAACATCTTTTGGAAACAGAAAAGCAAAATCTCTTTCAACCATTTGATAAGGATTATTAGCAAACCCACCCTTTGAGGAAGATTTATTTTCTTGAAATTGTGATATATTCTCCAAATATATTTCAAAACCAAATACCTTAAAATTAACATCCATTGTTTTTAATAAAATTGGATGCAACTCTCCAAAATTAGCTATTTTGTTTTTACCAAGTCTTAAAGAAGATGATTTGCCAGGATGATAGATTTGACCTTCAAGTTTTTCATATAACAAATTATCTACTGGCACATTTAAGTTTGCTAATATAGAAAATAAATCAGCCTTTATACTAAAGACATCAATATTTTTTTTATTTGATAACCAGTTTTGTTCATCAGATGGGCCATAAGCTATAGCAGTGGCAACATTTTCTTGTTGGTCTGGTAATGATTTAGAAAAATTAGGACCTACTTCAAATATTTTTGCTCTCAGGTACATTCTAGCTTTATTTTGATTGATTGCTTCTAATAAATTTGGAAGCGTTGATGGTCTCATTGCGTTCAAATCGGTACTTATTGGATTTTTTAAACTAATTATTTCATCTGAGATAATCTTTGCTTTTTTTTCATGCATAAATGACCATGTTACAACTTCTGAGTATCCATTAAGAGCTATAGTTTTTTTGCTTTTATAAAAAGTTTTTGTTTTAGTATTTAAAATCTGCTTTTTTTCTTCTTGATTAGTTACTTTTTTTAGAGGAATTTTATTATAACCATAAATTCTAATTATTTCTTCGACGATATCTGCCTCACTAACAATATCTGGTCTAAAAGTAGGGCTCTGAATTTCAAATTTTGAATTTTTTTCAGTAACAGAAAAACCAAGTGAAGCTAAGATTTTTTTCTGTTCATTATTATTGATTTCTATTCCGCCAAAAGTCTTTATTTTATTTGTGTCAAACATAAATGGTTTATTTTTTTCTATATTGATTTCTGAAGAAACTAACTCACTTACTTCTCCTCCACATAATTTCAAAATCATTTGAGTTGCTGCATCTACACCCCAATAGATAGAATCAGTATCAATCCCTCTTTCAAAACGGTAACGTGCATCACTTTGAAGATTTAGTTTTCTTCCAGTTTTAGTTACAGAAATCGGATCAAATAACGCAACTTCTAGAAAAACATTTTTTGTCTCCATACTACAACCACTATCGAGACCACCCATAACTCCACCAATACCATGAAGTTTTTTTTCATCATCAGAAATTACAATCATCTCAGTGTCACATTTATAATTAACTTCATTTAATGCTAAACATTCCTCATTTTTGTTGGCTAATCGCATTGTTAAATTGCCTGACACTTTATCAGCATCGTAAACATGAAGTGGTCTTCCTAAGTCAAAGGTAATATAATTTGTAATGTCAACAAGAGCTGAAATGGGCCTTAATCCGATTGCAGTTAATCTATCTTGAAGCCATTTAGGGCTTTCAACATTTTTGACATTTTTGAAATATCGACCTGCTACTCCAGGACATAGATTATTATTTTGAAATTCTTTTTTCCACGTAATTGGGCTTTTGAATGATTCTTTTGATTTTTTATTATTTAAGTCTTTTAATTTACCAATTCCTGCTGCTGCTAAATCTCTTGCGATACCTCTGACCGATAAACAGTCAGATCTATTTGGTGTTAAATTAATTTCAATAACAGGTTCATCTATTGCAAAAATTTTACTAAATAAATCACCAATTTTATAATTATCTTTTACTTCAATAATTCCATCGTGTTCATCAGAAATACTCATCTCTCTTTCTGATACAAGCATTCCGCAAGACTCAACTCCTCTAATTTTAGTTTTTTTTAAATGTAAATCAGTTCCAGGAATGTAACTATTTTCTGGTGCAAAAATTCCAAGTATGCCTTCTCTTGCATTTGGAGCGCCACACACAACTTGATAATTTCCATTTATTGTTTGAACCTGACATACTTTAAGCTTATCTGCATCTGGATGCTTTTCTGCTTTTAAAACTTTAGCTACTGTAAAATTCTTAAAAATTTCTGATTTATCTTCTACACTTTGAATTTCTAAACCAATATTGGTTAAAGTATCTGTTATGGTATTTAAATTTTCAGAAGTATCTAAATGATCTTTTAGCCAGTTTAGTGTAAATTTCATTTATACCCCTGATCGTGTTTGGTTATCCAAAATACTAAAACCATAATGATCCAGCCATCTATAATTTGGATCAAAAAAACTTCTTAAATCTGTAATACCATATTTAAGCATCGACAAACGCTCAATTCCCATACCAAAAGCAAAACCCTGATACAGTTTTGAATCAATATTACAATTATCTAAAACTATAGGATTAACCATTCCACAACCCAATATTTCTAACCATTTATCACCTTCACCAATTTTTATTTTATTATTTACTTTGGTATAAGCTACATCCATTTCTGCACTAGGCTCGGTAAAAGGAAAGTAACTAGGGCGAAAACGGTATTGTAAGTTTTTTACTTCGAAAAATTCTTCTAAGAATGAAACGAGTGTTGATTTTAAATCAACCATAGTAGAACTTGTATCAACGACTAAACCTTCTACCTGATGAAACATAGGAGCATGTGTAGCATCTGAGTCACTTCTATAAGTTCTGCCAGGCACAATAATTTTAATAGGTGGTTTTGTTTTTAGCATAGTTCTCACTTGAACAGGACTTGTATGTGTTCGAAGAACATTTTTGTCTCCATTATCCTGAACATAAAAAGTATCCTGCATTTCTCTTGCTGGATGATGTTCTGGGATATTTAAAGCTGTAAAATTATTAAAATCTGTTTCTATATCTGGACCTGTTTCCACTGCATAATTTAAATTTCCAAAAATTTCTATAATATTAAATATTGTTTGACTAATTGGGTGTATTTTTCCTTTTTCAGAAATATTAGGTGGTAGAGTAACATCAATTGTTTCTAAATTAATCCTGTTTGAAATTTCAATATTTTCAATTTCTGTTCTTTGGTTTTTAATACCTTCCTCAATTTCTTTTTTGATAATATTTAATTGCTGTCCTTTCGATTTTTTTTCTTCAATCGACAAAGAACCTAATCCTTTTAAAGCTTCAGGTATTATTCCTTTTTTACCTAAATAATATAATCGAAGTTTTTCTAAATCTTCGAAGGATTTTGAAGCTTTAATTTTTTTTAGAACATCAATTTTATTTTCAACAAATACCATCAAAATCTATTATATTTTATTAATTAAAATTATCTAGCAGATTGAGCTTTATCAACTAAGGCTTTAAAAGCCTCTGGCTGATTAATTGCAAGATCCGCTAAAATCTTTCTATCTATTTCAATAGATGATTTTTTAAGACCAGATATAAATTGCGAATATGTTAAACCATGAAGTCGAACACCAGCATTGATTCTTTGAATCCATAAGCCCCTAAAATCACTTTTTCTTTTTTTACGATCTCTATAAGCATATTGCATGCCTCTTTCGACAGCCTGCACAGCAACTCGAAAAACATTTTTTCTTCTACCGTAATAACCTTTTGCTCTTTTAATTACTTTTTTGTGTCTAGCTCTTGCTGTAACACCTCGTGATACTCTTGCCATTGATTTCCCCTTACTTGTTGTATGGTAACATATGATCAATCAAAGCAGAGTCACCTGGTGACATAATTGCAGATCTTTTAGTGTTACGAATAAATTTATTGGAACGTTTACTCATTCCATGTCTTTTTCCAGCAGGTTTAAACTTAATCTTACCAGTACCTGTTCTAGAAAATCTTTTTTTTAAACTACTCTTAGTTTTAAGCTTGGGCATTACTATCTCCTATATTATAAATTTACCCGTTAGGCTGCCCTGCAAGCCATAACAAGTTTTGAAGGCTTATACTGATAATTGAGTATTTTACAATATGTAGAATTATTTAGCAACTTGAGGGACAAGTATCATCATTATTTGTCTTCCCTCAAACTTAGGAGCTACTTCAACTTTTGCATATTCTTCAACTTCTGAAGTTAGTTTTTTTAGCAGATCAAAGCCTAAATTTTGATGCTCCATTTCACGTCCTCTGAAACGCATAGAGACTTTAACTTTATTACCACCACCTATAAACTTAGAGAGTGCTTTAATTTTAACATTATAATCATGCGTATCAATACCAGGTCTCATTTTAATCTCTTTAACTTCAATTGTTTTTTGTTTCTTTTTTGCTTCTTTCTTACTTTTTTGCTCTCTATATTTTAATTTACCATAATCTATAATTTTACAAACTGGTGGATTAGCTTCAGGAGACACTTCAACTAAATCAAAACCCTCATCTTCTGCTTGAATTAAAGCTTCGCGAATGCTTAAGATCCCCATTTGTTTACCACTACTAGATATCAGTCTGACTTCACTTGCAGTAATCTGCTCATTGATTCTTGGACTAGTATCTTTCTTTGTTTTGAAATTTACAGCCAAAATTATATTGATATTGAGTTAAAGCTATTATTTAATAGCATATTAGGAAATTAAGTCTTTTGTCATATTTTGTTAGGATATAATCTCAAATGAATTTAAATTCAAGGGCTGATTTTAAAAAATATAAACTGTTTTTTAAGTAATTAAATACACTTTATGAAAATTTGTTTAGTTAGAAACGATAAAATGGGAGATATGATCCTCACTCTTCCAGTTGTTCAAGGACTAAAACAAGCTAATAAGGATTATAAAATTGATATTGTATGTTCTAAAAAAAATCAAAAAATATGTAAAAACTATAAATCTATTAACAAAATTTTTTTACTTCAAAATAAATTTTATCAAGTCTTAAAAATAATTTCAAAATTAAGAAATGAAGATTATGATTATATTTTCACATATAGCCCTGGTATATTCAGTATATTAATATCAATTTTTTCTAAAAGTAAAATAAAGTCATTGTTAATTTTTAAATCTCGATACAAAAATAATTACATGAGTAAATTTTTTGATAGAATTTTGGGTAAGATCTTTTTTACTCACTGCTTAATAATCGATCGCCAATTAAGATATTCCAAAAAAATCCCAATTCATCAAACAGAAATTATGATGGAGTTAGTTACTAAAAGTGGATTAAATTATAATAAGACAGCAGAGATTAAGAATGAATTTGGATTTAATCAAATAGAATTAAGTTCTAAAAAATTATGCTTAATTCATTTATCTTCAAAATGGATCAATAAATATTTTTCAGAAACAAACTTTATCACTCTATTAGACAATCTCAAAAATTTGAAAATCAATATTGTAATGACAACTGATGGAACATCAAAAAATGTATTCTATGAAATATTTAAAAAATATGAGATTATTACAAATGAAGAGTTTGAAAATCTTAAAAAGATAAATAATGTTTTAATCTTAGATCAATTAAATTTTGATAATTGGACATCAATAATAAACTCTTCAACATATGTAATTACACCGGAATGTGGATGCACACATATTGCATCACTTTCTGAAACGAAACTTTGTGTTATTTATGATTCAGATAATGTTCCAGGTATGATTGCAGAAGAGTATGCACCCTGGAAGAAAAAATATACTAAACTATTCTCTAATAACCAAAATTTAGAAAAAGAATTAATTTCATTTATTGATTAATTTACTATCGTGTAAAAAATCTAAAACTTTTTTTACTGAAATTGAGTCCATTGAATCAGTCAGAATCGTATAAGCATTTTTATATTCAGACAAGTTTGATTTTGAGATAACATTATCTTTAGCTAAGAAAAGAATAGGTGAATTACTTAGAGCTGCTATATGACCTGGGCCAGTATCATTACTAATTATTAAATTACTTTTTTTAGCAATGGAATAGATGATTTCAGGAGGTGATTTATCGCTTAAGTCGATAACCTTCTGACATGCATTATTTATAGTTTCTACTGTTTCTTTATCTGATTTTTGCCCAATAACACAAATATTATATCCTTTTTTTTCTAAAGTACTTGCAAGTATTGCAAATTTTTCAGGTGACCATTGTTTGTCCTTACCTGATTTAGAAACACCAGGTATAATTAAGATTATTTTGTCTTCATTAATTGTTGTAATACCTTTGGAAAGCCAATTTACATTTTGATTAACTTCATTTACTCCAAGTAACTTTAGTTGATTGTATAAACCTTGTTGTGGAGATTCAGTTCCTTGTGGAGGAATTACATATTGAATATCACAATTAGAACGAGATCCGTTAACTTTTACTTTTGAAATAAATTTTAAGAATAACCAATAATTATTTGTTCTTTTAGAATTCTGTAAATCTATGATTAGATCATATTTATTTTGATTAATTTTTAATATTACCTTTAGTGAATCTATTATTCCTTTTCTATTATCTTTAAAAATCGAATTGAAATAATTTGAATTGCTTAAAAAATTTACATATTTTTCTTCAGTGAGTAAGTCAATAGTGGCATTACTAAAAAATTGCTTGATTGATGCCATAGCAAGTATAGAAAATGCAATATCACCAAGTGATCCATGCTTTACAACTAGTATTTTATTATAGTGACTGCTGTTCATATAAATCTACGTAACTTTGTACCATTTGGTATTTTGAAAATGTTTTTGATATGAGGTTTTTACTATCTAAAGATATATTAGAAAATTTTTCTTTATCTAATTTAATAATATTTTGAAGTTTTATGTCTATTTCATCATATTTATGAGGATTTACTTTATAAATATCGTCTAATTTATCAAGTTGATCTTTGACACCGCCATAGTTAAAAGCGAGTACCTTTTTTTTCATTATTAATGCTTCACTTATAGTTCTTCCAAAACCTTCAGCTTGTAAAGGAAAAGAGGTAATAATTGATGATAGATAATACAAAATTTTCAAATCATCTCTTAGTAGATTACCTATAATCTTGCATTTATGACTAAGGTTAAAACTTTGAATTTTATTTTGTAATTTCTCTGTATAAGATTGATTTTTTGTATCGCCTGCAAAATAAAGTAAAAAATTATCATTTTGCATCTTATTAAATATATCTAAAAACTCAATTTGACCTTTCCAGTTTGTTAGCCTTGCTGGATATAGAATAATATTTTTTGAGGTATCAATTTGGAACTTATTTATTATATTTTCAATTTGAGAATCTAAAATTGGTTTTTCAAAATATTTAACATCAACTCCTCTATTGATCACTTTAATTTTATTGGAATCTAAATTGTATTTTTTACTAATTTCTTTTTTTACATAATTTGAAATTGCGACAATCTGATCAACTTTGGATAATTGCTTATTATAGATTTTTTTAAAATAAGAATTACCACTATACACATTATGAAATGTAGATATTGTTTTGAAGTTTCTATTTTTTATAAAACTTAAAATCCATGCTGGTGCTCTTGATCGTACATGAACAACATTAATATTTTGATTAATAATTAATTTTTTTAATTGATTAGCAACTAATGGATAAATAAAAAAATTTTTTGAGTTAATTGGTAATTGAAAATGATCAGTATAGTTTTTATCAATTTCTTTAATTAAACGCCCTCCATTTGAAATAATATTATTTTTTAAATTTAATTCAGATAAATAATTTGCGACTTCAATAGTGCCTCTTTCGACACCACCAGAATCTAAAGAGGGAAGAATTTGAGCGACATTAAATGATGACATTTTATTAAAATATAAGTATTTGTATCAAAGATGCCTTACTTTATTAATAAGAAAAAAGAAAGAATTCGCTACAAATCTATAAAAGGTAAGGGGCCTGGTATCATCTTTATCCATGGCCTCAACTCAGACATGAGTGGTCAAAAAGCTTTGTCTTTAGAAAGATTTGCTCAAAGAAACAAATTGCGGTTTATCCGTTTTGAGTGTCGTGGTCATGGGAAATCTGATGGAAAATTCGAAGATTTTACAATTTCTGATTGGAAAAGAGACTTAATTGATATCATCGATAATATAGCCAAAGGGCCGCAAATACTTGTTGGTAGTAGCATGGGTGGATGGTTAATGTTTTTAGCTGCCAAAGCAAGACCAAAAAGAATTGCTGGATTAATTGGTCTAGCAGCAGCACCTGATTATATCGATGGGTTTTATAAAAAACTTCCTTTAAAGAAAAAACAAGAAATGAATAAAAAGGGGATTATTAAATATTCCTCCTACGGGTTTAGTTATCTTATAAAAAAGAAATATATTATTGACGGTAGAAAAAATAAAATTTTAAATAAAGAATTTAAATGGAATAAGCCTCTAATTTTAATACAAGGCCTAAAAGATAATGTTGTCACTCCAGATTTTCCAGAAAAAATAGTAAAGAAAATTAAAGGAAATCAAATACAAATTAAATTATTAAAAAATAGCGATCATCGATTATCTGATCTATTAGATTTAAAAATAATAAATGAATCTATTCAATCAATAATAAAAAACTAAGCAGATTTTTCTTCTTGAATTAATACAGGTTGATCAAATTTATTTATCATTTCTTTTGGTACAATCTGCCAGAAGAGTAATTTCTCATTTTCCCAATTTTCTAGTAAATTTTTTGTGTACATTGAATTTGTTTCCTTGATATGTTCTTCAATTTTTTGATATAAAATTTTTTCCCAATAATTAGTCATTTGTTGTTGATAGAAAATATCTTCAAGATTAATTCGAAGTGGTAGTGTTCCTTCTTTATCGTACACAAATGCCATACCTCCTGTCATTCCAGCTCCAAAATTGTTTCCTACTTCGCCAAGAATAACTGCACTTCCTCCAGTCATATATTCACATCCATTATCACCACATCCTTCAATAACAGCATGTGCGCCAGAGTTTCTAACAGCAAATCTATCGCCAGCAGTTCCAGCTGCAAAGAGTTTACCTCGTGTTGCTCCATATAAGACAGTATTCCCAATGATAACATTTTTGTTTGTCTTTAGATGTGAAGATGAGCTTGGTTGAATAACAATTTTACCGCCAGATAATCCTTTTGCGACATAATCATTTGCATCACCAAAAACCCTAAGTGTTGTTCCTTGTACACTCCATGCTCCAAAAGATTGCCCAGCAGAACCATGGAAATTAACAGTAAAGAAATCTTCTGGAAGAGAACTCATTCCTTTTGTAGTAGTAATTTCTGATGCAAGTCTTGTACCAATAGCTCTATCAGTATTTTTTATATTATAGTTTAGTTCAATTTTTTGATCTGTTTCAAAGAAAGACTTAGCATCCTCTATAATTTTAATGTCGAGACTATCGCTTACTTTATTAATTGTATTTTTCTTTATATCAAATTCTCCAACTGATGAATCAATGGTTTGAATAATTGGATTTAAATCTAGATCATCAAGATCAGAACTTCCTCTGCTGACTTGATATAAAAGATCAGATCTTCCAACTACTTCATCAAGAGAAGAAAAGCCTAGTGATCCTAAAATTTCTCTTACTTCATCAGCAATAAAACTAAAAAGATTAATTACTTTTTCGGGTGTTCCTGTAAATTTTTCTCTAAGTTTTTCATCCTGCGAACAAACTCCAACAGGGCAAGTATTTGAATGACATTGTCTAACCATGATACAGCCCATAGCAACTAAACTTGCTGTCCCAATTCCATATTCTTCTGCCCCAAGCATGGCCGCAATAACAATATCTTTTCCTGTTTTCAAACCTCCGTCAGTTCTAAGAACAACTTTATCCCTTAAGTTATTTAGAGATAGAACTTGATGTACTTCACTTAATCCAAGTTCCCAAGGAAGACCCGCATACTTAATACTTGTTTGTGGGCTTGCTCCAGTTCCACCATTGTGACCTGAGATAAGTATCGTATCAGCTTTTGCTTTTGCAACACCAGCTGCGACTGTCCCAATGCCTGACTGAGCAACTAACTTAACGCATACTTTAGCTTTTGGATTTATTTGTTTCAAATCGTAAATAAGCTGAGCTAAATCTTCGATAGAATAAATATCATGATGAGGAGGAGGACTAATAAGCGTCACACCTTCAGTTGAATGTCTTAGTTTAGCAATTAATTCTGTAACTTTTCCTCCTGGCAATTGTCCACCCTCACCAGGTTTTGCACCTTGTGCAACTTTAATTTCAATTTCTTCACAATTATTCAAATATTCCGCTGTTACACCAAATCGTCCACTTGCAATTTGTTTAATTTTTGATGATGCGTTATCTCCATTTGGTTTGGGTTTAAATCTAGTTGGATCTTCACCACCCTCACCAGAATCTGATTTAGCTCCTATTCTATTCATTGCTACAGAGAGAGTTTCGTGTGCTTCTGGACTTAAGGCTCCAAGTGATATCCCTGGAGCAACTAGTCTTTTTCTAATTTCTTGAGACGGTTCTACCGTGTTTGAATTATTGTTATCATTATTTTTTTTGAAGTTTAAAAGATCACGAATATTTATAGGATCCATTTCATCAATCATCGAAGAATATTTTTTAAATAAAGAATAATTGTTAGAAGTTACTGCAGTTTGAAGCATATGAATTGATCTTGCTTCAAAAGCATGTTTTTCTCCGCCAAATCTGTAGCGATAATTTCCTCCAATCGGCAGTGTAATAACACTTTCTTCATAAGCCTTATCATGAGCTAATCTTGATCTTCTTTCAATACCGCTGATTCCGATACCAGATATTTTAGAACTCATAGAAGGGAAATATTTGCTCATTAAATTTCTACTCAGTCCAATCGCTTCAAAATTACAACCACCTCGATATGAATTAATAACTGATATTCCCATCTTACTCATAGTCTTAAGCAAACCATTATTTATGGAATTAATGAATCTTTCTACACATTCTTCGTATGAGAGATTTTTGAATAATCCCTTTTTATGTCTTTCCGCTATGGCTTGTTGTGCCATATATGCATTCACACTTGTTGCTCCTACTCCGATAAGCACGGCAAAATATTGAACATCTAAACATTCTGCAGATTGAACATTTAAGGAAATAAAAGTTCGAAGATTTTGTTTAATTAAATGATGATGAACAGAACTTGTAACTAATATCATAGGAAGAGCTATTCTTGTTTTAGACATTTCTTTGTCACTTAAAATTATATGAACATACCCTTCTCTAACAGCTTGTTCTGCTTCTCGGTTTATTCTTGAAATTTCTAACTCAAAATTGTTTTCAGGATTTGTTTTATCCATTGTAGTGTCAATGATCTTGACAGTATCTTTCATATATTTACGCATAGATTTGAACTGCTCAATTGAAAGAACAGGGGAGTTCAATTGTAAATGATCGCATTGATCCTCATCTTCATCAAGAATATTACTTAAGTTTCCAATTCTAGTTCGAAGACTCATTACAACTCTTTCTCTTAATGAATCAATTGGTGGATTAGTAACTTGACTAAAATTTTGTCTAAAAAAGTGATGGAGTCCTCTATATTTATTTGATAGCACAGCTAGTGGAGTGTCATCTCCCATTGATCCCGTTGCTTCTTTTTTTTCTGCAATCATTGGATGAAGTATTAATTCGATGTCTTCTACTGACCAAGCAAAGCATGCCATTCTTTTTCGTAGATCTCCAGAGTCTAAATCTCTAAATTCCTCATCAACAGATTGAACAAGTTTATCAATATACGTAATTTTTTTAGTCCAATCACCAAATGGTTTAGTTTCTGCCAAATACTTTTTTATTTCATTATCTTTAAAAAATTTTTTCTCTTTAAAGTTAACTGCTATTAATTGACCTGGTCCAACCCTACCTCTTTCTACTATTTCATTTTCTCTAATATCAACCATTCCAGTTTCAGAACCAGCAATAAGAAGATTTTTTGTTAGTGTATATCTTATAGGTCTAAGACCATTTCTATCCATTCCAGCAATAGCCCAATCACCGTAAGCACCACATATAGCTGCTGGTCCATCCCACGGTTCCATAACTGCTCCGCCGTAAGCATATAAATCTTTTATTTTTTTTGGAAAATCTCTTCTATGAGACCAAGCCTCTGGAATTGTTATTATTTTAGCCATAGGTAAAGAGCGGTTAGCTTTGACTAGTAATTCTATTGTTGAATCTAATGCAGCAGAGTCAGACGCTTTAGCATCAATTATGGGTTTTAAATCATCTACATTATTGCCAAAATTGTTATGTTCCATTCTTGGCTCATGAGCAGCCATCCAATTTTTATTACCTTTAAGTGTATTTATTTCACCATTATGCGCAATCACTCTAAAAGGCTGAGCTAAAGACCATGTAGGAAAAGTATTAGTTGAATAACGCTGGTGATAAACGGCATATCTAGAAATAAAATTCTCATTTTGTATATCTGGATAAAAATTGGAAAGCTGTTCTGCCAAAAACATACCTTTATAAACAATTGACTGACATGATAGTGAGCAAATATAAAAGTCAGAAATATTTTGATTTCTAATTTCTTTTTCTATTCTTTTTCTAATTATATAAAGTTTATTATCAAATTGCTTTTCATCTTCTAGTTCTTCATTACAAATTAGTATTTGTTCTATTTCAGGTCTTGTTGCTTTTGCTTTATCACCAATAATGATTGAATTAATTGGAACGTGTCTCCAACCATATATTTTCAAACCTTCTTTAATTATTTCAGATTCAACAATTGTACGAGCATTTTCTTGAGCGGCAAAATCTGTACGTGGTAAAAAAATCATGCCAACCCCAAAAGGGAAATCATTTGGATTGTGACCAGTTCTTTCTATTTGTTGAGTAAAAAAATTCTTTGGTATGGATAACTGTATTCCTGCACCGTCACCTGTTTTACCATCAGCATCAACTGCTCCTCGATGATACAAAACTCTTAAAGCTTGAACTCCTAACTCAACTATTTCTCTTGTCTCAGAGCCATCTAAAGATGCTATTAATCCAACACCACATGATGAATGTTCATCTTCTTCATTATAAATATGATTTTCTTCTAGGAATTTTTTATCTTTTTTATACTTTTCAATAAAGTGATTAGGCATTTACTACTTTCTTATTAATATGATTTTGATCAGAAAAATTGTTTTCTAAATATTCATTAATATTTTTTGCTGCATCACGACCATCTTTGATTCCCCACACAACTAAACTTGCACCACGAACAATGTCTCCAGCAGCAAATACTCCATCAATTGATGTCATCATATTTTTATAATTAATTTTTAATGTACCCCATCTTGTAACTGTCAGGTCATTATTGTCAAAAAGCTTAGGTAAATTTTCAGGTTCAAAACCTAGAGCTTCTATAACTAAATCAACATCTAGGTCTTTTTCTGTACCTTCTTTTGGCTCTGGCTTCCTTCTACCTGACTCATCTGGTTCTCCAAGTTCCATTAAAACGGTTCTGACATTTCTCAATGACCCGTTTCCTGAATATTCAGTTGGTAAAGTTAACCATTGAAAATCGACACCTTCTTCTATAGCATTTTGAACTTCTCTTTGCGAACCAGGCATGTTTGTCTTATCACGTCTGTAAAGACACTTAACAGATTTTGCTCCTTGTCTTACAGCAGTTCTAACACAATCCATAGCTGTATCACCACCACCAATGACAACTACATTTTTTCCATTTGCGTTTAATCTTCCATTTGTAAAATCTTCAACTTTATCTTTTAAACCAGTCTTGTTACTTGCTATTAGGAAATCTAAAGCTGGTACAACATTATTAAAATTAGGTGTATTTAGATTAATTTCTCTAAATTTGTAAACTCCTGTTGCTATAAGAACTGAATCATGCTTAATTTTAATATCTTCAAAAGTAATGTCATTGCCAATATCGCAATTTAATTCAAACTTAATTCCACTTTCTTTAAGTCGATTTGTTCTTCTAATCACAACATCTTTTTCTAGTTTAAAATTTGGAATACCATAAATTAAAAGACCTCCTGGTCTATCGTAGCGATCATATATTGTAATTTGGTATCCTTTTTTACGAAGTTCTTCTGCTGCAGCTAATCCAGCAGGACCAGAACCAATAATTCCCACACTTTGATTTCTTTCTTCAACTGGTTCAATGTTTTTAACCCAACCTTCTTCCCAAGCTTTATCGGTAATATATTTTTCAATTGATCCAATAGTAACAGTACCGTGGCCAGATTGTTCTATTACACAATTACCTTCACATAAACGATCTTGGGGACATATACGACCACAAATTTCAGGCATGTTATTTGTTGAGCTGGAAATTTCAAATGCCTCCTGCATTCTATCCTCAGCAGTTAGTTTTAACCAATCTGGAATATTATTGTGTAAAGGACAATGAACTTGGCAGAAAGGCACACCACATTGAGAACATCTGGAAGCTTGTTCCTCTGCCTTTTGTGAGGCATATTTAGCGTAAATTTCATCAAATGATTTTACTCTTTCTTTGGCAGAAATTTTACTAGGGTTTTCTTTATTTATTTTTGTAAATTTTAGCATTTAGTTATCATTTGTTTACTATTTTATCTAGATCAAACCAAATACACATTCAAGATGCAAAAAGAAACAATAATTTTATAATAATAGTACCACTTATGTACTAAAACTAAGAAAACCTATAATTTTCAACAATTTTTTTAAGTATTTGTAGTGTGTCCTGTGGATTAATATCAAGATTTTGAAATGATTTATCTACGTTTACGATAAGATTATCTTTTTCAAATAATGTTAGCTGTTCTGAAGTAAGAGGTGAAATTGGTGTTTTTTCAGCAATGTTTATCATAGGTTTCATTAATGCCATAGGAACAGGAACTAAAACTCTGGTTTTGTTTAAAAATTCAGAAATATGATTAAAAAATTCTTTGTAAGAAAAAATCCTTGGGCCGGCAAGCTCATAAATATTTTTCCTATTTATCTTTGAATTAATTATTTTATCAACAGCTAGAGATACATCATCAATGAATACTGGTTGGAATTTTGTTGAACCATCTCCAAAAAGTGGAACAAAAAATGAAGCTTTAAATATTGGTAAAAGTCTTTTCATGAATATATCGCCACCACCTATAATAACGCCTGGCCTAACAATAATTACATTATCTAGTTGTTTAAAAGCTTCTTTTTCTGATTTATGCACTGCAATGCTTCTTGTTGAATTTTTATCAATATCTACACCAAGACCTGAAAAAAAAATGAATTGTTTTAATTCCTTACTAGATTTTAAAATTCTAATAAGTTTCTGATTAAACTTATATACTGTATTATTAAAATCACCTTTCTTTTGATCGTATGTAGTTTTCAAATTAATGCATACATTTGCATTATTTAAAACAGATTTAAGCCTTTTGTCTTCTAATGAAGAATAACGAAATGGAATTACCTGTCCTGTTACACCTAAAAGTCGGATTTTAGCTTCTTGTATAGATCTTTGGTATGGAACAATGATTTTATGGCTATTTTTAGTAAGACGTCTTATTATATGTTTACCTACAAAACCTGCTCCTCCAAAAATTACTATTGATTTCATGACCTTTAATTAAATAAGTGATATAGAGAAAAAATATAAATTATACAGGTAATAAAATCAAAATGAAAATAATTTTATATAAAGGAGATCTTCCGGCAAGTTTTAAAGCTACTAATATTATTGCATTGGATAGCGAAACAATGGGATTAAATCCTAAGAGAGATAAATTATGTTTAGTCCAACTTTCTAATGGAGACGAAGTATGTCATTTAGTAAAAATTGACTTATCTACTGAAAAACCTCAAAATTTAATTAAAGTTCTCAAGAATAATAAAATTCAAAAAATTTTTCATTATGCTAGGTTTGACGTAGCTGTATTCAAACACAACTTCAAAATTAATATTAAAAATATTTACTGTACTAAAATTGCATCAAAGTTAGTTAGAACTTACACAGATAAACATGGATACAAAGATCTTTGTAGTGAATTATTAGGAAAATCAATTTCAAAAACAGAGCAATCTTCTGATTGGGGTGGAGAATTAACTAAAGAACAACAAAAATATGCTGCTACCGATGTCTTATATTTACATAAAATCAAAGATAAACTTGATTCAATGTTATTAAGAGAAAAAAGAAGTAAACTAGCTAAAGCCTGTTTTGATTTTATTCAATACAGAACGGATTTAGATATTAATGGTTGGTCAGATCAAGATATATTTAAACATTAATGAAAAATAATAAAAAAATAATTAATAGTGCAAATAGAACATTAGCACGAGAACTAAGTAGTATAAAAAATTTAAAGTCCACATTTAATTTGAATTTTTGTAGGGCAGTTAATTTAATTTATAATACAAAAGGAAAAGTTGTCATTACTGGTGTTGGTAAAAGTGCACACATTGGTAACAAGATATCTGCAACTCTAACATCGACTGGAACTCCTTCATATTTTGTTCATGCTACAGAAGCGAGTCATGGTGATTTAGGAAGTATAAAGAAAGATGATTGTGTAATTGCAATTTCTAATTCAGGTGAAACATCTGAGCTTAAAAATATTATTCAGTTTACTAGAAGATTTAATATTAAACTTATAAGTATAACTAGTAACTCAAAAAGTTTAGTTCATAAAAATGCTACTGTAGGCATTATATATAAAAAGCCAATCGAAGCTTGTCCTTTAAATTTAGCACCAACAAGTTCTACTTCAATGTCTATGATAATTGGAGATTGTATAGCTATATCTTTATTAGAATTAAGAGGTTTTAAAAGTAAACAGTTTAAAAGTCTTCATCCTGGTGGAAATCTTGGAAAAGATTTGCAAACCTTAAACGATGTAATGCATTCAGGAAAAGCATTGCCACTGGCAGGTAAAGATGAAAAAATGTCTAAAGCCTTACTCACTATGACTAAAAAAAGTTTTGGATGTGTTGGTGTTATTAATAACAAAAAACAGATAGTAGGTATAATTACTGACGGTGATTTAAGAAGAAAATTAAACTCAAAATTTTTTAATAAAAGAGCTTCTGAAATAATGACGAAAAATCCAACATTAGCAAATAAAAGCATGTTGGTAGGTGAAACGATAAATTTAATGAATACAAAGAAGATAACTAGTTTATTTATTTGTGAAACAAAAATTCCTATGGGAATTGTACATATTCATGATTTATTGAGATTGACGAGCTAGTTTGAATTTTTTTTTACACATAAATAGAAAATTTATAGTTTTGTTTGGTGTAATTATAATTTTTTTATTTGTAATAATTATTTTTTACAAACAAATAAATCTAACTTATAATAATAATGTTATTATAGAAAAAACAATAAATAGTTCATCTACTGCAGATATTTCTGAACCAAAATTTGCTATAAATAATGAATCAAAAAAAATTTATATAACTGCTTCTCAAGGCAACTTTATAAGTAAAGATGAAGTATTATTAAATAAAAATGTTAAATTTAAATCAAGTGATTTCAGTATTGAGACTGAAAAAGTAATTTTTAATAGAGATAAACAAACTGCAAAAAGTAAAACAAAGTCAATGTTTAAATCGAAAAATGCTACAATTACTTCAGATGGATTCAATATTCATGATAAAGGTAATAAAATAATTTTTTATGGTAATTCATACCTTATATTAAAATGAAATTAATTATAAAAATTTTAATAGTATTTCTGATTTCAATAACTTTAAATGCAAGAGAGATAGGTGAAACAGAAATTACAACAGAAGATGGTATTGAAGTCTTTCAAAATGAGAAATTTTATCTATTAAAACAAAATGTAAAAATTGTTTCAGATAATTTTACATTGAGTGCAGATGAAGTAAAAATTAATTTTGATAAAAGTTTGTATGATATCACAGAACTCGATGCAAATGGCAATGTGGATTTTAAGTCTAATGAGTTTGAAATAAGTGGAAATGGCAATTTTTTAAACTTTAAGGTAAAAATTGAAAAAATAAAAGTTGAGGGAGAGCGTTCACAATTAATAACTAATGATATTAAGATGTTCTCAGATGGTTTTATAGAAGTGAGTAATCTTAATGGTGATTTTTTGTTAAAAGGGATAAACTCTAAATTAGTTAATGAAAATATAATCGTAAAAGCAGAAACAATTAATGGAAACTTTTCTGAAAATGCTAATGAAAAAGAAATAACGTATTTAGAAGTAATTGATAAAAATATCTCTTATGTCAAAAATAATGATACTGAAATGTATGCAAAAAAAATTAATTTTGACAATGATACCTCAATTATTGAGTTGATAGATGATGTGATAATAATTCGTAATGAAGAAAAAATAACTGGCGACTACGGCACTCTTGATACTAGAAATAATTCATATAAAATTAAATCAAATAATCAAAATAAGGTAAAAGTAATAATTCAAAGTAATGAGTAAATTCAATATTTTAGATAATGGTTTATCAATTAAAAAAATTTCAAAAACCTATGGTAATAAACAAATCGTAAGAGACATTAGTATTTCAATAAATAGAAACGAAATTGTTGGATTATTGGGTCCAAACGGTGCTGGGAAGACTACAACATTTTACATAATAGTTGGATTAGTTAAACCAGATAGTGGTAGTATTGTATTAGATAAACTAGATGTTTCAAATTTGCCAATCTACCTTAGAGGAAAACTTGGTATAAGTTATCTGCCTCAAGAAGCATCAATTTTTAGAGGCATGAATGTTGAAGACAATCTATTATCGATAATTGAAATCAAAGAGAAAGATAAAAATAAACAAAACATATTATTACAAAATCTTTTAAATGAATTCGATATTAATCATGTAAGAAAATCAAAATCAATTGTTTTATCTGGAGGTGAGCGAAGAAGACTTGAAATTGCAAGAACGCTTGCAACAAACCCTAAATATTTGCTTCTTGATGAACCTTTAACAGGAATTGATCCTGTATCGATAGAAGAAATAAAAATAATAATTAAAAAGTTAAAACAAAGAAATATTGGAATATTAATTACTGATCATAATGTAAGGGAAACCCTAAAAATTGTTGATAAAGTTTATATTGTTAATGAGGGAGCTATATTTTATGAAGGCGATCCAATATCAGCTGTTAAAGATGAAAAAATTAAAAAACTTTATTTAGGTTCGAATTTTCAACTTTAACATGATAAGTAATGTGATTACAGAGGGTATAAATGGAATACCAAAAATACCTGGAGATAAATCCATATCACATAGATCTATAATAATTCCATCAATTTCAAAAGGTGTTTGTGAAATAAGTAATATTTTGAAATCCGATGATGTTTTCCATACCCTTAATGCATTTAAATCTATGGGAGTTAGTATCAAAGAGAATAGTAACAAAATAATAATTCAAGGTAAAGGATTGAACTCATTAAATAAAGCTAATGGAAAAATATATCTTGGAAACTCTGGAACAAGTGCGAGATTGTTAACAGGACTTTTGTCTTCTCAGAAGTTTAAATCTATTTTAACAGGCGATAAATCATTATCTAGTAGACCTATGCAAAGAATTGCAGATCCTTTAACTAAAATGAATGCCAAAATTTATACAACTAAAGGATCACTACCTCTCACTATTGAAGGAAGCAATTTAAAAGCTATTAATTTTGATTTAAAAATTCCATCTGCTCAAATTAAATCTGGTTTGTTACTAGCTGCTTTAAATACCAAAGGTCAAACAAACATAACTGAGAACAAAATAACAAGAGATCACACAGAAATAATGTTAGAGTCATTTGGAGCGGATATAGAAATAAAAAAAATAGGTAATAAGAAAATTATAAAAATTATTGGGCAAAAAGAACTAGTAACTGAGAATATTGATGTACCAAATGATCTATCAAGTAGTTCTTTTTTTATTGTATCTACTCTAATTAATAAAAATTCAAAAATAATTCTAAAAAATATAAATAATAACCCTACTAGGAATGGAATAATTTTAGCATTAAAAAAAATGGGGGGGAAAATAAAATTGATTAATAATAGAAAAAATAATAATGAAAATGTTTGCGACATTGAGGTTACAAGTTCTGATTTGCATGGCTGCGAACTAGGTCCTGAATTTGCTGATTTAATGATAGATGAATATCCAATTCTCTCAATTGCTGCTTCATTTGCCAAATCACCGAGTGTATTTCGTGGATTAAAAGAATTGAGGGTAAAGGAGAGTGATAGACTAAAATTAATTTTACTAAACTTGCAAAATTGTGGTGTTGATTGTAAATCTGAAAATGATGACTTGTTTATTTTTCCTAGTAAAGAATATCAAATAAAAAATAATTTAATACAAACTGGTTTTGACCATCGTATAGCTATGGCATTTTGTATTATGGGTACAAAATTAGGTCCCTTAAATATTAAAGACTCAGATTCTATAAATACAAGTTTTCCTACTTTTAAAAATGAATTTAATAGTCTAGGTGGTAATATTTATTGAAAAAATTAATCATTACTATTGACGGCCCTGCAGCTTCTGGAAAAGAAAAAATAGCAAAATACATATCTAAAAAATGGAAATTAAATCATTTGGATTCAGGCATATTATATAGGAGGCTGGCACTAATATTTTTAATTGAAAACATAGATTTTAAAAGTATTCATAAAATTAAAAATAAATTAAAAGAAATTCGTCAAATTTCTTTTAGAAATAGTAAAAAAATTAGAACACAAGTTATAAGTAAGCTAGCATCGAAAATAGCTGTTCATAATTGTGTAAGGAACTTTGTAAATAAATTCCAGTATAATTTTGTAAATAAAAATAAAAAAATGCGAGGTTTTGTTATTGATGGTAGAGATATAGGGTCAGTAGTTTTCAAAAAAGCTGATTTAAAACTATATATTGACGTAAATCCTGAAATTAGAGCTAAAAGGAGATATAAACAGTTGATTGATAGTGGTGAAAAGTCTATATACCCAAAAATTTTGAGAGATATTAAGTTGAGAGATAAACAAGATAAATTAAGAAAACATTCGCCGCTAATTATACCTAAAGGTTCGCACATAATTAATAATAACGGTAGATTCAAAGATACAGTTAATCAAATAAATATACTGTTGGATAAAATTTAATATGAATCAACAATCTCAAACTAAAATTTCTAACTCTGAGTATGATACTCTAATTGACATTTCATTGAAAAATTCCTCTGCAAAGGAAAAAAGTATCGCAACAGGAAAAATAATTTCTATAGAGAATGAAGTTGTTACAATTGATGTTGGACTTAAAAGTGAGGGTCGAATTCCTTTAAGTGAGTTTTCAAGGCCAGGACAAAAAACAGAAGTTCAAGTTGGAGATGAAACTGAAGTATTTATAGAAAATGTAGACAACGCGAATGGAGAAACATCACTTTCAAGGGAAAAGGCCGTAAAACAGAAGGCTTGGCATAATCTTCAAAATAGCTTTAATGAAAATAAAGTAGTTACAGGTGTTCCTTTTAATAGAGTTAAAGGTGGAATGAGTGTTGATTTGGACGGTGTTGTGGCTTTTTTACCTGGAAGTCAAATTGAAACAAGGCAAATAATTAAAGATACAAAAGAATTGCTAAACAAACCTCTACAACTAATGATTCTGAAAATGGATAAATACAGAGGGAATATTGTAGTTTCAAGAAAAGCTATAACTGAAAATGAACTTAAAGAACAAAGATCTGAACTTCTTAAAAATATAAAAGAAGGATCTATAATTGAAGGCAAAGTAAAAAATATAACTGACTATGGGGCATTTATAGATTTGGGAGGTATTGATGGGCTTGTGCATGTAACTGATATTTCATGGACCAAAATTAATAATCCTTCAGATGTGCTAGAATTGAATTCTACAATAAAAATAAAAGTTTTGAAATTTGATGAAGAATTATCAAGATTAAGTCTTGGGATTAAACAATTAACCGATAATCCATGGGACAAAGTAACTGAAAAAATTAAGGTTAATGATAAAATTTTAGCTAATGTAATTAGTATGAATGATAATAATGTACACTTGATAATTAAAAATAATTTTGATGGTGTTATATCTTTAAATGAACTTAGTTGGTTAAAAAAACCACCCCATCCTTCTAAAATTGTTAACATCAATGATGAAATAGAGGTTTTAGTTTTGGACATCGACGATGATAAAAAGAGAGTAAACTGTAGTTTAAAACAAATGAAAGTAAATCCATGGACTAAGCTTAAAGAAGAATTCAATATTAATGATACTTTTGAAACAGAAATAGTAAATATCGTAGACTTTGGGATTTTTGTTAAGGTTATAGATGAAATAGATGGAATGGTTCATATATCTGACTTAAATTGGGACGAAAAAGAATGTCAAAAAATTATAAAAGATTTAAAAAAAGGTGAAAAAATAAAAGTTAAAATACTTGATATTAATGCAGATAAAGAAAGAATTAGCCTAGGAGTTAAGCATTTAAATAACGACCCAGTGCAAGATTTTATTGAGGCAAATCCAATAAACTCGAAAATAACTGGTAAGATTATAAATATCGATGAAAAAGGACTAAAAATTGAATTAGACAATGAAAAAAAAATATTTGGATTTATAAAAAAATCAAATTTATCTAATGACAAAAATGAAAATAAAACTGAGCGATTTGCACTTGATGAAAAAGTCGACTCAATAATTTTGTCTATAGATACAAAAATTAGAACTGTAAATCTTTCAATTAAAGAACTAGAAATTAGAGATGAAAAAGAAGCTCTTAATAAATATGGATCAAGTGCTTCTGGAGCATCCTTAGGTGATATCTTAGGATCAGTATTAAAAAAATAGGATTAATGTTAAAATCTCAAATCCTAGAAAAATTACATAAAAAACATAATAACTTAAATTTTGAGGACATCGATGATCTTTTTAATATCTTTATAAAAAAAATGTCAAACTCATTACGAAACGGTCAAAATATTGAAATAAGAGGATTTGGAACAATAAGTAGAAAAATTAATAAAGAAAAAATTGTAAGAAATCCGAAGACAAATGAAAAATTATTAAAAAGTAAAAGTTTCAAATTGCATTTTAAAATTGGAAAAATATTGCATAGAAAAATAAATGGTTTTACTGATTCTCAAATAGAAGATGAAGTCTAGAAAAATAATCGTAGCTTTAGACAGCAATAATTTAAATAAAACAATCAAATTAGTAAAAAAATTAAAAAAAGATGTTTATGCTTTTAAAATTGGTTATCAATTTTTTTATAATTTTGGTTTAGAGGGTTATAAAAAAGTTTATTCTAATTGTCCTAAAATATTTCTTGATTTAAAGTTACACGACATACCAAATACAGTAGAAAAGGGATTACAAGCTTTAATTAAAATGAAACCTCTTTTTACCACAATTCATATATCCGGTGGTGATGATATGATGATCTCGTCTGGAGCAAGAAAAAAAAATACTAAGATTTTAGGAGTTTCAATTTTAACTAGCTTAGATAGTGATCAGACAAAAACATTTTATAATCATAAAAATGTATCAGCATTGGTAAAAAAATTTGCTCAAGCAGCAAAAAAAAATAAACTTGACGGAATTGTCTGCAGTCCTAAGGAAATTAAATATATAAGAAAAGAGGTTGGGAAAAATTTTATAATCGTTACCCCTGGAATTAGAATTAGTAGTAAATTAAAGAGTGATGATCAAAAAAGAGTTGAATCTCCAGAAAAGGCTATTAGTTTAGGAGCAAATTATTTAGTGATAGGAAGACCTATAACTAAATCAAAAGATCCGCTTAAAACTTTAAAAGAAATTAATAAAAGTTTAATTTAATAATGATAACTAAAATTTGTGGAATACAAAAGGAAGATACACTAATATGCTGTGAGGAAAATAGTGTAGATTTTTTTGGCATGATTTTTTATCGTAAAAGTCCAAGAAATATATCAATTAAAGATGCAGTTAATTTACAGAAAAAATCTGAAAATTTAGATATCAATGGTGTGGGTGTTTTTGTTAATAAAAATATTCATGAAATAGTAGATATAATAAAAAGAGTTAGATTAAAATACGTGCAATTACATGGATCAGAAAATGAGGAATATATTAAAACTTTAAAAAAAATTGGAGTAAAGGTAATTAAATCAATTTCCATTAATAATAAATATGATTTAAAAAATATTAATAACTACAACAGTGCAGATTATTACTTGTTTGATTATAAACCTATGAAAGGTGAATTACCTGGGGGTAATGCAAAAAGTTTCGATTGGGATATATTAAAAAATTTTAAAACTAACAAACCATGGTTTTTATCAGGAGGAATTAATTTAAAAAATATCCAGGAAATTCTAAATGATATTAACCCGTTTGGTGTAGATTTATCCTCTGGAGTAGAAAAAGAGCTTGGCATTAAAGATAATCACATTATAAATAATTTTATCGATAAATTAAATAATGCTTAAAAATTCTTATAAAAGTTATCCAAATGAAAAAGGTTATTTTGGTCAGTTTGGAGGAAGATATGTTTCAGAAACCTTAATGCCTTTAATTCTAGAAGTAGAAAAAGAATATGAAAAAATAAAAAACGATCAAGATTTTATTGATGAGTTTAATCGTTACTTAAAAACATATGTTGGTAGACCAAGCCCCCTTTTCTTTGCTGAAAGAATCAGTCATGATCTTGGAGGTCCAAAAATTTATTTCAAAAGAGATGAGTTAAATCACACAGGTGCTCATAAAATTAATAATTGTATGGGGCAAATTTTATTGGCAAAAAAAATGGGTAAGTCTAGAATAATAGCTGAAACAGGAGCTGGACAGCACGGTGTTGCTACGGCAACAGTATGTGCTCTATTTGGTTTACCATGCATTGTTTATATGGGCGAAAAAGATATCGAAAGACAATCTCCAAATGTTTTCAGAATGAAATTACTTGGAGCAGAAATACGATCAGTTTCAACTGGATCAAAATCACTTAAAGATGCAATGAATGAAGCATTGAGAGATTGGGTGACAAATGTTAAAGATACTTTTTATATAATTGGGACAGCTGCGGGACCACATCCATACCCAGCAATGGTAAGAGATTTTCAATCTGTAATTGGTAAAGAAGTTCGTAAACAGCTTGAAGACCAGGAAGGAAAGTCACCAGATTTATTAATGGCATGTATTGGTGGTGGTTCAAATGCTTTAGGGTTGTTTCATGAATATTTAGATGACTCAGATGTTGAAATGATTGCTGTCGAAGCTGCAGGGCATGGTATAAAAACTCATAAACATGCAGCAAGTTTAACAGGTGGTAAACCAGGTGTCTTGCATGGAAATAAGACATATTTATTACAATCAAAATCTGGGCAAATTCAGGAGGCTCATTCCATTTCAGCAGGCTTAGATTATCCTGGAATTGGACCAGAACATTCATTTTTATTTGAAGAAAAAAGAGTTACCTACATGTCGGCAACAGACAAAGAGGCGCTAGAAGCTTTTCAATATTGTTGCAAATTAGAAGGTATAATTCCGGCTTTGGAACCAGCTCATGCATTAGCTGTATTAAAGAAAATAGCTAAAAACTATAGTAAAGATAAAATTATTGTCATGAACATGTGTGGCCGAGGTGATAAAGATATTTTTACAATAGCTGATGAATTAAAAATAAAGATTTAAATGACTAATTTAATTGGTCAGGCATTTAAAAATAATGGAAAAAAACTTGTAACATTTGTTACTGGAGGTGATCCTGATTTAGAAACAAGTTTAGAAATTATTAAGACAATAATTAATAACGGGGTGGATATTATAGAAATTGGAATGCCTTTTTCTGATCCAATGGCCGATGGCCCAACAATTCAGCTATCAAGTAATAGAGCAATAAGTAAAGGAATTGATTTAGAAAATATTTTCTCTTTAGCCGCAAAAGCAAAGAAAATAAAAAATAATCTACCTATTATTCTTATGGGTTATTATAACTTGATTCTATATTTTGGTATTGAGAAGTTTGTTAAAAGATGCAAAGAAAGTGGTGTAGATGGTTTAATTATTGTTGATCTACAACCTGAAGAAGATGAAGATTTGAATAATGAACTGAGAAATAACCAGATTGATCTGATTAGATTAATCACTCCCACAACTAATGAAGAAAGACTAAAATTGATATTAAATAATGCTAGAGGTTTTTTATATTATGTTAGTGTAATGGGAATTACTGGACAAAAATCTGCTGATCTTAATGATCTAAAAAAATCAATAGCTTTTATCAAAAAACATACAAACTTACCTGTTGTTCCTGGATTTGGTATTAAAAACTCAACTGATGTTAACAATATATGCAAAATAGCTGATGGTGCAGTTGTTGGCTCAAGTATAATTAAAATTATTGAAGAAAATTTATCTAATAAAGTAAAAATGTTATCAGAAATTGATAAGTTTTTGAAAGATTTGAAGAATGGAACTAAAATATGAATTGGCTGACAAATTTTGTTAAACCTAAACTATCCTCACTTGTAAAAAGAAGGGATGTACCAGAAAAATTGTGGAATAACTGTGTTTCTTGTGGAAATATGATTCATCATAAAGATTTAAAAGAAAATTTATATGTCTGTGTAAATTGTAATTATCATTTTAGAATGTCTGCAGAAGATAGGATAAAATTGTTTTTCGAAGATGGTGATTATGGCGAAATTATACCGGATAAAATTTCTGATGACCCACTAAAATTCACTGATAAAAAAAAATATAAAGATAGATTAAAAGAATACAGAAAAAAAACAAATAGAGATGACGCTTTTATTCTTATTAAAGGAAAAATTAAAGATAAAGAAATTATTTCAGGACTGATGAATTTTGAATTCATGGGTGGTTCTATGGGTAGAGCAGTTGGAGGGGCAATAGTTAAAGGAGCTAAAATTGCCATAGAAAATAAATTACCTTATGTAATTGTTACCTCATCTGGTGGAGCAAGAATGCAAGAAGGCATTGTAAGCTTAATGCAAATGCCTAGGACAATTGCTGCTGTTGATTTGTTAAATGAAAATAAGATACCTTACATAGTAGTTCTAACTGAACCCACTACTGGTGGAGTAACAGCTTCTTTCGCAATGTTAGGTGATATAACAATAGCAGAACAAGGTGCTACGATAGGTTTTGCAGGTAAAAGAGTTATACAAGATACAATCAGAGAAGAATTACCTATAGATTTTCAAAAAGCTGAATATTTAAAAGATCATGGAATGGTAGATATTGTTTCTCATAGGAAAAACCTTAAAGGAACTTTATACAAAGTATTAGATCATATAAGTTAATAAGTGAAATCTAAGACAGAAAAGTTGTTAGATGAACTAGTTAAACTTCATCCTAAATATATTGATCTTTCATTAGACAGACTAAAATTATTATTAAAAAAATTAGATAATCCTCAAGATTATCTGCCAAAAACAATTCATATTGCAGGAACAAACGGAAAAGGGTCTGTTCAAAGTTTTATAAAAAATATTTTATTAAAGAATGGATATAAATGTGATGCATATATCTCGCCACATTTATCTAGGTTTAATGAAAGAATAATTTTAAATAATAAAGAGGTTAGTACAAAAAAACTGTACCAAATTCTAAATTTTGTAAAAACAATAAATAATAATAAACCAATAACTTTCTTTGAAATAACAACAGCCGCAGCTTTTATGTTGTTTAAACAATCAAAATCTGACTTTCTTATTTTAGAGACAGGATTAGGAGGTAGATTAGACGCAACTAATATAATACCAAAAAAAATTTGCAGTATTTTAACACCAATTAGTTTTGATCATGAAGAATTTCTAGGAAAAACACTTAAGAAAATTGCTAATGAAAAATTAGGTATAGTTAAGAATTGTGATTTTGTATTAGTTGGAAAACAGAAAAAAGAGTTAAAAGATCACATTCAAAAAAAATTAAATAAGTTTGAAAATAAATTTTTTTATGGGAAAGAATTTCGAGTAACAAAATCATTAAAAAAAAGGTTTGAGGTAAAAATAGATGGGAAAAAATATATATATAGTCAACCTTCATTAAACGGAAAACATCAGGAAGAAAATGCATCAATCTCTATTTATTTTGCAAAAATTATGAAAAATATGGGTTATAGATTAAATGTAAAAGAAATTAATATAGCAATAAAGAAAACCGTATGGCCAGGTAGATTGGAAATTATTAATTATAAAAATAAAAAAATAATTCTTGATGGATCACATAATATTGATGGAGCTGATAAACTAAATGAATTTTTAAAAACTAAAAGAATAAAACCTATAGTCTTGTTTGGAATGTTGAATAATAAGAAAGCAAGTTTATTTTTAAACAAAATAAAAAAAAGAGTATCTAAAGTTTTAGCTATAAAAATTCCAGGTGAAAAAAATTCATTTAAAACTAAGCAAATAAATGAGATTTGTAATTTTCATTCTATTAAATGTGAACGAATAAATAATATAAACGATGCTTTAAAATATTTTAGATCTAATCAACAAAAAATTTATTTAATTACTGGTTCTTTGTATTTAATAGGAAAAATTAGAAAAAAACTATTATAAATTAGATTGTATCCAGGTTTCTAACGCTGTTTTAGGAAGACTGCCAACCTTAGTATCAATTAACTTACCATTTTTAAATATTATTATTGTAGGAATTCCCCTAATACCGTATTTTTGTGGTGTCATAGGGTTCTCATCAATGTTCATTTTATATATTTTAACTTTATCTTTATTCTCAATAGCAATTTCTTCTAAAATTGGGTCAAGTACTTTACATGGACCGCACCATTCTGCACCAAAATCAACTACCACTGGTACATCATTAGTAGAAATATCTTTTTCAAAGGTTTGATCATTTGTTACTTGAGTAGACATATATTATATGTAAGAAATATTTATCTATTATCAAGTTCAATTAAATCTAATTTTCTAAAATTGATTTTTTATCCCCAATATGTCTAATTTTAGATGGAATTACATAACCTTTGATTTGATTTTTTTTTATTAATTTTGTCCAAATTTCGTTCATCGGGAATATTTTTTTTCTTTTATTAAAGATATTTTTAGATACAATTTGAAATCCAGAATAATACAATTTCTCATTTTTATTTTTCCAATTGGTAACTACATTTCTTTTTAGATTAAAGTCTCCATTTTCTTTTTTTAAACCTAAAAAATTAATATCTCTAGATAACAACATTTTACAGTGAGAAATATCTTGATAATTACCAAGAAAATATTTGATATGTGATTTATTTTTTTTAGTCCAAAAAATATCAGAATTAACAACACATATTTTTTTTCTATTTGTATAATTGAAAATATTTTTTACTCCTCCCCCTGTACCAAGTATTTTTTTTTCATAGATAATCTGAATGGGGTATTTTTTAAAATTTATGTCCAAATACTTTTTAATTTTATTATGTAAATAATGTGTATTTACTAAGATTTCATCGCATCCAATATTAGTAAAGAAATCAATTGTATTCTTTAATAATACTTTATTTTTATATTTTAACAGAGGTTTTGGGGTGTTGCTTGTCAAATTCTGCATTCTTGATCCAAAACCAGCACATAAAATCATTAACGTAAAATTCTTCATAAATTATAAATACTTTTCATACATTGATCTTAGTTGATAATTTTTAATATTATTCAATGTCGCTATTGTTCTAGATTTAGTTATTTTTAAATAGTTTAAGTATTTATTATCATTATTTGTGCTAAGTAATTTTCTCCATCTACCAAGTAATCGAGTCTGTCGAGCTAAACTTAAAACATAATATTGCTCCAGAAAAGTATTAAAATTTTCAATAATTGAAGTGTTATCATAAAAATATTTAATTAATTTATCATTGTAATCTCGTGTAAAATTAATTCTTGGATTTTCTAATAGTGATATTAGGTCCCATCCTATAAATCCCTTAAAAGCACTTTGAAAATCAATAATTCCACATTTTAGATGTGATTCACAATTTTCTAAAAAAAATAAATTAACAAATTCAAAGTCTTTGTGAACAAAATTTTTCATATTATAATTTTGAGAATAAAATATGCTTTTCCATGATTCATAAAATTTTGAAGTTGGAAAATTTGAATTTTTGTTGTTAGGAATATAATAAGTAACAAACTCTTGAAGTTCAATTTTTAAATCTTCAAAGGTGTATTCTTTTAAATTTTTTAAATTTTTTAAATGTGATTCATTTTGAATAACAATTATATTTTCTACAGCTAGTTTTAAAAGTTTATAAAGATTATCTTTATTGTATATTTTATTAAATCTATTTTTTTCAAAATCTTGCATATATATTTTATATTGCTTTTGATTAACTTCATATATCTTAGGAATTGATATATTAATCTTTTGTAATATTTCATAAACAGTAAGAAAATTTTTAAACTCTTGTTTATCTCTAGAAAAATCAATTATTATTTTGGTATTCTCTTTTTCTGTAATTCTATAAATTAATTTATTAGATAATCCGTCCTCAATTTTTTCTAAATCATTATGATCAGAATTCATCAGACTATTGTTTAAAACTAATATTAATTTTTCTTTTAGTTTCTGAAATCATATCTAAATTTATTAAATAATGATTTTTGTTTAGCGGTAAACTAATTAACATTTCAGGCCATTCTATAAATGTAATATTGTTATTTAAATTTTCGAAGAAATCTAATTCCTCTAATTCCTTAAGGCTCTTTACTCTATAAAGATCATAATGATAGATTTGTGATGAATTCAAGTCATAGGTTATCAAAATAGGGAATGTTGGACTAGTAATAGAAGATGGTTTTGTTAAATTATTTAATATAAAAAGATTATTAATTAATAATCTTACAAATGTTGTCTTACCAGCACCTAGCTCCCCTTGAAATAAGAAAATATCTCCAACAGATATGTCTTTACATAAATTAGTAGAGAGTTTTTCAAGTTCACGAAGATCTAAAATTTGATTACTAAATTTTTGCAAATTTTGTTATGCGATACCTTTTAGAGCTTCCACTAAATCAGTTTTTTCCCAAGTAAAATGCCCCTTGTCACTTGGTTCTCTTCCAAAATGGCCATAAGCAGAGGTTGGAACATAAATTGCATTTGTAAGTTTTAAATGTTCTCTTATTCCTCGTGGGCTTAGATCAAAAAGATCTTGCACAGATTTTTCAATTTTCTGTTCATCAACTTTATTTGTTCCATTAGTATTAACATATACTGATAAAGGTTTTGATACCCCTATTGCATAAGATAACTGTATAGTACACTCATCAGCTAGATCCGCTGCAACAATATTTTTAGCTAAGTACCTAGCTGCATATGCTGCAGATCTATCAACTTTAGATGGATCCTTTCCTGAAAAAGCACCTCCACCATGGGGCGCTGCACCACCATATGTATCAACTATTATTTTACGGCCAGTTAAACCAGAGTCGCCATCAGGGCCTCCGATAACAAAATTTCCTGTGGGATTAACATAAAATTCTTCATCTTTAAGATCTTCTAATAAGTTATTAGGTATACACTCATATACATAAGGTTTAACAATTTCTTTTACGTCCTCAGGAGATAAACCTTCTTTGTGTTGTGAAGAAATTACTAAAGATGTAACTTTACTTGGCTTTCCATTTTCATAAAGCATTGTAACTTGGCTTTTCGAATCAGGTTCTAGACCAGATGCAGATCCATCTTTACGGGCTTGTGCCATTTTATATAAAATTTGATGAGAATAATGTATTGGTGCTGGCATTAATGATTCAGTGTCTTTGCAGGCAAAACCAAACATGATCCCTTGATCACCTGCTCCCTCATCTTTATTGCTACCAGAATCAACACCCATAGCAATATCAGCTGATTGCTCATGAAGAAAACTTTCAACATCACAATTCTGCCAATGAAAGCCATCTTGTTCATAGCCAATATCTTTAATACAATCTCTAACTTGAGATATAATCTGATCTTTAGTAACTGATGGGCCCCTTACTTCTCCTGCAAGAACTACTTTATTAGTAGTAGTCAAGGTCTCACAAGCTACGCGTGTTTGTGGATCTCCTGACGCCATGTAAGTGTCTACAACCATATCTGAGATTCTGTCACAAACTTTATCAGGGTGTCCTTCAGAGACTGACTCGCTAGTAAATAAATAAGATCTTTTCATATTATACTCCTTAATATCTATATGTGTCTTCCTTGAAAGGCCCTTTTTTACTTACACCAATATATTCAGATTGTTTATCTGTTAATTCTGTAAGTTTAGCACCAACTTTTTTTAAGTGCAGTGATGCAACTTTTTCATCCAAGTGTTTTGGTAAAACATAAACTTTATTTTCATAATTTTTAGAATTTTTCCATAGCTCAAGTTGAGCTAAGACTTGATTGGTAAATGATGCACTCATAACGAAGCTTGGATGCCCAGTCGCATTTCCTAAGTTTACAAGCCTACCTTCTGATAGCAATAAGATTTTTTTACCATCAGGAAATTCTACTTCCCTAACCTGAGGTTTAATCTCATCCGACTTATAATTCTGAAGTGCTTCTGTTTGTATTTCATTATCAAAGTGTCCAATGTTACAAACTATAGCTCTATCTTTCATTTGTCTCATATGATCTTGGGTAATGACATCCAAATTGCCAGTTGCAGTTACAAAAATGTCAGCATATTTACATGCATCATCCATAGTTACAACTTCATATCCTTCCATAGCAGCTTGAAGAGCGTTTATAGGATCTATTTCAGTTACACAAACACGTGCCCCCGCTCCTCTTAGACTTGCTGCAGAACCTTTTCCTACATCACCATATCCAGCAACAACAGCTATTTTGCCAGCCATCATTACATCTGTACCTCTTCTTATTCCATCTACTAAACTTTCCTTACAACCATATAAGTTGTCAAATTTAGATTTAGTAACAGAGTCGTTAACATTTATTGCAGGAACCTTAAGTGATCCATTTTTTTCCATCTCTTTTAAACGATGGACACCTGTAGTTGTTTCTTCGGATAAACCTAAAATTTCTTCCAACATTTTTGGATACTTTTCATGAATTATTTTTGTAGCATCTCCACCATCATCTAAAATCATATTTGGCTTCCAACCATCTGGGCCTTCTAATGTTTTCTCAATACACCACCAAAATTCTTCTTCTGTCATTCCTTTCCAAGCAAATACTGGAATGCCTTTGGCAGCTATTGCTGCTGCAGCATGGTCTTGAGTGGAAAAAATATTACATGAACTCCATCTAACAGTAGCACCTAAAAATACTAGAGTCTCAATCAGAACAGCAGTTTGTATTGTCATATGTAAACAACCTACAATTCTTGCCCCATCTAGAGGTTTAGAATCACCATATTCTTCTCTTAATGCCATTAAACCAGGCATTTCTGTTTCAGCTATTGCAATTTCTTTATCACCAAATTCAGCTAAACTTATGTCTTTAACCTTAAAATCTTCACTCATGATTGTATCCCTTTATGATTATTTTGACTTTTTAATGGTAATTTAATCAGAAAACAAGCACCTCTAAAGTCAAATTTGTCACTTTCTGTTAATTCAATTGAACCATTAAATGAATTAATTATTTCATATGATATAGAAAGCCCGAGACCAGAATGTTGGTCTCTATCCACTATCCTATCAGTATAAAATCTCTCAAAAATTTTATTTTTTTCTTTAAAATCAATACCTTTTCCTTGATCATAAATTTTAATTTCAACACAATTTTCATTTTTTTTGTATGATGTAATTAAAATATTTGAGTTATTTTTGGCAATCGAAATACTATTATCTATTAAATTTAGGATTACCTGCAAAAACTTATCTTTATTAAGAAGTACTAAATTTTTATTATTATCAGTTTGAAGTAAAATTTTAATATTTTTTTTATAAGTTAATTTTTCACCAAAATTTTCTTTTAAAAATTTGTTTACATTAGTTAGTTCAAAATTTTCTATTTCAATTTCTGCAATAGTTTTTGAAAAATGAGAAATGTCGGAAATCAACTTATTCATTCTGTCGATATCTTTATTAAAATTATTCATTAATTTTGATCTATTTTCTTTAGTTATGTTTTTGCTAGTTAGTAATTCAATGGAAGATTTTATTGCAGTAAGTGGATTTTTTAGTTCATGAGCAACATCAGAGCTAAATTTTTCTAATTGGTTGATTTGTGATTTCAATTCCTTTGACATAAGTTGTATTTGGTGTGATAAAATACCAATTTCATCAGATCTTAAAGGGTATATTAATTTTTTTTTATTTGTTTTATCTCTCTCAAGAACAGTGATTTTAGTTAGTTGCCTTAGTGGTGTTATCAAACCTCTCAAGAAAATGAATGATAATAAAATTGTAACTACAATGAATAAAAGAAAAAAATTAAAGAAATTCAAAGATTGTCTAGCCAGTTCATTATTGTTTAATAATAATTTATACTTTATTAGAACAACTCCATAGACGTTATTATCTTGGATTATAGGTGATGTTAAAATTCTAGTTATATCATTATTTTCATCTTTGAAAGTTTTAACTAGTTTCTGCTTTTCTTTAATAGTGTCAATAATTAAAATAATTTCATGTACATTTTGGTCTAAATTTTTAGTAAATTTATTTCTAAGAATGTGATTATTAATATGATTAAAATTATTAATATAAATTTTTTCAAAAAAATTTGAGAAATCAACTGTATTATCTCGTGTTTCTGATAAATCTATCTCCTCTACATCTGTGCTCAGAAATAAATTTGATGAGTCTGCAATTTTAATCCAATTTTCATTATAAATAATAGTGTTAAAATCTTTATCACCAAAGTTTTGAAATATAAATTGTTCAGTTGTAAACTTTTCTAACTCAGGTTCTGACAATTCGATAGGATTAATATTATCTGCCAATTCACAACTTTCCTTGTATGCTTCAATATCTTGAAGGTATCTGCAACGATAATCATACTGAAAAATTGGCACTCTTAATATTGAAGTATTTTCTAAATATTTTGCTATATTAGATAAATTTAATCTTATTGACTGATCTCTATTATCTATGAATTTATTATTTTGAATTAAGTTAAAATTGAAATAAGATAAAAATACCAAACCTAAAAATACAATAATTAAGTTAAGAATAATGAGTTGAAATGTTAAATTATAACTTGATAAGCTGAATAATCTTTTAATCACGCCAAGAATATCCAGAACCATATCTTGTTCTTATTTGGTCAAAAGAATTATCATAAGATCTGAATTTTTTTCTTAATCTCTTTATGTGGCTATCAATAGTCCTATCATCAACGTATATAGAATCACCATACATAGCGTCCATTAATTGATTTCTATCCTTTACTACTCCAGGAAAGTGAGCAAGGGATTTAATTAAATTAAACTCTGCAACTGTAAGTTCAATTTCTATACCTTTCCAAAAACATAATTGTTTATCTTCATCTAGTATTAAATCACCTTTTATAAAATTTTGTTTTTTAATATTATTATCCTTTTGTTCTCCATTTCTATTGTTATGAATTCTTAGAACTGTTCTTATGCGCTCATTTAATAATTTTTGTGAAAAAGGTTTTTTTATATAATCTGAAGCTCCCATTCTTAATCCAATAATCTCATCTTGTTCATGATCTTTGGATGTTAAAAAGATAATTGGAAGATCTTTTAGATTTTCAATCTTGCTCGAACGTACTTTTGAAAGAAGTTCATTTCCATCCATTTTAGGCATCTTAATATCAAACAATCCCAAATCATAAGACTTGCTTTCAAGAGCCTCTAAGGCCTCAACTCCATTAAGAAATGTATCTACTTTAAACCCTTCACTTTGCAGAGAAAGAGATACTGATGTGAGAATCGACTGCTCATCATCAACTAATGCTATCTTTGTCATACTTCTTTTTATTAATAATTTATGGCAGGTTTAAGTTCAAAGAAAAAATGACTCAGTTAACAAAATGTGACTTAAGTTGATAAGTAAATGTAAATATTTCAATAACTTGTTTGTCTCCTAAAAATATGAATTAAGTAAGGGATTGACATGATAAAAAAAATATTTATGTTCTTATTTTGTTCTTATTGCGATATTAAGCAAATGTTGTATTGTCCCTTTTCGGCGGCACTACATATTGTGTTTTTCGACAATAATTTTTTAAAAATGGATAGAATTTAAATGGCAGACAATCTACAGGTATCAGCAAAAATCTCAGAAGAAAAAAGTGTAAATATTTTAACATTAAGTGTCGTGCGTCGTGACGGAGCTATTACTCCTTTTAAATCAAATAAAATTTCAAATGCTATAAAAAAAAGCATTCTTAGCACAAACAAAAATTAGAAATGATAAAAATAAGGAAAAAGAACAACAAGATGGAATTCATAAAACTGTTGAAGCTTTAACACATAAAGTTGTCTCAGCTCTAACCAGAAGAATTGCAGACGGCGACATGATTCACATTGA
This sequence comes from uncultured Alphaproteobacteria bacterium, assembly GCA_902524385.1. Classification (GTDB taxonomy): domain Bacteria; phylum Pseudomonadota; class Alphaproteobacteria; order HIMB59; genus CACPNW01. The sequence goes on from CABZCZ010000011.1 coordinate 48,881, forward strand.
GGATATACAAGATCAAGTGGAGTTAGCACTTATGAGGGATGAGCATCATAAAGTTGCTAGAGCATATGTTTTATATAGAGAACAAAGAGCGGCCTCAAGATATCACACCAAAAAACTAAAAGAACAAGTTGGAGAAAAAGCTTCTTCAATGATGGTAACTAAAAGAGATGGAAGTAAAGAACCAATTTCACTGGATAAGATAACCAATAGAGTCTCTGTACTATCTACTGGCTTAAATATTGATCCGATTGTCGTTGTTCAAAAAGCTGTTCCAGGCTTGTATAGTGATATTAGTTCCCATGAAATTGATACTTATCTTGCTGAAACTGCCGCCGCTTTAACAGTTGAACATCCTGATTATTCTTATCTTGCAGCAAGAATAAAAGTAAACTCATTACATAAAGAAACCCCAGGTTTCATAATTGCAACAAAAAATTTATTCGATGATGGATTGTTAAGAAAAGATTATTATAAAAAGGTGATGGAGAACGCAGATTTAATAGAGTCCATAATTGACTATGACAAAGATTATACTTTTGATTATTTTGCTTTGACAACACTAATAAGAGCATATTTATTAAAGTTCGACAATAAAACAATTGAAAGGCCTCAAGACCTTTGGATGAGAGTAACTTTAACAGTTACCGGTAATGAGTTTAATTTAGATAAAATAAAAGAAACTTATAAAAGTTTATCAACTGGTATGTATACGCATGCTACTCCAACATTGTTTAATAGTGGATTAAAAATGCAGCAATTATCTTCATGCTTTTTAATAGGTATGGAGGACGACTCTATAGAAGGTATTTTTAATACTATAAAAGATTGTGCCCTAATATCTAAAACAGCAGGTGGCATTGGAATGCATGCCCACAATATCAGAGGTAGTGGAAGTAGAATAAAATCTACAAATGGTAAATCTAATGGCCTTATTCCATTTTTGAAAATTTTTAATGAAACTGCTAAATCAGTTGATCAAGGTGGAGGTAAAAGAAAAGGTTCTTTTGCGGTTTACTTAGAACCTTGGCACGCTGACATTGAGAAGTTTTTAGAACTTAGGAAAAATACAGGTGCTGAAGAATTTAGAGCTAGAGATTTGTTTTACGCTTTATGGATACCAGATTTATTCATGAAGAGAGTAGAAAATGATGAAGAGTGGACACTTATGAGTGAGCATGAGTGCCCGGGTCTTTCAGATGTGTATGGTGAAGAGTTTGAAAAGCTTTACACTAAATATGAAAATGAAATGAAGCATTTAGAAAAAATTAAAGCAAGAGATCTAATGTCTAAAATTATAGAAGCACAGATTGAAACAGGACAACCCTATATGCTTTATAAAGACTCAATCAATAATAAGTCTAACCAAAAAAATATTGGTGTCATTAAATCTTCAAACCTGTGTGCAGAAATAGTTGAATACTCTGATAAGAACGAGACATCTGTATGTAACTTAGCTTCTATAGCTCTGCCAAAATTTGTTAAAAAATTAGATAAAAAATTAATATATGACTATGATGCCCTTTACGAAACTGCAAAATTAGCTACAAAAAACTTAGATGAAGTAATTGATATTAATTTTTATCCAACTGATAAAACGGAAAAGTCTAATAGTAAACATAGGCCTATAGGTTTAGGTATACAGGGACTTGCAGATGTCTACTTTAAGTTGGGGATAGCTTATGAATCTGAAGAGGCTAAAGAAATAAATAAATTAATTTTTGAGACAATTTACTTTGGAGCTTTAGAAGCTTCATGCGAGTTAGCAAAAGAAAAAGGAGCCTACGAAACATTTGAAAATTCACCAATATCGGAAGGTAAGTTTCAATTTGATCTGTGGAATATTAATCCTTCTTCAAAGTGGGGTTGGGATTCACTTAGAGCTAAAATTAAAGAGCACGGTGTAAGAAACTCTTTAACCACAGCTTGCATGCCAACTGCGTCAACGGGTATTATATTAGGTAATACTGAAACATTCCAAATACAAACCTCCAATATATATAAAAGACAAACACTTTCAGGCGAGTTCCTACTGGTAAATAGATATTTAGTTAATGAACTTTCTCAAAGAGGATTGTGGAATAAAGAAATGAGAGACAAAATAATCTTAGAAAATGGATCTGTTGAAAACATAAATGAAATTCCTACTGAACTAAAAGAAGTTTATAAAACAGTTTGGGAAGTATCACAAAAAACTGTTATAGACATGTCAGCAGATAGAGCTCCATTTATTGATCAAACCCAATCAATGAATCTTTGGCTTTCTACACCTACATTTGGAAAAGTTAATTCAATGCATATGTATGCATGGAAAAAAGGTCTCAAAACAGGAATGTATTATCTTAGAAGTAGATCAGCTGTCGATGCTGTAAAAGTTACAGTTTCTTCAGAAAAAGCTGCTAAAGATGTGTATATAAATACCGCTATTAAACAAACTAATGAACCAGAAGATTGCGAAACCTGCAGTGCATAAAAAAGGAGTAATAAAATGATATCAAAAGGCGTAAAATCAATATTTCCAATAAAAAACCAAG
>CABZCZ010000012.1 GCA_902524385.1 uncultured Alphaproteobacteria bacterium
TTATACATTGGTGAAATAAGAATTATTGATAATTTTAAATTATACTAAGGTATTAACCATTCGTATTCTGGTTCATTATTAATAAATTTTAATTTCAATCTACGATGACCTGAAATTTCTAAATATAGCCAATCAATTTCGTCAATTTTATTTTCAACTACTGTAAAATTTTTATAACCTTGCTCACTTTCTTCAAGACTTGGTTCTTTCCCAGTCAGATGTTCTGGAATTCCATCTTCTGGAAACTCAGTAACTGAGCTTGGGTCTTTTAATGTTAAATAACATTTTCTACTAAATAGTCTTGTCTTATCCCACATTTCTTTAGCTTTCTCATTTTGATTATTTATTGAAGAAGTTGTTTTGATACGTAATTGAATTTTCAGTTTATGATCATAAAAAACAAAAAGAGATTTATTATTTTTTTGTAAATTAAAAACTTTTGGAGATCTGAAATCTGTATGAAAATTTAGTATTAAATCAGCAGGATCAAATTTTCGTAAAACTACTACTCTCGAATCTATTCCACCTTCAGCATCAACATTACTAATTACAGGGGTGTGAAAGGCATGTTTTCTATCCTTTACCGCTCGGGTTAAATTTTTCTTTATATCTTCAAATATTTCTTGAGTATTTTCTTTTGAAGAAGTCGACATAATTCATGTAATATAAATTGTTTTGAAGAAATAGCTAGATCATGCAAATAAATAAACTTACTGATTTAATAAATCTAGAACATGTACAGCTTTTAATATCAATTTTTAAAAAAAATAATGCAGAAATTCGATTAGTAGGTGGATGCATTCGCGATGCACTTATTGAAAGAGAAATTAAAGACATTGATACCGCCACAATTTTAGAACCTCAGGATGTTTTATTTCTATTAAAAGAGAATAATATTGAATACGATGATTTCGCTATACAATACGGCTCTATCATTGCTTACCCACATAATCGAAAAGTTCAAATTACAACTCTACGTGAAGATATCAATCAAATGGGTAGACACACAAATGTAATTTACACTAAAAGTTGGAAAAAAGACTCAGCTAGAAGAGATTTTACTTTTAATGCGTTATATGTTGGTGATAATAATAAGTTGTACGATTATTATGGAGGTCTATCCGATTTAGAAGAAAACAAAATAAGTTTTATTGGTGAAATAGAAGATAGAATAAAAGAAGACTATTTAAGGATCTATAGATACTTTAGATTTAGGGGATTATTTAATTTACCTAAGACAGCTTTAAGTGATCAAAAAATTGTTGAGAAATATATTCATGAGTCGTTGGCAGTTTTAACTAATGATGTAATTAGGCAAGAGATACTAAAAATGTTTAATATGTCATTTCCACTAAATTGTTTTTACGTATCTCATCAAACATTACAAAAATTTAAATGGATTGAAATTATTAAAGAGCATTTTATTAGAACAAATTATGAGTTGGGATTAAATAAATGTCTAGATAGAATTGATAATTTAATAAACTAATAAAATTTCAGTTCTTTAATTTGCAATTTTCACACAAACCATAAATTTCAAGACAGTGTTTATTATATTTAAAATTATTTTTATCAGCTTGTTTAGAAAAATAAGAAAATAAATTGTTTCCAATTAATTCAGTAACATTATCGCATTTTTCACAAATTAAAAAAGATGTAGAGGTTTTTGCATTACATCCTTCATGTTTACAAGCAACGTAAGAATTTCTACTTTCTATTTTATGGACTTTTCCAATTTCAATTAATTTATCGAGTGCCCTGTAAACTTGAAGAGGAGATTTTATTCCCTTTTTTTGTATATCATAAAGAATTGTATAAGCTTTCATCGGTTCAGAAGAGTTTTCTAAAACTCCAAGAACTGTTTTTTGATTTTTGGTTAAATTTTCTGATGCTAATGCCATAAATCTCAATTACCAAATTGTTTTCATTTTTGCAACTTACCTTTCAACTGTAATGGAATTAGAGAAATAATAAATAATATTAGTGCTATAACAATAATTGATGGTCCTGAAGAGGTATTCAATTCTAAAGAAGTAAATAAACCAATTGTAACAGATAAAATTCCAATTAATATAGCTACAAATACCATTTGCTTTGGATTGTTAGTGATATTTCTCGATGCCGCTGCCGGTATTATTAGTAATCCTGTAATTAAAAGAGTCCCAATCATTTTTATAGATAATGCAATAACTCCAGCAAGTAGTAGGGTAAAAATCATATTGTATATGTTAGGTTGCATCCCCTCTGCTGAAGCTAGATCATAATTAACTGTAGCAGAAAATAATGATTTCCAAATAAAATATAAAATTCCTAAAATTATAAAACCACCAATCCAAACTAAGGCAATATCTTGAAGAGTCACTGCTAAGATATCGCCAAAAAGTAAACCCATAATATCAAAACGAATACTTGATAAAAAACCCATTAAAACCAAACCAATTGCAAGAGTAGAGTGAGCTAATAATCCAAGTAATGAATCACCAGCTAATCTAGTCCTCTTTTGAAGGTGAAGAAGTAGTAAAGCAATAACTGCAGATATTACAAATACTGAAAAGGCAATATTTAAACTAAAAGCATAAGCTAAAGTAACTCCTAACAAAGCGGAGTGAGCTAAAGTATCACCAAAATAAGACAGTCTCCTCCAAATTACTAAGCAACCTAGTGGCCCTGTAATTATTGCAATACCAATACCGGCAACTAATGCTCTAGTAAAAAAATCATCTAACATTAACTTGATACACTTCCGTCAGAAGAATGTGTGTGATCATGATCGTGCTGATAATATGTTAAAGTTTTTGATCTATGCTCACCAAATAATTCTATATAAGCTTTATCTTTTATAACCGAACTTGGTTTTCCTGAACAACATATATGTCCATTTAAACAAATTACATGATCTGTTGCAGACATTACAAAATGCAAGTCATGGGAGACTAATAAAATTCCACAATTTAGGTTTGCTGAAATATTTTTTATAATATTATAAAGGTCAATTTCTCCATTAAAATCAACTCCCTGGACAGGTTCATCTAAAACTAGTAATTCTGGTTTTTTTGCGATGGCCCTCGCTAGAAGGACACGTTGAAATTCGCCACCAGATAGACCATGTATTTGTTCCTTGAAAAGTTTTTCTACACCAGTTTGATTTAAAGATTCAATAATTTCATTATTGCTAAGATTATTGGTTAATCGCATAAAATCTACAACACGTAATGGCATAGTCCAATCGATATTAATTTTCTGAGGAACATATGCTATTTTATTTGTATACCGCTTCAATGAACCTTCATCAGGTTCAAGAATATTAAGTACCATTTTAGCTGTTGTAGTTTTTCCAGAACCATTGGGTCCAATTAGGGTAACTATTTGACCACTTTTTACCTCAAGAGATACACCTCTTATCAACCATTTTGGTGACTTATAAATCCCTGCGTTCTCTAAACTTACCAATAAATTATTTTTACTCATTTTTCTATTTACAATTCAAAATGTAATATTATAACATTACACCATTTAACAGACTTAATTCTAATAGGAATACTTTTATGAAACAAACGAACTTTTTTCTACATATTTTTAAGATTATTTTGTTTTCAGGAATTCTTGTTGCAACTGCATCTGCTAGAGCAGAGCTAAAAGTTGTTACCACAATTAAACCACTACATTCATTGATTTCTAATGTTATGGATGGAGTAGGTGAACCTGGACTCATAATTGATGGAAGTATATCACCACACAGTTTTACAATGAAACCTTCTCATGCGAAAATGCTTGAGGAAGCAGATGTCATTTTTTGGATTGGAGAGGGTATTGAAACATCAATGGAAGAACCTCTAGACTCAATTGCTAAAGATGCGGAAGTAATTGAGTTTATGGAACTTGATACAATTGCTAAATTAAAATTTAGAGAAGAATCAATTTTTGGCGACCACGATGATCATGACGATCACGATGACCACGACGACCACGATGATCATGACGATCACGATGACCACGACGACCACGATGATCATGACGATCACGATGACCACGACGACCATGATGATCACGACGACAACGATGATCATGATCATCACGGCCATGCACACGGTGAATTTGATGCTCACATTTGGCTAGATCCAATGAATGCTAAAGAAATGGTTCATGAAATAGCTCATGAGTTAGGTGATTTAGATCCTGCCAATAAAGAGAAATATGAAGCAAATGCTGAAGCAACAATTAAAGCTTTAGATCAGCTTATTAGTGATGTTGGTACAGATATTAATTCTGATGCAAAATTTGTTGTGTTCCATGACGCCTACCAATATTTTGAAGAAAGATTTGGTGTAAGAGCTGCAGGAGCTTTAACATTGAATACTGATGTTTTACCGGGTGCAAAGCAAATAGCTGATATTCAGGATGTTATTAAGGACAAAGGAATAAAATGTATTTTTTCTGAACCTCAATTTAATCCAAAGATAATCACGACTATAGCTGAAGATATGAATATCAAAACTGGTGTCTTTGATCCTCTGGGTGCAAACATCGACCCTGGTAAGTCACTTTACTTTAAGTTGATATCAAATCTCGGTAACGAGCTTAAAGGCTGTTAGTTTTTAATATTTAAAAAAATTCCACCTTGTATTAAGGTGGAATTTATAAACTAATTAAAAAGGAAATTAAAAATGGAAAATACTTCTCAGGTTCCAGTTACTGTTCTAACAGGGTTTCTTGGAGCAGGAAAAACAACACTTTTAAATCGAATATTAACTGAGCAACATGGCAGAAAATATGCCGTAATTGTAAATGAATTTGGAGAGCAGGGAATTGATAATGACCTTGTTGTTGATGCAGACGAAGAAGTATTTGAAATGAATAACGGATGTATATGCTGCACTGTTAGAGGCGATTTAATAAGAATTCTAAGTGGATTAATGAAACGTGCTGATAAGCTTGATGCAATTATTGTTGAGACAACTGGTTTAGCAGATCCAGCACCAGTTGCACAAACCTTCTTTGTTGATCAAGATGTTGCTGATCGTACAAAATTAGATGCTATTGTTACAGTGGCAGATGCAGTCCATTTAAGTTCTCAATTAACAGAACATCATGAAGCGGAGGAGCAAATTGCTTTTGCTGATGTTATTCTATTAAACAAAGTTGATCTTGTAGATGAAAGTAGATTAGACCGAGTTAAAGATCGGATTAAAAAAATTAATCCTTTTGCCAAAATAATTAATACAACTCGTTGTTCAGCTCCCTTAGATGAAGTGGTTGGACTTAATGCTTTTAGTTTGGATCGTATCTTGGAAGTAGAACCTGATTTTTTAGAATCAGATCATGATCATGAACATGATGATGATGTTACTAGCTTATCCTTTGTCTCTGATATACCATTAGATATGGATAAGTTCCAAGATTGGTTTGGAAACTTATTAAGGACAAAAGGTCAGGACATACTTCGATCAAAAGGAATTTTGAACTTTAAAGGTGAAGAAGAGCGATATGTATTTCAAGGAGTACATATGCTAATGGACGCTTCACCAATGGGACCTTGGCCTAAAGGAAAAGATAGAAGTTCTCGAGTAGTATTTATTGGTCGTGATCTTGATAATATGAATCTTAAGGAAGGCTTTGATAATTGTAAATCAGCATGAATGCTGATTTAGAAAAACTTCAAGAATCAAATAAAACTGAACTTGAAAGAAGAGGTTCAATTTTTAATATTGGAGCCCCAGCTACGGAAGCGGTTACAATTCGTGATCAAATAGCGGTAGGATTTGGAGACGGCTCTGTAAGATTTTTTCAATCTGGATCTGATCCTAAAACTGTTAAAGCACATAAGGGCGTTGTGTTGAGCATGACTAATTATGAAGATCATGTGTTAACTGGTGGAGACGATGGACGTTTTCTAAAAATATCATCCGATGGAAATATTGATGAAATTTTTAATTTTGGTTCAAAGTGGGTTGATTGTGTAGCTTCCCACAAAGATACTAAAGTTTGTTCATCAGGTAAAAATGTTTATATTTGGACAAAAAACAAAGATAAACCACAAACTTTAGAGCATCAAAGTACTGTTGCTGGATTAGCATTTGATAATAAAGGCAAGCGCCTCGCGGTCTCAAGATATGGTGGAGTAACAGTGTGGAAACTAAATAATAATAAATGGACATCATCAAATTTTACATGGAAAGGATCGCATGGAACTGTAACGTTTAGCCCAGATACAAAATATATTGTTACAGCGATGCAAGAAAATCAAATTCATGGTTGGCGCTTAAACGATAAAGCTGATTTAGCAATGAGAGGTTACCCATCAAAAATTAAAAGTTTTACTTGGGTTGGTGATACACCATATTTGGTAACATCTGGATCAAGTGATGCAGTTTGCTGGCCATTTGATGGTAAAGAAGGACCAATGGGAAGAAAGCCAATTGTTGTTGCAAACGGTGGTAAAGAACTTGCAACATTTGTTAAAGCACTAAATGGAGAAAAAGCTGTTTTCACTGGTTTTACAGATGGGTCAGTTTTATTAGCAGAAATTGATGAAAGTAAAAAACCAATTATGATTAGAAGTTCAACAGGTTCGGAAGTTTCAACAATAGCTATATCTAGTGATAACTCACAAATATTAATTGGCGATATGAAAGGTTCTATTCTTTTATCATCTTTATGGGCAGACAATTAAAGGAGAAAATATGTTTAATCGTAAAACTCAAAATGTTGAAAAAATAAGAAATCTTAAACAGTTAATTTCCAGGAAATATAAATTACCGGAAAATACTATAATAAGTATTGCCGAGCTCAGTTGTCATGAGCCCGATTGTCCACCGATAGAAACTGTTATTACTGCAAGAAATGAAGACGGATCAATGATAAATTGGTGAGTAGCGAAATCAATAGAAGAAATACAGAAGTCAGATATTAATAATCTAACAATTCACACTCATTAAATTGTTAAATTTAAAATATTTTATTAACAGCAATCTCCACCTTCACAAGTACAACAACAGCTACAACTGCAGCCACACTTTGGAGGGTTTGGATTTTGATTTTTCATAATTTCACCTATATATTTTTAATATAATTTTAAAATACAAATGAGAAAAGCATTAGAGATTAAACAATGTATGAAGACTTTTGAGGGTGATGGAATCCCAGTTACCAGGGCTTTCCCTGTACCTGGAATGAGAGAAAACGATCCATTTCTTCTTTTTGATCATTTTGGTCCTATTAATTATGAACCAGGAGGTGCAACTGGTGTACCAGCCCATCCTCATTGCGGATTTGAGGCAATTACTTATATGCTTGGTGGTGAAGTAGAACACAGAGATTCATTTGGTGGACAAGCAGAAATTGAAACTGGTGATGTACAATGGATGACAACTGGATCAGGTTTAATTCATTCTGAATTAGTAACAGAAAAATTTAAGAAGAGTGGTGGTGTCATGCAAGGTTTACAAATCTGGGTTAACCTTCCACAAAAAAATAAAAAAGTTAAACCTTGGTATCAGCATATTAAAAAAAATGATATTCCAACAGTGTCTGAAAATGCAAATATAGAAATAAAAGTTCTTGTGGGTGAAATAAATGGAACTAAATCAAAAGTTCAAACATATTCACCTGTATCAATATTTGATATTCAATTTTCAAAACCTGATATGACAAAGTTTAATGTGGACAAAGATCAAAATCTAATGATCTATATTATCGATGGTCAATTACAATTTAATAAAGAAGATAAAATAGCTAATAAAGGTGATATGATTTACTTTGATCAGTCAAGTGATGAGATTCAACTTACATCAAAATCAGAAAAGGGATCCTATCTAGTTTTAGCTGGAAAGCCGCTTAAAGAACCTGTAGCACGTTACGGGCCATTTGTGGCAAATTCTGAAGGAGAAATCAAGCAAGCAATGATGGACTATCAAGAAGGAAAGATGGGAAACTTAGCTTAATTTAATTGGCGTAACATTTCACCAGCTACTATTGCAACTGAACTACTAAGATTAATCGACCTAGCCCCCTTTATCATTGGTATTGTTAACCTCTCATTGACGGAACTATGGACGTAATCAGGTACCCCTGCACTTTCTCTCCCAAATAAAATAATATCATTTGATTGAAATTTGTGATCGAAATAACTTTTTTTACTTTTTGTTGTTAGAAGAATGAGTCGATATGAATTATCTTTTGACCACTCATAAAATTTTTCCCAACTTAAATGTTTTTTTAATTCTAGATAATCATAATAATCCATTGATGCTCTTTTTAGTTTTTTATCATCAATCACAAAGCCAACTGGCTCTATTATATCTACGGGTATTCCAAGACAGGCACCTAGCCTAAATATGTTGCCAGCATTTTGTGGTATGTCAGGTTCAAATAGTGCAATTCTCATATTTTTTTACTATATTATTTTATTACTTGCGTCACGCTGGCACATATTTAAAAGGTATTTTTCTACGTATTTAAGATATAAGAAATTCAAAATAAATGGCCAAAAAACACAAAAAAAATAAAAGAAGAGATTTTCTTCAACTGAGCACTGTAACGCTTGGCGCCGTAGGTACAGCTGCATTTATATGGCCATTTTTAAAAAGTATGAGTCCAGCAGAAGATACATTAGCTGCAGGATCAACTGAAGTAGATATTAGTGCCATCGAAGAAGGTCAAAGTATAACAATAAAATGGCGAGGAAAACCTGTTTTCATTAAAAAAAGAACAAAAGAAGAAATCAATGCAGCAAAAATAGTTCAAGCTTCTGATTTAAGAGATCCACAAGATGATGCAGATAGAGTTCAAAAAGAAGAATGGTTAGTTTTGGTGGGAGTATGCACTCACTTAGGATGTGTTCCACTTGGTCAGAAAGTTTCAGATATGAAAGGTGAATATGATGGTTGGTACTGCCCATGTCATGGTTCACACTATGATACATCAGGAAGAATAAGAAAAGGACCTGCACCCAAAAACTTGGACATTCCGCCATATGCTTTTTTAAATGATAATACTATAAAGATTGGATAACTATGGATAAGAATAGAAAAGTACATCAATTTAAAAATCCCGTCCTTAACTGGATAGAATTTCGTCTCCCAATTATTTCTTATTTTAAAAAAGAATACGGTGATTACCCAATGCCTAAAAATTGTAATTATTTTTGGAGTTTTGGTGCATTAGCAACAATTACACTCATTACAATGATAGTAAGCGGAATTTTTCTTGCAATGAATTACACACCACATACCGATATGGCATTTGATAGTGTTGAGAGAATAATGAGAGATGTTAATTATGGTTGGTTAATGAGATATATCCATTCTAATGGGGCATCGTTTTTCTTTATTATAGTTTACATTCATATCGTAAGAGCAATGTATTTTGGCTCCTACAAATATCCAAGAGAACTTAATTGGATTTTAGGAGTATTCATATTTCTTTTAATGATGGCAACTTCTTTTCTTGGTTACACACTACCTTGGGGACAAATGTCTTACTGGGGAGCAACAGTTATAACTAATTTATTTAGCGCTATACCAATTATTGGTGAAGGATTAAAAACATGGCTTCTTGGTGATTACAACGTTGGAAATGCAACATTAAATCGATTCTTCGCTCTTCATTATGTTTTACCTTTTGTGATTTTTGGTGTTGTAGGATTACACGTTGCCGCCGTCCATGTTCATGGTTCAAATAATCCAGATGGAATTGAAATTAAAAGTAACAACGACTCAGTAAATTTTTTCCCATATATGCTGATTAAAGATACAGTAGCAATGTGCGCCTTTGGAGTTGCTATATCTGCAGTTATATTCTTTGGACCAAACTTAATGTCAGAAGTTGATAACTATATACCTGCAGACCCACTTGTTACTCCAGCCCACATCGTACCAAATTGGTATCTTGCTCCTTTCTATGCAATTTTAAGAGCCGTACCTGATAAACTTGGAGGTGTTCTTTTGATGTTTGGCGCAATTGCAATTTTATTCGTTTTACCTTGGCTTGATAGGTCAAAAGTAAGAAGTTGTAATTATAGACCAATATATAAGTGGTTTATGATGGGCTTTTTCGTTAACTTTTTCGCATTAGGTTATGTTGGCATGCTTCCTGCTGAAGGTTTATATCTTTTAATTGCTAGAGTTGGCTTACTTTACTATTTTGGTTTTTTCTTCATTATTACCCCATTTGTTGGTTGGATAGAGAAGCCAAACAAGCTGCCACTCAGTATTAGTGATGTTTATGCTAAAAACATAGCTCCTAACATTGGTGGAGGAGAAACAAGGATGCCTTCACCAGCTATGCAAAAAGATACAAATCTATAATGCACCTATTACTTATTATTTTTTTATTCTTCTCTTTAAATATATTTGCCGCTGAAATGAGTACTGAAAAAATGCCAAAACATGATTGGTCTTTTAAGGGTGTAACGGGAACTTTTGATAGAGCTGCAATTCAAAGAGGTTACAAAGTCTACAGAGAGGTGTGTGCAGGATGTCATTCAATGAAACTACTATATTACAGAGATCTAATTGACGTTGGCTTTTCCGAAGCTCAAGTAAAAGTAATTGCTTCTGAATATACTGTTTTAGATGGTCCAAATGATGATGGTGAAATGTTTGAGAGACCAGCTAGACCAGCAGACAGATTTGTTAATCCATATGCAAATGATAATGAAGCGAGAGCAAATAACAATGGAGCTTATCCTCCAGATTTGAGTGTAATTACAAAAGCTAGAAAATATGGAGTTGATTACATTTATAATCTTCTTCTAGGATATGTTGACCCTCCAAAGGGAATGGAGGTTGGTAATGGAATGTGGTATAATAAATGGATGGCTGGAAATCAAATAGCTATGCCTGCACCTATTGCAGATGGAAGTGTAGATTATGATGATGGCACTGATAATAATGCACAACAGTTATCATCTGATGTAACACATTTTCTTCACTGGGCTGCTGAACCAGAAATGGAAGAAAGAAAAAATCTAGGAATTAAAGTAATACTATTCTTTATTATTCTTGGAACGATTGTGTACTTAGCAAAAAATAGACTCTGGCGAGATGTTACTTAGACATTAAATAAAAAGTTCATTACATCACCATCTTTGACGACATAATCTTTACCTTCTTGTCTCAACTTTCCTGAATCTCTACTCCCAGCATCACCATTATTTTCTACATAGTCATCATAAGAGACAGTCTCTGCTCTAATAAAACCTTTTTCAAAATCAGTATGAATTTTTCCAGCTGCCTGAGGCGCAAATGTTTCCCTTTTTATTGTCCACGATCTTGTTTCTTTTGGACCACATGTAAAATAGTTAATTAGACCTAAAAGTTCATATCCTGATTTTATTACCTTATTCAATGTTGTTTGATCTAAATTAAGCTCTTTAAGAAATTCAAGTTTTTCTTCCTCATTATCTAATTTAGCTATTTGTGCTTCAATTGATGCAGAGATTAAATCTACTGAATGGTTATTTTTTTTAGCATACTCGATGACTGTATTTGATAATTTGTTTCCAGTATGAATAGATTCTTCATCTACATTACATATGTACATAGTGGGCTTTAGACTAATTAAGTTAAGACTATTTACAAAATCAATTTCATTACTAGCAAATTCATCATTTTTTAAGATGCTATTAGCATCTAGCATTTGTAAAATTTTATTTATTATATCAAATTGATTTTTAGCTTCTTTGTCATTTGCTTTTAATTTTTTTTCCAAACTATTTTTTTTATTATTTAAGCTTTCAAGATCAGCCAGTTGTAACTCTAAATTTATTGTATCAATATCATCTAATGGATCAATTTTTGATGATACATGAGTAATATTAGTATCTTCAAAACATCTAACAACATGTGCTATTGCATCAACTTCTCTTATATGTCCTAAAAATTTATTTCCTAAACCTTCTCCTTGTGAGGCTCCTTTTACTAATCCTGCAATATCAACAAAATCCATGAAAGAAGGAATTATTTTTTCACTTTTTCCAATAATTGCAAGTTTATCTAATCTATCATCAGGTACTGCAACTCTTCCTATATTAGGTTCTATAGTTGCAAATGGATAATTTGCAGCCTCAGCTTTATTTGATTGGGTGAGAGCATTAAATAAAGTGGATTTTCCAACATTTGGTAATCCAACTATACCACACTTAAATCCCATATTTAATTTTGCTCACTTATTTTTGTTAAAAATAGAGGAATATTTGAAAATATTAATTCAATATTATTAACCATTTTATCAACCTTTTTATTTATTATTTCTTCTTCTGATTCTAAAAATTTATTTAAAACATAACTTGAAACTAAATCTTTATGTCCAGGATGATCAATTCCAATACGTATTCTAAAATAATTTTCTCCAATATATTGGTCAATACTTTCCAATCCATTGTGACCTCCATTTCCACCACCTTGTTTTATTTTTACTTTCGATAATTCTAAATCAAGGTCATCATGTATAACAAAAGTATGGTCTAATTTTATTTTATAAAAATTTACAATTTCTGAAACAGCTTTTCCAGATAAATTCATGAATGTCAGAGGTTTTAACACAAAGATTTTTTGATTATTAATTACGCCTAAATATAATTCTTTTATTTTATCTTCTTTGATTTTTTCTAAATTAAAATGCGAGATTATATTATCCGCTAAATGGAAACCTACATTATGTCTGGTATTTTTATAATCTATACCTGGGTTACCAAGTCCACAAATTAAAAACATATAATGAAATATAAAGTAAAGTTACTTAGATTCTTTATTTTCTTCTTTATTATCTGAAGATTCTTCCTTCTTTTCCTCTGATTTCTCTTCACCACCTTCTGCAACACCTTCTTCTGTTGTTTCTTCAGTTTTAGTTTCAACTTCTACAGTTGGCGGAACTAAAGTAGCTATTACGAAATCTCTATCTGATATAGTAGGAGCAACTCCCTCAGGTAGTTTAATATTACTAATTTTAACTGCATCACCTATTTCACTTTCAATTAAATCAAATTCTAGTTTGCTAGGTATATTATTTGCATTACATGTTAGTTCAACAAGTCTTCTAACAGTATTTAAAACTCCACCTTTTTTCAAACCTGGACATTTATCTTGATTTAAAAACTCAACAGGAATTTCAACGTTTACTTTTGTATTTTCTTGAACTCTTAAAAAATCAATATGAATAAGTTGATCACTTACAGGATGATATTGTAATTGTTTGGGTAGTATTTTTTCTTTCTTTCCATCAACATCAAGGTCGATAATAGTTGAATAAAAGGAACCAGTACCCATTAATTTTTTGAGTATTTTATCTTCTAGAGCGATTTTCTTAGGCTCAGTTCCCTTGCCATAAATTATACCAGGAACCAATCCCTTCATTAAAAGATTATGATTTGAACCAATATCTTTATTTCTTTCTATCGCCTTAAAATCACTCATAAAATAAAAATTTAATCGAAAAGGGCCGACACTGAAGTATCAGTGTTAATCCTTTTAATCGCATCACCCATTAAAGGAGCGATACTAATATGTCTAATGTTTTTTGTGCTTTTCACCTCTTTAGAAGGCTCAATGGTATCCGTTAACACCAATTCTTTTATGCTAGAATTTTCAATCTTTTTAAGCGCATCTCCAGATAATACACCGTGAACAATATAAGAATAAATTTCTTTAGCCCCATTTTTACTAAGAGCTTCTGCAGCATTACATAATGTGCCTGCAGAGTCAGCTATATCATCTAGTAAGATACAAGTTTTATCTTTTACATCCCCAATAATATTCATTACTTCAGATTCACCAGCCTTTTCTCTTCTTTTATCGGCAATTGCTAGTCCAGCCTCTAACCTCTTAGCAAAAGCTCTAGCTCTAACAACACCACCAACATCAGGTGAAGCAACAACTAAATCTTTGTTTCCATTAAATCTTTCTTTAACATCATCGATTATCGGTCTTACAGAAAAAATATTATCTAAAGGAATGTCAAAAAAACCTTGAATTTGACCAGCATGCAAATCCATTGTTAAAACCCTATCAGCGCCTGCGGATGTAATTAAATTTGCTACAAGTTTGGCAGTAATTGGCGTTCTAGGTCCAGTCTTTCTATCTTGTCTTGCATATCCATAATATGGGATAACAGCAGTAATCCTTTTTGCTGAACCTCTTCTTGCAGCATCAATTGTAATTAAAAGTTCCATTAAATGGTCATTTGCTGGATGTGATGTGGATTGAATAATAAAAACATCTTCACCTCTAATATTTTCATTAATTTCTACAAATATTTCCCTATCATTAAAAGTTTTAACAGAGGCATCTGCTAATGGAACATCAATATGTTTAGAAATTTTATCTGCTAAAGATTTGCTGCTATTACAGGCGATTATTTTCATATAATCTATGTTATTACTATATCAGAATAATAATAGATCAACTAAAATTAATTATTAAATGCAATGATATTAAGCATTCTTCCAGTATCTTTAAATTTTTGTGATTCCCTACGATGGCTAAAAAAAACTCTCTTATTTGAGAAGGTATCTTTGTTAATATTATATATATTTTTAATACCCAATTCATTAAATTGATAGTTAATCAATTTTCTTAAATTAAATAAATCTTTGTCTTTATTTTTGTATTTGAAGAAAATAGAGTATTTTTTATTTTTGCTTATAAACTTTCTTTTAAAGTCTTTTGATACTTCAAAGTTTTTAAAGCTTAAACAAGGACCAATAAGAACAACAATATTTTTTTTAATTATTTTTTGTTTAACAAAATATTCTATACCATTAGCAGCTATATTTTTTAATGCACCTTTCCAGCCTGAATGAAGAGCGCATATATATCTTTTATTTTTATCAAAAATAAAAATTGGACAGCAATCTGCAGTTAAAACCCCTAAAGCTATTTGCTTATTGCTAGTGATTAACCCATCTCCAGAATATTTTTTACCTATATTTTTTTTATTTATTTCTACAATCTTGTTTGAGTGTATTTGACTAATAAATTTAATTTTTTTTTTGATATTTAAATTTTTTTGACAAATATCAATATTTTTATTTACATTTACTTTAGTATCTTTGCGGTTTAAACTACAGTTTAATGAATAGTTTTCTTTTTTTGATACTCCACCATTTCTAGTAAAAAAACCAGCTCTAACAAAAGACTTAACTTTTGCATGTGTAAAATAATTTTTAGCAATCATAAGTAAGAAACAACAAGACACTTAAATAAGTTTCCCATCCTATCAACATTAATTAATCTATCCAATTCTTCATCTAATAAATTTTTATTTAAATTTGAATTTTGAGTGAGTAATTTTTTCTTTCGTTCTACTATTCCATATTTTAATAAAAAATCTTTTTGTGAAACAAATTCGTTGATTTGTAATTTGTTTTGTTTTGCTATTTCAATTAATTCATTGAAATTTACATGACTTGAAATGTCTTGTTGGCCTATATTTTCAAATATGGTGGTTTTTTTATGATTGTATATTGATTGTAATGTAAAGTTTTTAATTTTCTTATTATATCCATAATCGAATAAAATACATATACCCCTATTTTTTTTTAGATATTTACAAATTTGCTCAAAATATTTATTTCTTGAATAAGAAACTTCATAAATTTTTTGTCTTTTGTATTTACGTAAATAATCTAATATTTTATTACTAACTACCCGTTTATTTATAGAATAATATTTATTTTCCTTTTCATTAAATTTTACATATTTTTCAAACCAATGATTATTATCATTTAAAAATTGCCTTACAGGAAAACAGTCAAAAAATTCATTTGAATATATTATTGAAGGCAGTTCAGATCTGAAATCTAAAGCTGTTGACCATCTAATTTTTGATTGTTTAAAATAATGTAGATTTTTCTCTTGTATTTTTCTTAATTCTTTATTTATTTCTATAAAATGAACATCAGCATTTTCAAAAAAATTTGGAAGTATCTTTGCAGTTCTTTCAATATCTTTAAATAACGTGCCATTTCCTGGACCTAATTCAATTAAATTAAATTTTGAGTTAATTTTTTCTTTCCAATGATAAAGTAAATATACGCCAATAATTTCTCCAAACATTTGTGAAATTTCTGGAGATGTAACAAAGTCAAATTTTCTTCCTATGGGTTTTTTGCTTAAGTAATAACCATTTCTTTCATACAAAGCCAAGTCTATAAATTTATCTAAACGCAAATTTTTTTTATTGTTAGGAAGTTTTACTTTATTAATTTTTCTTTTGCTTAACATTTTTAATTATCAATATTCCAAAAACAAAAAAAGGTATACATAGTATTTGACCCATTGAAATAAAATTAAAAAATAATCCTAGGTGCAAATCTGGTTCTCTGACGTATTCAATTAAAAATCTAAATATTGAATACAATATTAAAAATAGACCACTAATTGCTCCATAAATTTTGTATTTTTTAATCTTATAAAAATAGATTAATAATATGAGAAATAAAATAATTCCCTCAAGAAAAGCTTCATATATTTGAGAAGGATGTCTTGGTATATTATCTATTGATGGATAAATAACTGAAATATAAAAATCGGTTGGTTTACCTATTAGCTCTGTATTAATAAAGTTTGCAATTCTCCCAAAGAATAATCCTATAGGAGCAACAATTGAAACTAAATCAGATAGGTAGAAAAAGCTTTTTTCATTAATTTTTGCAAATATAAAAGTACTTATTATTATACCCGTCAACCCACCATGAAATGACATACCTCCGTTCCAAATTTCAAATAGATAAAAAGGATTAGTTAAAAATTCATAAAGTTGATAAAAAATAACATAACCTGTTCGTCCTCCGATAATTACACCTAATACTGCCCAAATAAGAAAGCTATCTATATTTTTATTACTGTATTGATTTCCATAAATTGCGTTTAATCTTTTAATAATATAAATTCCTAAAAGAAATCCCAAGATAAATGCTAAACTGTACCATCTTATCTCAATGAAACCGATTGATAAGATGACAGGATCTATTGATGGTTGAATAAAATTCATTTATCTATATTTAATATTATAACATGGTTGATAGAAACAAAATACTTTCCGATTTATCAAAATTTGCAGTTGATGCTATGAGCACTTTTTCAGGTATTAAAGAAGAAATTGAAACAATTGTATCTTTACGAGTTAACAAAATAATAAAAAAAATGAATCTTGTTAAAAAAGATGAATTTGATGCACTGAAAAAAATGGTGCAAAAAGTAATGATGGAAAATGAAAAATTAAAAAAAACATCTTCAAGATCATTAAAATCTAAGAAAAAAACAGTTAAAAAGAAAAAAACTATTAAAAAGAAATCAAAAAGGTAGGAATTCTCAACTAATTCACATTTTTTAAAGATTTTGCCTTGCAAAATACGAGTCTAATCTAGTAATCAAGATATAGTACTAATTATATGTGCCATGACTATATAGTGTATGCAAAATGAGAATATATTGTTAAATCCCATAGATATCATTGAAGATGTTATTCATCAAAAAAAATGGAATTTTAGTAGAGCTGCCGATCATGAATTAGTTGCTGAGATAGCATCCCATTGGTGTGCTTACAGATTATATTTTACATGGTCTGAAAATATCAACGCTCTAAGTTTTTCAATAACTTTTGATATTAAGTTTCCAGTAACCAAACTCAATAAGGCGTATGAACTACTAGGACTTATAAATGAGAACTTATGGATTGGGCATTTTGATATAACAAGTAAAAATGGTATCCCAGCTTTTAGACATACTTTATTATCAAATAATTCAACAGAAACATTGCACAAAAAATTTGAAGATCTTGTTGATATTGGAATTTATGAATGTGAAAAATTTTATCCAAGTTTTCAGCAAGTTCTCTTTGACGATATACCTCCTAAAGAAGCTATAAAATTTTCTAATTTTGAAGTTATTGGTAGAGCTTAATTTTTATTATAAAACTGCTATATTATAGATAGATGAAAAATATCTTATTAATTGGATGTGGTCATATGGGAGGATCTTTAATGTCTGGATGGTTTAAATCCAAGAATTACGCCATCAGTGTTATAGATAAAAAAAAATATGCAACTCTTAAAAAAAGAAATAGAAATAAGAAAATAAAATTTTTTAAATCAATTGACGATATCAATAATCAAAATAATCTTGATTATATAATATTTGCAACTCGACCGATTGAATTAACAAATGTCTTTAAAGAATTAAAAAATGCAAATTTTAATAAAAAATCTATAGCAATAAGTGTAATAGCAGGCAAAAAAACAGAAATTTTTAAAAAAAATTTATTAAATATTAACAAAATTGT
This sequence comes from uncultured Alphaproteobacteria bacterium, assembly GCA_902524385.1. Taxonomy (GTDB): domain Bacteria; phylum Pseudomonadota; class Alphaproteobacteria; order HIMB59; genus CACPNW01. The sequence goes on from CABZCZ010000012.1 coordinate 18,280, forward strand.
AAGAGTAATGCCAAACATGCCTGCTTTAATAGGAGATGGCGTTCATTGCATTTATACGAATAAATCTATTAACAAAAAAGAAATTAAAGAAATTGATAAATTGTTCTCTCTGAGTGGCAAAACTCTTTTTTTTAATAGTGAAACTTTTATAGACAAGGCAACTGCTGTATCAGGGAGTGGTCCGGGGTTTATATTTCAATTAATTGATATTATGGAAAAATCTGCAATTAATTTAGGTTTTTCCAAAAACACAGCTAAAATTTTAATTAATGAAACTTTTAGAGGTTCTGTAAATCTATTAAACTCTAATAATATTTCTGCTGAAAAAATGGTTGAAACTGTTGCCACTAGAGGAGGTACAACCGAAGCAGGTATTAAGAAAATGAAAATAAATAAAGTTGATAATATTTTTAATAAAGTTTTTAAGGCAGCATACACAAGAGCAAAACAACAAGGTGAAGGTAAGTGAAACAAAATAAAATATCCCTAGCAAAAAAGACTTTACAATATTTAGAGAAAAAAAAATTAAGAGACATTAATCTTAAAAATTTTTTGTCTAATAGTAAAGTGCCTAATATGAATAATAAAATTGATTTAATCTTAAATATAAATGACTTCTTTGATTTTCAATTAAAAAAAAATCTTGTTAATATAGAAAAGTCATCACAGAGAGATATGCTATTTGAAATTATGATGGCACGTTATGATATATTGAATGAATATAGAACTTCTGTAAAAAATATAATTAATCACTTTATGTCTAGACCACAAGAAGTATTAAAACTTATTCCTAAATTAATTGAGAGCAAAATTTTAATTGCTACTTTTGCAAATATAAATCCTAGTGGTATTCAGGGTGTTATAAAATTAAAAATTATTTTTGCGCTTTATTATATAACTCTAATTACTTGGTTTAATGATGAAAATAAAAGTTTAGAAAAAACAATGAGTGCCTTAGATAAATATTTAAACAATATTGAAAAAGTTATAAAATTTTCATGAGCTCTCACAATTTTATAAATTACAAAGAATTTGAAAATGTAGATATAAGAATAGGAACAGTAATTGAAGCATATGAATACAATGAACTTAAAAAACCATCAATAATTTTGAAAATAGATTTTGGTGAAAAAGTTGGTATAAAAAAAACTTCTGCACAATTACAAAAATATTATAAAAGTGATGAATTAATTAATAAGCAAGTTATTGCTGTTGTAAATTTTGAACCTAAACAAATTGGTAAAATTATTTCAGAAGTATTAGTTCTTGGTGTACCAGATTTAGAAAATGAACCAGTTTTATTGTCTCCAGATAAACTGGTAAATAATGGAGGCAAATTATTTTAAAATTAAAGTGGCAGTAAAACTTTAATTTGAAGACCTCCTAGATTTGAGTCAGATAATTTAACATCACCTCCATGTGATCTAATAATATCCCTTGTAATAGTTAATCCTAAACCACTTTCTCCTTTAAGTTTGTTCCTGGAGGGATCTAAAGTAAAAAATGGTTTAAATACATCTTCATATTTATCTCTTGGTATACCCTCACCATCATCATTAAATTCAATGACACAGTCTTTTTCATTGGTATAAAGAATTATTTCAATTTTTTTTGCATATCTTTGTGAATTATCGATTATGTTATTGAAAGCTCTTTTAAGTTGGATCTGTCTACCAGAAGTTTGAATAGTGTTTTTTTCTTTTATATTTAACTTAACACCATTTTTTTCAACAGTTTTTAAAATATCACAAATTAATTCATTTATTATAATTGTTTCTATTGGTTCAGGTGATTCTGTTTTTACAAAACTGACATAACTATCTAACATTGAAGTCATTTCATTAACATCTACTTCTAGTTCAGATTTTGCTTTTTCATCTTTCATTAATGAAATTTGTAATTTCATTCTTGTTAAAGGCGTTCTAAGATCGTGGCTAACACCAGCTAGCATTTCTGTTCTTTGCTTTAAAAATCTTTTAATTCTTGTCCTCATCTGATTGAAAGCATTAGCAGTTTGCCTTATTTCATATGCTCCCGCAGTCTTTATATCTGGAGCATCTAAACCTCTTCCAAATGTCTCAGCAATTATCGCCAGTTTTTTAAGGGGTCTTAATTGTCTACTCATTAAAAAGTAAGACATAAAAAAAAGAATAATAGAAGCAAAAATCATCCAAAGTAGAAAGACAAAAGCAGATTCACTATATAGCCTATCTTTATCAACATTAATTTCTAAAATATCTCCCTCAATTTGAATATATATCAGAACACCCTCTTCAAGATTAGACAAATCATAATCAAACTTTCTTTTCAAATTACTTAAGGATTGATTTAATCTATTAGATAATATTCCTGAATTTAAACTAAATTTTGAAGACAATAATTGTTTATCACTAATAATATTGATTTTCATTTTAAAATCCTGATTTGCTATATTAATTGCATTATCTGTAAGATCACTATTAATTAATTTTACTAAAACATTAATATCAGCAGCCACAGATTCCGTTAGTCTTTTAGAAATAATACTCCATGAGGTTTGATAGAAAACAAACGAAGTAAGTAGGACTATGATAATTATAGGTACAAAGATTATAATTATTGATCTTCCAATTAGAGTAGAAGGTATTATTTTTTTAATCATTAACTTTCATTACAAATTAATTTATATCCTTTACCTCTAATAGTTTTAATAAATTGAGGTTGTTTTGCATTTGTTTCAATTTTTTGTCTTAAACGCGTAACTTGTACATCAACTTTTCTAAGTTCAGTTTCATCAAATTCCTGATCTGCTAGTTCCTCTCTTAAAACAATATCATTCCTTTTATTTGTTAATTTTACAAGTAAATTATTTTCTCCTTCTGTTAAATAAATTAATCGATCATTTTTTTGTAATTTAAAATTAGATGTATCAAAGGTAAATTCTCCAAAAGAGATCTTAATATTTTTATTTTTAAGATTTTCAAATAAATCTAGTAAATTTTTAATTCTTAAAAATAATTCTTCTGGCTCAAATGGTTTAGATAAATAATCATCAGCACCAATTTTTAATCCATCAATTTTATCTTTGTTTTCCCCCATTGCTGTAAGCATAATTATAGGCGTATTAGAAAATTGTTTTATATGCTCAATTAGCTCTATACCATCACCACTAGGCATCATTCTATCAAGAATGATTAAATCAAATAAAACAAGAGATAAAATTTCTTTCGCTTCATTGTAATCCTCACTTTGATAAACTTGTAAATTTTTTTCTGTTAAATAATCTTTAAGAAGTTCTCTCAATCTTTTATCATCATCAACAATCAAGATATTTTTATTCATTGTTATCTATTTATTTCATCAAACTTTTCTTTATTATTATCATCGACCATCTCATAAAGTACTTTTTTAAAACCATTTATATCTATCTCATTAAAATTTAATAAAACATTACGTATTTTTTTTATCTGAATTTCAGATAATCTTTTCTCTAATTCTTGACCTTTTTTTGAAAGTATTAATTTCTTAGTACGTTTATCTTCACCAACAGATAATATAATATATTTCTCGCTTACAAGTTGGTTTAATACTCTAGACAAACTTTGTTTAGTTATTTTCAATATCGAAAGAAGCTCTTTAATTGTAAGATTTTTTTGCTTTCCAACAAAATATATCACTCGATGATGTGCTCTGCCAAAATTTATTTTTTCTAAAACTTTATCAGGACCCTCTGTAAAATCTCTATATGAGAAGAATAATAGCTCTATAATCTTCCTAATTTCTCCCTCATTTAAAAAAAGAGGAGTTAACAATTTATTTAGGTCAGCCATATTGACTTAATTATGCATCACTGATAGTCAATTGTCATTAAAAAAAAAATTAATAAAGAATATGCTTAAATCATTTGAAAATAGAGATGGATGGATTTGGATGAATGGTAAAATAATTCCATGGCAGGATGCAAATTCCCATGTAATCTCTCAAGGTCTTCATTATGCAAGCGCAGTATTTGAAGGTGAAAGGGCCTACAATGGTAAGATTTTTAAATCAGAGGAGCATACAAAAAGGTTTTTTAGATCCGCTGAAATAATTGGAATGGAAATTCCTTTCACGCATGATCAAATTAATAAAGCAAAATACGAACTAATTGAAAAAATGAATTATAAAAATTGTTATGTAAGACCACTTGCCTGGAGAGGTGGAGATCAAATGGGTTTATCAACAGGTAAATCGAATATCAATGTAGCCATTGCTGTTTGGGATGATTGGACAACTTATTTTAAAATTGAAGATCAAAAAGCAGGTTTAAGATTAATTACATCTCCTTGGAAAAGACCTGCACCAGATACTGCTCCATATGAAGCAAAAGCTTCTGGACCATACATTATTTGTACGCTGTCAAAAGAATTTGCAGAAAAAAAAGGCTTTCATGATGCCTTGATGTTAGATTACAGAGGTTATGTTGCTGAAGGAACAGGAGCAAACATTTTTTTTATTAAAGATAACAATATTCACACTCCTATTCCAGATTGTTTTCTTAATGGCATTACTCGTCAAACCGTTATTGAAATGGCAACTAATCAAGGTTTTGAAATAACAGAAAAGCATCTAATACCTGAAGAAATTGGAAATTATGATGAAGCCTTTTTAACAGGAACTGCCGCAGAAATTACTCCTATTAAATCTATTGATGATTTTAAATATAATACTGGTGATAATACTACCACTTTTAAATTTATGAATGATTTTAGCGATATGGTTAAAAACGCTATCTAGAATTTTCTAACCATTCATCATCTTTAAAATAAAATTCATTCTTCCAGAATGGAGCATCTTTTTTTAAATAATTCATAATAAACTCACAAGCTTCAAAGCTATTTTTTCTATGCTGTGAAAAACAACAAACTAAAACAATTTTTTCATTAACAATTAATTTTCCATATCTATGAATTATCAAAGTATCAATTAAACTCCATTTTTTAGTCGCGTTACTTTCAATTTTTGACAATTCTTTAAATGCCATTTCTTCATAAACTTCTAAATTTAAATATTTAACATCTTTATTATTATTTAAATCTCTTACGTAACCAACAAAAGATGTTAGTGCTCCAATGTCTGAATGTTTATTTTTAATTTTCTCAATTTCTTCTTCTAAATTAAAATTTTTTTTTTGTATTTTTATCATCACCCACCACTAACTGGTGGAAAGATTGCTATTTCATCAATTGGTTTTAAATTCAAATTTTCTGAAACATATTCCTGATTAACTGCAAATCTTAAAACATCTTGTAAAAAATGTTTTTTTAGCTCTGGATATAAATTTTCTAAATACCTTTTTAATTCTTGCATGTTTTTAGGGTGATTTATATCAATTATTTCATAATCTTTATTTGTTATATCCTTAATCCAAGCAAAATATCGAATTCTCATTTTAAAAATGTTTTATTGACCTTTTAATATAATCATAGGCTGTATAGAGGGTCAGAATTCCAGCAATCCATAGAAAAGTCTTACCTAAATAAATAATAAATAATAAATTTAGATTACTCTCGGATAATATAAGTAAACCAAGTGCAGCTAGTTGAAGAAAGGTTTTTGCTTTAGCAATTCTTGAGACTGGTATACTGATTTTTATTCCTGCTAAATATTCCCTTAAACCAGATACTGTTATTTCTCTTAATAATATTATAAGGGCTGGAATAGTGTCCCAGTCTTTTATTACACCTTTAGAAGTTAAAATAAGAATCACTGCTGCTACTAATAACTTATCTGCAATTGGATCTAAAAATGTTCCAAAATTTGTTACTTCATTTCTTAGTCTAGCTAAATAACCATCAAAGTAATCTGTTATTCCGGCTAAACAAAATAATATAAATGCAATCCAACCAAAGTATGGATTCGTAAGGTATATACAAAGAACTATAATCGGGATTATAGCAATTCTAATTATTGTTAGAATATTGGAGATATTCATTTCTATTCTTTGTAGATGAAGAATTTTTTAAACGCTATGAAAATATTCATAAATTTTTGTTAGAATTGATTCAGGTATGGATTTAACCTCTTTTAATTCATCTAAACTAGCTAATTTTAATTTTTCTACTGTACCAAAGTGTTTTTTTAAAATTTTCTTTCTTTCAGGACCTATTCCTTCTATATCATCAAACACAGATCTGACACTCATCTTTGATCTTTTTGAACGATGTGTTGTTATCGCAAATCTGTGCACTTCATCTCTAATATTTTGTAAAAAGTGAAGAAGTGGATTATTTTCATTTAATCTATACGTAAATTTATCATGTATCAGAATTTCTCTACCTGCATCTCTTTCTTCACCTTTTGCCATAGAGATAATTGGTATATCTATTTTTAAACTATCTAATACTTTTTTTGCAGAATTATATTGCCCTTTGCCTCCATCTATAAGCAATAAACTTGGCAAATCTAATTCACCTTGAAATTTTGAATTACTAAATCTCCTAGTTAGCATTTCTTTCATCATATAATAATCATCAACTTTATTTTTGTTTTCTTCAAGATCAAATCGAATATTAAATTTTCTATAATTTGATTTTATAAATCCATTTTGATTATAGGCAATCATTACACCTATAGGATGTTTACCAAATGTATGACTATTATCGAAAGCTTCTATTTTTATAATTTCATCTTTAAGTTTGAATATTTTTTTTATTTCTGTATTAAAATTATCAAAAGATTTAAGTTTATTTAATTTGATGTCTAAATTTATTTTAGAATTTTTTTCTGCAAATTTAAGTAAATTTTTTTTAGGTCCCTTTAATGGTTTAATGAATTTTGTTTTTTCAAAATTTTTCCCTAAAATTTCTGAATTATTATTTTTATCAATAATTATGTTGGTAATAATTGTTTCAGGGATATCTTTTTCTGCATAAAATATATTTATGAAACCTAACATTATTTCCTCGTGATCCAATAAGTTATCATGATCTGGGTAGAAAGCTTTACCACCATAAGAAGTATTATTTCTGAAAAAACTTCCATAAATACATGTTTTTCCTTCATTTGATGTTATTGCAAAAATGTCAGCATTTTTAATATCCTTAATCTTGATTGAATTATTTTGCTCAATATGTTTTAAAGCTTTAAGTCTATCTCTTAAAGATGCTGCTAATTCAAAATTATTTTTTTTTGAAGCCTTATACATTTGATCTGTAAAATTTTTTTGTATTTTTTGAGAATTGCCACTACTTAGAAAATCATCTGCTGCTTCTATTAATTTTGAATACACCTCTTTCGATATTTTTCCTCCACAAGGTCCAGAACATCTTTTAAGATAATAATTGAAGCATAATTTATTTCCTGCGTTTACCTCTTTGTCTGTGCATGATCTTAAAAGAAATATTCGTTGTATTGTATTAATAGTTCTATTTACTGCATCTGGACTTGCAAATGGTCCATAATATCTACCCTTTTTCTTTTGTGGACCACGATGTTTTTCAATTCTAGGAAAATCATGTTCTGATGAAATAAATATATAAGGAAATGATTTATCATCTCTTAACAGAACATTAAATCGAGGTTTATGTTTTTTGATTAAATTACATTCAAGTATAATTGCTTCTAACTCTGTATTTGTTACAAAGAAGTTCATTGATTTAGTTAGACTGACCATTCTTTGAATTCTTCTGGTTAGGTTATTTAAAGATAGATAATTCTTTACTCTATTGGATAATACTTTTGCTTTTCCAATATATAAAATATTACCTTTGTCATCTTCCATTTGGTATACACCAGGCTGATTTGGCAAAGTTTTTGATGTAGCCTTAATAATCTCTTGTCCAAGAAGCGTCATTTTATCAATCGTAAATAATTATTTTTTCATTAAATAGGAATTTTATAAAATTAATAAATAACTAACAAGATTATTGTAGTTCATTTAATAATTAATTTAATGTAGGTAAGAATAATATATTAAGGATTTATAATGGCAAAAATGACAACAGAAGAAGCATTTGTAAAAGTTTTACAAAAACACGGTATACAACATGCTTTTGGAATAATTGGATCAGCGTTTATGCCAATATCAGATCTTTTTCCTAAAGCGGGAATAACATTTTGGGATGTTGCTCATGAGTCAAATGGCGGAATCATGGCTGACGGTTATACTAGATCAACAGGTAAAATTGCAATGTGCATTGCGCAAAATGGACCAGGTATAACTGGCTTGGTTACACCTATAAAAACTGCGTTTTGGAATCATACTCCAATGCTCTTAGTTACTCCTCAAGCAGCTAATAAAACTATTGGTCAAGGAGGATTCCAAGAAGTTGAGCAAATGAACTTATTTAAAGATATGGTGTGTTATCAAGAAGAAGTAAGAGATCCCTCCAGAGTTGCAGAAGTTTTAAATAGAGTTATTTCAAAAGCTATTAAAGGATCTGCTCCTGCTCAATTAAATATACCAAGAGATTTTTGGACTCAAGTTATCGATATTGATTTGCCACCTATAATTAAGTTTGAAAGACCATCTGGGGGAACAGAAGCAATCAAAGAAGCCGCAAATCTTTTATCTAATGCAAAATTCCCAGTTATTTTATCTGGTGCTGGAGTGATTTTAGCTGACGCCATTGATGATTGCAAAAAACTTGCGGAAAAATTAAGTGCTCCAGTTGCTTGCGGATATCAACATAATGATAGTTTTCCAGGCAAACATCCTCTTGCTGTTGGTCCTTTAGGATACAATGGATCTAAAGCAGCAATGGAAATAATATATAAGGCAGATGTAGTTCTCGCACTTGGTACAAGGTTAAATCCTTTCTCAACTTTACCAGGTTATGGAATAGATTATTGGCCAAAAAATGCAGATGTAATTCAAGTTGATATTAATTCTGATCGTATTGGTTTAACAAAAAAAATTAGTGTTGGTATTTGTGGAGATGCAAAACTGGTTGCAGAACAAATATTAGAAAATCTTTCATCAAATGCAGGAGATCAAGATCGAAAAGAACGTGAAGAGTTAATTCATAAAACAAAGTCTTCATGGCTTCAGACATTAACAGGGCTTGATCATGAAGAGGATGATCCTGGTACATCTTGGAACAAAGACTCACGAGATAGAGAGCCAGAGAAAATGGCACCAAGAATGGCATGGAGAGCTATTCAAGCAGGCCTACCAGAAGATGCAATTATATCAAGTGACATAGGAAATAATTGTGCGATAGGTAACGCTTATCCAACTTTTGAGAATGGTAGAAAGTATCTAGCACCTGGTTTATTTGGACCATGTGGCTATGGTTTTCCATCTGTAATTGGAGCAAAAATAGGTTGTCCCAATACACCAGTTGTAGGCTTTGCAGGTGATGGAGCATTTGGAATTAGTATGAGTGAAATGACTTCTTGCAATAGAGATGGATGGCCAAGTATTACTATGATAATTTTTAGAAATTATCAATGGGGAGCGGAAAAAAGAAATACTACACTTTGGTATAATAATAACTTTGTTGGCACTGAACTTGATCCTAAATTAAGCTATGCAAAGATTGCAGAAGCATGTGGATTTAAAGGTGTTAAGGTTCATACTCAAGAGGAGCTTACTGAAGCTTTAGAACAATCTTGTAAAGATCAAATGGAAGGTGTAACTACTTTTATAGAAGTAATGTTAAATCAAGAACTAGGAGAACCCTTTAGAAGAGATGCAATGAAAGCACCAGTTGAAGTTGCTGGAATTGACCCTAAAGATACTTTAATTCAATAATTATTTTTTATCATTAATTATTTAAAATTTTTTTTGCTATATACTAATTAATTTAAACATATATCTAATTTAAATAATTAAATTGTTAATGGATATCTATTTCGCAATAATAGGATTGGGACTTTTAGTATTAGGTGCGGAAATCGTTATAAGAGGTTCAGTTAGTTTAGGAAAAAAAATAAACATTTCATTATTTGCTATAGGAGTCGTAATTGTAGCAGGGGGTACTTCTCTGCCAGAGTTAGCAAGTTGTATTAATGCAGTTCTAAATAATTATTCTAACCTTGCTTTAGGTGCAGTAATTGGAAGCAACATAGCTAATCTAATACTTGTTATGGCTGCAACAACAATAATTTTTCCAATCCTAAATATAAATAAAAACCAAATTAATCAAGCATGGATAAATATCTTCTTAGGTATTGTTTTAATTACTATGACATTTTTTTATTTCAATTATATTTTTGGAATTGTTGCTATTATTGCTCTTATTTATTTAATGTACAATCAAATAAAAAAAGGAGAAATAGATAACTCAGATATAGATAAAAATAATTACTCAATGATAATTTCACTAATATTTATTGTATTAGGTATTATCTTAATAGTTTTAGGCTCAGATTTACTAGTTAATTCATCAATCAAAATTGCAAAAAAATACAACGTTTCTGAAACAGTAATAGGATTATCATTAATTGCTTTTGGTACATCACTACCTGAATTAGTTGTAGGAATAATATCTGCTTTTAAAAGAAAAGTAGATTTTGCATTAGGAAATATTTTAGGATCAAATATTTATAATGTACTCGGAGTTCTTGGAATAAGTTCTTTTTTTGGTAAATTTTCAATTCCTAATATTTTAGTGACTCAAGATCTTTTTTTTATGATTTTTATTACAGTTTTAGTTTTATTTTTTATGCTTTTTTTCAAAAAGCTAGGAAGATTATATGGACTTATAGGTATATGTTTATATTTTTCTTATATATATTTTATTTACGTATAACTTTATTTTCTACCAGATGTTAGAGCTACAGCTGCAATAATTACAAGACCAGTTGTTAAGTCTTTATAAAAAGGATCAGCATTTAAAATATTGAAACCATTATTAATTAATGCAAGAAGCATAACACCAGCTATTGATCGCCAAACAGCACCTGAACCACCATAAATACTTGTTCCTCCTAATATTACTGCGGCTATAGCTTGAAGCTCCATTCCCAAACCAGCTTGAGATGTACCTAATGATATTCGAGATACTTGTATTGCCGCAGCTATTCCAGCTGCAAGTCCACAGAAAGAAAAAGCAAAAATTTTGATAAAATTGACTTTTATACCTGATAATATTGATGCATCTTCATTTCCACCAATAGCAAAAATATATCTTCCTATTGTTGTCCTAGTTAAAATAAAAGTAGAAATAATTGCAAAAACTATAAGAATATATACTGCAACATGCACTTCAAAAATTTTTTCTCTTCCCAACCAAGTAAACTCTTTCATTCTGACTGGTATTAGAAATCCTCCTGTGATTAAAATTGCTAAACCCCTAAACACTAAACTCGTTGCAATTGTTGATAAAAAAGAGTGCACTTTAAATGATGTAATTATTATTCCATTTAAATATCCTAAAATAATTCCTATAATTGGGGCAATCAATAAACCAATATATGGATTATAATTAATTGCAATCCACGCCGAGCTTACGCTAGCTACTGCAAATATTGCACCAGTAGATAAATCAAATCCTCCAACAATTATAACAAGTGTAAGGGCGCAAGCAATGATAGCTAAAGGTGCATTTTGATTTAATATATTCAATAAATTTCTTGGAGTTAAAAAAGCATCACTTGAAAGTGTCAATACTATCATTAATAAAACAATTAAAATTAAAACAGCATAATCTCTACAAAAATTTATTATTTGTGAACTATTCATTGCTTACTTTCTCTGCACCAAATAATTCAAAAAGAACGTTATCGATAGAAGTTTGATATGGAATAATTTCATTAATTGTTTCACCTTCTTTAACTAAATATGCTCTATCTGCAAGACCCATAACCTCCTCTAGTTCTGAAGACACTAATAAAATAGCTACACCTTTTGAAGAAAGGTTGTTTATTAATTCATAAATTTTTCTCTTTGCTCCTACATCAATTCCTCTTGTAGGCTCATCTAATAAAATTAATTTTGGTGAGTTAAAAATCCATTTTGCAAACAGAACTTTTTGTTGATTGCCTCCTGAGTAAAAAGCAATATTTCCATTTGGTGATGTAGGTTTAATATCTAATAAATTTATTAAATCTTTAACAAGTTTAATTTCTTTTTGAGTATCTATCACTTGATTTTTACTAATATTATTTAAGTTAGTAATTGAAATGTTTGACTTTGTATTTTGAGTAAATACTAAACCTAATTTTCTTCTATCTTCCGGTATCATCACAATACCTTTATTAATTGCATCTTCAACTTTTTTGAAATTAGTTATTTCATTTTCATATTTTATACTTCCGCTTTGAACTTGATCAATGCCAAAAATACTTCTTAATATTTCTGTTCTTCCACTTCCAACTAAACCTAATAAACCAACAATTTCTCCTTTATTAATTGTTAAGTTGACATTTTTTACTCCAGTATATGTTCTGATGTTTGATAATTCTAATATTTTTTTATCAAAGATTTTATCCTTCTTTTTATTTGGAAAAGCAATTTCTTCTTTAGTGCCAAGCATAGCCTCAACAATACTTGATTTTGTTTCATTTTGAATTTTAGATGAACGAATTAAGTTACCATCCCTTAATATTGATATTTTGTCACAAACCTCAATAATTGCATCAAGGAAATGTGAAACATATATTATTAAATATCCTGATTTTTTTAATTTATGCATTAAATCATGAAGTTTGATTACTTCATCATTTGTTAATGATGATGTTGGTTCATCCATAATAATAACTCTGGCATTTCTTGCTAAAGCTCTAATTATTTCAACTTTTTGTTGATCGGCAATACGTAAACTTGATACTTTTTGATTAGGATCAAGATTAAATCCAATTTTTTGATCAAGATCATTAAATAATTTTGTATTTTGTTTACCTATAATTCCATAATAATTTTCTTCAATTCCAAGAAATATATTATCATAAACAGTCATATCAGGAACCAGAGCTAACTCTTGATGAATCATTGCTATGCCATTATCAAGTGCAATTTTAGATGACCATTTTTTGATTAAGTTATTATTAAGAAAAATCTTACCAGAAGATAATTTATAATGCCCTCCTATAATTTTTCCTAATGTTGATTTTCCAGCTCCATTTTGACCAACTAAACCGTGAATTTCACCTGAAGTAAATTCTAAATTAATGTCATTTAGAACTGTTATTCCAGAAAAAGATTTGATAATATTTTTTAATGTGATTTTTGTTTTAGAACCTGAATTATTTTTATCTAATTCAGGTTCATTATTTGTATTCATTTTTTGTTTACTAAAAAACTTTAATTAACCTCCCCATTCAGGTGTCCAGCCTGGATTAGCATCTAAAACTTCTTTAGTAATAATTGGATCAATACCAACAATTTCAGGTTTGGTAATATCAATTACAGGATCAACACTTTCACCGTTAAGCGCAGCTATAACTGCTTTTGCAGCAAGGTATCCTTCTGAAAAAGGTACTCCTATAAAAGTTGCATCCCATTGACCAGCTTTTATAGCATCAATAGCCACTTCTGCAGCACCCCCTCCCATTAGATATAAGTCCTCTACATTATAACCTGCATCTGCAAGTGCAATTTCAGCACCTAAAAGATGTTGATCAGCATTTGATAAAACTACATGAACATCTTTTGCTGATTGTAGTGCATCTGTCATTCCAGTTAATGAAACGTCTGGTGAATAATTACCCTCAACAGTTGCAACTATTTTTATATTTGATTCTTTACCCAAAATATCAAGGAAAGTATCGTATCTTAATTTGTCAAATGGATAAATTTTTTGTCCAATCATTATAATTGTATTACAAGGATTTTTATCAGCACAATATTTTACAACTTCATTAGCTTGTAGAGTTGCTCCGTACACTGGAGAACCAGCGGCAGTTGCAGTAAGTCCATTTACTTGTGGTTCTAAAGTAGTTAAATCAGGACCAATTGGAAAAAGACTTGTAGCAACTTTTATACCTGCATCTATGGCTTGTTCTATTGCGCCTGCAATACCGACAGTATCATTTGGAACCACAACAAAACCATCAAATTTACCAGATGCTATTATGTCTTCTATTTGTCCATATTGTAATGTTGCATTAAATTCACCATTGAATATTTCTGCATTAACATTTCCTGCTTCACTAGCAGCTTTTTTCACACCTTCCCAGGTTGCTTGATTGTAACCGTTTTCACTTGATGAAGCAAAAAAAGCAATATTTAAATTTGCTGCTGAAGAAGAAAATGAAAGAAAAAATACAAATAACGGCAATGCAAAAATTTGTATAATTTTATTTTTCATTTAAACCTCCTAAAAGAATGTTTTACTTAATTTTTTTAACTAATCATAATTACAATAACATTTCAAATATTAATGTCTAATGTCAAAGAATTATTATTGAAATTATTTAATTAAAAAATATTAAAAAAAACAATTTTTTACTGGAATTAAAGAATTTTTTGATATTAACTGTTAATTAAATATCAATTTAATTCGTTAATTATGTATAGAGTGTCAGCAGATATAGGGGGAACATTTACTGACATAGTAGTCGATGATACTGAAAACAATAATATTAAAACAATTAAAGTGCTCTCAACACCTGAAAACCCAGCGAATGCTGTCTTTAATGGTTTAAATTCAAATTTAGAAATTGAAAATATAGATTTTATTGTTCACGGAACAACTGTTGGTTTGAACGCTTTTTTAGAGAGAAAAGGTTCAAGAGTTTTATTAATAATGACAAAAGGAGTTAGTGATACATATACAATTGCAAGAGGAGACAGAAAAGAATTATATAATGTTAGATATACAAAACCAGGAACACTAGTTCCAAGAAAAGATGTTTTCGAAGTAGAAGAAAGGACAATGTGGGATGGTTCTATTAAAACAAAGCTAAATGAAGATGATCTTTCAAATATTGCTGAAATAATAAATAAAGAAGATATTAAAGCAGTATCAATTTGTTTCTTGCATTCATATGTAAATCCTCAGCACGAAATTCAAAGTAGAAATTATCTATCAAAACTTATCAAGGAAGATGTAGTCATTTCACTTTCACATGAAATTGCCAGAGAGTGGAGAGAGTATGAAAGAGCTTCTACCGCGGTAATGAATAGTTACATTGGCCCAGTAACAAACAATTATTTAAAATCATTACAAAAACAACTTGAGGGAAGTAATTATAAAAAACCTCTTTATATAATGCAGTCTAATGGCGGTGTTATAAGAGCTGAGTCAGCTCTTGAACAACCAGTAAAAACTCTTTTATCTGGTCCTGTAGGAGGAACAATTGGAGGTCAAGCATTATCTAAATTAATAAAAAGACCAAACTTAATTTGTGTAGATATGGGCGGAACTTCTTTTGATATGAGCTTAATTATAAATGGAAAACCTTCTGTAACTAATGAAACTGAACAAGAGTTTATTCCTTTGTTAATTCCACTTGTAGATATTCATACAATAGGAGCTGGTGGAGGATCAGTTGCATGGTTAGAAAATGAAGCGCTTAGGGTAGGCCCAAGAAGTTCAGGAGCTAGTCCTGGACCAGCATGTTATGGTAAAGGTGGGCAAGAACCAACTGTTACTGATGCAAACTTATATTTAGGAAGGCTAGGTAAAGAATCTAAACTTGGTGGGTGGATGGATTTAGATTTGAATGCCTCTGAAATTGTTTTAAAAAGTTTATCTGAAAAACTTAATATATCTTCATCTGAATTAGCTGAGGGTATTTTGTCGATCATTAATGCCAAAATGGCTGATGCAATAAGAACTATTACTGTTAAAGAAGGAATTGATCCAAGGGAATTTAGTTTGGTTGCCTTTGGAGGAGCAGGTTCTATGCATGCTGTTTGGTTAGCTCAAGAACTTGAGATTAATGAAATAATAGTTCCAAATGATCCTGGAACTTTTTCTGCCTGGGGTATGTTACAAACAGATATCAGAAGAGATTTGACTGTCAATTTTTATCAAAATTTTCAATCATTAGAAAAAGATAAACTTTTAGAAAATTTTAATAAGTTAAAAGATGAAGCAATAACCTTATTAAAAAGTGAAAATGTTATTGAAAATGACATGAGTTTTAGCTTAACAGCTGATATGAGATATATTGGTCAGGAATATTATGTTAATGTTGATATTAATGAACCTTTTAACTTGAATGAAATTAATAATAATTTTCATAAAACATATGAAAAACAATACGGTCATTCAACCCCTGAAGGTCCAAGTGAATTTATAAATTTAAGATTAATTGCAACAGGAAAGATTAAAAAAACAGACTCTGTAAAGAGTATAGAAGTTGATAAAACAATTAAAGATTCAAAAAGAAAAATTATTTTTAACCAAAAAGAATATGAAACAAAAATATACTCAAGACAAAATATTAAAATAAATGAAAGTTTTCAAGGACCAGCAGTAATTGAAGAATCAACTGCAACAACTGTTATTCCACCAAATTATTCAATTGTAAAAGACGAATTAGGTAATATTATCATAACTAAGGATAAATTATGAAAAAAGCAGATCCAATTAGCACTGAAATAATTAGAAATGCATTTATTTCTATCGCACAAGATATGAATGCGGTTTTAATCAGAAGTGCTTACACTCCTGTTATTTATGAAGGTAAAGATTGTGTTGTAGCTCTTTTAGATGAAAAAGGTGAAGTGTTGGGTCAATCTTCTGGCCTACCTTTATTTTTAGGTAATCTTCAAGTTTGTGTTCAAGAAACTGCTAAAATTTATGGATGGGATTATTTTAAAGAAGGTGATATTTTTTTTGTAAATGATTCCTTTTTTACTGGAACACATCTTAATGATATCACAATTTTTGCTCCAATTTTTTGGAATGGACAGTTAGCAGGCTTCTCTGCTAGTAGAGCACATTGGTTAGATGTAGGTGCAAAGGATCCAGGTGGCTCAATGGATTCTTCTAATATTTACCAAGAGGGTTTTAGATGGCCTGTTACAAGATTATATGAAAATAATGAACCAAAGAAAGAAATAATTGAATTTTTAAGAATCAATGGGAGATTTGGTTACTCATTAATTGGAGATATGAATGCTCAAATTGCAGCAGGTAAAACTGGTGAAAAAAGATTTCAGGGAATACTTGATAGATTTGGAATCGATTTAGTTAAATCAGCAAGAGATGAAATTTTTAGACAATCTGAAGAATTAGAAAGAGAAGCAGTAAAAGGTATAAAGAATGGTACTTATTACGCTGATGGTTTTTTGGATGACGATGGTCTTGGCAGTGATCCAGTTAAGATCAACATGAAAGTAATTGTTGAAGATGAAAAGATAACAATTGACTTAGATGGTTCAGCAGATCAAACTCAAGGACCTGTTAACTGTGGATTTGCTCAAACAATCTCAGCATGCAGAGTAGCTTTTAAACTGCTAATTAACCCTAAGAGACCAGTCGATGGTGGTACATTCAAGACACTAGATGTAACTGCACCAAAGGGATCAATTTTCAAAGCTGAAGAACCTGCAGCTTGCCAGTGGTATTTTTCAAGTCTTGGATTGCTTATTGATGCCTTTGTAAAAGCACTTTCGGGATCAGCCAAGGAACATTCAGCAGCAGCACATTATGGTGACTCGATGGTTATATTTATTGGAGGTGTCGATCCAAGAAATAAATTTCCTTTTTTATCTGTTGAACCCACTTGTGGAGGTTGGGGAGGTTTTCAAGGATCAGATGGAGCTGATGCTCTAATTAATAACGTTAATGGTGGTTTTAAGGATTTACCCATAGAGGTTTTTGAAAATAAGTATCCTGTTTCAATTTTTAATTATGGTTTTAGAGAAAATTCTGGTGGGCTTGGTAAATTCAGAGGAGGATCTGGACTATACAGGGAATACACAATCAATACTGATGGATTTGTTTCATTGTGGTTCGAAAGATCTGTTACTCCTGCTTGGGGTTTGTTTGGTGGAAAAGATGGCATGCCACCTAATGTAAATATCAAAATACCTGATTCACCAGAAAAAAATATTTTAAAAGCAAACGGATTACAAATTAAAAATGGAACAGTTTTGACAACTTATACTGGAGGAGGAGGAGGTTTCGAAGAACCTCTCGAAAGACAACCTGATAATGTTTTAAAAGATGTAAAAAATAGGTATGTTTCAATAGAGAAGGCAAAAGAAGATTATAAAGTTGTCATTACTAAAAACCTTGAAATTGATCATAAAGCAACAGAAGATTTAAGAAAAAAATAACTTGTGTTTAATTTAAATCAAAAACTTATTAAAGATATAAAAAAAGAAAATGAAAAAAATTTTTATAAAAAAATTGATAAAATTGTTCATTCTTTAATAGGGCACAAACTAATAACATTTACAGTTATTGATCAAAAATTAAAATTTTGTGAAAGAGTATATTCAAATAATAATAAAATATATCCAATACTTGGCCAAAAAAAAATGCCGAAAAATATCTGGTCAACTAAAGTTCTTAAAAATAAACAACATTTTATTTGTAAATCAAAAAAAGAGATTAAAAAAATATTTTTTGATTATGAAATAATTTTTTCGTTAGGATGTGGCTCAATAATAAATTTATTAATTCTTTTTCAAGGAAGGCCAATAGGAACTGTAAATATCCTTAATAAAGAAAATCACTATTCAGACAAAGATTTTAAAAAAATTGATTTTCTTACTGTTTTTTTAATTCCTTATTTTATTAAACATCAACTAAAAATGGAGAAAAAAATATAATGATAGAAAAATTACAAAGATTACTTAATGATAAAAAAAATGAATTAGATGCGTTTGCTTTAGTCCCTGGTCCAAACTTTAGACATATAACTGGCGGTCAATTTTTTTTAATGGAACGGCCCTTTGTACTAATAATTTCAAAGTTTCATAAGCCTGTTGCTGTAGTTCCAGTTTTAGAGGTTTCTAACTTTATTAATTTAAATTTCGATGCAGAAATAATTGAATGGCAAGATAACGATGGATTTCAAAGTGCTTTTAATAAAGCTTTTGAATTATTAGGTAATAATTTTAATTTAGGAATTGAAGGTCAATTAATGCGAGCATTTGAGATGCAGGCAATTATGCAAGCTTCAAAAGAAATTAAAATAAAAAATGCTCATAAAATAATTAGTAAAATACGATTACATAAAAGAAAATATGAAGTTGAAAATATACGTAAAGCAGTAGATATAGCTGAACAAACTCTTAGTGATACCATTAATTTTGTTAAAGAGGGAAGAACTGAAATTGAAATTAAAAAATTTCTGATGCAAAAATTATTAGAATTTGGTGCAAACGATATTGCATTCGAGCCACTTGTTTTAGCTGGTTCAAATTCTGCATTATGTCATGGTCACTCCAGAGATGATTATCACATAAAAAAAGGTGATTGTATTTTATTTGATTTTGGTGCGAATGTTAATGGTTACAACTCTGATATTACTAGAACTTTTTTTTTAGGCTCAGTCAATGAAGAAAATAGAAACATGTACGATGTTGTCCACGAAGCAAACTCAGTTGGAAGGAAAGTTTCAAAACCTGGGATTTCTATGCATGACTTAGATGATAATGTTATGAAAATCCTAGAATCGTCGAATTTTAAAGAATATATAGTTCATAAAACCGGCCACGGTTTAGGAATGGATGTACATGAAGATCCATATGTAATGAGAAAAAATCATGAATTATTAGAAGAGGGAATGGTAATTACAATCGAACCAGGTTTGTATAAAGAAAATCATTTAGGAATAAGAATTGAGGATGATGTGCTTATAACTAATAACTCTTGTGAATCATTGACAACTTTTAATAGAGAATTAAAAATAATTTAGATAATTATTTTAATGAAAATAAATAATATTAAAGTTTATCAGATTGATATTCCACTGATAGAAAAAGCATACAAGTGGGCTAATGAAAATATAGTTAATAATTTTGATTGCACAATCGTAGTTATAGAAACAGATAACAATATTCAAGGAGTAGGAGAGGTTTGTAACTTAGGATCCTCTTACTTACCAGCATATTCAAAAGGTGTTAGATCAGGAATCTTAGAAATTGGAAAAAATCTAATAGGAAAAGATCCTATAAATATAAATACAATCAATTTGGAGATGGACAAAAGTTTATATGGTCATCCATATGTTAAATCTCCTATTGATATGGCTTGTTGGGATATAATAGGAAAATATTATAAAGCTCCAATCTGGCAACTCTTTGGAGGTAAATATGGAGAAACTATTAATTTATATAGAGCCATATCTCAAGAACATCCTGAAAAAATGAAAGAAAGTGTAAAGCAATACAAAAGTGAGGGATATCAAAGATTTCAATTAAAAGTAGGCGGTAATTATCTTGAAGATATTGAAAGGATAGTACAAGTTGATTCTATACTTAATGATAGCAATATCTTAGTTGCTGATGCAAATACAGGTTGGAAAACTCATGAGGCACTTAAGGTAATAGATAAAACATGTCATTTAAATATCTATTATGAACAACCTTGCGCATCTTATAATGAATGTCTTTTGATAAGAGAGAAAAATAATAAGCCCTTTATTCTAGATGAAAGTATTTTTTCTTTAAATAGTTTTTTAACTGCTTACAAAGATAATGCAATGGATATCATTAACCTTAAAATTAGTAAATTAGGCGGTCTGACTAAAAGTAAACAAATTAGAGATTTATGCATTGAGCTTAATATTCCTATGACCATAGAAGACTCTTGGGGTGGTGATATAGCAACGGCAGCAATATCACATTTAGCACATAGTACACCTGTTGATCACCGTTTTTCTTCAACAGATTTTAATAGTTATAATGCTATTAGTTATTCTGACGGATCACCGAAAAGAATAAATGGACAATTTAAGGCTTCAGATAACTATGGCCTTGGAGTAGATTTAGATTTTACGAAATTAGGTAAACCAGAGTTTGTAATTAGTTAAATTATTTTTTTTCAGGCAACATAAATAGTGAAGCATTACCTCCAGAAGTTGTCATATCATGAGAATAAGTTTTTTCATTAAGTAAATTAATCAGATAATTAGGTCCACCTGCTTTTGGACCTGTTCCCGACAGACCTCTGCCACCAAAGGGTTGCACACCTACTACAGCCCCTGTGATATTTCTGTTAATATAAATATTTCCTATATTTGCATTCTTAAAAATATAATTGATAGTATTATCTATTCTACTGTGTATTCCCAATGTTAAACCATAATTCATCTCATTTATTGTTTCAATTAATTTTTCAAGTTCATTAGAATCATATTTATAGACATGTAAAACGGGACCAAAAACTTCGTTTTTAATATCACCTAGTTTATCTAATTCGATAATTTTAGGACCTACATAGAAACCATTTAAGTCATTATTAATTGGTAGATCAAATAAAATTTTATTTTTAAATTTTGTTAAATGATCATTAATTTTTTTCTTTGCATTTTCATCAATTAGTGGGCCTAAATCAGTTTCAAGTTTATCAGGTAACCCAACTTTGATTTTTTTAGTTGCACCAATTAACATTTGTATAGTTTTATCATATACTTCGTTTTGTATGGCTAATATTCTTAAAGCCGAACAGCGCTGTCCAGCAGAGTTAAAAGCTGACTCAATTACATCATCTACTACTTGCTCTGTAAGTGCAGATGAGTCAACAATCATAAAATTTTGACCACCAGTTTCTGCAGTCAATGACACCAATTCTTCTCTTTTATTTAAATCATTTTGAATACTTTTTGCTGTTTCACACGAGCCTGTAAACAATACACCTTTTATATAATTATTTTGTAATATTTTTTCACCTATTTTTGAGCCTTCACCTAATATTAATTGCAATGCATTTACTGGTAAACCAGCATTAAATAAAAGTTTAATAATTTTATATGCAATAATGGATGTTTGTTCAGCTGGTTTGGCTATTATGGTATTTCCACATAACAAAGCTGCAACAATCTGACCAACAAAAATTGCTATTGGAAAATTCCATGGACTTATACAGAAAATAACTCCCTTAGACTCATAAATTAATTTATTTTTTTCACCAGTAGGACCGTCAAATATAATTTCTTTATTTAATATCTTTTTAGCCTCACTGGAATAGTAATAACAAAAATCGATCGCTTCTCTTAAATCATTATATGAATCATTAATTGTTTTACCTGCTTCATTTACACAAACTTTTAAAAGATCTTCTTTATTTTTTTCCAATAAGAAAGCAAATTTTTTAATTATTTTTATCTTTTCATCAATTCTAACACTACTCCATTTTTTTTGATATTCATGAGATACCATTAACGCATCATTAATTATATTTTCATCTGCATAACTTACACTACCAACTATTTTCGTATTAGATGAAGGAGAAAAAATTTTAACCTTATTTGAACTAATTTTTTCTTTATTTAATATTAATGAATGAGCACTATGATTTTCATCATTTAAGTTAAAAAAATTTTCTAATTTTGCAATTGTTTTCTCACTAAATAAATTTGTACCTAATGAGTTTTCTCTAGTTGGTAAAAACATTTTATTAGGTAATGGAATATATGGATTGTCATATTCTTTATAAGATTGTACAATTTCTATAGGATCTGAAATTAATTCATCAATATGTATTTTCAGGTCATTTAATTTATTTACAAAAGAGGTGTTTGCGCCATTTTCGAGTAATCTACGCATTAGATAAGGAAGGAGATCTTCATAATTGCCCACCGGTGCGTATATTCTACATTTAGAATAATTATTATTTAAATTTTTATTAAAATAATCGTTTAGAATATCAGCCATTCCATGGATTCTTTGAAATTCAAAATTTGAATTTTTTCCTATTTCTTCAATAAATGCTATTGAATGTGCATTATGAGTTGCAAAAGCGGGAAATATATTTTTTTGATATTTCAACATTTTAATTGCACATGCCATCCAAGACAAATCAGTTATAGATTTTCTTGTAAAAACTGGATATTTTTCTAATCCCAATTCCTGTGCAGCTTTAATCTCACTATCCCAATAGGCTCCTTTAACTAAACGAACTGGTATAATTTTATTATTTTTTATTGCTATATTATTTATCCAATCAATAGCATAAAAGGCCCTTTTCTGATAAGCCTGCAAAGCTAAACCTAGGCCATTCCAATTACTAAGTTCCTTTGTTTCAATTAATTTCTTAAGTACTTTCAAAGATAATATAAATCTTTTGTCTTCCTCAGCATCTATACACAATTGAATATTTTTCTTTTTGGCAAGAAGTCCTAACTCAATCAATTTTGGAATTAATTCAGTTTCTAAATCTTTATATTTATGTCTTTCATATCTTGAGTTTAGTGCAGAAAGTTTTATTGATACTCCATTAGAATATCTCACATCTTCATCACTAGATAAAATATTACCAGTGAACTCGATGCTTTTTTTATACTCTTGGAAATATTTTTCAGCATCCTCTTCCGTTCTTGCGCCTTCTCCTAACATATCAAAGGAAAAAATATTATTTTTATATTTTTCTGATTTTGTAAATTTAACTGCTTCTTCCATTTTAGATTTGAACACAAACTGTTTTGCTAAAACCATAACAGCTTTTCTAATTATTCTTCTAAAAACAGGCTCTGAACTTTTCTTTAAGAGGCTTTTATAATTTTCTTCTATTGAACTTTCATCAAACTTACTTCTTTTTAATATATTCCCAGTTATTAAAAATGCCCATGATGAAGCATTTACAAATATACCTTTATCAAAACCAGTATGTTTTTTCCAATCCGTCGATGTAAACTTGTCTTCTAAAAGTCTATCAATAGTTTTTTGATCTGGTATTCTAAGTAAAGCTTCTGCTAGACATAAGAGAACAGTACCCTCTTCAGTATTAAGTTTATATTCTTGTAGAAGATGTTCAATAGGACTCTTAATTAAACTAATAGATTTTCTAGACTCCCTTACAATTTCTAAAGCTCTATTATTTATCTGATCTTTTTTTCTTGAGTATTCTGGTAATAAGTAATCCATCATTTTTTTAACTATGACAGTTTCTTCAAGATATGTTATATTATCAATTTCTATCAATGCATTATTAATTATTTGATCCATTTGTTTTAAATACTTTATTTAATGTAACTATGAATATAACATTATCATAAAATTTTATTATAAATAAAAAAAATTATAAGTTTATGCTCAGTAAAGAAAATTTATTAGAAATTGTAAATATTTCTATAGACGCAGGTGAAGTAATTTTACATTATTATAATAAAAATGTTGATTTCATTTATAAAGCTGATGAATCTCCTTTAACAAAAGCAGATCTAGCTTCACACAAAATAATTACCGACTCGATTAAAAAAATTACACCAGATATTCCAATATTAAGTGAAGAAGAATTTATTGATTGGAAAATAAGAAAAAAATGGAAAAAATATTGGTTAATCGATCCTCTTGATGGGACTAAAGAATTTATTAAAAAGAATGATGAATTTACAGTTAATATAGCATTAATTGAAAATAATAGACCAACATTAGGTGTAATTTACTCACCAGTCTTAAATGAATTATTTTTTTCAATTAAGAACTCTGGATCATATAAAATATTAACTAAAAAAAAGTTAAATACACTTAATGAAGCAACAAGAATTTCAATTAATAAGAAAAAATCAAATAAAGTTAAGATTGTTAGAAGTAGATCGCACTCAAATCCTGAAATTGAAAAATGGGTTAAAAAAAATTTTAATGAATTTGATATTTTACAAAAAGGAAGTTCTTTAAAGTTTTGTTTAATTGCTGAAGGATCTGCTGATATTTATCCTAGATTTGGACCAACTTCTGAATGGGATATAGCAGCGGGACATATAATACTTGAAGAAGCTGGTGGAAAACTTAAAAGCATCGATAATAAAGAGATTTTATATAATGAAAAAGAAAATATTCTTAACTTCGATTTTTTTGCTTACAGCAATATTGAATTTGTAATTTAAATGACTTTTAATCATCTAAAAAAACTTGAATCTGAGAGCATTTATATAATTAGAGAAGTTGTGGCTGAATTTAAAAACCCAGTCATGCTTTATTCAATTGGAAAAGATTCTTCTGTTATGTTGCATTTAGCAATTAAAGCTTTTGCTCCAAATAAAATCCCTTTTAAACTTTTACATGTAGATACAACTTGGAAATTTAAAGAAATGATAAAGTTTAGGGATCAAATTACTAAAGAGCACAACTTAGATTTAATAGTGCATATAAATCAAGAAGGAGTGAATTATAAGGTTGGGCCAATAACTCATGGCTCTAAAACACATACTGATATTATGAAGACCCAATCATTAAAACAAGCATTAAATAAATATAAATTCGACGCTGCATTTGGAGGAGCAAGACGAGATGAAGAGAAATCTAGAGCAAAGGAAAGAATTTTTTCTTTTAGAGATACAAATCATCGATGGGATCCCAAAAATCAAAAACCTGAATTATGGAATTTATTTAATACAAAAATATCAAATAATGAAAGTGTAAGAATATTTCCATTATCAAATTGGACAGAAGTCGATGTGTGGCAATATATATATCAAGAAAATATTCCCATTGTCCCCTTATATTTTGCAGCAAAAAGACCTGTAATAAATAGAGAAGATATGTTGATAATGGTAGATGATAATAGATTAGAAATAAAAAAAGATGAGAAGATAGAAGAAAAATTAATTAGATTTAGAACTCTTGGTTGTTATCCTCTAACTGCAGCAGTAGAATCTAAAGCATCAAATATTGAGGAAATAATTATTGAACTATTAGAGTCAAAGCATTCAGAGAGACAGGGAAGACTAATAGATTCAGATCAAATTGGATCAATGGAAATAAAAAAACAAGATGGTTATTTCTAATGGATTTAAAAAAATTTTTTATTAATCAAAATTCCAAAAAACAACTTAAAATCTTAACTTGTGGTTCTGTAGATGATGGAAAATCAACTTTAATTGGAAGACTTCTATTTGATTCTAAAAGTATTTATAGTGATCAGATTTCACAGACCAAATTTGAAAGTGAGAAATATGGTACTCAAGGTAAGGAAATAGATCTTGCATTACTAATAGATGGGTTACAAGCTGAAAGAGAACAAGGCATAACAATCGATGTAGCTTATAGGTATTTTGAAACAGAAAAATGTAAATTTATAATTGCAGATACACCGGGTCATCAAGAATATACTAGAAATATGGCTACTGGTGCATCAAATTCAGACATTGGTATTGTTTTAATTGATGCAACTAAAGGCATATTAGATCAAACTAAGCGACATACTTTTATTTTATCACTGTTAGGGGTAAATCACATTGTAATAGCTGTAAACAAAATGGATATTTTGAATTATGACAAAATAAATTTTGATAATATTGTTCAATCATTCGAAAAACTATCTAAAAATTTTAATTTTTTATCTAAAAAATATATTCCAATGTCAGCGCTTATTGGTGACAATGTTTTTTCAAAATCAAAAAAAATGCCGTGGTATTCTGATGAAACATTAATTAGTACATTGGAAAGTTTCGATATTGATAAATCTTCTATAGATGAAGAATTTTCAATGCCTATTCAATGGGTTAACCGATCAGGTTCAGATTTTAGAGGATATAGTGGAACAATCTCTTCAGGAAAAATTAATATTAATGATGAAATCATAGTAGTATCATCAGGACAGAAAGCGAGGGTTGGTAAAATATTAACTCCCGATGGAAATGCAGATTTTACATATGAAAATCAAGCAGTAACTATCTCTCTAGATAAAGAGATAGACATTTCTAGAGGGGATTTAATTACTACTGATTTAGATAAAATTAAAATAGCAGATCAATTTTCAGCATATATTATATGGATGCATAAAGATAACATGTTGCCTGAAAGAAATTATATATTCAGATTTATTAATTCATACATAAACGGTAAAATTACTAATCTTGAATACAAAATAAACATCAACTCTTATGAAAAAATTGCAGCAAAATCTCTAGAGTTAAATGATATTGCATATTGTAAAATTGCATTGAGTAAAGCAACTTTTTTTAAATCTTATACTCAGAATAATCAGCTTGGAAGTTTTGTAATAATTGATCAATTTAATAATCTTACAGTTGGAGCTGGAATGATTGATTTTGAGCTAAGAAGATCAAATAACATTATATGGCATGATATGACAATAGATAAGAAGAAAAGATCTAAATTGAACTCCCAAAAACCCTGTGCTTTATGGTTCACAGGACTTTCTGGCTCAGGTAAATCAACTATTGCAAATATTTTAGAACAAAAATTACATCAACTTACTAAAAGAACATACTTATTGGATGGAGATAATATTAGGCATGGATTAAATAAAGACTTAGGATTTACCGATGTTGACAGAGTAGAAAATATTCGAAGAGTTGCTGAAGTATCAAAATTAATGACTGACGCAGGATTAATAACACTAATTTCTTTCATTTCACCTTTTAAATCTGAGAGAAAAATGGCTAGAGATTTATTTTACGATAATGAATTTATAGAAATTTTTGTTGATACACCTATAGAAGAATGTGAAAAAAGAGACCCTAAAGGATTATATAAAAAAGCAAGATCAGGAAAACTAAAAAATTTTACAGGAATTGACTCTGATTACGAAATACCTTTATCACCGGAAATAAAATTAAAAACAGTTTCAAAAAATCCTGAAGAATTAGCTGATGAAATTTTAAATTATATGAAAAAAAATAATATTATTTAATTTTTAATTTTTGCAGCAGGTTTGCCGTATTCTACATTTAAACCACCATATCTTCTCACTCTAACATTGCATTGTTCAGTGTGACCAATAAATCCTTCAAGGTGCGAAAGCCTAGATCCATATTCTCCAATAAGTGTAGCTGCTTCATCTGTCATAATTTTTTGATATGTGTGAGTTTTAATAAACTTACCAACCCATAAACCACCAGTGTATCTTCCAGCTTTTTTTGTAGGAAGAGTGTGGTTGGTGCCAATTACTTTGTCACCATTAGCAACATTAGTTCTAGCACCTAAAAATAGAGCTCCATAAGATGTCATATTTTCTAAAAACCAATCGTCTTTTTTTGTCATCACTTGTACGTGCTCTGATGCTATTTCATTTGCTTTAGATAATATCTCCTCATAGGTATCACATAAAATAATTTCCCCATAATCTTTCCAGCTTATACTCGCTGTTTCTTTGGTAGGTAAAATTTCTAAAATTCTATCAATCTCTTTAAATGTATCTTCTGCAAGTTTTCTTGAGTTTGTTATCATAACAGCAGGAGAATTATATCCATGTTCAGCTTGTCCTAATAGATCAGTTGCACATATTTCACCATCAACAGTTTCATCAGCAATAACCATTGTTTCAGTTGGACCAGCAAATAAATCTATACCAACCCTACCATACAATTGTCTTTTTGCTTCAGCAACAAATGCATTTCCAGGTCCAACAAGCATATCAACTGGTTTAATAGTTTCTGTACCAATAGCCATTGCGCCGACTCCTTGCATTCCTCCTAAAACATAAATTTCGTGAGCACCACCCATTTTCATTGCTGTTACAACAGCTGGATTTGGTTTACCTTTAAAAGGTGGAGTAGTGGCTACAATTCTTGGTACCCCAGCAACAGAGGCAGTAACAACTGACATATGTGCAGAAGCTACCATAGGAAATTTACCAGCAGGTACATAACAACCAAC
>CABZCZ010000013.1 GCA_902524385.1 uncultured Alphaproteobacteria bacterium
TCATATAGAACTAGTTGAGTATATTTAATATTAACAATACCTATTACAAAGTCTTCAGTTGTATTTATTTTTTTGTTAGTTATTGAAATTTTTTCTCCAACAAGATTATTTAATAAAGTTGATTTACCTGCATTAGTCTTACCAACAAGACTAATTTTTAATATTTTTCTTTTCATAAATTTTTTTTAAAGCAATTTCTGCAGCATTTCTCTCTGCTTCCCTTATTGAGGAACCTTTTGAATTGATCTTATTTAAATTTACTACCTTAACTGAAACAGTAAATGTAGGTAAATGAGGTGGTCCTTCTTTTTTGATTAATTTATATTCAGGAAGTTTTTTATAAAGTTGTTGTGATATTTCTTGTAATAATGTTTTTGGGTCTAAGGTTTTAGAAACTTCAATATCTAAATGTTTTGACCAAAATTTAGTTATAAAATCAGATGAAGATTTATATCCACCGTCTATAAAGATTGCTCCAATTAATGACTCAACTGAATCTGAAAAAATTGAATTTAACATTTTATTATTTTTTTTCTTAAAATTGAATCGAAGCACATTTTCTATTTGCAATTCTTGTGAAATTTTAAACAAAAATTTTTTTTGAACTAAATAAGAATATTTTTTAGATAAATCACCTTCATTAAATTTTTTGTATCTTGTAAATAATAAGTTTGCTATTATTAATCCTAGTACTCGATCACCTAAAAATTCAAATCTTTCAAATTCATTAGTGATAATTTTTTTTTCATTTTCTAAATAAAAACTTGGATGTGTTAGGGCTTGAATTAACAATTTGTTATTTTTAAACTTATAATTTATCTTTTTTTCAAATAGTTTGAGCTTTTTACTGTCTATCATTGAATTTTTTGTAAAATTCTTTCATATCTAATGGAGTTAGGCCATTTCCATATCTGTAAAAATCTTGCATTTTCTAAAGAAAAGAAAATAAACTGGGCTTTACCAACTAAATTTTCATAAGGAATGAATCCAACTGTACTTATAAACCTACTATCTTGTGAATTATCTCTATTGTCACCCATTACAAAGAAATGATTTTCTGGGACATTAAATAACTGGGTATTATCCGCAATACCATTGTCTGTTATATCAAGAATATTGATCTCTTTGTTAAAAAAATATTCATTATACATTCTAACTCTTTTATTACTCGATTTGTTATCTGTATCTATAAAATCATTTAATTTTTTTCTTAAAATTTCTGATCCATTAATAAAAATAATACCATTTCTAATTTCTATTTTATCTCCAGGTAGACCAATTACTCTTTTAATATAATCTGTTCTATTATTTTCAGGGGTCTTAAAAACTACTACATCCCCTCTTTCAGGTATATTAGGAAATATTTTTCTAGGTAACAAAGGCAACGAAAAAGGAAGAGAATGTTTTGAAAAGCCGTATGAATATTTCGAAACAAAGATAAAATCTCCTACAAGAAGATTAGGCTTCATTGATCCTGAGGGAATATTGAATGGCTCAAATATAAATGATCTAATCAGTAAAGCTATAAAGATTGCTATAAATATTGACTTCAAATTTGTAAAAAAACTATTTTTTTTTGTTTTAGTCATAGATTATCACATTTGCAATTGCATATTTTTTTTCATCAGAAAGTGATACTTCAATTTGTGTATTTGAAGTTTTATTCATACTTTTAAAAATTTCTTTTGCTTTACCATGAAGTTTTATAAATGGTTTGCCATACTGGTTGTTTTTAACTTCAATATCTTTCCAAAATACACCTTTAGCCAAACCTGTTCCTAAAGCTTTAGCGCAAGCTTCTTTTGCAGCATATCTTTTTGAATAAGATTCTATCGAATTTAATCTTTTTTCTGATCTTTCTATCTCTGAAATACTAAAACATCTCTTTTTAAATCTATCACCATATTTATCTATAACTCTTTTTATTCTATTAATATCAATAATATCAATCCCATTTCCGTAAATCATTTTTAACCTTTTAATCTCTCTAAAGAAGATACTTCTTTTTCCATTCTTAATGCTGCAATAATGTTTTGTAAATGATTTGCGTCTCTAACCTCAATGTCTATTATAATTTCAAAAAAATCAGATTTTCTAACTGAAAAAAGAATGTTTGATATGTTACCATTATTTTTTGCAATAACAGTTGTAACCTTACCTAAACTTCCAGGTTTATTAAATAACACAACAACAATTCTTGCATTTGATACAGTATCTAAAATATTTTGATTGTCCCAAGAAATGTTTAACCATCTATCAGGAGCATCTTGGTATGATGTAAGAGTGTCACAATCAAGCGTATGAACAGCAACACCTATTCCTGCTGTTACTATGCCTACTATACTATCCCCTTTTAAGGGAGAACAACAACCAGCTAGATGATAAGACATTCCTGCTGTCAATCCTTTTAACTTTATAGTATTTTGAATATTTTCATTAAATTTTGAAACTGGAATATAATTATATTCAGGATAAATTTTTTTAATTACAGAAAGTGCTGTAATTTCCCCTGCACCAATTGAGGCATATAAATCGTTTATTGATTTATATTTGTAATCATCCAATATTTTTTGTTCAGTATTTTTATTAAATTCATAATTTTCTTTTTGAAAATAATTTATTAATATTTCTCTTCCAAATATTATATGTTCTTCTTTCTTCTTAAATCTAAAAAATCTTCTTAGTTGTGATTTTACCTTTGTTGTTACTGCAAATCTCTGCCACAATGGGGAAGGTTGTGAAGACTCTGACGTAATAATTTCTATTTGATCGCCATTATTTAAAATTGTTTTTAATGGCTGTAACTTATCATTAATTTTAGCTGCTACACATTTATCGCCTATCTGACTATGAATTGCATATGCAAAATCTATAGGAGTTGCATTTTTAGGCAATTCTATAAGATGTCCTTTTGGAGTAAATACAAAAATATCATTCTGAAATACTTTTAATTTTGAATTTTTAATTAATTCATCTTGAGTGACTGAAGAATTCATTGAATCTACTAAGTCGTATACCCATTTATATTCTCTAGCATCTTTTTCTTTT
Organism: uncultured Alphaproteobacteria bacterium; assembly: GCA_902524385.1. Lineage (GTDB taxonomy): Bacteria > Pseudomonadota > Alphaproteobacteria > HIMB59 > CACPNW01. The sequence goes on from CABZCZ010000013.1 coordinate 3,049, forward strand.
ATTTTTTTTGGATCTTTATATTTCCAATGAGAAGCAATACCAAAATCAGCAATTTGATCCATTACGTTTGAACGAAATTGAATTTCAATTTTTTTATTTTTTGGTCCCATAACCGATGTATGAAGAGCTCTGTAGCCATTTGATTTTGGTGCAGAAATAAAATCCTTAAACCTACCTTGAATATAAGGATATTGCCTATGGATTATTCCTAAGCATCTGTAACATTCTCTAGTTGAGTTAGTGATAACTCTAAAAGCCATAATATCTGAAAGTTGTTCAAAAGAAATGTTTTTATTTTTAATCTTATTCCATATTGAATAAGGTGATTTAATTCTGCCTTCAACTTTACAAAATAGATCTTCTTGAAAAAAAATATTTTTTAATTCATATCTAATTTCATCAACAATATTATCATCTTTTGATTTTAGATATTCCAATCGTTCAACAATAGTTTTTTTTGCATCAGGATTAATTACTTCAAATGAAATATCTTCTAATTCATCTTGCCATTCCTTCATTCCTAATCTTTGAGCTAGAGGGGCAAATACTTCAAGTGTTTCTAATGCTATTTTAGTTTTTTTATTTTCGTCTTTAATAAATTGAATAGTTCTCATATTATGTAATCTATCAGCTAACTTTACTAAAATTACTCTCAAATCTTTTGTTGTTGCTAAAATTAATTTTTTATAATTCTCTCCAAACTTTTGGTTCTTTACCTTTAATGAATATTTATTTATTTTTGTTAATCCATCTACAAGCTCAACTATTTGATTTCCAAAATTTTTATTAATTTCTTCTATATTTAAATTTGTATCTTCCAAAGTATCGTGAAGTAAACCAGCTACTATTGAGTCAGCATCCAATTTTATTGATGTTAAAATTTTTGCAACTTCTAATGGATGAGTAATAAAAGGATCTCCAGAATTTCTTAGCTGATTACTATGAGCTTGCTCGCTTAATTTAAGCGCATGTCTTACTTTATCTTTTTCTTCATTAGTAAGATACGAAGTAATTAGTTCTATCTCTTTCTGAATTTTATTAATCATAAATAATATTTAAATTATTTATTTTAGTTATAGTTTAATTTTATTATATATCCTGCACTTTTTCATCATCTGATGAATTTTCTAAATTATCTTGTGCAGTTTCAATAGAAGTGTCTCCTGAAGAGTTGTTAGTAACTATGTTATTTTCCTGTGTTTCAGTACTATTTATTTCAGTAGTTTTTTCTTCAATCTCATCAATATTATCTTCTATTTCGTTTATTTCTTCATCTTCACTAAAAGTATTAGTTTGATATTCTTCGATTAAATCATTTTTTAATTTTTCAATTGTAAGAGTTTCTTCAGCTATCTCCCTTAGTGCAATCACAGTATTTTTATCATTGTCAATATCTACAGTCGAATTTTCTCCAGAATATAATTTTCTAGCTCTATTTGAAGCTATCAAGACTAGCTCAAATCTACTTGGAAATTTATCTATACAATCTTCAACTGTTATTCTTGCCATAATGGGCTTATAGTTATGAATTTTTAAATGTAAATAGTTAATTGTTTTTAAGCAATCTTTGCTTTTTAATATTCCAATCTCTTTGTTTTATCGTCTCTCTTTTATCAATTTTTTTCTTACCTTTAGCAATTCCACATGATAATTTAGCTAATCCCTTGTCTGAGAAATATAAAGAAAGTGGTATTATTGTAAATCCACCTTGTTTAATAGAGCCTGATATTTTACCAAATTCTCTTTTTGTGACTAATAATTTTCTTTTTCTACTTGGATCATAGTTATTCTCATCTGAATTTTGATATTTTTTTATAAAAGAGTTAGAAAGCCATAGCTCACCATTTTGTTCAATAATATATGAACCTCTAATAGATCCTGTATTTACGCGTAAAGATTTGACCTCTGATCCAGTCAATACAATACCAGCTTCAATTTTATTTGAAATTGTAAAGTTATAATTAGCCCTATTGTTTGCGGCTATAATTTTCATTTATAGAAGTTGTAATTCTTGAAGGCAATTTTTGACTGCTTGTTTTGTATCTTCCTTAATTTGAGATAAGGGTAATCTAATATTTTCGTTACATAAACCTAATAATGATGCTGCATATTTAACAGGTCCAGGACTTGACTCTATAAATAACACATTATGTAACGAAGAAAGTTTTAGATTAATTTCTTGAGCTTTAGAAATATTTTTTTCTTGCCAAGCAAAATGCATTTCTGAACATAGTTTTGGAGCTACATTAGCCGTAACAGATATACAGCCATGACCACCTTGTGCTAAATAAGCCAGAGCAGTACCGTCTTCTCCAGATAAGTAACAAAAATCATTTTGCATTTTTTTTCTAGTAAGTAATGGTCTAAATAAATCATTAGTCGCATCTTTAACACCGATTATGTTTTTAATTTTTGATAACTCAATCATAGTTTCAATGGTCATATCAACAATAGATCTACCAGGTATATTATATATAATTATTGGTATATTAGTTTTATCAGCAATTATTTTAAAATGTTCATATAATCCTGACTGTGTTGGTTTATTATAATATGGCGTTACAATTAAAGCAGCATCAGCACCAGATTTTTCAGCATGATCAGTATATTCTATTGCCTCTAAAGTATTATTTGAACCTGTACCAGCTATAACAGGAATTCTTTTGTCAGTAATTTTAATTGTTTCTTCAATTATTTTTTTATGTTCATCATGTGATAATGTTGGAGACTCCCCTGTCGTGCCGCATGGAACAAGTCCATTTGATCCATTTTCAATTAAATACGTTAATACTTTATTCAATGAATTATAATCAACTTTATCTTCAATAAAGGGTGTTATAACAGCAGGTATACTTCCTTTAAACATACTAAATGGCGGAGAGAGAGGGATTCGAACCCTCGGAAGGAATTACTTCCTTCGCAGGTTTAGCAAACCTGTGGTTTAAGCCACTCACCCATCTCTCCTCTTGTCTATTCATAGAACTTATTATGATGTAATAACGAAAATAGAGTGGAATCTCAACATTATTTAATTAATATTTAAAATATTGTTAACAACTAAGAAATTATCAAAAAAGCATTTCTTAGCATAAGTTATCAATTCATTGTGCCCATAGTGTACCTAAAATTTTATTAAAATTAGAGGTTGTTAAATCTTCTTTCTTAAGTAGTTTGATAATTTGAACTCCAGCAAATTTGATTAAATAAAATTAATTCTTTCAAAAAACCAATATAGCCCAATACAAGAAATTAATATAGAAGATGGAACTTGAAATAAAATTCTGTAATTTTTATTTTTTGCAAAATTTAAAGCAATCAATAGATATAAAACCAATACTATGGATATTTGCGCTACTTCAATACCAATATTAAAAGATACAAGATTTATAAATAAGTCTGTACTCCTATAACCTATATCACTCAAAACTAATGCAAATCCTAAACCATGAAGTAATCCAAAAAACAAAATTACAACATATCTTAAATATTCTTTTATATATTTTTTAAAAATATTTTCTAATCCAATATAAACTATAGAAAGTGCAATGATAGGTTCAACAATTTGAGGATTGATTCTCATTAAAGATAAAGAAACAAATATAAGGGTAATTGAATGAGCAATAGTAAAGATAGTTATTTGAGAAATTAATTTTTTTAAAGATGATGAAAATAAAAAAAGTCCAAATATGAATAAAATATGATCTAATCCTTTTGGAATTATATGTTGAATTCCTAATACAAAAAATTTTGTGAAGCTATTAAATGTTTTACTAAAATTATTTTCATTAAATGAAAATTGACTTGATTCAATTCCTGATTGCAAATATTCTGTAACTAATTCATCTTCTAATTTGTTATTATTATTCTCTCTTAGAATGATTGGGCCGTAGTTTTTAACCCACCTAAATGTAAATTGTTCAGAATTTTCATCCAATAAAGCTCTAAAATAAACATGAGTATCTCTACTTATTTCAAAATTTTTTATATCTTCAACTTCAGTTTTAATTAAATTTATTTTCTTTGTTTCATTATTAATTTTAATATCAATATTAGAACTTATTTCACTCCAAGAATTTTGAAACATTTCTTCAAGGTCTTTTTTACTTAAAATTCTAAATTTATCGTAAATTTCACTTAGTGATGAAGAGTCTGTATTAGAAACAGTAGATGCATCAATATTAGATAATATCAATTCAGCGTTTAATCTTATTTTAAAATTCAAATATTTTTCGTCATAAGTAAAATCTGCAATAGATGGTTTGATTTCATGACTAATAGAAGATGTTGAAAATAAATTTAAAAAACATACTAGAATTAAAAATAGATATAACTTTATAATTTTTATATAAGAGAACATGATGAAACTTACTTTAAAAAGATTAATATTTATTATTATCTTAACTTCAATAACAAAAATCTCTTTATGTCATGAATTTTGGATTGATCCAAAAAATTATCACTTATCAAATAATGAAAAAGCTGTGGCGAATATCTTTATAGGAGAAAATTTTGAAGGGTCACCAATACCATTTACAAAAGAATATTTTAAAATTGCATTCCTGTATGCTGAAGATAATAAATTAAAAATTAAAGGTAGATTAGGTGATATTCCAGCTCTTAATATTAAAAAAAAGTTCAAAGGATTAAATGTAATACAAGTTGAATCAGTTACTAAATATATTGAGTATGAAAAATTAGTAAAATTTGAAATATTTACAAGAGAAAAAGGATTTCCTAATTTAGCACAAAAACATAGAGAAAATAACTATCCAGAAAATTTTTTCGAAAGTTATAAAAGATATGCAAAGTCATTAATTAGCGTGGAAAATTTTGATGGTAAAGATATCGATACAAATATGGACTTTGAATTAATTTTTTTAGACAATCCTCTTAAAAATTTAAATGAAAGTAAAAGAATTCTATTAGAATATAAAAATAAAATACTAGCTGATCAAAAGGTTTCTATTATGAGTTTAAATAATGGTTATTTTAGAAAAGAATACGTTAGAACAAACAAGGGTGGATATTTTGATTACTTATTTAAAGAAAATACAAAATATCTAATTGAAAGTGTTGTTATAATTGAAGGAAGTAATAAGAAAAAAGATAATTATGCTAAATGGCATTCTTTGTGGACTTCTTATACATTAAAAACACCCAATAAATGATTTAAGACTGTTGAATTGCTATTAAAAATTTATGAATAATTATAATATTAAAGATAAATAAAAATGACTAATACAAATATAATAAAATATTTTTTTGAAGGAAAAATAAAACTCTGGAAATCCTATTGGTTAGTTGGTGAACTACTAAATGGTATTGTTTTGCTTATTATATTTAATCTTGAAATTTATTTTTTTAATACGGATAGCTCTGTTTCCCAAATACCATTTTTAGATTTTACTAATCTTGCACTAATCTCAAAAATTTTTATTTTTATTTGGACAATATTTATTTCTATTGGAATTTGGAGAGCAGCAGAAAATTACAAAGGAAGTATTATTTGGATAGTTTTAACATTTATAATTGTTGCTTATAGATGCTATTCTTTACGTTTAATTTTTTTTATTTAATTTTTGTTTTAAAATATCATTTAACATTTTTGGATTAGCTTTTCCTTTAGTTAATTTCATAGCTTTGCCAACAAAGAAACCTAATAACTTATCTTTACCTGCTAGATATTGTTCGACCATTTTTGGATTTTCTGCAATGACCTCATCAATAACTTTTGCTATTTCACCCTGATCTGTAACTTGTTGCAAATCCTTTTCATCTACGATTTGTCTAGCTGTTTTTCCTGAAGAAAACATATCTTCCAATACATCTTTTGCAATTTTGCCAGAAATTTCATTTGTAGAAATTAACTTTATAAGTTGTCCTAAGTTTTCAGGTGATACTGGAGATTTATTTAAATCTTGATTATTTTTGTTTAATAATGAAAATAATTCAGAAGTAATCCAATTTACAACTATTTTTGCATGATTTTTTAATTCTGAATCTGAATTAATTGTTTCATTAAAATAATCAGATGTTTGTTTCTCTGCAGTTAATACTGAGGCATCATAATTAGATAATTTATAAGTCTCAATAAATTTATTCTTAAGCTCATCTGGAAGCTCTGGTATTGATGATTTAATTTTTCCTATTTCTTCTTTAGAAATTTCTAGTGGTAATAAATCTGGATCAGGAAAGTATCTATAGTCATGAGCTTCTTCTTTATTTCTCATGGGTTTAGTTTTGCCAGTAGATGTATTAAAGAGCATTGTGTTTTGTTCAATAGAACCGCCAGACTCCAATATTTCTATTTGTCTTTTTGCTTCATAATTAATAGCTTGCTTAATAAACTTTATAGAGTTTAAGTTTTTAATTTCACATCTAGTTCCATATTCATCTCCAGGTTTTCTTACTGAAATATTTACATCTGCTCTTAAAGAACCCTCTTGCATATTTCCATCACATGTATCTAAATACATTAAAATTGATCTGATTTTGGATATATACATTCCAGCTTCATCAGGCGTTCTAATGTCAGGCTCACTAACAATTTCCATCAAAGCAACGCCAGATCTATTAAGGTCTACATATGTTTTTGAAGGGTTTTGATCGTGCAAACTTTTACCAGCATCTTGTTCTAAATGTAATCTTACAATTCTAATATCCTTTGATGTCCCATCTTTAAAATCAATTGTAACTTTTCCTTCTCCAACAATTGGATATTTATATTGGCTAATTTGATATCCTTGCGGGAGATCAGCATAAAAGTAATTTTTTCTGTCAAAGACAGAATAATTATTAATTTTAGCGTTTAAACCAACTCCAGTTTTTACTGCCTGTTCTACACAATACTTATTAATTACTGGCAACATTCCTGGCATAGCAGCATCAACTAAAGAAACTTGACTATTTGGTAAAGAGCCAAATTTTGTTGATGATGAAGAAAATAATTTGGAATTTGATTTTACTTGAGCATGAATTTCAAGACCGATTACCATTTCCCAATCGTGCTTTTCACCTTTTATTAAATTATTCATATGATCTTTCTAGAGATACAGCAGCATTAAATACTTGCTGTTCATCAAAGTGTTTTCCTAATATTTGAATACCTAGTGGTAAATTATTTTTATCTTTCCCAAAGGGAATGGAAATACCAGGTAAGCCTGCTAAAGAAGCAGGGACCGTAAACACGTCATTTAAATACATTTTGATAGGGTCATTTTGTTTTTCATTTAAAGGAAATGCAGCACTTGGTGCAGTAGGAGTAACTATAAAATCACACTCTTTAAAAGCTTTATTAAAATCATTGGCTATTAATTTTCTTACTTTTTGTGCCTTCAGATAATATGCATCATAATAGCCTGCAGATAATACGTATGTTCCTATTAAAATTCTTCTTTTTACTTCTCTTCCAAAACCTTGAGCTCTTGTATTTTCATACATTTCATCAAGAGAATCAATTTCATCAGATCTAAAACCATATTTTACTCCATCATAACGAGCTAAATTTGAGGAAGCTTCAGCAGGAGCAATTATATAATAAGTAGGAAGTGCATATTTAGAATGAGGAAGTGAAATATTTTTAATTTTAACACCTTTTTTTTCTAAAACCTTGATAGCATCTTCCCATATCTGACTTATTTCCATTGGTGTACCATCAATAGAATACTCCTTTGGTATACCAACAGTTTTCCCATTTAGATCATCATCTAAATTTTCAAAATAATTTGGAATATCTACTTTAGCACTTGTACTATCTCTTTGATCAAATCCAGCGATTGATTGTAATAATATTGATGCATCTTCAACATTATGAGAAAAAATTCCTGCTTGATCCAAACTAGATGCAAATGCAGCTATACCCCATCGTGAACATAAACCATATGTTGGTTTGATACCAACAACACCACAAAAGCTAGCTGGCTGTCTTATTGATCCACCTGTATCTGTTCCAGTTGCCCCTAAACATAAATCTGCAGCAACTGCGGCTGCAGAACCGCCAGAAGATCCACCAGGAGCTAAAGGTTCATTCTCTTTTGATAGGGGATTAATTGTATTTCCAAAAAAACTTGTATTAGTAGCTGAGCCCATAGCAAACTCATCTAAATTTGTTTTACCGACAAAAATAGACCCTTCATCTAATAATTTTTGAGTAACAAAAGATTCATAAGTTGGATTAAAATTTTCTAAAATCTTTGAAGCTGCGGTTGTAGGCATACTTTTAGTACAAAATAGATCCTTAATTGCAATCGGAATACCTTTTAATTTTTTTGCTGAATTATCATTCTCTAAGTTATCTATCTGCTTTAAAACATTATCTTCACTAAAATGAATAAAAACATTTAAGTTTTCATTTTCCTTAATTCTATTTAAATAATCCTGATTTAATTCTCTTATTGATATTTTTTTTGTATCGAGATCTTTTAACGTTTGTTTCAAAGATGATTTATACATTATTCCACCACCTTTGGTACTGCAAAAAAACCTTCGAGTTTATCAGGAGCATTTTCAAGAATTTCCTCACTAGAATTAGAATCATTAGATAAATCTTCTCTTTTAGGTAAAATTGATGATGATATGTTACTTAAAGGTTCTACATTTTCAGTATTTACTTCATTTAACTGCTCTACCCAGTCTAAAATGGAATTAAGATCCTTAATATAATCTTCAGATTCTTTATCATCTAACTTTATTCTAGATAGACGAGCAATTCTATTTATTGTATTTTTATCAATCTTCAATTTATGAGCTCCATTATATGAATGATCAAAATAATCTAATCGATGGCCTTAATACATCACAAATACTTGTAGGTCTAGACCTAGGAACTAAAACGATTGGTGTTGCAGTAAGCGATAGATCAAAAATAATCGCTACACCTCTTTCAATTATCCAAAGAAAAGGAACTAATAAAGATTTAATTATCATGAAAGATATTTTGAAAGAGTATGAAATTGGAGGATTTATTCTTGGTCTGCCGATTAGCCTGGATAATAGTGAAAACAAACAAAGCCAATTAGTAAGAGATTTTAATATTAATCTTCATACCTTTTTTAAAAAACCTACAGCTCTTTGGGATGAAAGATTTTCATCAGATGTAATCTTCAAAGAAATGAGAAAAGCTGATGTAAGTAAAACAAAGATAAAAAGTAAACTTGATCAACAATCAGCTGCTTATATCTTACAAGGATATTTAGATAGATATAGAAATAATTAATAAATTAGTTTACACATAATTACACATTATTAACACATATGAATTCAAAACTACTTAAATCAGGACATATAAAATTATATAAAAGAGAAAATTCAAAATATTGGCAAATGAAAGTCAAATTGCCTAAATTAAAAGCAATCAGGTCATCTACAGGTTCAAAAATTCTTAAAGATGCAGAAAAAATAGCTTTAAAATATTATTCATCAATTTCTTCAAAAACAAATATCAAATTAAAACGAACAAAAAATATTTTTAAAAAAATTCATTTAGTAGAAACAGCTGACTTAACCAAGAAAGAAATTGAGCACATCTTAGATGAATCTAAAAAATATATATCCTTTAATAAAAGGAGAATTAAAAAAATTAACGTTCTAGAAGGGAGAACAATATTTAATCTTTTCTTTGAGGATTCAACAAGAACAAGAACAAGTTTTGAAGTAGCCGCTAAAAGGCTAGGAGCAGATCTCATTAATGTAGTGGTAAAAGATAGCTCAATTAATAAAGGTGAAACCTTACTCGATACTATGACTACTATTAATTCAATGAATCCTGACGTTTTAATTGTGAGACATCCGGAGGAAGGAATTAGTAAAAAAATTTCAGAAACAGTAGATGCGTCTGTAATTAACGCAGGTGATGGTAGTCATGAGCATCCCACGCAAGCATTATTAGATGCACTTACTATAAAAAATAAATTTGAAAATTTTTCAAAATTAAAAATTGCTATATGCGGGGATATTTTACATAGCCGTGTAGCTAGATCAAACATAATCATACTCTCAAAGTTAGGTGCAAAAATAAATGTTATTGGGCCTAAGGAATGGTTACCAAAAAGTTTAAATAAACTACCTGTGAATGTTTATACAGAAATGAAAAAGGGATTACAAAATTGTGATATTGTTATGATGCTACGTATTCAAAAAGAGAGAATAGTTGGTAAAATAATGCCAAATCAAAAGATTTATTTTAAAAAGTATGGTTTAGATTACAATAAACTTAAATATGCAAAAAAAAATGCTTTTGTTATGCATCCTGGCCCAATGAACCGTGGTGTAGAAATAAACTCAAAACTAGCCGATGACGTCACAAGAAGCTTAATACAAGAACAGGTAGCTATGGGCGTTGCAGTAAGAATGGCATGCTTAGACTTAATTGTTAAAAACAGAGATGACTCCAGTAAGTAGTTTATCATTAATCATATTTTTTTATGTAATAGGATCATTACCCTTTGCATTAATTTTTACAAAATTATTTGGATTGGAAGATATTAGAAAGGTTGGGTCTGGAAATGTAGGTGCAACAAATGTTTTAAGAACAGGAAATAAATTTGTAGCATTCATTGTTCTTTGTTTTGATATATTTAAAGGCTTTCTTCCATTCCTCATTTTACAAATGTATTTTCAAGATATTTCTTTATTGAATAAAATACTTCTCTGCCACTTTGCCATATTAGGTCATATCTATCCTGTTTGGTTAAAATTTAAAGGTGGAAAAGGAGTGGCAACGTATATTGGCTTTTTAATTGGTTTTAATCCTTATATTGCAATTTTATTTTTATTAGTATGGCTTGTTACTGCTTTTGTAAGTAAATACTCCTCTCTCGGATCTTTAATTGGAATTTTAGTAGCTCCAGCATATTATATTTTTATTAATTTTAATTTTTATATTCTAATTTTCTTTATTTATTTAACTTTAATTATTTATCATAAACACACAGAAAACATTAAAAGACTCTTAAACAAAACTGAAAGTAAAATTAAATTATCCAAGTAAAAATATACTTTTTTTTAAAATTTCTTGACGAATTATCTTTTAACTGAAATTTGGGGCCCAAATTTATGAATGTATTAATTGTTGAATCACCATCGAAGGCAAAGTCTATTAATAAATATTTAGGCTCTGACTTCAAAGTTCTAGCAAGTGTTGGGCATGTCCGAGATTTATCAGCAAAAAATGATGCGATAGATACTGAAAATGATTTCCAAATGAAATGGGAAACCAGTGATCGTGGAAAAAAAGTTATAAAAGAAATAACAGATGCTGCAAAAAAATCTGAAAATTTATATTTAGCCACTGATCCCGATCGTGAAGGAGAGGCAATAGCTTGGCATGTAGAAAAATTACTTAGAGATAATTCATCACTTTCAAAATTAAATATTCACCGAGTTACATTCAATGAAATAACAAAAAATGCAGTTCTCGATAGTCTTAAAGAGCCGAGAGAAATAGATGAAAATTTAGTAAATGCTTATCTTGCAAGAAGAGCGTTAGATTTTCTTGTTGGTTTTACACTTTCTCCTGTGCTATGGAGAAAGTTACCAGGTTCAAAATCAGCAGGTAGAGTTCAATCTGTTGCCTTAAGAATAATTAGTGAGAGAGAACTTGAAATAGAAAAATTTATTCCACAGGAATATTGGTCTTTACAAGGCGAGTTTAGAAATAAAGAAGATAAAATCATTAATTCCAGACTTACAGTTTATAATGCGAATAAAGTAGATAAACTTGATATTAAAAATGAGAGTGAGGCGACAAAAATTTTTAATGATATTAAAAATTCTACTTTCACTGTTGGAAATATTACGAAAAAAGAAGCTAGAAGAAATCCCTATCCTGCTTTTACTACATCTACAATGCAAATTGAGTCTAGTCGTAAACTTGGTCTTAGCGCGAGCCAAACAATGCGCACAGCTCAACGCCTTTATGAAGGAACAGACATTAAAGGAGAAACAACTGGCTTAATAACTTATATGCGTACAGACAGTGTCGTCATGTCAAAAGAAGCTATTAACCAAGTTCGAGGTTTTGTTACTGATAATTATGGTGCAAACTATTTACCAGAAGCGCCAAGAGTTTATAAATCTAAGGCTAAAAATGCCCAAGAAGCACATGAATGTATTAGACCAACAAATATTTACCTCACACCTAAAGATATTAAGCAATACATTACTTTAGAAGAATACAAGCTATATGAAATTATTTGGCAAAGAGCGGTAAGTTCACAAATGGCGAGTGCTGTATTAGATCAAGTAGCTGTTGATATTACAAACGAAGATAAAAAAATTGTTTTACGAGCAAATGGATCAACAATAAAGTTTCCTGGGATGTATAAAGTTTATCAAGAAGCTAAAGATGATGATAAAGATGAAGAAAAAGAAACAATTCTTCCTGCCATGAGTGAAGGAGAGAGTTTAAATCTCAAAGAAGTTGAAAAGACACAACATTTTACCTCCCCTCCTCCTCGTTACACCGAAGCAAGCTTAGTTAAAAAACTTGAAGAACTTGGTATTGGTAGACCATCTACTTATGCTTCTATTATTAAAGTTCTACAAGATAGAGATTATGTAATTTTAGATAAAAAACGTTTTAATCCTCATGATAGAGGAAGAATAGTATCGATATTTTTAGAGAAATATTTCAATCAATATGTCGAATATGATTTTACCGCTGATCTTGAAAATCAACTTGACGAAATTTCTGATGGTAAGCTTGATTGGAAAGAGGTTCTAAGAAAATTTTGGGAAACGTTTAAACAACTTTGTGACGAAACTGTAGGTAAATCAAACAGAGAAGTTATTGATGTTTTAGATGAAGCCTTAGGTCCACATTTCTTTCCTCCAAACGGAGCAGATGAAAAAAGGAAATGTCCAACCTGTGATAATGGAAGACTAGGAATTAAAGTTGGAAAGTTTGGAGGATTTATTGGCTGCTCTAATTATCCTGATTGCAAATATACAGTTCAGTTTAATCAATTAAACGATAAAGATGGCGCTGCTCTTAGTGGACCAAAAGAAATTGGCATTTATCCAGAAACAGGTGAAATGATTACTCTTCGAAAAGGTCCTTATGGATTTTATATGCAAGTTGGTGAAGGTACAAAAGAAAAAAAACCAAAAAGAGTTTCTATTCCTAAAAATTTTGAGCCAGATGAAATAGGATTAAACACAGCTATTCAATTACTTGGTTTGCCACGTAAATTAGGATTTCATCCTGAAACAAATAAAACAGTTAGTGCCGGTATTGGAATGTATGGTCCATATATTTTGCATGATAAAAAATATAAAGCTCTCGAAAAAACAGACAACATTCTTGATATTGAACTTGAAAGAGCCATTGAATTAATTGCTAAACCTACACAGAGAGGTAATGCGACGTTAAAAACATTTGGAGAGCATCCAACAGAAAAGAAAAATATTACTGCCCATGATGGAAAATTTGGACCATATGTAAAATGTGGAAAAATAAATGCATCAATTCTTGGTGATCAAACAATAGATAGTTTAAAACCAGAAGATGCCATTAGGTTAATTGATGAAAGAAAAGCTAAAATGGGTCTCAAAAAAAAGAAAAAAACAGTTAAGAATTGAATTAAGCTGAAATAGTTTTAAATAGAGACTATGGCTAAAAATATATCCCTATCAACAATAAAAACTTTTAAAAATAAATTTTTAAGAAATAATAAAAACACAGCTTCACGAAATGCATTAATCAAAAATGATTTAGCCAATGTAGCGCTCAATTGGGAAAACTTTAGTCAAATCAATCATAATTTTTCCAATCTTATTAAAAAAGAACTACCTGCAACAAATCAAATGGCATCAGGTAGATGTTGGGGATTTGCAGGATTAAATCTGATGCGCTTACAAGTTGTTGATAGCCTTGAACTAAATACATTTGAGTTTTCACAAAATTATTTCATGTTTTGGGATAAGTTAGAGAAAGCAAATTATTTTTTAGAGAATATTATTAAATCTAGAGATGAATCATATGAAAGCAGATTAATAACCCATCTTTTAAAAGCACCTGTGCAAGATGGTGGACAGTGGGATATGTTTGTAAACTTAATTAATAAGTACGGTGCAGTACCTAAAGATGTAATGCCTGAAACAAATCATAGCAGTAAATCTGGTGCTATGAATTATATTCTTACACACAAATTAAGAGAGTTTGCTTCTATACTAAGAAAGAAACCAGCTAAAAATTCTGCAGCTCTAAAAAAAGACATGATGGAAACAATTTATAATTTACTTGCAATGTTTCTTGGTCAACCACCAGATGTTATCAATTGGTCTACTAGAAATAAAGATAATAGACACATTGTCATTTCAGATATGACACCAATTGATTTCTGCAAAAAATATGCAGATATCAATATTAAAGATAAAGTTTGCTTAATTCATGCTCCAATGAGCAATAAAAAATTTAATACAATGTATACCGTTGAATATCTTGGTAATGTTGTTGAAGGACAAATTATTAAATATCTTAATGTAGATATTAAAGAATTAAAAAAATCAGCAATGGACTCTATAAAAAACAATGAAGCTGTATGGTTTGGTTGTGATGTTGGTAAACGTTTTAGTCGCGATATGGGTGTACTTGATATGGGCATTTACGACTATGAAAATGTCTTCCAAACTTCATTTAAGATGAATAAACAAACTCGTTTAGAGTACGGTGATAGTGAAATGACTCATGCCATGCTCTTAACAGGAGTGGATATTAAAAAAAGAAATTCAACTAAATGGAAAATTGAAAATAGCTGGGGGACAAAAAGTGGTAATCAAGGGTATATGATGATGACTGATGAATGGTTTGACGAATATACCTATGAAGTTGTCATTGATAAAAAATATCTTAACAAAAGACTTCTAAAATACTTAGATATGGAACCAGTAGCGCTAGCACCTTGGGATCCAATGGGTGCTTTAGCTAGATAAATTGAATAAAGATAACGCATCTAAAATTTGGAAGTTAATTCAAGAAATAGGCGACTTTTTAAAAGGAAAATTACCTGATCACCCTAATCATCCAAAGGGTAGAAATCCTTATGCTCATGTTGCTTTAGAGGTAAAAAATCATTTTGGTATGACCTATAAAGATATTCCTGATAAAAAATTCAATGAAGTTATTAATTATCTTGAAGAGTTAAAATCTAATCCTGAGTAGCTATTCTTTTATTACCCTGAATGGGTAAGAAAATAATAAAAATTGAAACTATAGCCATCATTATTGCATTAATTAAAAATAAATAAGTAAACTCTAAAGTTATGGAATATATTTCTGATATTAAGAATACAGAAATTGGTCCCGATCCAAATGCGAGAATAAACTTAATTCCGTATACAACACCATGATACTTTTGAGGTGTAAATCTTCCAAGTAGAAGGTTTTCTGTAGGTAGAATACTTGCATTAAATACGGCAGCTAGAATACATAACACTACTAAAGAGTAACCAGATATATAAGCTATTCCTAAGTAGCAAGGAAACTGAAGAAATATACCAATTAAGTAAATGGTTTTTAAATTAAATCTATCAGCAAGTAAGCCTCCAACAAATGTTGTAGCGCCAGAAATAAAATAAATAATTGCTATCATAAATCCAATTTGAATATAGTTTATATTACCTATACGTATTTCAAAAACTTTTGGTAAGGCTGTTTGTGTATTATGAAAAGATAATCCAAGGGCAAACATTGATAAAAGCATTATTAATGCAATTAAAATCATTTCATTTCGTGAATGATCTTCTTGATCATTTTTAATAAAATAATTTTTGTAAGATATTTTATCAATTAAGATTAAGTAAATAAGAATAAATCCAATAATAATTGATATTAGACCAGGCAATATAAAAGCTAATTGCCAATTTAGTAATTCAGTAAGAGTACCAGCTACAAATGCTCCAGAGCCTATACCTACTCCACCAAAAATGCCATTTACACCAAGCGCTCTTCCCTGTTTGTTTGCTGCATGAATTACCCAAGGAATACCTACTGGATGATAAATTGAACAGAAAAGTCCAAGAAGTGATAATGAAAAAAATAAAAAAGAGATTGATGTACTTAGTCCACATAAAATGGAAGCTAATCCCATTCCAATAAACATAATTGTCATTGTTCCTGAACGGGACCATTTATCACTTAACCACCCGAAAGGAATTGCCCCTAAACCAATTAGTAGAGCTCCAAGAGACCATAATCTAATTAATTGATCATAAGAAATATTCCATTCTTTTTCTATCGTCAGAACGATTACAAAATAAAATGCTGCAAACATATGCATGAGTGCATGACCTATTGATGAAAATAGGAGTGTATAAAAAGTATTATTCAAACTCTTTGTAATTAATAGAAAGAGAATTCACACAGTATCTTTTGCCAGTAGGCTCTGGGCCATCATCAAATACATGGCCTAAATGTGCATCACATTTGGCACACATAATTTCTATGCGCACCATTCCATGCGATCTATCAGTCTCTGTTTTAATTGCTTCAGGTGATATTTGCTCAAAAAAACTTGGCCATCCGCAATAAGAATCATATTTTGTTGAACTATTAAATAATTCATTACCACAGCATTTACATTTAAAAATACCACCATTAATAATTTCAAAATTTTTGCCAGAGAAAGGAGGTTCTGTTCCCTTTTGTCTTGTTACATAATATTCATCTTCTGTGAGAAGAGATTTCCATTCCTGATCAGTTTTGACTATTTTGTTCATTTTTAAATCTTATATTAGATAATATAATTCCTGTAATTATAAAAAAAACACCTACAATATGAAATATTGCAAAACTTTCATTTAAAAAAGTTATTGCCCAAATTGCAGCAAATACAGGTATGAAGTGTAAAAATAAACCAGCTCTGTTTGGTCCAATCAAATATACACCTTTATTCCAAGCAAAATAAGCAGCGATACTTGCAAATATAGCAACATAAATAATAATGAAAAAATCATAGGATGATGAAAGTAAAAAGGTACCATTAAAAGATTCAAAAAGATAAAATGGAATAATAAAAAATAAACCAATAATAATCATAACTTCTAAGCTTGCTAATTGTGGAATTGATGTATCCATTTTTTTTAACAGCACTGAATATAAGCACCAAGATATTACAGCTGCAAACATCCATATATCTCCAATAGTAAAATTAAGTGTATATAAATTATTTAAATTTCCTTTTAAAATTATAGCTAAAGCACCTATTAAAGATAAAATTATACCAATTAGTTGAAGTTTTGAGATTTTAGTTCGAAACATTAGCCAAGAGAAACCAATCATAATTACAGGTGCAGTAGATGCCATTATAGTAGAATTTAAAACTAGAGTAGTCTGTAATGAAATATATGTAAATGAGTTAAATATTGTAACACTTAAAATACTTAATGTAGTCATCAGTAAAAAGTTTTCTTTGTAATAATTTAAATTTTCCAAAATGCTTTTAAGAGTGAAAGGTAATAATAAAAGCAAAGCTAAAGACCATCTAAAAAAACTTAATTTAAATGGTGAAAGATCAGTTATATGAGCAACTTTTCCAAAAAAAAAATTTCCTGACCAAAATAAAGAAGAGGCTGTTAACAATATTACTGCTAACATTAAGTTTCTTGACATTTATTTATCTACAAGTGTCATGAGGGATGAAGTATCAAACCTATTACCACCATTTTTTTGAACTTCCTCATAATATTTATCAACTATTTTTGTAATGGGAAGAACTGAACCATTTTTATCTGCCTCATTAAAACATATTGATAAATCTTTACGCATCCAATCAACTGCAAAGCCATAATCAAATTTACCATCAAGCATAGTTCTATATCTATTTTCCATTTGCCACGATTGAGCAGCACCCTTTGATATAACGCTAAGAACCTTTTCCATATCCACATTCGATTTTTTTCCAAAAGCCATTGCTTCAGATAAACCTTGCACTAAACCTGCAATACAAATTTGATTTATCATTTTAGCTATTTGACCAGATCCAGATGGACCTATAAGTTCAACGGCTTTGCCATAAGATGTGAGAACTGGTTTTACAGTATTGTAATCTTTTTCATCCCCACCTATCATAATAGAGAGAACACCATTTTCTGCACCTGCTTGACCACCAGATACAGGGGCATCAAGAAAACTTAATTTTTTATCTTTAAGTTTTTGATAGTAATTTCTTGCTATCTCTGCGGAAGCTGTTGTGTGATCAACAATAATCGATCCTTCAGCTACTTTTGAAAGAATTCCATCCTCACCTTCCATTACTTCAATAATATCTTCATCGCGTCCAACACACATAATAACTATTTCAGAGTTTTGAGAAGCGTCACCAGGAGTTTTAGCTATACTACCTTTATATTCTTGTACCCATTTTTCTGCCTTAGCAGTTGTTCTATTATAAACAGTTACATTATAACCATTATTTTGAAGATGACCTGCCATTGGATAACCCATTACTCCTAAGCCAATAAAAGAAACATTTTTAATACTCATAAAATTTCTCCTAATTTTTCTAAAATTTTAAAATTCAAATCTTCTGAATTACTAACAATTAAATTCTTATTCTTTTTTGTAAAGTCATATTTATTTTTATCAAAATCTATGTCGGCACCACCTGCTTCTCTGACAAAAAGAATACCTGGAATATGATCCCAGGGAGATAGTTTTGATAAAATAGAAAAATTTCTAATCCCAATACCTATATCTATATATTCAAAACCAATGCATCTATAAGAGCTAACTTCTTTGAATATGTTTTTAAATGTTTTTAACTTATCTTTAAATCCTGGCTCCCAATACTTTGTGCTTATCGATCCTATAGTTTCTTCAATTATATTTACCTCTGTTGTAACAATTTTTTTATTATTGACATAAGCACCTTCATTTACAATAGCTGAACACATAATTTTTTCTATTGGCTTATATATCCAAGAACGTAAAATTTTTTCTTTAAATGTTAAGGCTATCATAATTGCAAATTTATCTCTACCATTAGCAAAATTTGTTGTTCCATCTATTGGGTCAACAGTCCAACAATATTCATCTTCATTATAAAAATTTAATATATTTTCATTTCTAGAGTATTCCTCTTCGCCTATAAAATTTGAAGTAGGTAAAATTTTTGACAAATTTTTTTTTAATTCTTTTTCTGCCTCTATATCAGCTGCTGTTACTAAATCAGATCCATTTTTATAATTAATGTCATCGTCTGATAAATTTTTAAATTTTGGTAAAATAATATTTTGACTTACGTTAAAACAAATGTCCTCTATGTCCTCTTGCTTAATATTATCCATTTATACATGCTTTGGTATACATTTCTGCTAATCTCAAAGTAATATTACCAATTTTACCTTTATTGATTTTTTTATTATCAATTTTAAGAATAGGAGTAATAAAACTTCCAGAACTTGTTAAAAATACTTCATCTGCATTAACTAATTGATTATGGGTAAATTGTTTTTCTATTAGTTTAAGTTTAGTTTTTTTTATAATTTTTAAAAGAGATGTTCTAGTGACACCTTTTAAAATATCAGAATTAGCTGGATGAGTTATTAAATTATTTCTTTTTATAATCCAAATATTAGAAGATGTGCCCTCAGTTACTTTTCCATTTTGTATTAAAATTGCTTCATAAGCATTTTTCTTTTTGGCCATGTTTGCTGCTATAATATTTGGCAGTAAATTTACTGTTTTAATATCACGTCTTTTCCATCGAAGATCTTGGAATGTAATTGTATTTACTCCTACAAATTTTTTTCCAGGTAAATTAAAAATTTTATTTCTTGTGTATACAATTAAAGTTGGGATTAAATTTTTTTGATATTTATGTTCTCTAAACTGAGTACCTCTTGTAATTTGTAAATATATTATACCATTTATTGTTTTATTTTTCTTTATTAGATGTAGAAAAATATTATTTAGGTTTTTTTTATTGATTGTAAATTTAATTTCTAATTCACGAAGAGAATATTTTAATCTCTTAAGATGAAAATCTAAATCAATTAAATTATTTTCCAGAACTGCGATAACTTCATAAACGCTATCTGCAAATTGCAATCCTCTATCCTCTATATGAATTTTTGCAGATTTAAAATTTACAAATTTGTTATTTATAAAGGCAAAATTTGGCATCAAGTTAAACTTTTGATAATAGTTTTTCTAGTTCTTTTATACAATGTGTTTCAGCAAAAAAAACAACATCATCATTTTCTTTAAATACAGTTTGACTATTAGGAATTATAATTTTTTTATCTCTTACAATGGAGCCGATACGTATACCTTTTGGTAATTCTAATTCTTTAAGATTTTTATTACAGAGAAATGACTCTGATTGAATATCAGCCTCAATTACTTCCCCAAAACCTTCACCTATTGAATAATCGTTTCTTATTTTTACGCCTCTTACTTTTTCTAAAATTTTAGAAATTGTAATTATTTTTGGATCTATTGTCATATCAACACCAATATTTGATAACAAAGATGAATAATTGCTATTATTAATCAAAGTTATTGATGTTTTAGCGCCTGCTCTTTTAGCCAATAAGGAAGATAATATATTAACTTCATCATCTTCAGTAATAGATATGAAATAACCAGCCTCTGATATATTTACCTCTTCAAGTATTTGATTATCTAACCCATCTCCACATGTAACCGTAATATTCTCTAAATTTGATGCAAGAAATTCAGCGCGTTCTTTGTTAGCTTCAATTAATTCAGTTTTTATGTAAGTCTCAGAACTTTCAATTAATTGTGCCAACGAAAATCCAATGTTGCCCCCACCAATAACAACTGCTTTTTTGGCTTGTAACTCTTGATGTCCAAACTCAGATAAAACATCAGTCAAATTGTCAGTTTCAACAACTAAAAAAAGTGTATCTTTTTTTTCAATTTTTGTAGTTGAATTTACAGTAAATTTTTGGTCACCTCTAAATATAAACATAATGTTAGCAAGGTAATTAGGAAATTTTTGAGATAACTCTCTAACAGTTAGACCTGAATGTAAAAAATTATCTTCACATTTTAATCCAATTAATTTCAATTTTTTATCAGATAACTCAACCATATCTATAGTTCCTGGAGAGATTAATCTTCTGAATATACCTTTTGCAACCTCTTGTTCTGGAGAAATTATTGCATCTATTGGAAAATTTTCATCATTATATAAATCTTTCCAATCATTTTTTAAATAATCCTGTTGTCTAATTCTTGCTATTTTCTTTTTAATTTTAAATAAAGAGTGGCCAATTTGACAAGTAACCATATTTATTTCATCACTCTTTGTAACTGCAATCAGTATTTCACAGTCATTAGCACCGGCATTCTCTAAAACTGACGGCATACTGGGAATACCAGTTATTGTTTTGACATCCAAATTTTCAGATACTTTATTTAATCTATTTTCATCTTCATCAATAACCGTAACTTCAAAGTTTTCGCGTGATAGTTTATCAGCTATGCTATATCCAACATCTCCAGCACCACAAATAATAGTTTTCATTAATAAATTATTCTACTTTTATATCTAGTGATTTAAATTTTCTATAAAGAGCAGTTCTTTCCATTCCTGTAAAATCAGAAACCTTAGTTATATTACCATTAAATCTCTTAATTTGCGATATTAAATAATTTTTTTCAAACTCCGATCTTGCTTCTTTTAAAGACAAATCCAGTGAATTATTGGAAGAATTTGACGCAGTTTCATCTCCCATTTGTAAAGCTAAATCATCAACCTCTAACTCTTTTATATTTTGATCTTGGTTAAGTATCAGACTTTTCTCTACGTAATTAATTAGTTGAGATATATTTCCAGGCCAATCATACATTTGTAACTTAGTTAAGGCTTTAGTCGAAAATTTAAAATTTAAGTTCCCTCCACTTTTTTCATTTAAATAAAAATCAAGTATTGGAAGAACATCATCTCTTCTATCAGAGAGAGATTTAAATTTTATAAAGTCTGTTGAAATTCTATCATATAGTCTTTTAATGAAATTACCTTTTTCAATTTCTATTTCTAAATTTTTCTCAGTAATTGTAATAATTTTATGATTTAATTTAATATGAAGATCTTCAAAAAATTTTTTGTTTTCTAGAAAATTTAATAGTTTTTTTTGATAAATATTTGGTAGTGTTTCAATATTGAGAAGTATTAATGAATTATTATTTGATCGATAAAAAATATTTTCATTGATTGCGTTTTTATTTTCTGCAAACATATTATCCAATGCTTCATTTGTAAGTTTTTTAAAATCAATTGATATAGGAAGTTTATCTTTGTATTGTGAATTTTGATGTATTAAATTTGTAAAATGTTTTTTTCCTGTTCCAAATGGTCCTTCAATTAATAATCTTGAATTACTTGAACTCTGTTCATTCAATTTTTTGTTAATTTTTTTAATGAATTCTGAATTCCCTATTAGCGGTATAGTTTTAATTAAGGTATCTTTTAAATTTTTATTTTCATTCAATAATGATGAACTTTCTATTGCTCTCTTAGTAAGAATAATTAATTTATCACTATTGAATGGCTTTTCTAAAAAGTCGTATGCTCCATTTTTTATAGATTTTACTGCTAGATCAACAGTACCATGACCACTTATGATAATAATTGGAATATTGCTATAAATCGATTTGAATTCTTTTAAAATTTCAATACCATCTAATTTACTGTTAGATAACCATACATCTAAAATAACTAAGTCAGGTTTAATTTCATTAAATTTACTAATTGCTTCGTCTGAATTAAGAGCAATTGAAGTATTATAATTTTCATCTTTTAAAATTTCTGAAATAAGAAAACAAATATCTTTTTCATCATCTACAATTAAAATTTTATGCATTGTATTCAAAATTAATTAGTGATGTTGTTCCAGCCATATTTTTATTTTTCTCAATTTTTATTTTACCACTATGATCTTCAATAATTCTTTTTACAATAGATAGACCAAGACCGGTTCCTTTTGTTTTAGTTGTAAAATAAGGCTCAAATATTTTACTCAACATTTTTTCATCAATTCCCACACCATTATCTTTTATTTCAATTTTTATATTTCTCGCATCAGTAGCTAATAATACTTCAACAGCAGGATTAGGTATTTTATCAACAGCTTCAATAGCATTTTTAATTAAATTATTAAAACATCTTGAAATTTGAAGGGTATCAAAGTGAAAATAAATATCATTTTCAGGTTTAATTAAATTAAGCTTTATATCCTTCCTTGTATTAAAATAGAGAAGGTATGCCTCTTCTAAGCATTTTGATAAATTATCAAGCTTGATTTCTGCCTCAGGCATTCTTGCAAAAGATGAAAATTCGTCAACTAACTTTCCAATATCATCTACTTGTCTTGATATTGTTTTAGTTAAAAGTGAAATATCCTCCTTATCTGTTTTTGCATCTAAAAATTTCTTTTCTATTCTTTCAGCAGAAAGCTTAATGGGAGTAAGAGGATTTTTAACTTCATGTGCTATCTTTCTTGCTATATCAGACCAAGCTGCATGTTTTTCTGCTAAAATTAAAGATGTAGCATCATCTAGGGCAACAACATATCCTTCAATTTTATTATCATTAATTTCTTTAATAATTCTAATATTAAAATTTCTTTGATCATCAAATAATGTAAAATCGTATTGAAAATTTAATAATACTTTATTTGAGGTTTCAAAATTCTCAAATATATTTTTCCATTCAGGAAAATATGATAAAAAATTGTCATTTATTTTAAAAGTTTTAGTGCTTCTAAATAATTTTGTTAACGTTTTATTGTATAACAAAATATTAAAATTTTTATCTAAAGAAATTACACCTATCGTTAAAAGACTTAAGATCGCCTCTATAAAAATTCTTTTTTCTTCATCTTCTTGACTT
Source organism: uncultured Alphaproteobacteria bacterium (assembly GCA_902524385.1). Taxonomy (GTDB): domain Bacteria; phylum Pseudomonadota; class Alphaproteobacteria; order HIMB59; genus CACPNW01. The sequence goes on from CABZCZ010000013.1 coordinate 26,907, forward strand.
TTTGATATTAATTCATTTTGTTTATTCTCAATTTCAGAAATCATTTTATTATAAGACGATAGTAACACTTTTATCTCTTGAAATTGATCTGTTTCACTAACTTTAGCATCAAAATTCCCTTCAGATATCTTATTCGCTGATTTGATTAGGTTTGTAATTGGTTTACTAAGATTACTAGCTAGATTAAAACCAATCAAAATTGCTACTAATATAAAACAAATGGAGAAAAGAACAAATATCATTGAATAAGTTATTTGAATTCCTGAACTTTCCTCTTCTTTCAAAGTATAAATTTCAAATGCCTCTTTTGTGGCACTAATATGATCCCAAATATTTGTATTCAAATTTCTATTAACTTGCATGTAAACATCGTTTAAAAAATTTATTTTTTTATAGGCAGTAATAGAATTTTTATCTAATTGAAAAATGTAAACTCGGTTTTGATTAACAACTTTAAATACTTCATTTGAAGGGAGAGAAAAATTTTTATTATCAGGATCTTTAAGACTTAAGTAGATATTTCCTTCAGTATTAAAAATATAGATACTTGAAATTGTTCGCAAATTAATAAATTCACTTAGAGCTAATCTTATTGATTGAATATTTACTTCATTATTTTGAGAAGCTTTTAATATTTCTCTCATAATTAACTGAGTATCAGAAACTATTTCTGCCTGAATCTCATTTTCATAATTTTTTGCAACAATGTTAGAATTGACAACAGCGTCTCTTACAGCATCTCCGTACCAAGTTCTTAACTCTAAATTGAAGAAAAGTGACGTAATGATAACTAATCCAATGGCTGGGCCCAAAGCCATTGCGGCAAATAAATTAACAAATTTTATATATAATCGCGATTCATCATAACTTTTTCTTCTTCTAACTAAAATAAGGACAATTTGCCTTACAATTATTGAAATCAATAAAATGACAAAAATAACATCAGCCAATAAAAAAAATTGTAATCTTCTAGGATCTTTTACTAAGTCGTTATTTGGTAGCATTAAATAGAATGTAATCGAAAAACTTAATATGATTAAAAAAATTAAAAAATAAAAAGATAATCTTGATAGATGAATAGATTTAAGTAATTTTGATAGGTCAAACACTGTGTACTTTAGTTAATTTTTCAAATAATGAATATAAAATAATATTAATTATAAATTAAAATGATGAAAAATGCACTTGTAATTCTAGCTGGAGGAAAAGGAAAGAGATTTGGTCAAAAAATTCCTAAACAATTCATAAAAATTGGGAGTACAAATTTTTTAAATTATTTTATTTCAAATTTAGACTTATCAAACTTTGATATTATAAATATTTCAATAGATAAAAAATATCAAAATAATTACTTTAATCATAGGGTCGTGTCTGAGAATATAAAAATCACCTATTCAAAACCTGGTCTTACAAGACAAATTTCTTCATATAATGCTCTAAAAAATTTAAAAAAATTTAAAATCAAGAAAGTATTAATACATGATGCTGCACGTCCTTTATGTAGTAATAAATTAATTAAGAAAATTATTTCTAAATTAGATAAAAATACTAATGCAATTCCATATGTTGAATATAATGATAGACAACTAATAAAAAAAAGTAAATTGGAAACTAAAGCAATTAACATACAAACCCCCCAGGGTTTTAATTATAATTTAATATTAAAAGAACACATAAGACATAAAAATTTTGAATTTAATGATGATGCAGGATTATTACAAAAATCAAAAATAAAAATAAATTTTATTAAAGGTGAAAAAAATAATATTAAAATTACTTATCCAGAAGATATTCAGTTATTTAACTTATATAGAAAGCCAATAACAAAATATGGTATTGGTTACGATATTCATCAAATTGATAAAAATACCAAAAACGGATTAAAATTAGGAGGGATTAAAATACCTTTCTCTAAATTGATTGGTCATTCTGATGCGGACGTTGTACTTCATGCAATTTGTGATAGTATTTTTGGAGCACTTTCTATGAGAGATATAGGTTATCACTTTCCCGATACAAATAAAAGATGGAAAAATGCAGATTCTACTAAGTTCATTATTTATTGTAGAAATAAACTCAAAGAAAAAGGTTATTCTATAATCAATCTAGATATAAATATAATAGCAGAAAAACCTAAAATTAATACTTACGTTTCAAAAATGATTAATAATATTTCAACATTACTTCAAATCAAAAATAGCTCTGTATCTATTAAAGCAACCACAAATGAGAAGATTGGTTTTATTGGAAATGGTGAAGGAATTGCAGCTGAATCAATAGTTCATATAACAAATGATAAAATTAGCTAATTTTTTTGTATCGTTATCATTTGCTGGATATATTAAAATAATACCGCCAGGAACCTATGCATCTTTTTTATCAATAGTTGTTCTGTTTCCTATTGTTGAATATAAAATTATTTCTTTAGAAATATTTGTAGTTTTTTTTATTGTATTTTTTTTATTATCATTATTTTTTATTAGTCAATTTTCTTCAAGTACCAAATCACATGACTCCAAAATAATAGTTATCGATGAATTCCTTGGAATATATTTAATTTTATTATTTTATGATCAAATTAAAATTATTAATCCTTATGTTACAATTATCTTAATTTTTATTTTATTTCGTTTTTTTGATATTCTGAAAATTTTTCCAGCAAATATAGTAGATAAGAGACTTAAATCAGCTTTTGGTGTAATTCTTGATGATTTAATAGCAGGAATATATACAATAATAATTCTTTATGTTGTAAATGCCTATTATTAAAAAAATTATAGATAAATTAATAAGAAAAAATATTTCAATTTCAGTTGCTGAGTCATGCACAGGTGGACTAATAGCAAATACTATTACAAAATATAGTGGAGTTTCAAAAATTTTCTCTTACGGGATTATCAGTTATTCTAATAGAGCTAAAAATAAATATTTATTTGTTTCACAAACTAATCTCTCTAAATTTGGGGCTGTAAGTAAAGAAGTAGCTGAGGATATGATAAACGGTTTATATGAAAATGAAAAAACAAAAATCTGTATTTCAACAACTGGTATAGCAGGTCCTAATGGTGGGACAAAATTAAAGCCAGTAGGTCTAGTGTATATTGGAATTAAAGTTAATAAAAATAATTATATTTTCAAAAAAATATACAAAGGAAAAAGATTGGACATACAGAGAAAAACGAGAGATTTTATATTTAAAAAAATTAATCAATTAATCTAAAATTTCATCAGCGCGAACCTTAAATGATTCAATCATTTTATTTTCAATTAAAGGAAAAAAAGCTTCAGCAATTTTTTGGTGAAAAAATCGTTTAAATTGAAATTCAACATCAAAATGAATTCTTGTTTGATTTTTTTTTAATGATTCAAAAACCCAATTTGTTTTGAGGTCTTTTAAAGGTCCTTCGATATAAGTTGTGCTTATTGATAGTTTTTTTTTATCAAAAGTTACGTGAGAACCGAATGTTTGGGGCATAAAATATTTATACCACACAACCATATCAGCATATATTTCATTTTTATTTTTTGAATGAATTCTCATTGCTGAACACCAAGGAATAAAATATGGATAACTCTCAATATCCAAAACTATATCAAAAAGACCTTTAGCGTCGTGATCGACTATTTCCTCCCTATTTGATGATTTCATTGAATCGAATAAAGTTTATTTTTCCTATTTTCTTGCATGATTTTAAAATCATCTGATGCGTGATAACTAGAGCGAGTTAGTGGTGAACATGCAGCCATTAAAAAACCTTTTGCATAAGCCATTTTTTTATAATCTTCGAATTCTTTTGGAGTAATAAATTTTTCTAATTTAGCATGCTTAGGAGTAGGAGGTAAATATTGACCAATTGTAATAAAATCTACATCAGCTGCACGTAAATCATCCATAACTTGATACACTTCCTCTTTTGTTTCACCAAGACCAACCATTATTCCTGATTTAGTAAATATATTTGGGTTTTTTTCTTTTATTTGGCTTAGTAAATTTAAACTAATAAAGTAACGTGATCCTGGTCGTATTGATGGATATAATCTCGGAACCGTCTCTAAATTATGATTAAAAACGTCAGGTAAATTTTTTGATAGTATATCTATTGCTTCAGGCTTGTTTTTAAAATCTGGAGTTAAAATTTCAATTGTGCAATTTGGATTTAGAGATTTAATTGAGTCTATAACATTTATGAAGTGCAATGCACCTCCATCTATTAAATCATCTCTGTCAACACTAGTTATAACAACATGTTCTAAATTCAATTGCTTAACTGACTCAGCAATTCTAATTGCTTCACCATGATCAATAAATTGAGGTTTACCTGTTTTAATATTACAAAAGGCACAGGCTCTAGTACAAATATCACCTAGAATCATAAAAGTAGCATGTTTTTTTTGCCAACATTCAGCTATGTTAGGACAAGCAGCTTCTTCACATACAGTTACAATTTTTTTATCTTTTAAAAGTTTATTTGTTTCTTTGAAAAATTTAGAAGTTGGAGCTTTTACTCTTATCCAATCAGGTTTTTTTGGAATAAGATTTGCTTTATTCTTAACCTTTTCTGGATGTCTTGAATCTACCATGCCTCTTAAATAACTTCCATATCCAAGCTATTCAACCATATTTGAAAAGGATCCTCTAAAATATCGCCGAAATCTTTGAGTAATTTTGCCGCAACAGCACCATCTAATGATCTATGATCAGCTGAAATGGTAGATTTCATTGTATGTCCTACTTCAATAATTCCAGCATAAATAACTGGTTTTTCGATTATAGATCCTACAGCAATAATACTTGATTGTGGTGGATTAATAATTGCTTGAAATTCTGTAATACCAAACATACCTAAGTTTGAAATTGTAGTAGATCCCCCGCTATATTCTTCTGGTAATAATTTATTTTGATTAGCTTTTTTTATAAGAGATTTAACTTCTGATGAAATCTCAGCTAATCCTTTTTTATCTGCGTTTTTGACTATAGGTGTAATCAATCCTTCTTTTAACGCTACCGCAATTGCGATATCGATATTTTTATATTGATGAATTTTACCATTCACCCAAGAAATATTCGTTTCTGGGTTTTTGGCGATTGCCATTGCGCATGCTTTAACAATAAGATCATTAAAAGAGATTTTAACATTACTATTTAAATTAATTTTTTTTCTTAAATTTATTAGCCTATCCATTCGTGTTTCAATAGTAAGATAAAAATGTGGAACCTCATTTTTTGTTTGTGTAGTTCTTTCAGCAATTATTTTTCTAATACTAGAAGGCTCAATTATAGAAATATTTTCATCATTAATTTTTAGTTCAAAATTTTGAATATCTTTTTTTATTATTCTGCCATCAGGACCTGAGCCTTTTATTAAAGATAGATCAATATTATTATCTTTAGAAAATTTTTTAACAAATGGTGAAGCAAAATTAATATTTTGATTAGTATTTGAATTTATAGTTCTTTCTATAATTTGATTTTCATCTTCTTCTATATTACTTTCAGTTTCTTTTAAAACTTCACTTTTTTTATCATTACCTGCTGCTTCATCCTTATTATTATAATCTTCTAATTTATCATCTTTATCACCATTGATTAGTGCAATTACAGAATTAACAGCAATTTGTTTATCTGGAGTTGAGTCTATTAAATGTGTAATTTCTCCTTCATCAACTGCCTCAACCTCCATCGTTGCTTTATCTGTTTCAATTTCTGCTAATATATCTCCAGCTGAAACAGTATCACCTATTTTAACTAACCACTTATTAATTACACCCTCTGACATTGTGGGAGATAATGCAGGCATTAAAACTTTAATGACCATTTATTTTATATAACTTACTTTTTTCGCAGCATTTATAATATCATCAACTTGAGGAAGGTATAATTTTTCTAAGCTTAATGAGTATGGCATCGGTACATCAGCACTATTAACTTTTATCACTGGTGAATCTAAATAGTCAAATGCATCCCTTTGAACAATATTTACAATTTCGGAACCAACACTACCAAATGGCCAAGACTCTTCAACAGTGATTAGTCTATTAGTTTTTTTAACTGAATTTAATATTGTTTCCGTATCCAAAGGTCTTAAAGTTTGTAAATCAATAATTTCTGCATCTAAATTGTATTCCTCTTTTAATCTTAATACCGCTTCTTTCGATTTCTGTAACATTATAGAATAAGTGACAATTGTTAAATCTTTTCCTTCTTTTGCAATGTTTGCTTTTCCGATAGGTATTGAGAAGTTAACATCATTATTAACAGGACCTTTAAGTCCATAAAGAATTTCATTTTCTAGAAAAATTACTGGATTTGAATCTAATATTGCAGAACGCAATAAACCTTTTGCATTATATGGAGTAGAAGGTGCAATAACTTTTAAACCTGGCACTTGAGAATACCAAGAAGAGAAATCCTGACTATGTTGTGCAGCTACTTGCGCTGCAGCGCCATTAGGCCCTCTAAAAACAATAGGACAATTAATTTGTCCTCCAGACATGTAAAGTGTTTTTGCAGCAGAATTAATGATTTGATCAATTGCTTGCATAGAAAAATTAAAAGTCATAAATTCTAAAATTGGTCTCAACCCTTTAAATGCTGCACCAACTGCTAATCCAGTGAAACCATGTTCGGAAATAGGAGTATCTAATACTCTTTCTTTGCCAAATTCCTGAAGAAGGCCTTGCGTTACTTTATACGCACCTTGATACTCGGCAACTTCCTCTCCAAGTATGAAAACTTTATTATCTTTTCTCATTTCTTCAGCCATTGTGTCTCTTAGCGCTTGACGCATGGTAATTTCTTCTGAGCTTAAATTTGTATCTTCTTCTATTTTAGGTGATGGTGTATCGATTATATTATCTTTCTTTGTATCAATTTTTGTCTCAATATTTTTTTCAATTTTCTTTTCTTCAATCACTTTTTCTACGGGAGTTTCTTTTTTTAATTCAACTTTTTCATTTGGATCACCAATAATAGCTATAGCTTTATTTACTGGAATATTCGCTTCACCTTCTTTAAATAAAAGATCTATAACAACACCTTCATCTACCGCTTCTACCTCCATTGTTGCTTTGTCAGTTTCAATTTCTGCAATCAAATCACCGGCTTTAACAGTATCCCCTTTTTTAATTAACCACTTAGACAGATTACCTTCTGTCATTGTTGGAGATAATGCTGGCATTAAAATTTCTGTGCTCATAATTTATAAATAAACGTCAGTATAAAGCTCGCTATCCTTTGGAAAGGGGCTATTAGTTGCAAATTCAGCTGCATTTTTTATTTCTTCTAAAGTATCTTTATTAATTTTTTCAATTTCATCATTAGTTGCAATTTTTTTCTTTAATATTTCTGTTTTAACTATTTCAATAGGATCAGTTTGCTTATAATTATCTAATTCTTCTTTCGTTCTATATTTAGCAGGATCTGACATTGAATGTCCTCTATATCGATATGTTTGTACTTCGATAATATAAGGCCCATTTCCTTCCCTAACATATTTACCTGCTTTATCTGCTGCTTCAATAACTGAAAATACATTCATTCCATCTACCTTCTCACCAGGAATACCAAATGCCTCTCCTCTTTTATATAAATCTAATCCAGCTGCTGCTCTATCTACAGATGTACCCATTCCATATTTATTATTTTCAATAATGTATAAAACGGGAAGCTTCCATAAAGCAGCTAGGTTAAAAGCTTCAAAAACTTGTCCATTATTCATTGCTCCATCACCAATATATGTTCTGCATATATTTTTTTCTCCATTATATTTGTGAGTGAATGCAATACCTGTTCCAATTGGAACTTGAGCTCCAACAATACCATGACCACCATAAAAATTATTTTCTTTTGAAAACATATGCATTGAACCGCCCTTACCAGCAGAATAACCATCTTCTCTTCCAGTCAATTCTGCCATAATACGTTTTGGATCTAATCCCCTCGCAATCATATGGCCATGATCTCTATAAGTTGTTACAACTGAATCATTCTTATCAATTGTCATTAAAATACCAACAACAACAGCTTCTTGGCCAATATACAAATGACAAAAACCACCTATTTTACCCATTCCGTAAAGTTGAGCTGCTCTTTCCTCAAATCTTCTAATTTTGAGCATAAAAGAGTACATCTTGATATAATCTGCTTTTTGAAGTTTCTTCATATGATAATCTTTAATTATAATTAGGGTGATTTTTTGTCAAATAAATCAATCTATTCTATAATTATAACTGTTTCGTTTTCTGAAGTAAATCCTGTAACTTTCCTAAATGTCTCATCTAAATAGTCCAAATCTATAGTATTTGGTTGTAATCTTTTAATTCTGTCTAGATAAAATTCATTTTCCTTTTTTAAGGACATATATTGTTCATTGTATTGAGCATTAAGATTTTTAAGACTGAAATATTTTAACAATCCCCTCTCACCATTTACAAGAAAATAAAGAAGATAAACAAATAGAAAAAAAGTAAACAAAAACGACAAATAAAAATAAAATTTGTTTTTAAAAACTAATGATTTGTTCATTTTCTATATAAATACCATATTTAAGTTCGAGACTGTCAATTATTATTTAAGATAGAAGATCCGGCATACTTTGCTTTGCTTTTTAATGCTTCTTCAATTCTTAATAATTGATTATATTTTGCCGTTCTATCAGTTCTAGATAATGATCCTGTTTTAATTTGACCTGCTGAAACACCGACTGATAAATCAGCGATCGTCGTATCTTCAGTTTCACCAGAACGATGTGAAATTATGGTAGTGAAATTATTTTCTTTAGCTAATTTAATCGACTCTAAAGTTTCTTTTAGAGTTCCTATTTGATTTACTTTAACTAAAATAGAATTACCTGCACTTTCTGATATACCTTTTTGTAATCTTTTTTTATTAGTAACAAATAAATCATCACCAACTAACTGAACTTTTTTTCCTATTATTGATGTTAAATTAGACCAACCATCCCAGTCATCCTCTGACATTCCATCTTCAATAGAATAAATTGGATAAGCATTTACTAATTTCTCTAAATATTTTATCATCCCATCAGAAGACAAAACAATTTTTTCTCCCTGTAAATCATATTTATTATTTTTATAAAATTCAGTTGAGGCTACATCAAGTGAAAGATAAATATCTTTTCCAGGTTTGAAACCTGCATCCTCTACAGATTTTAAAACAGTTTCTATGACTTCACTTGAACTATTTATATTAGGAGCAAATCCACCCTCATCTCCAACATTTGTATTTAAGCCTTTTGATTTTAAAAGTGACTTTAATGAATGAAAAATTTCACAACCATATTGAAGAGCTTCTGAAAAATTATTTGCACCAATAGGAGCAACCATAAATTCTTGAATATCAACATCGTTATCTGCATGTGAACCGCCATTAATAATGTTCATCATTGGAACAGGAAGACTCATTGTATGCTCTTTACCTAGAAAAGAATACAATTCATGACCTTCAGAAGAAGCTAAACATTTTGCAAAAGCTAAGCTTGCAGCAAGGGTTGAATTCGCGCCTAGGTTAGATTTATTTTCTGTACCATCAAGTTGTAATAAAAAATCGTCAAAAGAAGAAATATCTTCAAATGATTTTCCAACTAGTTCATTAGAAATTTTATTATTGATATTTCCTACTGCATTCAAAACTCCTTTACCTTTATATTTGGATTTATCATTATCTCGTAATTCTAAAGCCTCATGTACTCCTGTAGATGCTCCACTTGGAACCGCAGCTCTTCCAAAGGTAGAATTTTCAAACTCTATATCGCACTCAACAGTAGGATTACCTCTGCTATCTATTATTTGTCTTGCTTTTATGTTCGTTATTTTAGGCATTGTTTTTTGCTATATCATCAAATTGTTTAAGTTGAATTAATAAATTTTTTAAATCTTTTATATTAATCATGTTTGGTCCATCACTAAGGGCATTATCAGGATCGTTATGCGTTTCTAAAAATAAACCAGCTACACCAATAGATATGGCAGCTTTACATAAGGAAGGAATATGCTCTCTTTGCCCACCACTTTTATCACCTAATCCTCCTGGTTGCTGAACGGAATGAGTTGCATCAAAAATTACCGGGTATTCATATCTTTTCATAACATCTAAACCTTTAAAATCATTTACTAGTGTGTTGTAACCAAAAGATGTTCCTCTTTCAGTTATCATGATGTTTTTATTATTTGTAGTTTCTATCTTGGTAAAAATATTTTTTACATCATATGGTGATAAAAATTGACCTTTTTTAACATTTATAATTTTATTTGTACTACCTGCAGCTAATAATAAATCTGTTTGACGGCATAAAAAAGCAGGTATTTGAAGAATATCGATAATACTATCTTGATCTAATTTTTTACATTGATCCTCATTATGAACATCAGTTAGTATTGGTAAATTAAAATTAGCTTTAATTTTTTCAAAGATTTTTAATGCATCATCGAACTTAATACCTCTATTACTTTTAATACTAGATCTATTTGCCTTATCAAAACTAGATTTAAAAATTAAATTAATACCCACATCATCGCATATTTTGTTTAACTCTTCTGCAATCATCAATGAGTGACTTTCATTTTCTATTACACATGGTCCTGCAATTAAGACAAATGGAGAATTATTTGAGATAGAAAAATTTTTTAAATTGATATTAATCATTAATAGTAGCTTTTATAAATGATACAAAAAGAGGATGGGGATCTAATGGTCTTGATTTTAATTCTGGATGAAATTGAACTCCTATAAACCATTTATGTTTTTTACTCTCAAGTACTTCAGGTAACAATCCATCTGGTGACATACCACTAAAATAATAACCTTTGTTTTCAAATTTTGATAGAAATTTCTGATTTACTTCGTATCTGTGTCTGTGTCTCTCACTAATTACACTATTTTGATATATCGAATAGATTTTTGAATTTTTTTTCAAAATAGCTCTATATGCTCCAAGACGCATCGTTCCACCCTTGTTACTATTTTTATCTCTTTTTTCGATTTTATTTTTATTTACCCATTCTGTCATTAATCCTACAACTGAATTAGTAGTTTTCTTAAATTCTGAAGAATGAGCATTTTTAATTTTTAGAACATTTTGTGCTATTTCAATAACAGCTAACTGCATGCCAAGACAAATTCCAAAAAAAGGAACATTATTTTCTCTCGCATATTTGATAGCATTAATTTTTCCATTAATACCGCGAATACCAAAACCACCTGGAATTAGAATTCCATCACAACCTTTTAATTTTTTCATTAAACTATTATTTTTTTCTTTCTCAGAATTAATCCATTGAATATCTACATCAGATGAATTTTCTATGCCCCCATGTACCAGTCCTTCATTCAGTGATTTATAACTATCTTTAAGATTTGTATATTTTCCTACTACCGCGATTTTAACCTTATGTTTTCTCTTTTTAATTTTTTTTTGAAGATCAATCCAAGGCCTTAAATTTAGTTTGTGATTTTTTGGTTTATAGCCTAATTGTTTAAGAAGCGCTTCATCCAAACCGTACTTGGAATACAATGAAGGAACTTCATAAATTGATTCAGCATTCAATGCAGGAATTACCGACTCTTTTTTTACATTACAAAATAATGATATTTTCGAAATTGAATCCTTATCTATTGGTTGCTCTGATCTACACATAATGATATCTGGTTGAATACCAGCATTAAGGAGTTCTTTAACTGAATGTTGAGTTGGTTTTGTTTTTAACTCACCTGCTGAACTTAAATACGGAATATAAGTCATATGAATTAATGCTGATGAAATATTTTTATCATTTCTAATTTGTCGTATCGCTTCTAAAAAAGGAAGGGATTCGATATCTCCAACTGTGCCTCCAATTTCATAAATAGCAATATCTTCATTTTTTAAATCACTATTAATA
>CABZCZ010000014.1 GCA_902524385.1 uncultured Alphaproteobacteria bacterium
CTTTAAAAAAAAGAAAAATAATCAAAATATAAAAAGTATATTTTTTGGCACTTATCCAAATAATTGGATTTTTAAAAAAAATATAATTAATTATAGGTATACCGGAACTCATTTTCAGTTAAAAGACAAATCAGAAAAATATATTGTATCATTAACTAGAAGTAATCAAGAAAAATCAAAAAATTTTTTTAAAAATTATAAATATTTTTCCTTATTAAATACAAGTAATATTCTTCCTATGGAAAGTTGTACAAATCCCTATGATGTTCTAAAGAATTATTTCTTTTCTTTAATAAAAATAAATCAAACATTTAAAAAAATAAATTTTAAAAAGATTAATTTAGAGAGTTATAAATATGAATTACTTTATAGATATATTTTTATTGAGAGACCAAAAAATTTATTAATAAATCAACAAATAATCAATATTTTAAATTATTATAAAAAAACAAAAAATTGTATAATTCCAATGCATGAATTATATGAACAAAGAATAGTTATTAATTCACTTAAAAAAATTAAAGATTTAAATATATATGGTATACAACAGGGCTCTATTGGACTTTGTCATCTTTGGCGTTTTGTCTACTCACAATCTTTTTTATCTTTATATAAAAATAATTTTTTACCTAATTTAATTTTTATAGAAGGTGAGATAACAAAAAAATATTTTAAAAAATACAACATAAAAAATTATAGCGTTATCGGCGCTCAAAGAATCCTAAGCTTACCAAGTATTTATAAATATGATAAAACATTAAATAATAAATACTTAATACTTCTAGATATGCATAATTGGAAAAAAAATCTTAAAAAATTCTTAAAAATTATTAAAAATAATTCAGATATTAAATTCATAATTAAACCACATCCCGCAAGAGAAAAAAAATATGCTAATTTTATATCTAAAATTAAACTTAAACTCTCAAATCTTGAAAGTAATTTTAATAATCTTAACATAATTTTAAATGAAAATTATAATTATATCATTTTTGCAAATGAAACTGGCGCTGTTATAGAACTTACAAAAAATGGATGGCCATGTTTTATATTCAAAGATAAGAATAGCCCGTCTGCAAATCCTTTAGCCTTGGCCGACTTAAATATTTATTATAATTATAATGAAATAAAAAAAATTTTTCAATTAAAGCACAATGAATTGGAGACTTACAGAAAAAATCTTCTACAAATATCATCTCTTTATTTTAATTTATATGGAAAAAATTCAACAATAAAAATGAAAAAAATTATAAATGAAAAATCAAGATAAAATTTGCTTATTTATACCTTCTTTAGAAGGTGGTGGAGCAGAAAGAGTTTTTTTAAATTTAGCTAATTACTTAGAAAAAAATAAATATAATTATAATTTACTGCTAGGATTTAAAAAGGGGGAAAACTTAGCTAAAATTATTAATTTAAAAAAAATTTTTTCATTAAACAAAAGGGGTAGATATTTTATTTTTAGTTTTATAAAATACTTAAAAAATGAAAAACCAACTAAAATTTATTCTACATTACTATCAGCAAATTTTTGTAATTTATTTTCTAAAATATTTATTTTAAAAAAAAGTAAAAGAATAATTAGAGAAGCAAATATTATTATTATGCCTAAAAATATAATTAAAAGATGCTTTATTTATTTAATTTACCAATTTTATTATTTAGCAGATTTTATAATTGTCAACTCTAATGATACAAAAATTTCTTTATTAAAAATTGTTCCTCATATTAAAAATAAGGTCACTGTAATTCCAAATCCTGTTTTTTTTTATGATGCGTTTAATATTGAATTAAATAACAAAAAATTTATAGATAATGAAATTCCCAAATTCGTTGGGATTGGTAGATTGGTTGATCAAAAAAACTTTGATTTACTTATAAAAGCTTTTAATTTAGTTCAAAAAAAAAATAAATCTGAACTTTTAATTGTAGGTGAAGGACCTTTAAAAAATGATTTAATTAATTTGACTTTAAATTTAAATATTAATGACAAAGTAAAATTTCTACACTATCAAAATAATATTCATGCTTTATTTAAGAACAATACAATTTTTGTTTTATCTTCTAAATACGAAGGTTTTGGAAATGTTATTGTTGAGGCATTAATGAACAGTGTTCCAGTTGTATCAACGAATTGTCTTGGCGGACCATTGGAAATATTGAATAATGGTGAATACGGATTTATAGCTGATCAAAATATTGATGATTTAGCAAATAAAATGACAAGGATGTTAGTTGATATTAAAAAAAACAAAATAGATTACAAAAAAATTCAAAATCGCGCACTGAATTACACAGTTGAAAAAATAGCATTAAGATATTTTAATTTATAAAATGTATTTAATAACCACTCCTATAGAAAAAAATTGTACAAATAATGAATCTAAAAGGATCCTTCTTGGTGAATGGTGTAACATTTATAATCATCCTGTTTATAAAAAGAAAAATTCTGATCTAATATTAGATTATCATTGGTCTAATCTTAATAAGTTAGAGGATGATTCGGAAAAAATATTCAAATTATATAATAGTATTTTAATTGAATTAAGTAATGATCTTAATAAAATATTTAATAAGAATCTTAACAAGAAATCATATGAGCTAATCATGGGTTATTGGTTAATTCAATTTATAGCTGTAGTTTTTGATAGATATTCAAATCTTTTAAACGCATATAAATATGACTCTAGTTTAAAATTAATTAAATTTAGTAATTTAAAATTACAATTAATTTCAAATAATTCTGGAAATTCTGGACGACTATTTGCTAACGATTTTTGGAATTATGTTTTGTATATAAGAATATCTAAATTATCAAAGTTAATTAATTTTAAATATGATAGTTTAGTATTGGATAAAAAATTAATAGAAGAGTCTAAAAAAGACCTATCAGTTAATTATAAATTAAAGAAAAATAAATACAAAAATTATTTAAAAAGTATTATTGGAAATATTACCTATTTTTTTTCAAAATCAAATAATGTTTTCCTTTATAACGCACTACCACTAAAGTATCACATTAAACTTTACAAAAAATTTAAATCTTTTCCAACTTTAAATTGGATACAAAATTCGTTTAATTTTCAAGAAGACAAAAAACTTCGTGAAATTATTTTATCAACTAGTCAGAAAGAAACCGATGATTTTCATAGTATTCTAAAAAGTTTAATTAAATTATGTTTACCTAAAATATATTTGGAGGGCTTTAATTTAGTGTATGAGCATGTAGATCAACTCAAGCTTCCAAAAAACCCTAAAATTATTTTTACAAATAATTCACATTTTAAAGATGATTTATTTAAGTTCTGGACTACAAAAAAGATTGAAAAAAATTCAAAACTATTAATTTCTCAACATGGTGGAGGACCATTTTATAAATTTTCAGGAGCAAACTATTTTGAAACTAGAGTAGCAGATCTGTATTTATGTTCTGGTATTGGAAACTCAATTAAAAAGAATATTAAGTCTATGTACTCAAATCTTAACTATAAAATAGATGAAAAAAGTTACGATAAAAAAGGTATTGCTTTGTATGCTTTGGTAACTCTTCCAAGATATAGTACAGATTTAAGATCTGCACCACTTTCAACAAACATGTTAGATTATTTTGATTTTAATTATAAATTTTATTTAAATCTAAATCAGGAAATTAAAAAAAATTTATATGTTAGAGTTTATCCTAAAGGTGATTATGATTGGATGCAAAAAGAAAGATGGAAAGATAAATTTAGAGATGTTAGATTAGATTTATGTCAGTCAACTATGGAAAAAATGATACAGAAATCGAGAATATTTATATCAAGTTATGATGCTACAACTTATAATCAAACTTTATCAGCTAATATCCCCACTCTAATGTGTTGGGATCCAAAATTATGGAAAACCATTGAAAATTCAAAATCTATATTTAGAGATCTTAAAAAAAATCAAATTTTTCATGATACACCAACAAGTGCATCAAAATTTATTAATACAATCTGGGATAATATTGAAGAATGGTGGAATTCAAAGGAAGTTCAAAATACTAGAAATAATTATTGTGAATTATTCGCATATAGAGATAATAAAGAACTTGATATCTTGACCAATATATTTGAGGAACAAATTAATAATAAATACAAATGAATATTTTAGTTATAGGTGGAAATGGGTTTGTTGGGAAGCATCTAGTAAAACATTTAGTTGTTAGAAAACATAACGTTAGAGTTTTAGATATAAAAAAAACGACATATTCAGCTATTGATATTCAAAATAAAATTGATCAAATAATAGGTGATTACAGCTCTAAAGTATTATTAGAAAAAGCTATAAAAAAAATTGATATTGTCTATCATTTAGCAGGATTATCTGATTTGAATGATACTTTGAGAAAACCAGCAGAAACAGCTGATAAAAATATCATTGGAACTATTAAAATTTTACAAGCCTGTGTTAAGTTTAAAGTAAAGAGGTTTATTTTTGCCAGTACAATTTATGTAAATAGTAGCCAAGGTGGTTTTTATAAATGTAGTAAAATTGCTGCTGAAAGTTACATTAGAGAATTTAGTAAATTATATGGTTTAAAATTTACAATACTGCGCTATGGTTCTATTTATGGTCCTGGAGCTGATGCATCCAATGGAGTTTATAGATTAATTAAAAAAGCTATAAATAATAAATTTGTAGATTATGAGGGTGATCCAAACACCATAAGAGAATATGTACATGTTGAAGATGTTGCGCGAGCAAGTATAGAGGTAATTAAAAAAGATTATATTAATCAACATATAAATATTTCTGGTTTAAACTCGATAAAAATAGATGATTTTATTAAAATCATTTTAGAAACTCTGAATGTGAAAAAAAAGATTTTATACAAAAAGAAAAAACAAATTGGACATTATGTAAGGACTCCATATTCTTTTGAGGACAATTTAGGTATTAAATTGAATATTCCTTTAAGTATTGATTTTGGTCAAGGTATTTTGCAAATGATTAATCAATTAAAAAAAGACGGAGAAAAAAATTAGTTCAAATAAATACGTCAAGTTAGAAGATTTTTTAAAAGATTTTTCATTTATTTTTTGGGATTTTGATGGTGTAATTAAAGACACTGTAAATGTAAAAGGGGAGTGCTTTAAGAAATTATTTATAAATTTTGGAAAAGATTTTTCAAAAAAGGTTTATGATTACCATTTGCAGAATATTGGTATTTCCAGGTATGAAAAATTAGAAACAATATTAAATTGGAAAAATATTTGTAGTAGTAATAATATAAGAATATATGAAAATAAATTCTCTAATTTAGTTATTAAAAGTGTGATTGAATCAAAATGGTTCCATGATGCTAAAAATTATATTTCTAAAGAAAGTAAAAATAAAATTTTTTATTTACTGACAAGTACTCCAAAGAAAGAAATAGATAATATTTTAAAAGAAATAAATTTTTCAAATCATTTTTATGAGGTATATGGATGGCCATCTGAAAAAAAATTTATTTTACAAGAAATAATCAAAAAGAAAAAATATCCTAAACATCAATGCTTAATGATAGGAGATTCAAAAACTGATGAAGAAGCTAGTATTAAAAATAAAATTTCATTTTTACTTCATAAAACAAATGAAAATGACAAAGATTTCTATAATTATGACGGGTATTATTACTAATTATGAAAAAATATCTAATATTGTTTGAAAATAAAGAAATTTATTATATTTTTTTAAGTTTATTAGGTTCTATTTTAATTAGTTTTATTGAATTGATTGGAGTTAGCTCAATCCCTATATTTATTTTAGTAATAACTGATATTGAACAAATATATAATTTTTTATTTAACTATAAATTAAATTATTTAATAAATTATATTCAAAATTTAGAAACATACAATTTAATATTATTATCAGCTCTTATTTTATTTTTAATTTTCCTTTTTAAAAATTTATTAGTTTTATTAATTTTATATTTTGAAGGGATAATCTTAAGAAATTTGACAACAAACTTGTCAAAAAAACTATTTAATATCTATATAAATTCACCAACCATACTTCATGTGAAAAGAAACTCAGCAAATATTATTAGAAATATTACTGAAGAAATTGAATATGTAAGAGCATCGATAAGAGCTGCAATGATCATGGTTAGAGAGTTTCTAACCATTTTTATTATCACAATAACTATTATATTTATCGATCCATTTATTGCTATATCTATATTTATTTTATTGGGAGCAGGTTCTGTATTTTTTATAGTTTTAATGCAAAACAAATTAGTTGATTGGGGTAAAAAGCATCAATTTCACAGAGGAAAACAAATTATGTCGATTAATCAAGGCCTTGGTTCAATAAAGGACATAAAAATACTAAATAGAGAAGATAATGTTTTCAGAATTTTCTTAAAAGATACTTACGGGAGAATGCATTATCATTTTTTACAGCAATTTTTTAGTCAAGTACCTAGAAAAATTTTGGAAGTTGTAGCAATAACCTCAGTATTATTAATAGTTTTATTTTTTTTCTATTTAAATAGGCCTATTGAAATTATGTTACCGCTTTTATCTTTATTTGCTGTTTCTGTTATAAGATTCTTACCTTCATTAAATGTTATTACATCATCTTATTCCACAATTAAATTTTATAATCATGCTGTAAATTTAATAATTAAAGAATTTTCAGAATATGCTCATCTATTTAGAGGTTATTTTCAAAAAAAAGAAAAAATTACATTTAATAGAATAATAAGTATAGAAAATTTATCCTTTCAATATGTTAAAAATTCAAAAAAAATTTTAGATAATATTAATTTTAAAATAATTAAAGGTCAGGCAATTGGAATAATAGGAAAAACAGGATCAGGTAAAACGACCTTAGTGGAAAATTTGATAGGTTTACATAATCCTCAAGCAGGATCAATTAAGATTGATGAAGTTGCAATCAAATTTAATGAAAATAAGTCAAAGTTATCTGTAGGATATGTTCCTCAGGATATTTATCTTCTCGATGATACTATATTAAAAAATGTCGCTTTTGGAATAATGGATGAAAATATTGATTTAAACAGAGTAAATAAATGCTTAGAAATATCAAATATCTTAGAGTTTATTAATTCTCTACCAGATCAGCTAAATACTAAAGTTGGCGAAAGAGGTATTAAGCTCTCAGGAGGACAGAAACAGAGGATTGGTATTGCAAGAAGTCTATATGACAACCCTGATATTTTAGTTTTTGATGAAGGCACTAGTTCTTTAGATAATATTACTGAAAACGAGATAATAAATAGTATTTTAAAACTAAAAGGTCTTAAAACAATTATTATTATTGCGCATCGATTAAGTACGATAAAAAATTGTGATAATATAATTTTAATGGAAAATGGTAGAATAATTGACGAAGGTAGTTTTGATTATTTATTTTCAAAACATAAATTATTAAACTTTCCAAATTAATTTAAATGAACAAAATTGTAATATATACTTCAATATTCTCTGAATATGATCAATTACATGAACCGCCTTTAGACGACAAAATAGATTACATTTGTTTTACCAATAACAAAAATTTTAAAAGTAAAATTTGGAAAATAATTTTAATTAATGAAGATTTAAATATTAAAATTTTAAATAGAAAATTTAAATTTCTTCCACATAAATATCTATCGCAATATGAATGGAGTTTTTATATTGATGGTAATATTAGAATAATAACTAGTCCCTCAACTCTTTTTTCTAAATACATGAATTCTTATAATATTTATGCTCCTAATCATCCAGAAAGAAACTGCATATATGATGAAGCTAAATATTTATTAAATAAAAAAAAAAATAATAAAGAATTAATTAAAAAACAAATAAAAAAAATCAAAAATGAAAATTATCCTGAAAAAATTGGTCTTAATGAGTTTAATATTATAATTAGAAGACATAATGATCCTGATATAATAAATAGTATGGAAGAAATATGGACTTTATTTCAAACTTTTCCTACAAGAGATCAATTAATTTTTAATTATGTCTTATGGAAAAATAATATTCAAATAGGAAAAATAATTGAAAGTGCAAGAAAAAAAAATAAATATTTCAAAGCTATTCCTCATAAAAATAATTTTTTCTTAAGAAAGATTTTTAATATCTTTTGGTATAGAAGATATCACAATAAATATTTTTTTTTCATATCAAAATTTTTTTCAAAATTATTAAATGTATGATTAAATAAAAATGTCAAAAACAAATACTTATTTAATACTAATTTTTATAATATTCGCATTATTGTTTAGATTAGTTTTGCCCTATTCTGATGAACCTGATTTTCACTCACAATCATATGATTTAATCAAGCATAATGATAATAAAATTATACCATATTATTATCTAAAATCCTTACTCAGCACATTAGCAGAAAAAACAAATCTTAAAGTTCTTTTAGAAAATTATAATCAAGATATTAAATTTTATTTTGGTCTTAACTGTCAAATAGATGCACCACTTACATACTTTGATACTAATGTATCACCCGCATGTCATGAAGATTATATAAGTGTAGTAATTAGGATGATTATTTTAATAATAATTATTTCTCCACTATTAGTTATATTAATTTTTAAAGATTATTTTAAAAAATTTTTTTTACTTATTAAATTTAATAAAAATATAAATACAGACTTAGATAATAGAGTAAATTCTTTATCATTATCATTAATAATTCCTAGTTTAATCTATGCATTGGGTTTTCTATCTATTGAGCAAACTGTTTTAATTGTTACACTACTAATTTTTCTATTTTATAACACACTAATTATTATACCATTATTACTATATTTACTTTTAATTGATTTAGGGAACTTTACTGTATTATTATTATTTATATTAATATCCTACACAAACTTTTATCTCTATAAATATTTTAGAATAAGAACAATAATTCTATTTAATTTTATTTTTGTAGTAATCGCTTATTATTTCGGACTAAAAGTATTTGACATTTTATTTTATATTTTAAATTTAGTTGTTAGTGAACCAGTAGCAAGATATGATTTTAATAGCCTAGATATGGAGTATATAAGACTCAGTAACACATATAATCCTGGTGCTGAAATTAATAAAATTTCACAAAGTTATAATTCTGAATTTGGTTTATCAACAGAAACACCAATTTTACAGCAATTCATCTCAAAACTTATTAATATGGAGTTTCAAATGCGTACCTCAGGTGAGTATGAAAAATACCCAATTATATTAAGACCTATAATAACGTATTTATCATCAATATATTTTCCACCTTCTTTATTAAAATTACCAATACTCCATATATTTTCAGCCTTTATACTAATATTTGTATTTCTAAAGCTAATCTTTAACCCTAAAAAAATACAAAAAATTTTAAACCAAGATGATATTTTTTTAATTACAAATTTAATAAGTGCATTTACATGTATTTTAACTTTTGTACTTCTATTTCCAATATATGCTAATGCTAAATATTATTTATTTCTATTTCCTTTTATTATATCAGTAATCTTAAAAATATTTAAATTAAGAGATGTATTTTTAGTTATTTTTTCAATGAATGTTTTACTATTATTTAATATATCATTATATCATTTAGTTTTATGAAAACAATTGGACTAGTATTAGCTGGCGGAATAGGAAGTAGATTATATCCTGCTACATTGTTCCAATCAAAACAAATACTCCCAGTTTATGACAAGCCAATGATATACTACCCAATGTCAGTATTAATTGAAATAGGCATTAGAGATTTTATAATTATAATAAAGAAACAGGATTTAAATGTTTTTAAAAAACTTGATTTTTTAAAAAGATTTAACCTTAATATTAAATACGTTATTCAAAATAAACCCAATGGTATTGCAGAGGCTTTTATATTAACAAAAAAATATATAAAAAATAAAAACTCATGCCTAATTCTTGGAGACAATTTATTTCATGGAAATAACTTAATTGAAATGTTAGTGAATGCTAAAAAAAAATTACAAAATAATAATTCTGCTCAAATATTTGCAAATTACGTAAAAAACCCATCAAATTATGGAGTTATTGAATTTGAAAAGAATCACAAAATTATTCGCATTATTGAAAAACCAAAAAAAACTAATAGCAATTATGCTATACCAGGTATTTATTTCTTTCCTCAAGATGTAATTGATAAAGTCAAATTGCTAAAACCCTCAAAGAGAAATGAGCTTGAGATTGTTGATTTACAGAGAATATATTTGAAAGAAAATAGACTGTCAGTTAATATTTTTGATAAAAATACAGTGTGGTTTGATACTGGAACAATCGATAGTTTAAATCAAGCATCTTCTTTTGTACAATCTATTGAAAATAGACATGGAATAAAAATAGGAGCAATAGAAGAAGTTTGCTATAGAAATAATTTAATTAAAAGAAAAGAGTACTTAGAATATTTAAAAAAATTTAAACATATAAAATATTACAATGATTTAAATCAAAATATATAATATGTATTATTTTAACAAAAAAGTTTTTACAATAAAGCAAAAATTTTTTAGAGATAAGAGGGGATATTTTTGTGAAACTTTCAATAAAAAATTATTTGATATGGACTTTGGTAGTAAAATCAAATTTATTCAAGATAATTTATCATATTCAAAAAAAGGTGTGTTTAGAGGATTGCATTTTCAAAACAAACCCTACGGACAATGTAAACTAGTACAAGTTCTGGATGGAGAAATAATAGATTTTGTAGTTGATATTAGATATAAAAGTAAAGATTTTGGTAAATTTATTAAACTTAAATTAAGTAGTAATAATAAAAAACAATTATTTATTGATTCGGGTTTTGCACATGGTTTTTTAACTACCTCTAATTCAGCCTTAGTTTCATATAAAGTTGATAAGTATTACAATAAACAAAGTAGTATAACACTAAATCTATTTGATAAAGATTTATCAATAAATATTAATAAGTATTCTGATAAAATTATCTTATCTAACAATGATAAGAGCGGGTTATCTTTAAATGAAGTTTATAAATTAAAATTGTAATGACCAAGATACTTTTACTTGGTTCTACCGGGCAATTAGGTTCAATTTTAACACAATTATTTTTACAGTTAAGTAATTTTAATATTTCTAATCCAACTTCTAGCGAATGTGATTTATCAAGTGAAAAGTCAATAATCAATTATCTGTATAATAAAAAATTCGATATCTTAATTAATTGTGCTGCATTTACTAATGTTGATTTAGCTGAAGAAAAAGTAAAATTAAGCAATATAATTAATAGTCTGTCTCTAAAGTTTTTATGTGATAATTTAAATCAAGATTGTTCAATACTGCATATTTCAACTGATTATGTATTCGATGGAAATAATAATGTACCATACTTAGAGACGGATTTTTGTAGACCTCTTAGTCAATATGGAAAATCTAAGCATGAAGGCGAAAAAATTTTAAACTTATATAATAGGAGAATATTAGTTGTAAGAACCGCAGGCTTATATAGTTACAAAGGGCATAATTTTCTTACTAAAATTGTCAGTAAAATTAAAAATAATGAAAGTATTTCAGTTATAAGAAATCAGTATACTAGCACAACAAGTGCACTAGATTTAAGTAATTTCATTTATCAAATAATTATATCAAAAAAAATTTATAGTTTAGAAAAAAAATTAAATATTTTTCATTATGTAAATGATGGAAATATTTCATGGTTTAAATTTGCCTTAGAAATATGTAAAATTTATGAGTATAAAAAGAAGATTGAGGCTTTAGACTATTCTAGATATAAGTTTATTGCAAAAAGGCCACAATACAGTGTTTTAAATAATTCAAAATTAAAAAACTATTTTAATGTTTCAATTAATAACTTTGATAATTCACTAAAAAATTGTATTTATAAGTTTGAGAAGTGAAAACAGTTTTTGTAACAGGTGGCTCAGGTTTTATAGGTTCTAACCTAATAAATTATTTATTAAAAAGAAAAACTGTTAAAATAGTTAATATCGATAAACTGACATATGCATCAAATAAAAATTTTATATTATCTAATAATCCATTATATAGACATTATAAAATTGATATAAAAAATAAAAAAAAAATTGACACCTTATTTGATAAACATAAACCACATTTAATAATTAATTTAGCTGCTGAAACTCATGTAGATAATTCAATAATTAAACCAGATGCTTTTATAAATACCAATATTATAGGTACTTTTAATTTATTATTAGCATCAAAGAGATACATAGATAATAATTTATTTTTTAAAAATAAATTTAAATTTATTCATATTTCCACTGATGAAGTTTTTGGAGATATTGGATTTTTGAAAAAATCAAGCATAGAAAATGATCCTTATAGACCAAATTCACCTTATTCAGCATCTAAAGCATCATCTGACCATCTTGTAAGAGCTTGGATTAAAACATATAAATTTCCTGCAATAATAACAAATTGTGGAAATAATTATGGACCATTTCAACACAAAGAAAAATTAATACCAAAAGTAATTATCAATTCATTATTATTTTTACCTATACCTATCTACTCAAATGGTAGGCAAATCAGAGATTGGATATTTGTTGAAGATCATGTCAGGGCAATATTGCATCTAACTAGGTTTGGTAAATTAGGAGAAAGTTATAACATAGGTGCTAGTAATGAAATTAGTAATATAAATGTCGTTAAAAAAATATGTCAAAAATTAGATTATCTATATCCTTCACAAAATAAAAAATACAAATCATATAGTGATTTAATTACGTATGTTAAGGATAGGCCAGGTCATGATCAAAGATATGCTTTGAATACAAGTAAAATAAAAAAAATAAATTGGAAGCCAATTACTGCTTTTGAAACTGGTATAGATAAAACTATTAAGTTTTATATAAAAAAAATTAATGAATAAAAAAAAAAATGAGAATAAAGTTTTAATTTTACTCGCAGCTTGTAATGGAGAAAAGTGGATAACACAACAAATTGAAACTATTTTAAATCAAAAAAATGTAAATATAAGTTTAAAAATTTCCATAGATAGATCTACGGATAAAACTATAGAAATTTGTAAAAAATTCGCAGAGGATAATAAAAATATTTCTTTAGAATTCAATAATAATGATAATTCATCTGCAGCAAATAATTTTTATAGATTAATTTCAAAAACTGATTTTAAGGAATTTGATTTTATAGCTCTATCTGATCAAGATGATATTTGGTTTCAAAATAAAATTATATATGCAATTGATATAATTGAAAATGAAAATGTAGATGTATATTCTTCAGACGCCATAGCTTTTTGGGAAAATGAAAACAAAAAAATTTATATAAAAAAATCTTATAATATGAAAAAATATGATTTTTATTTTGAAGCTGCAGGACCAGGATGTACATATGTTTTTAATAATAAATCAGCTATTTTTTTGCAAAAATTTATCCTTGAAAATTATAAAAATCTAAAATCAATTTCACAACATGATTGGTTAATATACGCAATTCTAAGGAAAAAAAATTTTAAATGGTTAATTAATGATAAAGCATTAATTTTATATAGGCAGCATAAGAAAAATGTTTTTGGTGCTAATTATGGATTAAAAAATTCATTATATAGAATTAATCTTTTATTTAATAAATGGTATAAAAAACAAATTATAAATATTATAAAAATTGTAGGTGATGAAAAAGATCAATATATTTTTAAATATTTTTTAAAAAATAAGACTTTTTATAAATTTTTTTTATTAGTTAATGTTAAAGATCTTAGAAGGCGACCACGAGATAAGTTTGTTATGTTTTTTATATTACTTTTTGGATTGATTTAATATTGAATTTTTTTTTCTAAATGATAGTTAATTTATATTAATGAATGATGATAATAATAATAATGATGATGATGATAATTTATCTCTAACAGATTTTTTTAAATTTATAAAAAAAAATATATTAATAATTCTTTTTTTTACTGGATTATTTACATATTTAGGTTTTAATTTTAACCAAAAAATTAATGCAGAAGTTGAAACTCAAGAAAAGTATATAGTAGATTTAAATTTTATCTTTTTAGAAAATGAAATTGGTTATTTAATGAAGCATATAGATCAAATATTTGATACTTCTTCTGTCAATGTTAATATACATCATAAATTTTTAAGCTTAAAAACTGATTCATTTGTTGAAAGAGATACTATAGCAAAAACCTTACCTATTTCAAAATCTGAATCAAATGAACTAGAAACAAAGTTTTCTCTATTAAATCATCTTGCATTCATTTATCAAAATTTATTGAGTAATAAACATATAGAAAAATATTTTAAAGCTAAAAATATTGAAAATAGTGACTTATATTTTTTTTTAAAAGATCGACATATAAGTATCAGATTTAAAACTAATCATAATTTTACAAAAAAAAATCAAGAAGAATTAACTTCTTTGCTTAATGACCTTGGAGTCTTTGAGGTACAGAATGCAATTACATTAAAAACTACATATCATAATAATCTTTTGGAGCATATAATTTCTGATTTAAAACAGATAAAAAAAGTAATTAAAAATAATTACTATACACAATTAGAAAAAGAAATAGAAAGAATTAAATTTGGAATTTCATTAGCTGACAATGAACCAAACATAACCATATTTGAAAATCTAGATAAATTTTATGAAGCTAATGATGATAATAATTTTATTTTAGGCAAAAAATTTTTAAATAAGAGATTAAAGATATTAGAAAAAACAGTTCTTCAAAAAGATGATGAAGTAGAAAGTATTAATGTAATTAACGATTATATTTCACGATTAGAGATTGATACTACTGCAAATTACATTACAGATTTTTTTTATGATAGTGAATTTTATAAAAATAAAAATTTATTTACATCTAACTTTGTAATTACAGAGATAAGTAAAGATTACCTACATATTTCTTTTATATTCTTCCCAATTTTTGGATTTATATTTAGTATTTTCATGGCAAAATTAATTAGATATTTTATTTAATTAATTTATGAATTTTTTTTCATATCTTTATCTTAAGATAAATTCAATTGATAAAATTAACTTTATTTTAATCTTTTTAATTCCTATTTCACTAGCTACAGGACCTGCTATTCCAGATATAATTATTACTACTTCTGTAATATTATTTCTTGTTTCAGTTTATTTAAATAAAGATTATTTTTTTTTTTATAATAAATTTTTTTTTATTTTTGTCCTTTTCTATTTGTACTTACTTTTATCCTCTTTCTTATCTGATATGATATTATTTTCATTACATTCATCATTATTTTATTTAAGATTTTTTTTATTTTGTTTTGGTCTTTATTATTTGATTAGAAAAAATGAAAATTTAATAATTTATATAATTTTCTCTTTAAGTCTAATTATTATATTACTTAGTATTGATGGTTATTTTCAATATTTTAATAAATATAATTTTTTAGGCTATGAGTATACTGGTGTAAGACTTTCTGGAGTCTTTGGAGAAGAACAAAAATTAGGAAGTTTCTTATCTAGACTTTTACCATTACTAATTTGTTTATTAATATACACTAAATTTTTTAACAATAAAATTATCATTTATATAACCATTGTGTTATCTTTCTTTATAATAAATTTGATTTTAATTACTGGAGAAAGAACTGCATTATTTTCCATATTCTTCTTTTTATTTTTATGTACTTTCTTACTTAAATTTACTTTTATTTATAAGTTTTTAATTTTTCTTACATTTACTTTTTCTTTATTATTATTAATCATGAGCGATATAAATTTAAAAACACGTATAATTACTCTTACAATTAATCAAATTAATTCAACAACAGATAAAGGAGGTAAATTTGATGAGTCTGAAATTCAAAATGAGTATTTGTTTTCAAAAAATTTAAGAATTTTTTCTATTCAACATGAAAGTCATTATATTAGTGCTCTTAAAATGTTTAATAGTAATAAAATATTTGGTATTGGCCCAAGATTATTTAGAGTAAAATGTGATGATGAAAAATACTACACTAAGTATGGTTGTTCAACACATCCTCATAATTTTTACATTCAATTATTATCAGAAACTGGAATAATAGGATTTTTATTTCTTTTTACTCTTTTTATAATAATATCATATTATTTAATTAAGATTATTTTTATTCAAAAATTTAGACTTCAGGAATCAAATTATAAAATTGCTATCATGATTACAATATATGTCAGTATTTGGCCTTTTATTCCTAATGGAAACTTTTTTAATAATTGGTTAAACATAATATTATATTTCCCGTTTTCATTTATATTGTTTTTCCTTGAAAAAGAAAATACACATTAAATATGCATTTTTTATTGAGTGTTTTACTATTAAATACAATTTTATTTTTTGTTTATTTTTTTATTTTTTACAAATTTTCGGAAAAACTAAAAATAATTGATTATCCTGATAATGTTAGAAAAAAACATTCTTATCCTGTCCCAGCAATCGGAGGCTTAATAATCTATTTCTCTTTAGTTACTCAAGTTTTTAACCTCGATATATCTTATAATTTAAAAATAATAATTATCTCTTCTTCATTGGTAGTTCTTATTTCATATTTAGATGACTCTATCAAAATTGGAATATTACCTAGATTAATATCACAGGTTTTTGCTTCACTTATAATTATAGGTTTTAATATAAGCATTTCTTATATTGGAAGTTATCCAATAATTGGAGAAATTTATTTATCTAATTTTAGTTTTCTTTTTACTTTATTTTGTATTTTGTTAGTCACTAATGCATATAATTTTATTGACGGAATTGATGGTTTAACGAGTACTCAATTTTTAATATCTTTATTAATTATTCTTTTTTATATTTACTTTGAAAATCCAGAAAATTTAAAATCAATAGATATTAAATTTGTTTATATTTTAATTTTCTTATCAATAATGTTCTTACTATTTAATTTAGGTCTTATTCCATCTAAAAAAATATTTTTAGGTGATAACGGATCAAATTTACTTGGTTTTATTTTAGGGTGGATAATTATATATTTTGCTCTTAAAGATTATATTTCTTCTACATTATGTATATGGGTGGTATCTTTACCTTGCATAGATTTATTAAGAGTATTCATCGATCGAATAAAACTAAGGAAAAATCCTTTTCATCCTGATAGACTCCACATTCATTTTTTATTTAAGGAAAAAAATTATTCTAACTCCTCTATATTATTTTTATTAAGTTTTGGTTCTGTAATATTTGGTGTTCTTGGCTACATATCATTTATAATTGGCGGTGATATACTTTCAATTTTAACATTTGTAATTATTGTAGTTATTTATAATTTGTCTGTGAAAAAATTTTTATCCTAACTAAAATTTATCTAAAGAATTTAATATTTTGTTAGAATCAGATATGTTGTTATAATGCACCATACTTAGTCTTACAACCCCATCATCAGTATCTATTCCTAAATGTTTCAAACATCTCCAAGCATAAAAATTATCATTACGTGTTGCAATTTTATCTTTAATCAACAATTTCGAAATTTCCTTTGAAGACTTATTTTTAGATACAAATGATATAGTAGGAGCTCTATTTTTATTTTTTATTGAGCTTTTACCAATTAATTTAAAATCTTTTCTATTAGAAATATAATCTAAAATTGGATTAGCAATATATTCTTCATGAGTAGAAATAAGATCATTAATTTTTTTTATTTTTTCCAATATGTTCAAATTATCACTTTCAAAGTGATGTGAATATAAATTTTCAAAATAATCATAAATTCCTATTAATGATACTAATTCCTCATGATTTGGACCACCAGGATTTATAGTATAAGGATATTGTCCATTTAAAAATTCATGATTCTGATTAGGTAGATCTTTTAAAATTTCTTCTTTTCCATATAGTAGTCCAAGATGTGGACCATAAGTTTTATAAAGACTGAAGGTATAAAAATCTACTCCCAATTCTTTAACGTCAGGAAAACCATGCGGCGCATAAGAAACACCATCACCAATTACAATAATATTATTTTTATGCGCTATATCACAAATTGCTTTTAAATTATTAACTGATCCAACTATATTTGAACAATGTGTTACAGCTAAAATTTTAGTTTTAGTTGTAATTAATTTTTCTAGTTCTGATAATTCTAATTCTTGGTTATTTATGTTAAATTTCCATTCTACAATATTTGCTCCTACATCCTTTAATTTTCTCCATGGGCTTATATTTGCTTCATGATCTTGATTTGTCACAATAACATCATCTCCAACATTCAAGAATTTCTTCAATGCATTCGACAAAACATATAAATTAATAGAAGTAGAACCACCAATGATAATTTCATTTTTTTTTGCATTAATCATTTTTGCAAATAATTCAGTTGCCCTATCCATATTTTCACCAGCAATTTTTGACATTGGATACTCAGCATAGGGTTGCACTTTAGTAGATGTCATAAATTCAGTCAGTTTATCAATTACATTATTTGGAACATAACTTCCTCCTGCATTTTCAAAAAAAGACCAATCTTTTGAAAGAGGATCTTTAAAAGCTGGAAATTGAGATCTTACATAATCTACGTCAAGTTTAATATTTTCTAGTGTCAATTTTTTCTCTTATCGTATATTCTTTTTATTCTAATATAGAAAAAAATAAATGAATAATAGATTTTAATATCTTTTTAATCATGATTGATAAACGAAAATTTTATATAAATGGTACTTGGGTTAATCCGATAATTAAGAATGATTTTGAAGTTATTAATCCTTCTAATGAAAAACCTTACTCCTTTATTTCTTTAGGTTCCAAAAAAGATGTAGATTTGGCAGTAAGTTCAGCCAAGAAAGCATTTATTACATGGAGCCAGGTAAACAAAGAAGAAAAAATTAGTTTATTAGAAAATTTACTTAAGATTTACAAAGATAGATGGGATGAAATAACGCAAACAATGTCCGCGGAGATGGGAGCGCCATTAGATTGGTCTTCATCAGCACAAACTTCTTCCGGTGCTGACCATATTAATGATTTCATTTTAAGATTAAAAAATTTTGAATTTGAAAGAAGATTTAATAAAAATTCTAATAATTATATTGTTTATGAACCGATTGGAATATGTGGTCTTATTACGCCATGGAATTGGCCTATCAATCAAATCACATTAAAAGTAATACCTGCACTAGCAACAGGCTGCACTATGATATTAAAACCCTCAGAAATTGCACCCATGTCAGGAATTATTTTTGCAGAAATAATTCATGAAGCGGGTTTCCCTCCTGGTGTTTTTAATTTAGTGAATGGGGATGGAGATGGTGTAGGTACAGATTTATCTTCACATCACGATATTGAAATGATTTCCTTTACCGGATCAACAAGAGCAGGAAAACTTATTTCAAAAAATGCTGCCGAAACTATTAAAAGAGTTTGTCTAGAACTAGGAGGCAAGGGAGGTAATATTGTTTTTGCTGATTCACATCCAGAAGCAGTAAGAGAAGGTGTTAGGAATATTATGAGTAATTCTGGTCAATCTTGTGATGCACCAACAAGAATGCTAGTTGAAAAATCAATCTATAAAAGAGCGGTAGAGGAGGCGGCTGATGAAGCAAATAAAATCAAAGTTGATATTGCTTCTAAGAATGGAAATCATATCGGTCCAGTTATTTCTAAAACACAATATGATAAAATTATTGATCTAATTAATAGTGGTATAAATGAGGGCGCTACACTCGTGGCTGGAGGTCCTGAAAAACCAAATGGTCTTGAAAAGGGATATTTTGTAAAGCCAACAATTTTCACAGATGTAACTAATAATATGAGAATTGCAAAAGAAGAGATTTTTGGACCTGTATTATCTATAATTCCATTTGAAGATGAAGATGAAGCTATATCAATTGTTAACGATACATCATATGGTCTAGGAAATTACGTTCAAACTCAAGATAAAGAAAAGGCTAAAAGAGTTGCAAGAAAATTTAGATCTGGAGGTGTCTATATAAATGGAAATAGTGCAGAACCAGGAACTCCCTTTGGTGGTTATAGACAATCTGGTAATGGAAGAGAGGGAGGTGATTGGGGTCTAGAAGAATATTTAGAAATTAAAACTATCTGTGGATGGGAATGATCTAAACTTTAATATTATTAAAATAATTTAATCTTCCTATTATTTCATCTCTTTCAATATAATATCCTTGAAGATGTCTATTTCCAGAGTTTGGATCAAATTCAGTCCTCCCATGTAATACTCTTCTATTGTTAAAGCAAAATATATCACCTGCCTCTAATCTAAAATCAATTTTAAATTTTTTGTTTTGAAGCAACGATGCAAAATATTGGTAGGCATCATAAAATTTTTTCATTTTTTTTGGATCAACATCAACTGTTCCCATTGCAGCCATACTAAATCTAATATCATTGAAATCATTATCTTTTGTTAGTGTTATTATTGGTGAATGAAGAATTCTGACAGCTTTTTGAGTATAATCAGTATCTTTGAATTTAACGTGAGTTTTTGCTAAAATATTAAAAACATCTTTTTCATTTTTTTTTAAATAATTTGCAACTGCAAAACCATCTACAACAGATGATAATCCACCATTAGCTTTATTTACTAAGCAATGGAGAAACTGATAACCAGGAGCATATTCAAAATAAGGTAAGTCGGTATGATTTCTTAATGCATCTGCCGTATAAGCGGTGTTATTTGGCTTTGGAATGTTAATTACTTCAAATGGTGTACCAAAAAATGTTTCTCTATGATGGCTTATTCTATTTAATATTTTGAATGCTGATTTTTTGCTAGTTGGCGCATTTTTGATTAATGCAAAACCATAAGTATGAAGTAAATTTAACCATTTACTTAAATTTTTGTCATTTTTTATTACACTATTATGATCAACAATAATTTTCTTTAAATTTTTTTTTAATTTACCATCCCAAAAAACATAAGGTGATTTATATTTTCGATTATTTATTTCGGTATAACAATGATCTCTTAACCATTTTAAATTGAACTTGCTATTATGATCACCCTCACTCCAATCAATGTTGAGTTTATTTTTTTCAATTTTATACTTTTTAGGAAATATATTTTTACTAACTGTTAAAATATTAAAGACTCGCATATTTGCAGTAGGGTGTATTGCTGTTGGACAATTATCTCTTAACCACATAAAATGGAATTTACTTTCAAAATTATCTTTCCACAAAATACTTAAATGGTCATTCTTTTTTTCTAATTTTTTTACATGATATTTACTACTCATTTTTAAATATTTATATCTGAATAAATTATCTTAGTATAATAAACAAATTAATGAAATCGAAAAATAATAATCTCTTGGGAATTTCTTTCATGTTATTTTCCATGTTTTGTCTAAGTATAAATGATATCACGTATAAATATTTAAGCTTTCATTTTCCTGTATGGGAATCAATATTCTTCAGAGCACTAAGTGGAAGTATCATTGCAACTTTTTCAGCAATGTATTTTGGATTTGATAAGTTAAAAACTAAAAAACCAGTTGGACACGCTATCCGAGCTCTTTCTGCTTCTGGTTGTGTTGTATTCTATATTTACGGAATTAATCATTTAATGTTATCTGAAAATATTGCTATTGCACATTCTGCTCCCATTATAGCCGCTTTTCTTGCTGTACCAATACTTGGCGAAAGAATTGGGATTTTTAGAACAACTGCAATATTAATTGGCTTTATTGGTGTGTTAATTATTGTTAAGCCCGGTACTGACTTGTTCAAATTAGAATCACTCTATCCTCTAATATCTGCAGCTTTTATGGCTTCTGTTTATTTATCAACTAGATCAGTAATGAGTACTGATTCCAGTGTTGCAATAGTTTTTTATTACTCTTTTGCATTATTAATTACGTCAATAATATTTTTCCCTGATAATTTTATTATGCCAAATGGAATTCAATTAATTTTTGCTATGAGTTTAGGTGTGATGGGATCACTAGGACATTTATTTATGTCTCAAGCATTTAAATACGCAGATGTTGCAATTACTTCACCCTTTGAATACTCATCTTTTATATTTGTAGGAATTATGGGATATTTAATTTATTCTGAGGTTCCAACTTTGAGTATTTATTTAGGGGGGACAATAATTATTAGTACTGGAATATTTATAGCTTACAGAGAAAGAAAAAATAGCTAAATTAAAAAATTATTTCTTTTAAATTTTTTTTCTTATATTTTTGATTTCTTATTTTATTTAAAATATTTTTTTTACCTCCACACATTAAAAATTTATTATTAATATCTTCGTCTCTTAAGGGGTTTTTTTTCCCTCCTTTAATATGTGATATTTTTTCAATCAATATACTTCCATCATTCATTATTACTTTAATTATATCAGGATACTTAGGATCATAATCTTCAAAATTATTTGGCACTTTGTACGTGACTAGTTTAATTTTTTTAACCATATTTAAACTTTTTTTATTTTTGGAAATAATTAAACTACTTAAATCAAATTTACCATTAATCAGAGCAGTTGCTAAACAATAACTCAATGAAAATCTAGCTTCAGTAGAATTTTTAGGTATATGAAATTTTGATACTCTGAACCAAGGTTCTGGAAACTCAATTGTAATTGATTTAATATTTTTTTTTATAAAAATTTTTTTATTTAAAATTAATCCTCCTTGTATTACTCTTTGTGAATAACTACAAACTGGCCAAAACTTAATGAAATTTGGAAATTTAATTATTGCATTTCCTAAATCTGATCTTTTAATATTATTATTTAATTTTTTAGAAAATTTACTACCATATAATTCAATAAATCCTCTCTCAATATTCCAAATATCTTGATTAGCTGTCCCTCCATTTTTTGCAAGTAAAGCTGATTGTACACCTGCTTGGGCGGCAAAACCTATATGAAACGCTTTTGTATCTTTTCCGAATTGTTGTTTTAAGCCAGATGAAAAACTTGTAGCAATAGAAATTGCATTTGCCATTTGATCCGCATTTAATTTTAACACTTTAGATACTGCTGCAGCAGTTCCAAGCACTCCTATTGTATTTGCTGAATGCCATCCTTTATAATAATGATCATAACTAAGCGCTTTTCCTAATTTTATTATTAATTCATATCCTACTACCCATCCTTGATATATTTCTTCAATTGAAATGTTTTTCATTTGAGCGATAGATATAAGAGCTGAAAAAATAGGAGCACTAGGATGAGACCCAGCTACGTATTCGTAATCATCAAAGTCTATCGACGCTGATCTTACTCCATGTAAAAAACTTGCAGCAGAAATAGATAATTTTTTTCCACCTCCAAAAACTTTTATTTTTCCTAAATTATTATTTTCTAAACAATATTTTAAAGCAACCTTTGATTGTTTTTCTTTAACACCTGATAATATACAAGCTAGGCTATCTATGAATGCATTTTCTGCTCTTTTATAAGTTACCTTATTTATTCTAATTTTTTTTTGTGATGCCCAATTACAAAATTTTTTATGAAAACTCATTTTTGAAATTTTGTAATCATTGTGATTTCTTCTTTTTCATTGAGTATTCTTCCAATAATTTCATCTTTTGGATTTCTGCCAATTTCTACAAAGAAATTATTGTTATATACAAGAGGCGCTGTAGCCCTATACTCAAAAGAATTAAAATCAATATCGTTTTTTCTTGCAAGATTTAAAAGATAAGTTGCTTGAAGAGGTGCATGGACTAATAATCCATTATGACCCTCAAAATTTTTTGTATAATCATTATCATAATGAATCTTATGTCCATTAAAAGTTAAGGCAGAATATCTAAATAGTAGAGTTGATGAGCTATAAATTTCTACTTTATCAATTAACTTAAATTCATCTTTTAATTTAGGAGTAATGAAGTTTTTATTTATTTTTTCTCTATAAACAGCAGTTTGATCTTCTGATACTATTAATTTATTTTTATTTAAATATTCATGATTAATATTAATAAAACATAGATTGCCTGATTTACCTTCCTTAAATTCAATACTAGAAATAATTGAATTTTTTTTAATTTCAGATCCAATTTCAAATTTATCAAATATTTTTATTTTACCGCCAGCCCACATTCTAATTTTATAAGGTAACTCAGGTAAGAAAATTCCTAATTTTGTATTTCCATCTTTGTCTAGATCATTTAGTGAAGCTATATCTGGGCATAAGCATAAAAAAATTCCCTCTGGTACGGTTTGATCACTTAAACAGTTTTGATCGATTGTTTTTTTTAAATGATCAACTAATCGAGGAGTAATAATATCACTTCTTGAAATTTTCTTCCCAATCCAATCTTTATAATTATTCATATTTAATATACTCGAGTTTACTTATAAATTAATAATTAGTATAATTTATATTTTTAAAAAATGAAAAAAACATTTGACTACATAATAGCAGGAGGAGGTTCTGCTGGCTGTACATTAGCCTCAAGATTATCTGAAAATAAAGATATAAAGGTATTACTAATAGAAGCAGGAGGGTCAGGAAAAAGTTTATTCACTCAAATGCCTGGCGGTAACGGATATATTTTTGGAAACCCTAAATTTGATTGGAGTTTTGAGTCAATACCTCAACCTTCTTTAAATAATAGAAAAATTTTATATCCCAGAGGTAAAGGACTTGGAGGATCCTCTCTTTTAAACGGTATGATTTACATGAGAGGTGCTCCAGGTGATTTTAATAGGTGGAGACAAAAGGGTTTAGAGGGTTGGTCATTTAATGATGTATTACCATATTTCAAAAGATCTGCTTCAGCTTTTCATAGAGAAAAAAATGAATATCACTCACATTCAGGTCCTTTAAAGCTTACTCCAGCTGGTAATTACAATTCTATCGATAAAGCATTTATTGATGCATGTGTTGAAGCAGGGGCAGAAATTAATAATGATTTTTATAATGGCAATCTAAATGGAGTAGGTCGATATGACGTTAAAGTATGGAATGGAAAAAGACAATCATCTGCAGAAGCTTATTTGAAATTTAAACCTAGCAACTTAACAATTTATAAAAATACATCCGTAATCAAAATTTTAATTGAGAAAAATAAAGCTAAAGGATTGCTTTTATCAAATGGTGAAGTTTTTGCCTCATCAGAGGTAATATTATCTTTAGGAGCATTCGGTAGTCCCAAATGTTTAATGTTGTCAGGAATTGGCTCAGAAGAACATTTAAAAGAAAAAAATATAGAATTATTAATTAACTTACCTGGAGTAGGTGAAAACCTTCACGATCATCCTGTTATGCCAATGAATTGGGCTTTTCAAAATAACAATTTAAGTTTTTCTAAATATCAAAGGATCGATAGAGCTATTATTGTGGGTTTAAAATATATTTTATTTAAACAGGGATTAGCCGCAGCTCCTTTTTGGTCAACAAATCTATTTCATGCAATAAGAGAAAAAGATATGCCTGAAATACAAGTATTCATGACACCTATGTGTTTTAAAGAAGAAAAAGATAACTGGTCTATGAGTTTAGACAATTTATTAAATTTTGGGTCATTATTTTTTTCTAGAGGTAAAAAAGCTTTTCCAGGATTACACTTTCAAATTAATTTACTAAGACCAAAGAGCACAGGAAGTGTAAAACTTAAAAGCTCAAATCCAAATGATGAACTTAATATAAATCCAAATTGGTTCATCGATCCATCTGATATGGAAGACATGATAGAAGGGATGAAGCATACAAGAGAAGTATTGTCAAAACCCAGTTTAGCTAAAATTGTTTCGGAAGAATTACTTCCAGGAAAAAAAATCAAAAGTGACCAAGATTTAAAAGAGTCAGTTCGAAATCATGTACAAACAGGTCATCATCCTGCATCTACTTGCGCAATGGGTTCAAGTAATAACAAAATGGCTGTACTTGATAATCAGCTTAAAGTTAGAGGAATAGACAATCTGAGAGTAGTAGATGCTTCTTCTTTTCCAGATATGATAAGTGGAAATATAAATGCATCTGTAATTATGTTAGCAGAAAAAGCATCAGATATGATATTAAAAAATTAATTAATCACAAATAAGTTGACCAATGAAAATATTTAAGTTTAAATAAATTATGTCTGAAATTCAAACCTACAAATTTTATGCAGGAAATAAATGGCATGACCCTTCTTCTGAAAAATATTTTGAAAGTGAGGATCCATCTATAGGTAAAGTATGGGCAAGGGTCCCTGACTGTAATGAAAAAGATATTAATCTTGCAGTATTATCTGCTAAACATGCTTATTATGATGGTCCTTATGGTAAAATGCATCCAGCAGAAAGAGGGAGAGCATTAACTAGAATTGGAGATATTATTGCTAAAAATGCAGAACGCATTGGACAGATAGAAACTAAAGACAACGGCAAACTACCAAAAAATATCACTCCTTCTTTAACCAGCTGGCAGACTGAGAGTTTTTATTATTATGCAGGCATGTGTGACAAGTATGAAGGTAGATTGATACCTTCAGAGGTTCCATATATGCATAATTATTTAAAATGGGAACCATTTGGAGTTGTTGCACTTATTCTTCCTTGGAATTCACCTATTGGAACATTGATCTGGAAATTAGCGCCGGCAATAGCTGCAGGCAATACAGTTGTAATTAAACCATCAGAAAGAGCATCGTGCTCTACATTAGAGTTGATGAAAATTTTAGAAGAAGCCGATCTACCAGAAGGTTTGATTAATGTTGTTACTGGTTTTGGTTCTACAACCGGAGCACCTCTTATTGAACACCGAGATGTTAGAATGATAAGTTTTACAGGTGGAACAAAAGGGGGGAGTGCAGCAAGTTTAAGTGCATCCAAAAATGTTAAACCTATTATTATGGAGCTAGGAGGAAAATCACCACAAATTATATTTAAAGATGCTGATTTAACTTTATCAGTTAATGGAGTTGTATCAGGAATCTTTCCAGTTTCAGGTCACAGCTGTATTTCAGGATCAAGAATACTAGTACATAAAGATATAAAAGATAAATTTACTTATAATTTATTAGAAGTTGTAAAAAAGGCTAAAGTAGGTCACCCAAATAATTCTGAAACTCAAATTGGCCCTATAGCAAATAAAGAACAATATGATTTTATTTTATCTAAAATAGAATCTGCAGAAAAAAGAGGTTTAAAATTATTAATTGATGGAAGAAAAGAACAAAAATCTAAAGGATACTATATTGGACCAACTATTTTTGATAATGTTCCAAATGAAGATGATCTAGCTCAAAATGAAGTATTTGGACCTGTCGCCTCAATACAAACTTGGGAGGATGAAGATGAAGTAATTAAAATTGCAAACGATACTATTTATGGGCTTGCAGCAGGTATTTGGACTAAAGATACTAATAAAGCTATACGTTTAGCAGATAAGATAGAAGCTGGAACTGTTTATATAAATAATTATTTTAATGCCTCTACTCAATCTCCAGTTGGAGGCTTCAAGCAATCAGGATACGGTCGTGAAAATGGATGGGAGGGAATGCAAAGTTACATGCAGACTAAATCTACTTGGCTAGCTACCAATCCATTTCAACCAAACCCATTTTAAAAAGTAATTATTCTTTCCAGTTTGGTTCTCTTTTTTCTAAAAAAGCTTCAATACCTTCCTTGGAATCATCATGTAACATATTTTCTGTCATAACCTTTGAAGTAAAAGTATATGCGTCTTCTAAATTCATATCTTTTTGTTTGTAAAAAGCTTCTTTACCAATTTTAATAGTATTAAAAGATTTAGACGATATTTTTTTAGCAA
The DNA here is from genome assembly GCA_902524385.1 of uncultured Alphaproteobacteria bacterium. Taxonomy (GTDB): domain Bacteria; phylum Pseudomonadota; class Alphaproteobacteria; order HIMB59; genus CACPNW01. Next base: position 27,669 of record CABZCZ010000014.1, read on the forward strand.
TTTGAAATACATTTTCTCTTAAAAAATCTTCTTCAAAGACATCATTTATTAAACCAATCCTTAATGCTTTATTTGCATCAATAAGATCTCCAGTGAGAAGCATTTCCATTGCTTGCTTTTTACCTACAGTTCTTGATAGTGGAACCATTGGTGTAGAACAAAATAATCCAATATTAACACCAGGTGTTGCATATTTTGCTTTACTACTTGAGTAAGCTAAATCACAGCTAGAAATTAACTGACAGCCTGCTGCAGTAGCAATACCATCAACCATAGCTATAACTGGTTTATTATTTTTATTAATTTTCAGCATAAGTTGAGAGCACATTTGAAATATTTTTTTAAAATAGCTTTCACCTTTGTCATTTTTCAATCTTTGTGAATTTAAATCTTTTAAATTATGTCCTGCACAAAAAATATTACCTTTTGAGGATAAAATAATTACTTTTACATCATTATCTTTATCAGCAATGTCTAGCGCTGATGTTAATTCATTGATCATGTTTTCGCTTAAAGTGTTTTGGTTTTTCTGGTCATTAAGAATAATATTAAAAATATTATTATTTTTTTCGATTAATATTAGATTTAAATTCATTTAATTGATTTGAATTTCAACATCTTTAGATAGTGAATTAGCGATAAAACAATACTTATGTGATCTCTCTTTCATCTTTTTCATTTCTTCATCAGAAATATTAAAATTATCTTCAAATACTATAGCTGGATTTAGTTCTATTTTATTGACGTACATTCTTCCTTCTGCATTTTTTCCTAAATACGAAATTGCTTTGTCTTTATAATTTATAACTGGCCATTTCATTTTTGCAGCTAAAGCTAAGAATGTCATCATAAAACAACTACTTACAGCTGCAGCTAGTTTCTGTTCTGGATTAATATTAGTTTCACTCCCTCCATAATCTGGAGATGATCCTGCATCAATTGATGTATTTTCGTTAAGTATTACCGTGTGATCAGTTAAGTACTTTCCAAATTCAAGTTTTTGATCTCCTAATTCCCACTTTAATTCGATTGAATGACTCATTTTAAGAATAATTAAAAGGCAAGGAACAAACTTTACCTTTTCTCTCAATATTGTCTGGTGTTAATACAATAACATCCTGCCCATCATTCCAATAATCTCTATCAACCATTGATAGTCCAATATTGGTTTTTAAAAAAGGTGAATAAATGCCAGAGGTAATATTACCAATTTGAAATCTATTTTTTGAGTATACTGGAAAAGGTATTGAGCATGGAGGAGTCGGGGACCCATCAAAAGTAATTCCTTTTATTTTTTTTTCTATTCCATTTCTTAATATTTTTTTTAGTGCATTTTTTCCTATGAAATCATGAGATAAATCATTACAATATTCATCAAATCCACATTCAATTGGATTATTTTCTAAAGTAAATTCATTACCATAGGATAATAAACCACCTTCTATTCTATCAATTAAATTTGGACAACCAGGAGAAATATTAAAATCTTTTCCAGCTCCCCATATTGTTTCCCAAAGTTTTTTTCCTAAACCAAAACCTTTAAGATAAATTTCAAACCCATCTTGTTTACTATAACCTGATCTTGCAATTATCTGTTTTGTTCCTTCAAACTCAAAAAAAGAAAAATGAAAGAATTTTAATTTTTTAATTTTTTGACCAAATATAGAAGACATTAATTCTTCAGATTTTGGCCCTTGAATCGCTAAGGGGTAAACATCAGGCTCAATAATATTAACTTTAAAACTTCTTCCTACCGCTAATCCTTTTGCCCAAAGTAGAACATCTGAATCTGCAACTGATAACCAATATTTATTTTCACTTAATTTTAAAAGAACAGGATCATTAATCATCCCTGCATTTTCATCAATCATTGGATAATAATAACATTTACCAATTGGCATATGCTTAATAGATCTAGGTGACATAAGCTCAACTAATTTTTCAGAATCAACTCCCTCTATTTGAACTTGCCTTTGACAAGATACATCCCATATCTGAGTATTTTGAGATAAGTGCCAATAATCTTCTTCTACTGTTGCTTTATATGATTTTGGAAGAAGCATATGATTTACGACAGTAAAACCACTTACACCAGCTTCAATTACTTTTTCTGTATAAGGAGTTCTCCTAATACGTCTTGACATGTTTAATCCTGAACTACTCATTTTATTTAGACCACCAAATTGAATAACCATTTGGTGAAATGATTAATGGTATATGATATTTTTTTTCTGAATCTTTCATTTTAAATTTAACACTTATTGAATTAATTATTTCACTAGTATTTCTAAAATATTTACCAGAATTAATTATCATTTCATAATCACTTTCACAATCTTCTTTCGTTAATTCAAATTCTTTAAGCATTCTACCAGAGCTATCTGTTTTATCTTCTAGAAATACAACTTTGTTATCATTATTTGATTTATAAATTATAATTTCTACATCACCTGCATGCGTACCATCTATCGAGTTTAGTAAATGTGTCGAAAAAATAGCCATAAATTACTCTATAGAAGCTTTATCTCTTTTATCGCTGACTGCAGCAACTATTGGACTAATAACACCTTTAGCCTTAACATTAACACAAGCAGTTTTACCACTTTCTAACGCTCTTTTTAATGCAGGACCTAAATCTTCTCTTTTAGTAACTAATTCTCCATGTCCTCCAAAACCTTCAAAAATAGAATGAAATGGAATATCTCTGAAATCAGTTGCAAAGTGTTTCCCACTTTCAAATAACCTTTCTTGTTGTTGAGAAATACAGTCAAGGCCTCCATTGTTATCTATTACTACAACAATGGGCTTTTTTTCTTGAAATGCAGCTTCAATTGATAATCCACCAGATAAAAATGCACCATCTCCACTTATTAAAACAACATTAGAATTAGGATTAAGATTTTTTGCTGATACTGCAAAAGGAACTCCAACACCTAACATACTGAAAGTGCCTGGATGTAATATTCCGCCAAGTTTTTTACCTTTTGATCCAGCAATATTAATTGCAATCTCGGACCAGAAATGCGTGTTACCACCATCAATAACTAACCAATCATTTTCTGTTAATACCTCTTGAACATCTAAAGCTAATTGAAGAGGATGAATTTTTCCGCCATTTTTTTTGGCATCTTCAGTTTCTTCTTTTAAATCATCTAATGTTTTATCAATCCAATTTTTTTTCTCTTTTTTATTCTTATCAAACCATTCATCGTTTAATTTCCATTTACTGTTTTTCTTTAATTCTATAAGTTTATCTAAAAAGACTCCAGGATCACAAAGTAAGTTAATATCTGCAGCTCTATTTAATTCTATTTCTTCATGCGATCCATTAATACAGACAAGCTTAATACTTTTTGGAAAAAGTGGAGGATTACCAAAATTCATCTGATTATCAAGACGCGCACCAATCATAAGAACCAAATCTGATTCATTAAGGGCCATTTTTGATGGAGGATATTGATGAATATCTGCTAGACCCATGTATGTATCCGCCTCTTCTCCTAAAAGCTTTTGATGGTATGGTATATTAAATATTGGAATGTTTAATTCAAAACCAGCTTGCTCTAATTTTTTTTCTGCATTAGACCACCAAACACCATGCCCTCCAATAAAAACTGGTTTTTGAGCATTAATTGCTAGATTAAATATTTCATTTAAACTCTCAGGATCAGGCCAAGCTTTGGTTAATGGTTTTTTTTGATGAGTAAAAGGTCTTTCTTCTAAACCTGCATCATCAGCAAATGATGAAAACATTATATCTACTGGCACACTTAAATGTACTGCTCCTGGATAGCCATTTGTTGCAATTCTATATGCTCTATCTACAAACTCTCTTATTCTGTTGCCGTCTGTTATACTTGCACTGTATTTTGTTAAAGGTGCTGCAATAGATACGTCATCTATTTCCTTAAAACCGCCTGCCCCTTGTCTTTTTAAGCTACTTGATCCAGTTATAAAAATAACAGGTGATCTTTCACCCCAAGCTTCCATCATTGATGGTACTGCATTTGCAAAACCTTCTGGTCCTACAATACAAACGGATGGTTTTCTCGATATTCTAGTATGACCATCAGCTAAATGACCAGCAATTTGTTCATGAGGACAATTAATTACATTAATTTGACACTCCATAAATCCTTCAAGTGCTGGATTACAAAAACCTCCAGAAAGTGTAAAAACATTTTCAATACCTTTGTCTCTAAGAGCTCTTGCAACTAATGCACCACCTCTAATCTTTTTACCTCCCATCTTAATACTTTATATCCTTAAAAAATTTCTCTGCTATAATTTTTTTATCAACTTCATTTATATCTGTTAATCCTACTAAGCCAAGATTAGTACTTAACTCCTCTTTAATTAAGTTGATAATTCTTCGCAGACCTCTTGAACCATCTGCGCCAATGGCATACATTAGAGGTCTGCCAAACATAACAAAATCAGCTCCTAGAGCTAATGCACGTAAAATATCACTACCACTTCTAATACCACTATCAAAAAGTATTGGAAAACCATCTCCCAAAGCTTTTCGAATTAATGGTAAAGCATTAATAGAAGCAGTAGCACTATCTAATTGCCTTCCACCATGATTAGATACTTGAATTGCATCAGCACCGGCTTCTTTAATTTTTAAAGCATCTTCAGAATTCATTACTCCTTTGATTATTAATTTTCCTTTCCATGTGTCTCTAACCCTTTTTAGAGTATTCCAATCAGTTGCTCCTCTACTTTCTTTTCGTCTAAAAATTTGATCACCACTTTTAGAAGTAACATAATTCATTGGTTTTGGTGCTCCTTTTAATAAAGTTGTTAAACTCCATTGAGGATGTAGTGCAAAATCTAAAAATTGTTTTGGACCTATTTTAAATGGATAGCCAAAACCATTTCTGTCATCTCTTGCTCTTCTTGAAAGAATAGGCACATCAACAGTAAGAATTAAAACTTTGTATCCAATATTTTCTGCTCTTTTTAATAATTCCATAATAAATTCTTCACTTTGAAAAATATATATCTGCATCCACGAATGACCTTCTGAAAAAGTAAACATATCTTCAAGTGTTGTACTAGATGCCATTGAGACACATGTTGGAATATTATTATATGCACTTTCTTTTGCTATCATTTTATCTGCTTCAGGCCATGAAAGATTTGTCATTCCCATTGGAGCAAATCCAAATGGATAATTAAAATTAAAATCAATTATTTTTTTACTTAAATTTCTATTTTCGACATTTCTAAAAACCTTAGGTTCAAGTCTAATTTGATCTAATGCTGTACTATTGATTTCTGCAAGTTTATCATCTCCTGATGCTCCATCAATAAAATCAAAGACTAATTTTGGTAATCTTTTTTTAGATAATCTTATTGCATCATCTATTGTATGGATTTTAGAGCTAGGTTTAATGAGATCATTCATTTTAATATTTGTATTCTAATATAATTTATAATTCTATTATAAAATATGTTAGTTTTTTGAAATACCCTTCCAAGGTATTGGACTGGACGGAATATTTTCTTTTAAGCCTCTTTGTATTTCACCTTTCTCATCATACATTGGTAAAGTACAGATCTCGCCTTTTTGCAAACTACCATCATCACAAGTAACATCAACTATTGTTCCTGGTCCAAATTCTGCTTGATCCATATGAACTATAGCAACACCACAAACTTGAAATGGCGACCATGTACTTGAAGTTACAATTCCAATTTTTTTATTATTAATAGAAATCTCAGAATCAACTAATGCAAAACTATTTTCCACTCTCATACCCCATGTTAAACAATCTTTGCTTGCATTTAGTAAATAATCTCTCCCAATAAAATCCTCTTTATTAAAATCTATAAACTTTCCTAACCCAACAGCAAATGGAGATCTATCACTTGTAAAATCTCTCCCAGCAGATAACAGACCTGCCTCAATCCTTCTACATCTAAATCCTGGTGAGGCTGTTAGGATCATTCCCATTTCTTTACCTTTTCTTAATATTAAGTCTCCAATTTTTTTAGAATCATTTTGTGGTCTTAAGTAAATTTCCCATCCTAGTTCATTCGTAAAACCTGTTCTACTTATAATTACTTCTTCTGAAGCAATTGAAGTTTCAGTCCAATCAAAGTAATTAAAATAATTTTTTAATGGTTGATCAACTAGTTTTTCTAATAGTTTTAGAGATTTAGGACCTTGTATTTGACTAACCCAAACATTTGGATCTTTAATTTCAACATCTAAATTTTTCGAATGAGCTTTGTACCAACTATATAAATGCCCATCACCTTGTGCAAACCAAAATTTATTTTTTTCTAATCTTAATAATAATCCATCTGAAATCATACCTCCATCATGGTAGCAAGCAAATTGATAAGAACATCGTCCGATTTTTACTTTTGATATATCTCTAGGAAATATTTGTTGAAGTAAATTTTCAGCATCTGGACCTGAGATTTCGTAAGGATGCTCACCCGTATGACGTAAAATTATTTCTTGTCTAGCTTTCCAATACATTTCATCTGCTGTAGCATGAGATAATTTTTCAAGCGTAAATCTCCCATCAGCGTAGTTAGTATATTCTGGGTTAAGTGGTAACTCTTGATATGTAAGAGGATGTATTTTCATGGGTCTAGCCAAATCTAGAGATCTACCAGTTTCTTTAATAACTGGCTTTACAACAAATCTGTAATTATTAACTAAATCTCCCATAAAATTTATTCAACTTATCATAAAATAATGAAAAAAAAATTTTAAAATATATTCTTTATAGCTTCAATATGTCGTGGCTTAACTTCACAGCATCCACCTACTAAAGTAACACCTTTATTTAAAGAATTTAAAACAAATTTTTTATATTTTTCTTCTCCAAATTCTTCATTTCTAGTTCCAAGCAATTCAACAGGATCAATATAATCGTAATGACCCTCAAAACCGTCTGAATTGAATTTTTTTTTATCACTAGTAGGGAGCTGTTTAAATAAATTCATTTTGTACCCAAAAGGAAGCTTTTGTTTATTGAATATAGGAATACTTAAACTAACGATTTCAGGTGATACGCATGCTGATAATATACCACAACAGTTAAAATTTTGAATAGTTTCAAATAGTTTATCAAGACTTTCTCCAGATGGTAATTTTCCGTCATAACGTAAGTGCACACCTACAAGAACCTGTTTATTAAATTCTTTTGAAGCTTCTAAGGCAATTTTTATTTCTTTAATTGAACACAAAACATCTAAGTAAAATATATCGACGTAATCTCTTAATATTTTTGCAATTTCATGAAAATAATTAAACATTGTTTCATCAGTTTCAAAATGTATAGGCGAATATGTATTACCTTGATTTGGTAATGAGCCAGCAACAATAACCTTTTTATCACTTTCATTTTTT
>CABZCZ010000015.1 GCA_902524385.1 uncultured Alphaproteobacteria bacterium
TTTGCACTAGTGCCAAAAAAATTAATGCCTTCTTCTTCTGCTATTTCAAAAAGATGTTTATTGTTGGGAATAAAAGGTGATCCATCATATAAAATTATTGTTGCTTTTGAAGCCAAAGCAGAAACTAACCAATTCCACATCATCCACCCACAAGTAGTAAAATAAAAAACTCTATCCTTTTCATTAATATCACAATGAAGTACATGTTCTTTTTTATGTTGTATTAGCACTCCACCAGAACTGTGAACAATGCATTTTGGTACACCGGTGGTTCCACTTGAATAAAGAATATACAGTGGGTGATTAAAATTAAATTTTTCAAATTTACTATACTTAATTCCTTGTTTTAAAATATTGTACAAATTATCGTATTCAAAATCTAGTTGATAATCTGTTTCACTAAATCCATATGGTATTAAAATAATTTTTTCTATACTTGGGATATTATTTAAAACCTCTTTTATAATTTTTGTCGTATCAATTTTTTTATTATTATAAAAATAATAATCTGAAAATAATAATACTTTTGGTTCAATTTGTTTAAATCTATCTATAATTGCTTTTTTTCCAAAATCTGATGAACACGATGACCAAATAGCACCTAATTGTGCTGAAGATAAAAATGAAATTACAGTTTCAGGTATATTTGGAAGTATAGCAGCTATCCTATCATTTTTATTAATGTTATTATTCTTTAAATAATTTGAAAATTTAAAAACTGCACTTTTAAGCTCTCTCCAAGAGTATTTTCTTTTAATTTTTTTTTCTGAATGAAAAATTATTGAATCATCATCATCTTCTTTTGTTAAACAATTTTCAGCATAATTTATGCTACATTCTTCAAAAAATTTATTTTTAGTAAATTCTGGTGCTGATTTAAAAATTTTACCTTTTTTATCTCCAACAAAATTTGTGAAATTCCATACATTACTCCAAAATTCATTTTTATGTTTTATACTCCATTTATGCAAGTCATCATAATTTTTTATATTTAAACTATTTTCTAGTTGATTAATAAAATTGTGGAGATTTGTTTTTTTATTGTTTGGTGACCACAACTTTATGTTGTGCATGATAAATTAATTATTTTCTTCGTCTTCTTTAAGAGATCTAACTCTGACAATAACATCAATATTATGTAATGAAAGACAAGCAGGTATAGAAGGTATATCTAAATTAATATTTTCTGTAGGAATATCATGTATCTTTCCTTCATCTTCAATGTATAAATGATAGTGAGACTTATTATTATTACAATATAGTGATTTGTTTTGATCAACCACTATTTCTCTTATTAAACCTAAAGAGGTAAACTGTTTTAGGGTATTGTAAATTGTAGCCATGGAAATTTTTCTATCTTCTTTTTTAACCTCATCGAAAAGATTTTCAGCAGATACATGCCTATCACCTTTTTCAAAAATCATCTTGGCTAGAATTCTTCTTTGTTTTGTAGGTCTTATACCGCTATCCTCAATTTTTTTTAGTGCACGACTATAGGGACTTAATGGATCAATTACTTTGTTTTCCGTTCTCATAATATTATAATAAACAATGAATTACATTTTTTCAGCAATTTTTCTATATTTTTTTTTAGGTTTTCTTTTATATATCTTCCAAAGACGTATTGTTTTTAATAAATCAGGACATCCAGGCGCACCAAAAGATTATAATTTAGATAATACAGAGGAAATTTATATTAAAACTGAGGATAACTTAGAGCTGCTATCATGGTATCATAAAGGAAATAATTCACTACCTTTAATAGTTTATTTTCATGGAAATTCGTTTCATATTGGAGATAGAGCTTACAGAATTCAGAGGTATATTGAAAAGAATTGGAATATCCTTATAGTTTCCTGGAGGGGTTTTGGGGGAAACGAAGGAGATCCAACAGAACAAAATTTATATAAAGATGCAGAAGCGGTATTAAAATGGATTACGAATAACACTGAATTTAAATTCAAAGAATTGGTGATTTATGGAGAATCACTTGGATCTGGTGTGGCGGTAGAATTAGGAACAAAACATAAATTTTTATCTATTGTTTTAGAGGCACCGTTTACATCTATCAATGATATTGCAAAAAAAAGATATAAAATATATCCAACAAAATTTTTGGTTAAAGATAAATTTGATAACTTCAGCAAAATTGATAAAATAACGTCACCATTACTTATTATTAGTGGAAAAAAAGATGAAATTGTACCACATGAACACAGTATCAAGCTATATGATAAAGCAAAAGTGATAAAAAAGAGTGTTTTTATTGACGAAGCAATACACAATAATCTATACGATTTTGGAATTGAAAAAGACGTAATTGGCTTTAATTTAAAACTATGGAAATAGATTTAACAACATCATATGTAGGCATTTTAAGTCTTATTGTTTTCGTTCTAGCATATGCTGTTGTAATGGCTGAAGAATTTAGTCATTTAAGAAAATCTAAACCAGTTATTATTTCAGCTGCTTTAATATGGGGAATTATAGCCTTCCACTTTTCTTCTGACAAGCAATATGCCAAAGAAATTGAGTATGCGTTAGAGCATAATATTTTAGAGTTTGCAGAACTTTTCCTATTTCTCCTTGTTGCAATGACTTACATAAATGCTTTAGAAGAAAGAAAAGTTTTTGATGTTGTAAGATATCAATTAACATCAAGGGGCTTTAGCTTCAGACAATTATTTATATTCACAGGTATAATTACTTTTTTCTTATCTCCTATAGCTGATAACTTAACAACTGCATTAGTCATGTGCTCTGTAGTCATGGCGTGTGGTAAGGGTAATACAAAATTTATATCGATTGGTTGTATTAATATAGTTGTTGCAGCAAATGCAGGTGGTGCGTTTAGCCCATTTGGAGATATAACAACCTTAATGGTATGGCAGGCTGGTATAGTCGAATTCTTTACTTTTTTTAAAATATTTTTTCCTTCTGTGATTAATTACATAATACCCGCAGCAGTTATGTATTTCTTTATTCCAAATGATAAACCACAAATTAGTTCTGATAGAGAATATATGAAAAGAGGCGGACGAGTAATTATCTTTTTAGGTTTGCTTACAATTTTTAGTGCTGTAAACTTCCATAATATACTTCACTTACCTCCAATGCTTGGCATGATGTTTGGTCTTGGTCTTCTTGGGTTATATTCTTTTTACTTACAAATTACACATGATCCATCTGTTGAAGATCAAAAATTTGATTTCTTTAGAAAAGTTTCAAGAGCTGAATGGGACACTTTGTTATTTTTCTTTGGAGTTATTCTAAGTGTAGGTGGCTTAGGATTTATAGGTTACCTAACTGTTGTTTCAGAATTTTTATATATTGGTCTTGGTCCAACAATGGCAAATTCTATAGTAGGTGTGCTATCTGCTATAGTAGACAATATACCCGTGATGTTTGCTGTAATTACTATGAGACCAGAAATGTCTATAGATCAATGGCTACTTGTAACTCTAACAACAGGTGTTGGTGGCAGTCTATTGTCAATTGGTTCAGCTGCAGGTGTAGCACTTATGGGTCAAGCAAGAGGATATTATACATTTTTTGGACATTTAAAATGGACTCCGGTTATATTTATCGGTTATGTAGCAAGTATTTATCTTCACGTTTTAATGGCTGACTTGCCTTGGTAATTTAAATTATCAATAAATAAAAAAATAATCATACTGAATATTAAAATTATACCAGCAACAAAGGAGGCTTCATTAAATTTATAAACACTAATCAATTTATATAAATAAGATGGCAAGGTATCAAAGTTTTGATCTTTAAAAAATGATATTATTGTAAAATCACCAAAAGTAATAACTGTTGAAAATGCAAAAACAAAAATTATATTTCTCTTAATTATTGGTAGTAAAATAATAAAATAATTAATTATGCTAATACGAAAAGTTAGCTGAAAATTTTCAAAATTTAAAAAAATATTTTTTAGGTTATTAAAAAGTATCAATATAGAAAAGGGTAATAAGAAAAGACAATTTATTAAAACTATCACCAAATATTTAAAAAATTGTAGATATCTTAATTCACCCAATACAATAAAATAACCAAGACTAAATATAATTGGAGAAATAATTATTATTGAAGAGCTTATTAAAAAAATTGATTGCTGAAAAATCATATTTTTATAATTTATTACAATTATAGATGAAATTATAAATCCAGATACACTAACAATTATTCCTGTAGTTATAGAAATAATCAGAGAATTAAAAAAAGATTCTAAAAATTTTTCATTAATCAAAGATAAATAAATACCATTATTTATAAAATGATATATTACAGATAGTATTGGAGAAAAAAGAAAGATAGAAAAAAATACAATTATTAAAAAATCTATAATTTTTATAACTCTGTATTCTTTATGAGGATGAATAAAATTAATTTGATCTATTTCAAAAAAATTTGAACCTCTTAATTTGTAAAAACCAATAAATAAAAAAAATAAACAGATAAAAATTTGTAAAAAACTTAGTAAAATTGCTTTATTAAAATTTAGTTCAAAAAGTGCATATTGATAAATTGCAACCTCAATTGTTGAATACATAGGTCCACCACCTAATGCCATTACTATTGCAAAACTTAGAAAACAAAGAGAGAATATTATTGAGAATACAGTAAAAAAATTTTGTCTTATATATGGTATCTCTAATTTAAGAAGATTGCCAAAAAAAGTAATGTTTAGAGAACTAGATATTTCATAATATTTTAAAGGAATACTATTTAAGGATTGAAAAAATAATCGGGTCGCAAATGGTGTATTTAAAAGAATATGGGCAATTAAAATTGCTTTTATTCCAAAAATTGTTTCTATCGATAAATTCTCGTACAAATTAAAATATGAGTTATAAAAACCATTATTTCCAAAGAGTTTAATAACTGCAAAAACTATTAAGATTGTTGGTATCACAAAGCAAAAACCACAAAGAGAAATGATAAATTTAATAATTTTTAAATTCTTGTGTCTATTTATTGCTAATGCGAATGGAATAGCTAAAAAACAACTTAATAATGCTGAAAGAAAAGCTTGATATAATGAAAAATAAATTAGACGATGTGTATATGAATTTTGAAAAAAATTATAAATTACGTCTAAATTAAAGTTAATTTTTGAAAAAATACCTATGAAAGGTAATAGGATTATTAACCCAAAAAAAAATAATACTGAATAATTATATTTATAATACAATTTATTTATGAAGCATTAAGCCACTCATCAATCCATTTTTCTTTATTCTTGTTAATTTCTTTTGGATCCATTTGGATAAAGTTAGGAACATTTAGTTTATCAAATGCTTCAGGCAAATCTTTTATATTTGTAACAGGGTACATAATATTTGTTGATGGTATGACTGATTGAAAATCTTGTGACAACATAAAGTTAAGAAATTTATTTGCCAAATCTTTATTTTGTGAATTATTTAAAATGCCCGCAAATTCAATTGTTATGTAATTTCCTTCTTCAAATGTTGTAGCAAGAATATCATATCTTTCTTCAAACATAATATGTGCAGCTGGAGATGTAGTATAACTTAAAACCATGTCAGCTTCTCCAGCCATAAAAAAATTATAATATGCATCTGTCCACCCTTTAGTAACTGAAATAATTTTTTTATTTAATTTTTTCCATTCATCTCCAGCTTTATCTCCATATAATGCTTTCATCCAAGTTAATAATCCTAATCCAGGTGTAGAAGTTCTCGGGTCTTGAATCACAATTCTAGCATTAGTAGTATTAATTAACTCATACATTGATTTTGGAGGTGTTTGTAAATTTGCTTCATTATACACAAAAGAGAAGTAGCCATAATTATAGGGAACAAATTTATTACTTTCCCAATTTAATGGTAAATTAATTAAGTTGTTTACGTCATTAATACTATGAGATGAAAAAAGCCCAGATTGTTCAGCTAAATCAAATAAATTCATATCAAGACCTAAAACTATATCTGCCTTGGAAGTATCACCTTCTAAAATAACTTTATTCAATAATGTTGCGGCACTGTCCACAGCAACAAATTCAACATCTGCATTATGTTTTTCTTCAAATATTTTTTCAATTATAGGTCCTGGACCCCATTCTGAAACAAAAGAGTCGTATGTATAAATAGTTAGTTTCTCAGCATATATAGAGAAAGAGATAAATAAGGTAGTTAAAAAAAATAGTATTGTTTTCATGTTTTTCCTCCGCTGGCATTATCCAGATCAGGTTAAAAGGGTATAAATCTCAGCATTTAAGCACCCCTAAACTTATTATAATAAATATTATTTAAGAAAACAAACATAAAAGAATTGTTTTTAGATTATTTATGAATATAACAATTTTTTTTCGGGGAGTAGCGCAGCCTGGTAGCGCACCTGGTTTGGGACCAGGGGGTCGAAGGTTCGAATCCTTTCTCCCCGACCATTACTTTACTTTTCTTCTTTATAAATATCATTTTTGCTTTAGTGAAAATTAAATGGATTTAAAATTGATATATGGCAACATGAGAGCTCTATGTGAAGCCCCACAGATGATGCTTTATTATGCAGATATTCCATATGAATACAAAATGGTATGGGATCATTATGGAAGCAGTTGGGCAGAAGTTAAAAAGGATATCATTTTTAATAGATTACCTATTTTAATAATAAATGAAGATAAATATATTTGGCAAAGCAATACAATTATTCGATATCTCTCTAATTTAACAAAAACAAAACCTTCCGATGAATTTCAATTGGCATACTGTGATGCTGTTTTTGAATCAACCCATGAAATGTTTTTTCCTTTGAATCCAACTATAAATATGACTTTTGGTGAAAAATATAATTCTAATAAAAAGAAACTTTTAGAAGATATTTTGCCAAATTCTCTAAATAATTTTGAAAAACTTTTACAAAGTAGTTCTGGCAATTTTTTTATAGGCAATGATCCATATTACTGCGATTTTAATGCTTATCATCATTTTTCAATGTGTTTAATTTTAGATAAAAATATTTTCTCAAATTTTCCAAATTTAAAAAAATTTAATAATAATTTTGAAAAACTTAATAATGTTAAAAATTATTTAGATAGTCGACCAGAGTTAGTAGATTTAGGAGAGTCACCTCACTTTCTTATTGATGGAAAAAAAATTCCTACTGGTTTAAACCCAAATAAAAAGTATTAACTTATTTAGATTTTTAATGTTTAATTTTTACTCTTTTTATATAATAAGGAGTCTATTAGATTTTGTTTACTTATTACATAACATATCTATTTAAAATACATATATTGAAATGTTAAAATCTACAGTTAATCAATTTGCAAATTCCCTAGGTTTAAATAAAGATGAATATATTCCAAAAGGAAAAGCTTCCTTTTCTCTTTTTAAAATTGAAATTCTATCTGGATTAACTGTTGCAATTGCACTTGTTCCAGAAGCAATTGCTTTCGCATTTGTAGCAGGTGTAACTCCACTTTCAGGATTATATGCTGCTTTTATTGTAGGATTAGTAACTGCAATTTTTGGTGGAAGACCAGGAATGATTTCAGGGGCAACAGGAGCATTAGCCGTAGTTATGGTGTCATTAGTATCGGAACATGGAGTCCAATATTTATTTGCAACTGTAATCCTTATGGGAATTTTACAATTTCTTGCAGGAATTTTTAAATTAGGAAAATTTATGCGTATGGTTCCTCAACCTGTAATGCTAGGTTTTGTAAATGGTTTAGCTATCGTAATTGGCTTATCCCAATTGCATCAATTTCAAATATATAACTTTGATGGAACTTTTACATGGATGTCTGGGGAAGTGCTTACATATTCTTTAGTATTAGTTTTCTTAACTATGTTAATCATATGGTATTTACCAAGGGTAACTAAATTCATACCATCTACATTAGCTGCAATTCTTCTAGTTACTTTTCTAGTTTTACTTTTAGATTTACCTGTTCCAAGAGTAGGTGATTTGGCAAGTGTAGCAGGAGGACTTCCAAATTTTTCCATTCCAACAGTTCCACTTAATTTAGATACTTTTTTCATTATCTTTCCCTATGCAATTATTTTGGCTGCTATTGGATTAATTGAAAGCTTATTAACTCTTAATCTTGTAGGAGAAATTACGAACAAAAAAGGCGGAACTAGACAAGAATGTTTAGCTCAAGGTGTCGCTAATGGTATCACTGGCTTTTTTGGAGGTATGGGTGGTTGTGCTATGATTGGACAATCAATGATAAATGTAAAATCAGGAGGCAGAACAAGAATTGCTGGCATATCAGCAGCAATTTTTTTACTTATTTTTATTCTTTATACTTCAAATTTAATTGAACTTATTCCTATAGCATCATTAGTAGGTGTTATGTTTATGGTCGTAATTGGAACATTTGCTTGGAATTCACTAAAATTATTATTTGTCATTCCTCGTTCGGATGCATTGGTAATTGTTTTAGTTACTTTAATAACTGTATTAGAAGATTTAGCTGTTGCTGTAGTTGCTGGTGTTATTATTAATGCACTAGTATTTGCTTGGAAATCTGCTTCAAGAATTAGAGCAATAGAGAGACAATCAAGAACAGAAAAGGGTGCTAAAGTTTATGAAATTGAAGGACCTCTTTTTTTTAGTTCAACTAATAGTTTTTTAGAAATTTTTAAGCCTGCCGAAGATCCTAATTTAGTAATAATAGATTTTGCAAATTCAAAAGTTATTGATCAATCTGCTTTAAAGGCAATTGAGGATATTGCAGAAAGATATTCCAAATTAGGCAAACAAGTAAAGTTAAGAAGTCTTACGAAGGACTGCCACAGCCTTTTAAGAAAAACAGGTCAATTGATAGTTGATAGTGATGATGATCCAGATTACGGTATAGCTGTAGATTATGGTGTTAAGCTTGGCATATTTGGTAAATAATTAATTCTTGCTTTTTAAATTCCAAAATATAACCTTTAGTAGAAATGACTCTTATCGGAAAATGCGCGTGCGGTTTAGTAAATTATAAAATAAAAGATAAACCATTGTTCACTCAAGCTTGTCATTGTAATAACTGTAAGATTTCTACAGGCTCTTCTTTTGTTATACATACAATGATTTTTGAAGATGATTTTGAATTAAATGGTAATGTTGAATCTACACTGCTTCCTACAGGCAGTGGAAAAGGTTATCGAGCATATTTTTGTAATAATTGTGGTGTTTATTTATATTGTAAATACAATATTGCAAAATATCGAATTGCAATAAGAACAGCTACGCTCGACCGACCAATAACTCCACAAGTACATATTTTTGTGAAAGATAAAGATCCTTGGATTGAAATTATTAATAAAGATATTTGCCATGAAACCATGTATGATCGAGAAACAACTTGGCCAAAAGAGAGCTTAAGAAGACTGTCAGAAAAAGAAAATAATTAATTTATATTTTGCCTTGTAAAGTATATTGTAAAATTTTTACAACTTCATCGGTATTTTTTGTTATAGCATGAGCTGCTGCATCAACTTCTTTTAAAGCATGTTGATGTTCATCATTATGCATTATTATAAGAGATTTATTCAAGGCTGATGCATACCCTGCATCAAAAGCAGCATTCCATTGTTTATATTTTTCACCAAAACGCACTACTACTACATCTGCTTTTTCTATTGAATTTTTAGTTCGTATGGCATTTATTTTGGCTCCTTTGTTATCATGCCAAAATTTTTTTTCTTCATCACCAAGTATTTTTACCCCAACATCATCTGATAATTCATGATTGGTAGTTGGACTTGAGAATTCTATTTCTAAATTATTAAATTTACATTTATTTATAATCTCATCTCGCCAATTAGTATGAATTTCACCAGATAAGTAAACTTTTAATTTCATTTTTTAAAATTAACCTAAATATGCTGCAGTTAATACTGGAAAACTTGTAAATCCAAAATTACCTACCTTTTCAGCCTCATTTAATTGTTTTCTCCAATCATTTACTTTGTCTTCTGAAACACCTTGGCTTAAAGCAAACTTACTTAACATAGTTTCATAAAAAATTGCTGGTGAATTATTATCTCTATTTGTAATTAAATACGATAAATTTTGAGAACTTATATTTTTATATCCAAGTTTTTTTAATTTACCATTTAAATCAAGTGGAAGCATTTGGTGAAAACAATGTGCCCTAAATGCTTCATGAATAAGATCATTAATTTCTTTTTCTGGTCCATAAAACCTAAAATAGTCCCAGAGAATTGAGACATTAACAAATTTAGAATTGATTTTAGAAATTCTTTTTATTTCTTTTAATGATGTATTAATATCTTCGATATATTCTAATGTTTGAGTAGCTGTAATTTTATCACATGAAGCATATTCCATATTGATATCATCAGCTGTAGTACAAATAAGTTCCACATTATTTTGATCTTTACATTTATCGCTTGCAACATTTAATTGATCTTGACTGGGATCAATTCCTATTACTTTGCCTTGATCTCCAACAGATAATGAAATTTCTTCAACTAAATGACCACCACCACAACCAATATCTATAACAGTTTCATTAGTCTCTAAATTTAAGGCATTTATAATAGCTAATCTTCGTGAAACTCCAGCATAACTATTCGCTATTTTTTGTTGAATAATACTAGTTTCATTATCAAATTTCATTTTATTATTTCTCTTATATATCTTTTAGTTATATAAAAAATACTTATAAATGGAATATCAAATAACAAAAATTTTAATTATTTCTTTTTTTAGCTCGATATTAATTTCGTTATTTTTAAACACAAGATACATAATTTTTTTCAAAAAATTTTCAAAAAATAAAAAAATCTTATTAAATTTATTTATTTATTCTTTTTCTTCTTTGACATTGATTTTTATTAATTATTTGTTGAGTATAAATGGATTAACTTCTTTAATAATCTTTAATGCTGCAATCATTACACTTATATATTTTGAATTAGCTCTATATTTAGAAAAAGTTTTTTGGGATGATTTTTTAGGAAATTCACTCCCTAAATCGATCAATATGCTTATTAGTTTTGTTGTAATGATGAATTTTGGTTATTTTACTCTTATGTTTTACATAAAGATTTTAGATATTGATTATTTTGTCACATAAGTATCTTTGTAAATTAATATACAAAATACTTACAATTTTTATGAAATAATATTTTCATATTAATAAAATATTTATTATTAATAATTTAGTATGAATAAGGTTTTGTTTGTATTACACCAAAAAACTTCAGTTCCAGGAGATGTAGGTAATAAATTTAGAGATAGGGGATATGTTTCTGAAATATGTAGACCGCCTTTAGGTGAAGAACTTCCTTTAAATATTAATCAATACTCAGCTATAATTGTATTTGGTGCACCAGGAAGCATAAACGATGAAGATGAATATATAAATAAAGAATTAGAATGGATAAACAAAGTTATAAAAACTGAAGTTCCTTATCTAGGAATTTGTTTTGGCGCACAATTATTAGCTAAATGTTTAGGTTCAGAAATTACAACTAATAAAAATGGTCTTTCAGAAATCGGTTTTTATAAAATTGAACCAACTGAAAATGCAAAAAATCTTTTTAATTCTCAAAAAATTTTCTTTCAATTCCATTCTGAAGGATTTTCTCTACCTACAGGCTGTGAGTTATTAGCAAGGGGCGATATTTTTAATAATCAAGCTTTTAAATATCAAAATTGTTACGCGCTCCAATTTCATCCTGAAGTAAATTTTAAACTTCATATAAGATGGTTGTATTTGGTATTATTAAAGAATCCTAAAAAATTATTTGTTAAAGGTGCTCAAAATATATTTGTTCAACTTTATTATCGTTACAAATATAATAAAAATATTTCAAATTGGTTAGATTTATTTTTAGATCAGTATTTCTTAAAAAAAAATTAAATGCTAATATAAGTGAAAATAAAAAACCTATTTTTTTCACCTGTAAAATCTCTTTCTTTCAATAATGTAGATAATTTAGAGATAATTAAAAATATTGGTATAAAAAATGATCGAATATTTGCTTTCACTAATAACCTTAATTTTAAAGATAAAGAAATAATAAAAAATAACCCTTTAAAACGAGAAATTTATAATTTTTTATCACTAAAAAAATATCCTGAATTAAATCAATATAATTTTTTATTAGAAGATAATTTTTTAATACTAAAATTTGAAAATAAAATAATTTTAAAAACAGATATTGATAATCAACATGAAGTAAAAATCTTATGTAGTAAGCTTGAGGATATTTTACCAAATATAAATAATATTAATTTATTAAAAGATTGTAAGAATCCTTTTTTTGATACAATGCCAAATAAATCAATATCATTAATAAATTTAAACAGTATTAAAGACTTTGAAAACATCTCTAATCATAAAATTGAATATGAGCGTTTTAGAGGTAATATATATGTAGAAGATTTAGATAAATGGGAAGAAAGAAAGCTAGTAGGTAAAGTTTTATCAATCAATAATATAAAATTTAAAGTTATTAAAGAAATTCCCAGATGTTCAGCAACAAATATAAAACCTAAAACTTCTGATATAAATCTTAATATTCCTTTAAATCTAAAAAAAATATACAACCATATAAATTTGGGAATATATTTAGATCCTTTAAATGATGGTAAAATAACTAAAGGTGAAATTATAAAAATTAATGAATAAATTCTTATTAAATTATTCAGAAAAACTTACAGGATATCTATTAATTCTTCCTGCTGTTTTAATAATCGGTCTATTTGGAATTTTTCCTGTTTTTTTTGGAATGTACATGAGTGTGCACAAGTGGAAAGTTTTTAAGGGGAGATTTTTAGGATTTGAGAATTATCAAAGAATACTTGGAGACATACCAGCTTTTTGGTTATTTGTTTTAGGATTATTATTATTGATATTGAGTTATGGATTGTGGAGTGAATTTAAAAATAAAGTAAAAAATAAAATTTATTTAGCATTTTTATCAATAGCAATATTAATTATTGGAATAATATTAATTAATATCAACTGGGAAAAAATGCTTTTAACAGGTGATGAAGACTATCTTTACTCTCTTATTTATACTTTTTATTATTCGTTTTTTACTATAATTTTTGAGGTTGGATTAGGATTAATAATAGCATTTGCTTTGTACCAAAAATTAGCTGGTAAACAATTCTTTCAAATGATTTTACTATTTCCTTACATTACTCCAGCAGTAATGGGTGCTGCAGTATTTTTTTTAATATTTGGTAAAGCTGAAAATTCTTTTTTAAACCAGCTAATAGGAATATTTGGTTTTGAGCCTCAAATGTGGTTATTTGATAAAAGACCTATCACCGAAGTTTTATTTGGTATAAAAATAGAAGGTTTACTAGCTGGGCCAAGTTTAGCTCTAATGTCATCAATCATATATGGAATATGGTCTTATACTGGCTACTATGCAATAATTTTACTTGCGGGTTTATCAATTATTCCCTCTGATTTATATGAGGCTGCGAAAGCAGAAGGAGCTAGTAGATGGCAAACATTTATTAAAATTACCATACCACTATTAATGCCTATTATATTTTTTTTAATGTTGACTGGTTTTATAAATACCTTTCAAGCTTTCAATAGTATTTTTGTTATGCAAACTTCTTCTGCTGGAGATACAATGGATGTTGTTACAATAGAAATTTTTGATCATTTTTGGGGAAGGGTGAAATATGGTTATGCTGCAGCTGAAGGAGTAATTTTGTTTATACTTCTAAATATTTTAGCAATATCGCAATATGTAATTTTTAGAAAAAGGTTAAGCTATGACTAGAATTATAAATGCTGAAACAAGAATACCTTATTTAATTTTATTAATAGTTTTTATTATTTCAATTTACCCATTTTTTTACATGATATCCACATCATTGATGACAGCTGGAGAAGCATCAAATCAATATTTATTTCCAAAAAAATTGATGTTTGAAAATTATTATGAAGTTTGGACATCTAATAGATTCCAACGTTATACATTTAATAGTTTAATAATAAGTTCAATAATTGTTATTGGTGTTTTATTAACTAGTATTCCAGCAGCATACTCTTTTGCTAAAATAGAATTCCCATTTAAAAATATCATATTCTATATGTTGTTACTTTCATTGATGATTCCAGAAATCATTACATTACTACCTCATTTATTAATTATTAGAGGGGAAATTATTCCATTGCCATTTGGACCTTCTTGGATGAATAGTCTTCAAGGTCTAACAGTTCCATTTATGGGTAATATTTTTGTAATTTTTTTATTAAGACAATATTTTAAAAAGATACCAAATGAATTATGGGATGCTGCAAGACTAGATGGATCTTCTCATTTAAATTTTTTACTCAAGGTAGTAATCCCAATGAGTAAACCTATTATTGTGACAGTCTCATTATTTACTTTTATTATAGCATGGAATAGTTTTGCTTGGCCTTTACTGATATTAACTAGAGATGATTGGTATCCTGTAACAGTTTCTATCTATAGTTTTGTGAGAGAAGTGGGACCTAATTTTAATTTATTGATGGCTGCTTGCTTAATTGCAATATTCCCGATTTTAGTTTTATACTTTTTTACTCAGAAGTTATTCATAGAAAGTATATCAAACTTTGGATTAAAAGAATAAAACAGTAAATTTTTTGTAACAAAACTTTAATTTTACCTCTATATTAATTATATTTTATAAGGGGTGATTATGAAATTTTATAAATATATTTTAAATTTCTTCTTAGCTTCTTTATTTTTTATCTCCTCGCAATCATTCGCAATTACTGCACAAGATATTGAAAATGCAGATCCTTCTGGTCAAACTGTTGAATTCTGGGTTCAATATTCAGATGAAAGATTAGATGCAATGATGGCAAGAGCTGAAAGATTTGAAGCTGAAACAGGAATAAAAGTTAATGTTGTTCACAAAGGGCATTACGGAAAAGTACAATCTGCTATGATGTCTGCTGCTGGAACAAAGGATATAGCAGATGTTGCAAGAGGTTATGGTAACGCTGCTGCAGACATGTACTTAATTGGCGCTTCAATTGACCAAAATATTTTAGCAAATAGTAAAAAATGGGGTGTTTCTCAAGATGATATAACAGATTGGGGTGCAAACTGGACTGTTGGCTTTTCACCATATTTTGATGGAAATCCAAAACTATTACATGAAGTTGGAAAATCAATAGAGATCCTTTATTACAATGCAGATTGGTTAAAGGAACTAGGTTTAGATGCTCCTAAAACGCCTGCTGATTTTGCTGAAGCAGCATGTGCTGCAACCAATCAAGATTATAGCGGTAAGATGGGTGAAGATGTTCCAAGTTATGGATATGAAATAGATACAGATGCAAGTAACTTTGCTGCATGGGTATTTGCTCATGGAGGTGATGTATTCGACTATGAGAATGGTCAGTATATTTACAATGGCCCTAAAGCTATAGAAGCTATGGAATTCATTCAAGGAATGGCTAATAAAGGATGTGCAATAGTTGCAAGAGGTAAATACACTGATCAGCAATATTTAGGACAAGGTTCTGTTTTATTTGCTGCTGGCTCTACTTCCGGTATTACATATTTTCAAAAAGCCATTGAAGAGGGTTACAATGGTAATTGGGATGTAGCTCCAATATCGTACACGACTAATGAACCAGTGCTTAACTTATATGGTGGTGGTTTAATTATGGGAAATTCAGGTAATGCTAATAGAATGGTAGCAGCATATCAGTGGATGAAATATATTTCTAATACTGAGAACTCAGCAGTTTGGTCAACTGAAAGTGGGTATGGTTTTGTTAGAACTTCTTCTGCAGATCATCCATTAATTGCTGAAAAAAGAGCTGAATTACCTCAATATGATAAATCATTAACAATGGTTCAATACGGAAAAGGTGAACCATCAGTTCCTGGTTATTATTCAGTTAGAGGTGAGGTTGAAAAAGCTTATGCAGCAATCATTAATGGTGATGATATCATTTCAACATTAAATCAATTAAATGAAGATGCTAATGCAATATTAGCTGATGCAACTGCAGAGTAGTTTAATTATTTTACTTTTATTAAGGGTGGTTTATACCACCCTTTTTTATGATCATAGTTTGTTCACTTAATGATTTACCGAATGTGTGTGAAAGCATACAGCCCAAATATCTTGTATCAGTAATTGATCCTGGATATGCACCAGAAACACCCAGGGGTGTAAAAAATCATTTAAAGTTAGGATTTGACGATATTATTGAAATTAGTAGCAATAATAAAATATTTCGATTGAATACACATGAAATACCACAAATTCCACCTGCGGAAGAACATGTAAATTCAATAGCTAATTTTACTTCTTCATATACTTTTGATGAAGATATCGTTATTCATTGTTGGTGTGGTGTCTCAAGATCAATGGCAACAGCTACTTATTTGCTATGTAGAGAAAACAAAACTAATATTGAAAATACAATTAAATATATTCGAAATCTTGCACCCCATGCAAACCCAAATAAATTATTTATAAATCACTTTGAAAAGAAATTAGATGTTGGCAATCAAATCTCAAACTCATTTTTAAAATTCCCTTATACTAAAACATACGATTGTTCTTCAAATTTTGCACCTGTTACTTTATTTGATATAAAAGACATTGAGAAAAACTAATGAAAGAATACGTTCGAACAATTGCTGATTATCCTGTTGAAGGAATTCAATTCAGAGATATTACAACATTATTGCAAAATGCAGGACACTTTAAACAAGTCATTGATGATATGGTAAAACCATGGCAAAATAAAAAAATAGACGCAGTTTTAAGTATAGAATCTCGTGGATTCATTATGGCAGGGGCAATAGCTTATTTTTTAAATGCAGCATTTGTTCCATTGAGAAAGCCTCATAAACTTCCATTTGATACTTTCAAAGTCTCATATGATTTAGAATATGGATCAACTGAAATGCATATTCATACAGATGCTTTAGATGCTCATAAAGACTTACTAATTATTGATGATCTTTTAGCAACAGGTGGAACTGCACTTGCGGCAGTAGAATTAATAAATAAGTTCAAGGATAAAAATATTGTTGGAGCAGGCTTTATAATAAATTTACCAGAATTAAATGGTGATAAAAAATTAATTGAAAAAGGAATTGAGATACATTCTTTAATGGAGTTTTAAATGAGAAATGCTGTTATTGTGGGTTACAAAAGATCACCTTTCACTTTTGCTCGCAAAGGAGAAATGGCAAATATAAGACCAGAAGACATTCTATCACAAACAATAAATCAATTACTAAATGAAATACAAATAAATAAAAATGATATAGAGGATATCATTACTGGTTGTGCGTATCCTGAAGGAGCACAAGGAAATAATATTGCTAAAATTGTTTCATTCATGACAGATATGCCTGAGCATGTTGCAGGTATGACAGTTAACAGATGGTGTGGTTCTTCAATGCAAGCTATTCATGATGCAACTGGCGCAATTGCAATTAACTCTGGAGATGTTTTTTTATGTTGCGGTGTAGAAAGTATGACATTTATACCTATGAATGGATTAACATACGATCCTCATCCTCAATTAAATAAAGATAATCCAAATGTATATATGTCTATGGGTATTACAGCTGAAAATGTTGCAAAAAAATTTGATATTTCTCGAAAAGAACAACAAGATTTTGCTATTAGTAGCCATTCTAAAGCTAATTTAGCTAGAGAATCAAATTTGTTCGACAATGAAATAGTTTCTATTACAAATAATCATGAGAAAATTAATAAAGATGGTGGAATTCGACCTAACACCTCGCATGAAATTTTAGATGGATTAAAACTTGCTTTTGATGAACATGGAACAGTTACAGCTGGTACAGCGTCACCATTAACAGATGGTGCATCAGCAGTAATTGTCTGTGAGGAAGAATATGCAAAAAAAAATAATTTAAATATTTTAGCTCGTATCAAATCTACAGCTGTAGTCGGTTGTCCACCAGAATTAATGGGCCTTGGCCCAATAAATGCATCTAAAAAAGCTCTTAAAAGAGCCAATCTATCTATTTCCGATATTGATATTGTGGAGCTAAATGAGGCATTTGCTTCTCAATCTTTAGCATGTATTAAAGAATTAAAGATGGACATAAATAAAGTAAATATACATGGTGGAGCTATAGCATTAGGCCATCCTTTAGGCGCTACTGGAGCAAGGATTACAGGTAAAGTTGCAACTTTATTGCACAATAATAATAAAAAGTATGGATTAGCGACGCAATGTATAGGTTTAGGTCAAGGTATTGCAACTGTGTTAGAAAATATTAATTAAATATTATGCAAATATATAAAACACCGCTACGTGAATTTAAATTTCTAATTGAGGATTTTTTAAATCTTAAAGAAAGTGAAACATTAAAAAAATTAGATTTAGAAACAAGCGATCTAATTCTTATTATTGAAGAAGCAGCAAAACTATGTGAAGAAACCTTACTCCCACTTAATCAAAGTGGAGATAGCGAAGGATGTTCATTTAATAATGGAGTTGTGACTGCACCAAAGGGATTTAAAGAAGCTTATAAAACTTTTTCTGAAAATGGTTGGCAGGGACTGAAAGTAAAAGAAGAATTTGGTGGTCAAAACCTTCCTTATATTATGAATATGATTTTAGATGAGATGATAAGCTCAACTAATATGTCATTTGGTCTTTATCCAGGACTTACTGCAAACGCTATTGATGCAATTGAAAAAAGTGCTAACGAAGATTTGAAAAATACTTATCTCCCAAACTTAGCAAGTGGCAAGTGGACGGGTACAATGAATTTAACTGAGCCACAATGTGGAACAGATCTTGGATTAAGTAAAACAATGGCAACACCATTAGATGATGGAAGTTATAATTTAACTGGTACAAAAATTTTCATTACATGTGGTGAGCATGATTTAAGTGAAAATATAATTCATCTAGTGCTAGCGAGAACTCCTAATGCACCTCCAGGAATAAAGGGTATAAGTTTATTTTTGGTCCCAAAATTTTTACCAAATGAAAATGGTCAATTTGTTGATAGAAACAAGTTAGAGTGTGGTTCAATAGAAAAAAAAATGGGAATTCATGCAAGCCCTACATGTGTAATGCACTATAATGATGCTAAGGGTTGGCTTGTTGGAGATATTAATAAAGGAATGAGAGCGATGTTTATAATGATGAATGGAGCACGATTATTTGTTGGTATACAAGGTTTGGGTCTATCAGAAACTGCTTATCAATCAGCTCTTTATTATTCAAAAGAACGTTTACAAGGAAAGTTATCTTCCAGTAATCAAGTTGCTGATCCAATAATTGTTCATCCTGAAATAAGAAAAAATTTATTATATATCAAATCAATTAATGAGGCAGTCAGAGGGCTAACGTTGTTGGCTGGAAATCATTTTGATAATATTGAAAACTCTTCAGATGAAGAACATAAGAAATTGTCTGAAAATTTTATTGCACTCATGACACCTATTATTAAATCATATGCTTCAGATAAATCTGTAGAAAATACAAATAGAGCTCTGCAAATATATGGAGGTCATGGTTTTATTACTGATCATGGAATGGAACAATTAGTAAGAGATGCTAGAATTACTACAATCTATGAAGGTACTAACGGTATTCAAGCATTAGATTTGATTGGAAGAAAATTAAAGATGGATAATGGTGCATTATTTGATGAATTTTTTACAATGATAAATAATTATCTAGATAAAATTAATAACAATAAAGATATGAAGAAATACATTGATTTATTCATGCCTTCATATGATTCTTATAAAACTATTTTTGAATATATTAAGTCGTTAAACGATGAAAATGAGACTAATTCTCATGCTGTCGAATTTTTAAATCTATCCTCTTTGATTTCTTTGGGTTATATTTGGTTACAATATATAGAAATTTCATTAGTTAAATTAGAAAAACAAGACGAAAGTTTTTATAAATCAAAAATTGAAACAGGTAATTTCTTCTTAACTAAATTGTTAAGCGAGACGCAAGTTCTTTGTCAAAATATTAAATCAGGAGGAAAATACTTTAATGATTATGATGACGAGTATTTTGAAACAGCAATCTAATGACAATAAAAATCTATAAACCTTCAAAAACTTCTATGCAATCAGGTTTTAAAAAAACTAAATTGTGGTTAGCTGAATATATTTCTGATGTAGAAAAAGTTAAAGATTCTTTAATGGGTTGGAATAGCTCTTTAGATACCAAGTCTCAGATTAAACTTTTTTTTGATACAAAAGAGCAAGCCATCAAATGGGCAAAAATAAATAATTACCAATACTTTGTTGAAGAGCCAAAACAAAGAAAAATTAAACCTAAAAACTACGCTTCAAATTTTGATACCAATAGAAAAGAACCCTGGACTCACTAGGTATAATTTCTTTCTTTATTTTTTAGACTATGATAAATGCAAATTATGCGCCCGTAGCTCAGTGGATAGAGCAACCGCCTTCTAAGCGGTAGGTCAAATGTTCGAATCATTTCGGGCGCGCCACTTAAATGTAATTATTTATTATGATAAATAATATTTATTCTAAGTTTTTATTTAGATTTACTCTTCTTTTTTTTTGTTCCTTTATTATTTTGGAAATATTTATTAGAGTTGTTGATGAAAATTGTTATTCATTCTTCCCAGTTTATATTGAAAATGAAATAGAAACATTACCAAAAAATAAAAATTTCTGTGCGAAATATACTGGTCATCCCAAAGCATTTTATTCAACAGATGATTATGGTTTACGAGTAAAAAATAATAAAATTAAAAATAATCAAAACCCTTATTTATTAATAGGAGATAGTCAGGCAATGGGATACGGCATTAATTTTGATGATCATTTTCTACATAAATATCTAAGTTCTAATAAAAATGCTCATTTAGAAATACTGGCTTCACCAACTTTTAGATTGAAAAGTTTAAATAATTTTAAAAAAGTAAATGATGACTTTAATTTCCAAAAATATGAAAAAATATTTTTCTTTCTAAACTTATGGGTAGATATTGATAGATTTGTATTAAGTTGGGACGAGAATTGGATAATAAAAAACAAAAAATTTGATATTGAGATTAGTAAATATTTTAGATCATACGAATATATAAAAAAAATTGTTAACATTTCACAAAAAAGAAAAGGTCAGCCGTATAATTTATATTTTAATTTTCTAACTGATGATGAGATAGAATATTTAATATATGCAATAGTAGATCAATACAAATTATTTATTGATACAAATTCAATTAAACAATATCAATTTATAATACTACCACCTGCTTGGTATTTTGATAAAAATCAGTTAAAAAAATTTAATTATGGCTTTGAAAATGAAGAATTTTTAAGTTTATTTAATGATTATGATTACTATTATAATAAAATGCAGAATAATTTAGAAATTATTTCTAAAAAACTTAAAAAAGATGGGATTGATTATTTTTTAATTGATCACTTTGATAATCCAGAAAGAAGTTTTCTTAAAACAGATTATCATTTAAATGAAATTGGTCATGATGAAGTATTTAAAAAATTTTAGTTTATTATTTTTAATATTAATTATCTCAAAAACATTTTCTACCAATGCAAATAATATATACTTTATTAATTCAACTGCTAATAATTTAACTGAAAGCGATCAATATTCACTTAAAAATTTTTTGGATACGAAAAATTTAAATCTAATTAGTGATTTTAAAAATATTAATTCTATTTTTGACCAAGCTGATATTTATGAAGAAATTGCTCAACAAAATACAAATAAAAAAATAATCTTTGTTGATAAATATTATTTGGAGTCAATTTTATTTGAGTCTGATTATTTTTTATTATCTTGTTCAAGGGATCAAATAGTATGCAATGAAAAAAAATTAATTACCTATAATCAGATGTTTCATCCTTTAATAAACATTCTTCATAAAAGATTATTAAATTTATATTTCGATTATTATGATCAAAATCTACTATTAATATTTAATAATATAAATAATGACAGTTTACTTAGAAAATATTTTACAAACAATGCATTTTTATTTAATGATAATATTTACTGTATTGCTGAATCTTTAATCCAAATTGAAGGTTGTATTAATGGATTTATTAAAAACTAAATTAAAACAGACATTAATTTTTTTATTTTTTGTACTTTTTTTTATTAATATAAACAATGCTAGTGCTGACTCTCACGATAACTTAAGTGAAGATTTAAAACAAAGTCTTTCAAATGTTATTAATGAAAATTTATCTGAAGATTTACAAAAAGCAATAGTAAAATACGTAAGTGTAATATCAAAAAATATAACTGAAGATGAAAAAATTAAATTACTACAATCGACAAAGGAAATGCTTTCTATTTCCTCGAATGGAGAAATAAATGATTTTGCCCAAGTTTACGATTTATTAGTAAATTTAGAAATAATTATAGATATCATTTATCCTTATATTTTAGATGAAATGAGTAATCAAAATATTCCAAACAATCTTCAAATTAATGCTTGGCTAGCTTTTAGTGATCTAAAAACAGCTATAGGTAATTTTGATCAATCTCAAATAAAAAATTCTCTTAAGGTCATAAGTGAAGCTTTAGTAGCTGATGACTTAACAGAAGCTAATCAAGAAGTGGTAGAAAAAGAAACTGAAACGGACAATGCACAAAATAATGAAAATAAAAAAGCTAATTACAATATTGATGATAAAAAAGAGGTAATAGGTAAAGTTCAAAAATCAGGAAAAAAAGGCTTTTTTGTTGACGATATACAACTTAAAAAAAGAAATAAAGTTTCAACTAATACCCTTTTGACATGTAGAGAAAGTTCAACAGGATGCCAATTTATATTAGATAAAAAAACATCTTTTTACTTAAAAAATAAAACTAAAATTATTATAAATTCTTATTTTGTTGACGCAGATGGTACTCAATTTATCAAAGCTTGTCTTCTTGAGGGAGGATTTTATTTTAAGACATTAAGAAAAACAAATTCACAACTTACTACTAATATAAAAAATAACGGTAAAAATTATTATGATGCTGTAATTTCTAAAGGTTTTGATGCAAAATTAGGAGTATCAATTGAAAATAATCTTGATGTCGTCAATGCGGGCGGAACAAATGTTGCTATATTTAGAATCTATTCTGAAAATGCTGCTACTAAACTAACTAATATTAATATTTCAAACATTTCAGATCTCTCTAACAAATATAATGTTCCTTTAATTGATGTTCTTCCATCTATAATAAATGATTATGGCGATCCTTGTATTAATCCAAATTTTGGTGAAATATCTATTAAAGTACAAGAAATAAATACAAGTTCATGTACTCATGCTCATGCTCATAATGAAAATGGTGAATCACATGAAGATGATTATGATGAAGGAAATTATGATTTAGGTGATACTTGTAATGCAGATATAGTAATTCCTAATATACTCTGTCCTATTAATTACTCTTGTGCTTTAACCCCTCCAACTCCAGATGATCCTAATCCAAGTCCTGACCCAGGTGGCGATCATCACGAAGGGGGTTAAAATAGTTAAGTTTGCATGACATCATTTAATTTCAAATCCATATTTAAAAAAATTAATAAAAAAAATAATTCCTTAAATAATCAAGAATCTGATTTTCTAAATAATTTTGGTTTAGCTGAATTTGGAAGTGCTTTAGATATGCTTGCGGCTGCTGAATTAACTACAACTAATAAATTAAAAAAAGGTTATTTAAATCACGCTATAGATGAATTCAGGCACGCGCAATTATTTTTTAATCATGCCAAAAATTTAATTAATAATTTTAATAATAATTCCGCTAATGTATCTGGTGTTGCTGAAATTGGTGAAAGAATTAGATATCTAAATTTCATTGGAGAAAAACCAATTTATAGTGAATTAAATGAGCTTGATTTTATCAATTTTGTAATGATATCAGAAGCTGCAGCAGAGAAATATTTTACAAAACTCTCAAATAATAAAAATTTTAATTCTGAAACAAGAGCTCTATTCTCATTAATAGCTAAAGAGGAAGGTCATCATGTTTTATATGCAAAGAAGGAGTTAGAAAAGAGACGAAAGAATGGTGTTAAAGGAATATATAAATCTTATCTTTATATTAAATGGTTTCGATTTAAAACTGATTTACTTTCTAATACGAGAAAAATTTGGACAAAAATTGGAGACTTAATTCTTGCATTAATATTTTTCATTTTTATTCCAATAAATAAATTATTTTTTAAAAAAAATTACAAATTTAATACATACGATCCTCGATCTATGATATGAATAAATATGTCCTTGGAATATCATGTTATTTCCATGACTCCTCTGTCTCTTTAGTTAAAAATGGTAAAATAATATCTGCAGTTCAAGAAGAGCGTTTTACCGGAATTAAAGGTG
The DNA here is from genome assembly GCA_902524385.1 of uncultured Alphaproteobacteria bacterium. GTDB lineage: Bacteria > Pseudomonadota > Alphaproteobacteria > HIMB59 > CACPNW01. The sequence continues at coordinate 24,346 of CABZCZ010000015.1, forward strand.
ATTCATCATTTCCTTCGAGGTCAATTGAGTGGTGTTTAAATATAAATAATCTTAAAATTTCCGATATAAGTTATATTGTTTTTTATGAAAAACCTCTTAAAAAATTTCTTCGTATTTTAAATTCTTCAATAGAATATTTTCCTAAATCAAGAAGTTTTTTTATCTCTCAAATGAAAAGATGGTTATCAGAAAAAATTTGGACAAAAACCAATATTGTTAAAAAATTAAAATTTTCTTCAGAAAAAATATTATTTTGTCAACATCACCTATCGCATGCTTCAAGTATTTATTATTCGAATAACCTAAGACATAGTTGTATCATGGTTAATGATGGTATTGGAGAAGATCAAAGTTTTTCTATATGGTCAGGAGAAAAAAATAAAATTAAATTACTAGATGAAATTTTATTTCCTCAATCTTTAGGTTTATTTTATTCAACGATGACGTCCTTTCTTGGACATCAAATAAATGAAGGGGAAAATAAAGTTATGAGTATGTCAGCTTATGGTAATAATTCCTTCGATAATGAATTAAATAAAGTCATATCAATTTCAGACAAAAAAATTTTTAATCAAAATATGGATTATTTTGAATATCAATTTAGTCTATACAATAATTTTTCAAATAAACTTTCTAATTTATTAGGAGAACCAAGAATGCCTAACTCTAAATTTTTGAATGAAGATTTTGTTCTCTCTAATGACAAATCTGAAAAATATGCAAACATCGCTTACTCTACTCAAAAAATTACTGAAGATATTATTGAAAGACAATCTAATCATGCATATGAAATTTTTCCTTCTGATAATATTTGTTTATCAGGTGGTGTGCATTTAAATTGTAAAGCAAATAATGAGTCATTTAAAAATTCTAAATTTAAAAATGTCTATATTAATTTCTGCCCTTCTGATTCTGGCGGTTCTATTGGTGCCTCATTGTGGGCTTGGAATAATGTTATTGAGAAAAATGAAAATATATTAAATCAAGATGTATATTTAGGACCTTCTTTTGATAATGACTTCATTGAAGAGACTCTAAAAGATCTAAAAATTAATTACACTAAATTTAATACTACTAAAGAATTACTATCAGATGCTGCAAATTATTTACTTAAAAATAAAATAATATGTTGGTTTCAAGGAAAATTAGAGTTTGGAAAAAGAGCTCTTGGAAATAGATCAATATTGGCAAGACCTGATAATAAAAAATTATCTCAAAAGATAAATAATGAAATTAAAAATAGAGAGTCTTTCCAGCCATTTGCATCATCAGTTTTATTTGAAAAAGCTGAAGAATTTTTTGAAATTGATAGTAAATTTAAAAATAGTTACAAATACATGAGTGTTATCGCATATGACAATAAAAAAAATACTAATAAACTTAGCGGTGTCTTGCATGTAGACAATACCTGCAGAATACAATTGGTTGAAGAAACAGATAATAGTTTATATTATAATTTAATAAAAAATTTTTTTGATTTATCAAATATACCTCTTTTACTGAATACTTCATTAAATTTAAAAGGAGAACCAATTGTTGATAACCCCATAAAAGCTATTTCAACTTTTTTAAGATCAAATTGTGATTTAATGTATATTGGTAATTTTAAAATTTATCAGAATGATTAATTTTATAAAAAGTTTTATTTCTAGAATTGAAACATTTTTTCAACTGTTTTCATTTGTTTTTAAAAACTTTGATTTTGGAAAATTATTGTTAATCTTTGCCTTATTTATTGCTTCAATTTTATTTTTGGTATTTAAACTTTTTGAGTTTATGGCACCGTTTACGTATTTAGCTTTATAGATTTAATTTAAATAAAATATTATTAAGCATATGATATTTCGATATGGTAAATAATAATGATTGCATTTTTTCAAATATTAAAATTTTGCAGCATCTTCATCTATAAATGCATTGAATGAAACTGATCTTCTTTCCTCATCAGAAAAGAACGGATAGACTGTATGCATCATATAACTAGGAAATATAAATAAATCTCCAACTTCAGGTTTAACATCATACACGGAGGAAACTAAAAGCTGAGTTGATCCATGTATAAATGCAATTTTTCCATTTTTATTTTGATCTTTGTATGATGATCCTAAGTTTTTTGGCATTTTTGTGTACATTACACCTGACAGATGGCCATCATGCCAATGAATTGGATTATAATCACTCTCAAATTGACAAACAGCCCAACTAGATTTTAAATCAAATTTCTTTATTTCTTTTTGTAATGTTGATTTAACAAAATTAAATACAAATTTATAAAGTACATCTTTTAAATTTTGATCAAGAAATTCTTTTGTTAATCTAATTTCATATTTAATTTCACCTGCTAATTGTTTGCCATGGTATAATTCATCAATTTTATTTTCATCTTTTAATATTTCATCAATATGATTGTTAAGTGTAGTTATTGTATCATCTGATAATTTATATTTGCCTATAGCTGGTGAAAATGGTCGTATAATTTGACCTTGAATGATACTTTCGTTCATATTTTATTAACTTTAATTATATTAAATATTATAATATAGTAAAATAAAATGAAATATAATTTAAAATGTCATTGTGGAGCTGTTCAAATAGAAGTTTTAACAGACTTAGAAATCATAAAACAGTGTAACTGCTCTATTTGTATAAGAAAAAATGCTAAAATGTGTATGGTCCCTAAAGAAGCAATAAATATTCTTAAAGGAAAAGTAAACTTAACTTCTTACAAATTTAATACAATGATTGCTGAACATTTTTTTTGTAAGATTTGTGGCATCTATACTCATCATCATAGGAGAAGTGATCCTAATGGGGCAGCAATAAATATTGGATGTATAGATTCAATTGATCCTTTTAAATATAAAGCCGACTTTATTGATATGAAAAATAAATAATTATATGTCATTTGAATTTTTAGTTTCGAAAATTCAAAAAAATAATTTTTTACTCATAGGTAGAGCTGGGATTGATATTTATCCTGATCCACCGGGGACTAAAACTGAAAACGCCAAATCCTTTGTTACTCATCTTGGAGGATCTTCCGCAAATATGGGTGTCCAATTAACTTTATTTGGAGGTAATTGTAATTTACTGACAAGAGTATCTGATGATGCTTTAGGTAAATTGGCTATTAATCAACTAAATCATTATGGCGTTAAAAACAAATTAATAGAATTTGAAAAAAATGAATCAAGAATTTCTTTTGCTATTGTTGAAAGCACAGTTAAAGATCATCAATCAATTATTTATAGACATAAAGCTTCTGATTTATTTTTAAATAAAGATGATGTTGAAAATGCTAATATACAAAATTTTGATTGTTTATTAATTACTGGAACTTCTTTAGCAGCTGAGCCTTCGAGAAGTGCTACTTTATATGCTTTAGATATAGCAAATAAAAATAATATTCCTGTAATTATGGACATTGATTATAGACCATATACTTGGGAGTCATCAAATAAAGCAAAAGAAGTTTATAATTTAGCAGCTAGTAAATGTAGTGGTGTAATTGGAAATGATGATGAGTTTGGGGTGTTAGCTGGTGATTACAACAATGGTTTGGATCATGCTAAACAATTAGCTAAAAATGTAAGCTTAATTATTTATAAAAAAGGTGAAAAAGGTTCTATTACTTTTGCAATGAACAAAGTAATTATAAAAGGAATATTTTCTGTTAAACCTTTGAAACCAACTGGAGCTGGTGATGCATTTATGGGGTCATTAATAGGGTCAATTTTAAAGGCTAATGATTTAGAAAAATCTATAGAAATTGGTACAGCTGCAGCAGCTATTGTTGTAACAAAAGTCGGATGTGCCCCAGCAATGCCAAATTTAAATGAAATTTTAGAGTTTATGAAATATAATAAAATTAATGAAGGAGAATAATATGCATATTCCACCATTTGATAATAAGAACAAACCAATTGTAGATATTGAAGACGGTAGAGTTCCTTTAAATTATTTTAATATTGTAAAATTAAATAAAGATCAATCTTTTGAATATCAAACACCTGGTTACGAAACATGTATAGTACCTGCTACTGGAAAAATAAATATAGAAATTGAAGGTATAAAAGTTGAGTCACTAGGCACTAGAACAGTTGATGTTTGGGATGGAGAGCCAGAAGGTGTTTATGTTCCGTCTAATACAAAAGCTCAATTTACATCTTTAGTAGATCATTCAGAAATTTTTATTGCTGGCGCAAAATATGATAAAACTCTTGAACCATTTGCTGTTCGAGCAAACGAAATTGATTTAGTTCAGTATGGCTCTGATGATACAAAAACTCATAGAAAAATTAAACATATTTTAGGTGCTAAGCATCATGATAAAGTTGGAAGATTACTTTGTAATGAGCTTTATACTGTAGGGCAGGGAGGTTGGTCAGGTTTTCCACCTCATAAGCATGATACAGATCGTTTACCTAATGAAACTAGACATGATGAAACATATAATTACAGATTTAAACCTAATAATGGATTTGGTTTTCAGATGTTTCAGCAAGTTGATGATAAAGTTGGTAAAGCTGAACATATAATTGATGGGTCAACCATTATGATTAGAAAAGGATATCATCCTTGTGTTGTAGCACCAGGGTATGAGATGTATTATTTCACAATTCTTGGTGGGCTATCTCAAAGATCTC
>CABZCZ010000016.1 GCA_902524385.1 uncultured Alphaproteobacteria bacterium
ATCCATGATTGGTGCAATATAGTTTTTGTACATATTGATTTCTTTTTTACTTCTTTTCTCAAAAGCAAAAAACTTAGGAAAGATATCAGCACAAGTATGATTATATTGAACTGGTTTTGACTTAACTTCTTCTCTGGGGGTATTCTTCCAAAGTTCTTTTGCAACTTTAACTGCTTCTTTTTGATTAGTAGTTCTTGTTGAAGTGATAATCATACCACTTTTATTGTTTACACTTTTACCAGTATAGAAACTTGCAAAGTAATTTTTAGAATTATCAAACTTAACTAAAGATAATGTATCACAATTCTTAACTCTTATTCTCTCAATGATTTTTGCCACTAATACTTACCTGTAAACTGTCCTGTTGCTGTGTTCTCAATTATCTTTTGTGCATTGATAACTTTTCTCCTCACAACTTGAAGCAAAATCTCCCTGTTATTATCTGATGTAAATTTTTCTAATGTTTTATTAGTGAATTTTCTTCTTATAAGTTTTGTGGACTTTGCATAAATCTTTTCTTTTCGTTGATATTCGTTCAACATATCTAAACCTATCTTGTGATAAGTTTGTTTCTTTTCATTTCTTCTAATCCAACATTTTAAATAATCATCAACTTGCACATATCTAAATCTATCACTTGTAATTTGAAAACTAGATTGCTTATCTATTTTACCTTTTAATTGTTTTTTAACTTCTTTGATTGCGTCAGCAGTAGATAGTGAATTATCAATCTTAACAGTTACAAATTCTTTATGAGCGAAAAGATGTTGATGAGTTCTCCACCACTCATCAAACTTCATTCTCTTTACTTGTGATAAATGCCAAGGGCGATAATACTTAATATTAATCTTATATTTGTGTTTGATAGCAGTTTGTAAGTAATTGTACCAAACTCTAATATTCTGTTTGAGTGGTCTATCTCTACTGACTGGCATTAAACAAACCTCTCTAATCCATCATGTTTATACTTGAACATATATCCTGTGCTTTCAATGTTATTATCAACACTAACGATAAGTTCTTTTTGGTAAATCAAATGATTTCTGGTGTTATCAAATATTTTAGTGATATCTAAAGTGTAAGCATAATCTTTTTCAAAGTTATCAAGTTCTCTTTGACTTAACTTAAAATTATTATGCATATGTTTTTCAACTACACTTGAAAAATCCCAATCACATTTTTGAATTAACTTATTTCTTAAATGTTTAATTTGATATTGATTCATTGGTAAATTATCATCTGTGTTACCCCAACGACTTCTGCTTAAGTAATTCTTATTAAAATGTGTTTTAGTTAGAGTTACTTTATAATCAACAGCACTAAGTAGTTTTTCATCAAACTTTTCTGGTATCTCATAATCAAACTTAATATTATAATCGACCAGAAATTCTATTTTCTTATCTTCTCTAATAGTATTCATTCTTTTACTCCTTTTGATATCATTTTACCACAAATCATCAATCAAATTAATACTCTAGGGTATACGAATAAGGATATAACCTTATTTGTATAGGTGTTTTTCTTGTATTCCTTGGGTTTTGATGTAGCATTTTCTATGTGTTCAATCGTAATGAAAAAATAAGAAAGGATAATATTATGATTTATTTGTATGGAAGATGTTCAGCAGAAGAAAACTTTAATAAAGGAAGTTCTATTGAAACACAGATGTTGCGTTGTAGAAGTTATGTAACAATGAAAGAACTTGAAGGTTCTATTACTGAAATTACTGAACAAGTATCTGGTACTGTGAAGTTTAACAAACGCCCCCAGGGGTTTGAGTTATTACAAAACTTAAAGAAAGGCGACCATATCATTTGTTCTGCACTTGATAGATTTTCTAGGAATACTTTAGACTTACTTACTCTTGTTGAGAAGTTTAAGAAACAAAAGGTTAAACTATCATTCTTAGATATTGGGGGTGAAGTAACAGGATCAGATGCAGTAGGTAGTGTGTTCTTAAAACTTCTATCTGTTTTTAGTGAGTTCTATGCTCATCAATTAAGTGAAAAACAAAAAGATTGTAAATCTAAAATGATTTCTCAAGGCAAATATACAGGTGGCAAGAAGAAGTTTGGTTATGATTTAAATGATGATGGCACTTATAGAGTTTGTGAAAAAGAAATGTCTATCATTAGAGAAATGCAGTTTATGAGAAAAGAGGGCATTAAACTTCAGGACATTGCAGATACTTTAACTAATAAACATAGAAAGAAGTTTGTTGTTAGTTGGGTACACAAATTATTGAATAGAGAAGATATGGCATTTGCAAATGTTTAAGTTCATTATTGGATTACTTATTGGTGGTTATTTAATTCAACTTAACCCAACAATCTTAGCAGATACTTCAAATGTTATTTGTGAAATGATAGGGCAGTCAGAAGTGAGAGGAAAGACTGCCCCAGATGATTAGACTTTCTTTAATAGATTATTAAAATTAGTGAGTTCGTCTTTACTCATATTGTCAATTTTGGAATTTAGTTTTCTTTGTATAGTTTGTTTCTTCAAATTATTATCTAGCACTTCTTTAGTTCTCTTAAAGAAGTCAGATTTCTTTAAGTCTTGTATTTGACCAAAGTTATTCGTTCCTGAGAAAACACTCATTCTCTTACTTTGCTCATTGTCAGCAACATATCTATCGCTTTCTTTGTTAATTTTCTCTTGTCTAATTTTCATAGCAAGATGAAATGGATGTTCTCTTGTCATTTATACTTTCCTAGAAGTTTCTTTTATCAACTTTTCTAATTCTTCTCTCATTGATGTAAGAATATTTAATTGATTAAGCACTTCTCTTTCTTGTTGGTACTTTTGTATTAGTTCTTTTATCTTATTCATTTAAACCCTTGAGTTCACATATCTGCCAATAGCATTTTCAACTATTGCAGATTTAGGTCTTAGTTCTTTTTTAGATACTTTACGAAATTGCTCATAAAGTTTTCTATTAATAGTAAGACTAATTCTTTCTTTAGTTTTTAGTTTAGGAGATGTTGATTGCATAATTAATCCTTCTTAATGTCTGTTAAATATATTTATCTATATCGGTTCAAAATCATCATCTTTGGTAGCATACTTGGTACACTTGGTTTCATCTTTAACATCTAGGTCAAAATATAATCTAAATTTAGAATTAATTTTTAACCAGAACTTCCTCATTAATAGAATAACATTAATAACATCATACTCTGGCGGAATTCTTAATATGATATTACTATGAGTATTATTCTCAACACTCTCATGGAAGCAGTAAAACGCAATTCGTTTATCAGGATACTTTTGGTAATAGCGAAATAGTTTCTGATTGACTTGAGCATTTAGGAGAGAAAGCAATTTAGTCAATTTATTAAATGAAATGTTTTGGTAGGTGTTAGCAACTATTTGGATATTGGTCTTAATGTTAGTATCCTCTATTAGTGCATTTGTTATTTTTGATTTAGACATACCTGTACGAATCCCTTTTTTCAGAGTTTGATTATTCAATTCTAATTGTCGTAGACATTTTAGAAACTTATACCGATGCTATTATAACTTTAATGAAGTGAGAGACCGTTAAATCACAGCATTTAATTAAACAGCATAAAAAATATATACTAATATATATAAAAGTTTTGATCCTACGCTCAGACGAAATTCTTATTCGTATAGGTCTAATGCTTTGCGGGAACTTTGCGTCTTACAACTCTATGCTAACTCTATGCTCAACTCTATGCTCTTTTTAAAAACAAAAATGAGAGGAAATAAAGTTTATTTAATTAAAAGGGGCGTTCTGTTGCCCGGTGCCCCTGACCGCGCTCACCTAGAATCTAGGCAGCAAGTGCTAATCTATTATCGTTAGCGTTTATAAAATAGCCCGATAACGGTGGTACAATACCGGATAAAGTCTTTGTCTTTGAATTACCGTCAAACCTATTTCGTCCCCATATTTGGTGGAGACGCCGGGTACCGCCCCCGGGTCCGAATAACTTATTGCACAAAGCATTTATTATCTTAGTTGCAAAGCAACGTTATTATTATACCTTAAACTAATTATACTTGAAAGTTTTGTCTTGAAACCTAGCAATTAAAAAAAAAAATTGCTACTAATTAATTAATAAAATTAATAAATTATGATTAAAGCAATAATGGCAATAGATGAAAAAGGAGGCATAAGTAAGGGGCAAAGTATGCCATGGCCAAAAAATTTAATTGATTTGAAATGGTTCAAAGAAAATACAATTAATAATATTGTTGTAATGGGAAGAAAAACTTGGGAAGATCCTTTTATGCCAACACCACTAAAATCCAGAATAAATGTTTTAATCACAAGCAAAGATAAAGAATTAATAGCTGGGGCAGATTATTACCTCAGTAGTAATGTAAATGATCAAATTCAAAATATTCAGTCAGAATATACAGATATGGATATTTTTATAATTGGAGGTTCAGAAATAATAAATTTAACTTTTAAATTAATAGAACAATTTTATCTTACAAGAATCTACGGTAATTATAATTGTGAAAAATTTATAGATGTAGCCTTAATAGAAAAAAATATGAAAATGATAAAAAAAATTGATGGAGATTCTTCTTGCCATTTTGAGATTTGGGAAAAATGAAACAGTATCTAAATGCTTTAAAATATTGTTATGAAAATGGTACAGATGTTGAAAGTAGAGCAGGCAGTGTGAGAAAATCTTTTGGTTTTCAAATGCATTATGATTTATCAAAAGGTTTTCCAGCAATAACAACAAAAAAATTAGCTTGGAGATCTGTAGTTTCAGAATTATTATGGTTCATTGAAGGGTCTGATGATGAGAGACGGTTAGCAGAAATCTTATACAATGATAAAAGAGAAAACTTAAAAGATAAAAAAACTATATGGACCCAAAATGCTCAAGCTGATTATTGGAAATCAAATGCGCGATTTGAAGGAGACGTTGGTAAAATATATGGAGTTCAATGGAGAAATTTTAATGGAGAAGATCAAGTCTTAAATCTAATTAATGGATTAAAAGAAGATCCAAATGGAAGGCGCCATATAATATCTGCTTGGAATCCGCCAGAAATTAAAAATATGTCATTACCTGCATGTCATGCATTTTCACAATTTTTTATCTCAAATAACAAATTAAGCTGCCAATTATACCAAAGATCATGTGATATGTTCTTAGGAGTTCCATTTAACATAGCTAGTTATAGTCTTTTAACTCATTTGTTAGCTAGAGAGTGTAAATTGGAAGTTGGAGTTTTTGTACATTCTTTAGGAGATTTTCATATTTATAAAGAGCATTTTGAACAGGTTAAAATTCAATTAGAGAGAGAACCTAAAAAATTACCTGAACTTCAATTCGAAACAAAAGATTTTTTTAAATATAAAGTAGATGATTTTAAATTAGTAAACTATCAGCATCATGAAAAAATTGACGCTCTGATGAATGTTTAATCAAGAGATTTTTTTAAGTTTTTAGCAATTGATATAAATTTTTTTGAAATTTCACCATCTGGATTGTCTATCAAAGCAGGTATTCCATTGTCTGATTGAATTCTTAAATTTGTATCAATGGGAATTTCTCCCAAAAAAGGTATATTAAATTCTTCAGCTTCTTTTTTTACACCGTCTTTTGAAAATATATAATGTTTTTGATTGCAGTTATTACAAATGAAGTAACTCATATTTTCAACAATACCAAGAATATCAACATTTACTTTTTTAAACATATTTATTCCTTTTCTAGCATCGGTAAGAGCTACATCTTGAGGTGTAGAAATTACAATTGACCCAGAAAGTTTTGAACTTTGAGCCAAAGTAAGCTGAGCATCTCCAGTGCCAGGTGGCAGATCAATTATAAGGTAATCTAATTCACCCCAATCAACTCCATTAAACATTTGCTCTAATGCTTTTATGACCATTGGTCCTCTCCAAATTGTTGGAGCCTCAGAGTCAAGGATAAAGCCAATAGACATCAATTTTATTCCATAATTTTCTAAAGGTATAAGTTTTTTGTTTTCATTCATTACAGGTTTTTTGGAAATACCCATCATTCTAGGAATGCTAGGACCATAAATATCTGCATCAAGTAAGCCAATTTTAAGATCTAGTGAGCTTAATGCCGTGGCAAGATTTACCGAAAATGTTGATTTACCAACTCCACCCTTACCACTAGCAATTGCTACTATATTTTTTGCATCAATTTTAAATCTTTTATTATCATTATTATTTGTTTTAGTACTTTCCACATCAGAGTTTATAATTACATTTACAGAAAGTATTCCAGAAATTTGCTCAACATTATTTTTAAGCAATGTTGCTATATTCATATAAAGATCTTCTTTTTGACCCTTAACAAATAAGGTAATATTTACATTTCCTTCTCTTACAACTGCTGAAATGTTTTGATTTTTGGGATCAAAACTAAGATTTGTTTTAGGATCACTTAATTTCTTCGAAAATGTATAAATTAGAGATAAAATTTCATCAGACATACTTGATTTTTCCAGATTTACTCAAATATTAGTTATTAAATATTACAATAAGTGTTAGTAGATAGAACCAATATTATCAATAATATATGAACTGGAATAAAAATAACAACGACAATAATCCTTGGGGTTCAGGTGGAAATAACAACCCTTGGGGTTCAGGAGGGTCTGGAGATGGTCCTAATAGAAGAGATTTTGAAGATTCGATCAGAAAAGCAAAAGATAGGTTTGGCAATTTCAAATTCGGTGGAAGACGTAATCTTTCAATCTTCATAATTGTTGCTATTCTACTATGGTTAGCTACTGGATTTTACAGAGTAGAGCCTGATGAACAAGGTGTAGAACTTTTATTTGGAAGATGGAATGGTCAAACAACAGAACCCGGATTACATTACTTTTTTCCAACCCCAATCGGTCAAACTGTTACACCAAAAGTTGAGGTGATAAGAAAAATAAATGTTGGGTTTAGAAGTGCAAGTGATCTTGGTTTTGCCTCAAATTCAAATGCTGAAAGAAAAGTAATTGAAGAAAGTTTAATGCTTACAGGCGATCAAAACATAGCAGACGTAGCATTTACAGTTCTATTTAAAATCAAAGATGCTGGAAATTTTTTATTTAAGCTTAGAAACCCAGAACTTACAGTAAAAGACATGTCCGAAAGTGTTGTGCGTGAGGTAGTTGGTCAAAGAGATCTTCAATTCTTACTTACAGAAGGTCGTCAAGAGGTTGAGCAAGTTGTAAGAAACGAATTACAAATAGTTTTAGATTCCTATGAGAGTGGAGTACTAATTCAATCAGTTCAACTTCAAAGTGTTGACCCACCAGATCAAGTTATTGATGCCTTTGATGAAGTACAAAGAGCAAGACAAGATAAAGAAAGATTAGTTAACGAAGCAAATACATATTTAAACAGAATAGTTCCAAATGCTCGTGGTGAAGCAGCAAAACTCGTTGAAGCTGCTACAGCATATAAAGAACAAGTTGTTAAACAAGCTGAAGGTGTAGCACAAAACTTTATTGATGTTTATAATAGTTACAAAAATGCGAAAGAAGTAACGAAAAGAAGAATTTATTTAGAGACTTTAAGAGAAGTGTTAGAGGGTAAAAATAAAATCATCTTAGATGATACTGGAAATGGGCAGGGCGTAGTTCCTTACCTTCCATTGAATGAACTTAAAAAATCGGGAAATAATTAAAATGAGATTTAGTGCAAGAAATTTACTTATAGTTTTGGTATTATTTATACTTTTCCTTACCTTCACGGGAGCTTTTTTTATTGTAAATGAAACCAAGCAAGCTTTAGTACTTCAATTTGGTGATCCAAGAAAAGTTGTAACAAAACCTGGCCTTCAATTTAAAATTCCATTTATTCAAGATGCAGTATTTTTAGACTCAAGATTACTAAACTTAGATCCCCAACCTGAGGAGATGATTCTGTCAGACCAAAAAAGAATTATCGTTGATTCATTTGCTAGATATAACATCGTTGATCCTTTAAAATTCTATCAAACTGTTAGAAATGAAAGTACATTTTCAGATAGATTTGGCAGAATTATAAATGCGGCAGTTAGAGGTGTAATTGCACAATATTCTTTAACATCACTTCTGAGTGATGAACGTAATAATATTATGAATGAAATTGAAAAACAAATTAAAGTTAATGAAGAATCTTTTGGTGTCAAAATTTTAGATATAAGAATTGGAAGGACAGATTTAACCGAACAGGTTTCTAATAACGTTTATCAAAGAATGAGATCAGAACGTGAAAAAGAAGCCAATTTATTAAGAGCTGAAGGTGAAGAACTATCTAAGGAAATTGTAGCATCAGCAGATAGACAACAAACTGTAATTCTAGCAGAAGCTGAAAGAACGTCTTCTATACTTAGAGGTGAAGGAGATGCCGGAAAGAATAAAATCCTTGGAGATGCATATAGTCTTGATGAGGAATTTTTTGATTTTTTAAGAACAATGCAAGCTTGTAAAGATACCTTTGGTGATACTGAAATGTCCATGGTTATTGCGCCTGGAGAAGTTTGTGAAAAGTTTTTTGGTGAAATAGATCTTCAGAATTAATGCTTGAAGTTTTACTAACAAGCATCGGTCTTGTGATGATCGTTGAGGGAGTCCTGTATTTTTTTCTTGCGAGTAATTTAAATAAATTATTTAAAATTCTTAGTACAATTAATCCTCAAACAATTAAAAATATTAGTGTCTTTTCTGCTTTAATCGGATTATGCCTTATTTATTTCACTTTCAAATATTACGATAATTAAAATGAAGTTAAAGTTTCTATTAATAATTGGCCTTTTATTTACCAAACCTGCATTAGCTGTTCCTGAAAGTTTTGCAGATTTAGTTGAGCAATTATCTCCTGCAGTAGTTAGTATTGCTTCAACAACTATTGTTGAAAATAATGGTCAAAATCAAATACCCCAATTTCCAGAGGGATCTCCTTTTGATGATTTTTTCAAGGAATATTTTGATAGAGATCAAAGAAGATCTCAAAGACCTATGACAGGACTTGGTTCGGGTTTTATTATAAGTGAAGATGGCATAGTTGTTACAAATAATCATGTAATTGAAGGAGCAGATGAAATAACTGTTATCTTAAATGATGAAACGGAATTTACTGCAGAGTTGCTTGGAAGAGATCCTAAAGCAGATATTGCTGTATTAAAAATTGATCCTCAAAATGTAAAACTTACTTACGTTGGCTGGGGAGACTCAGATAAAATGAGAGTTGGAGACTGGTCTATTGCAATTGGTAATCCTCTTGGGTTAGGGGGTACAGTAACTGCTGGTATCATCTCTGCGATTTCAAGAGATTTAGGTAGTGGACCATACGTAAAATTTTTACAAACTGATGCCTCGATTAATAGAGGTAATTCTGGCGGACCTTTATTTAATTTAGACGGTGAAGTAATAGGTATTAATACTGCTATTGTTTCACAAACAGGTGGAAGTATTGGCTTAGGGTTTGCAATTCCCGCTAACAGTGCAAATAAAATAGTCCAACAATTAAAAGACTTTGGAAAAACAAAGAGGGGTTGGTTAGGTGTTCAAATTCAACCTGTAACAAGTGATTTTGCTGAAAGTTTAGGTTTACCAGATCAAAAAGGGGCTTTTATATCAAACGTAAACCCGAATGGACCTTCTAAAACTGCTGGATTAGAACCAGGTGACGTAATTTTAAAATTTAACGATATCGAAATTAAAAAGATGCCTGATCTACCAAGAGTTGTTGCAGAGTCAGATGTAGGCTCTACTGCGATCTTAGAAGTTTGGAGAAAAAATAAGATGATTATTATTGAGGTTATATTAGGAGAATTACCTGGAGAAGTAGTGACAGAAAGAAAAACAACTTCAAATATTGAAAGAAATTTAAAAATACAATCTTTAGGCATTACTATCGAGGATCATGAAAGTGGAGTCAAAGTAATTTCAATTGACGATATTGATAGTAGTTTGAAAAGTGGAGATATAATCACAGAAGTTAATAGAGAGATCATTAACAATATGAATTCATTTACAGAATTAGTAAATTCTTTAAAAACAACAGGTAGATCCTCATTATTACTAAAAATAATTAGAGATGATGAGCAGAATTGGGTAACAATTAAATTTAAGAATAATTGAAAACTCAAATCTATTTTGTATTAGGGCCCACTGCATCAGGTAAATCAAAATTTGCTTTAAATCTAGCAGAGAAATTAAATGGCGAGATTATAAATGCTGATAGTATGCAGATTTATCGTGAGTTAAGTATCTTAACTGCAAGACCTACTTTAGAAGATCAAAACAAAATATATCACCATCTTTATGGTTTTGTAAAAGGTAGTGTTAGATATAATGTGCAAAAATGGTGTGAGGAAGCATCAAAAAAAATTAATTATTTGGTCAATAAAAATATAACTCCTATTATAGTTGGAGGCACAGGTCTTTACATAGAATCTTTAATTAATGGAATAGTTTCAATTCCACTTATACCAGAAAAGGTAAAATTAGAATCAGAAAAAATGATTTCGAAAATTGGTAAGGAAAATTTTTTCGATTTAGTTAAACAACTTGATGGTGATGCTATAAAAAGTATTTCACCTAATGACATTCAAAGAATAAGACGTATTTGGGAAGTAAATTTTTTTACCGAGAAAAAATTTAGTGAATGGAAACAAAATAAAAATAAAAAATTAATTAATTATGGAAATTATAAAATTTTATTATTTCTTCCTCTAAGAAATGAAAATTATAAAAGAGTAGATCATAGAGCGCATTTGATGATTGAAAATGGTGCTATACAGGAAGTCGAAAATTTGATTAAATTAAATTATAATAATAGCTTACCAATAATGAAAGCTCATGGTGTTCCTGAAATTCAATCTTATCTTAATAACGAATTATCAATTGATGAATGTATTTCAAAAATTCAGCAGGTCACAAGAAACTATGTAAAAAGGCAACACACTTGGTGGAGATCTTCAAATCTTAATATTTTTAAAAAATTTGATCAATTTCCAGATGAAATTGACTTAAAATCAATTAATTTAGAGCAAAATTGAACTAATTTATTGATTTTATTTTATCCACAGCCTATGAGCTAAGATCAATGAATAATGAAATAACAGGGGCTGAAATTGTCTTAAAAAGCTTAGCTGAACAAGGCGTAGAAGTTGTATTTGGGTATCCTGGTGGTGCAGTATTACCCATATACGATACTTTATTTAAACAGAATTCAATTAAGCACGTTTTAGTAAGACAAGAAGGTGGTGCTATACATGCAGCTGAAGGTTATGCTAGGTCTACTGGTAAAACTGGAGTAGTTCTTGTTACGTCAGGACCTGGCGCAACAAATGTTGTAACTGGCTTAACTGATGCAATGATGGACAGTGTCCCAGTTGTTTGCATTACAGGACAAGTACCAACTCATTTAATTGGAAGTGATGCATTTCAAGAATGTGATACTACTGGAATTACAAGACCATGTACAAAACATAACTATTTAGTAAAGGATGTAAACAAATTATCATCTGTTTTTCATGAAGCTTTTACGATTGCACAAAATGGAAGACCAGGACCTGTATTAATTGATATTCCAAAAGATGTTCAATTTGCTAAAGGTTCTTATGAAGAAAAAAATAAAATTATAATTCCATCTCATAGATTGTTTGAGCCAAGTCCAGATTTTGAAAAAAGTAAAATTGATGAAGCTGTTGAATTAATTGCTAAAGCAAAAAAACCAATTTTTTATATCGGTGGTGGATGTATTAATTCTGGTCCAAAAGCATCAAAATTAGTTAGAGAATTTATAAATATTGTCGGATCACCCGTAACAATGACATTAATGGGTCTAGGAGTAGTAGGTTCATCAGATAAAAACTCACTTGGAATGCTTGGAATGCATGGAATGTATGAAGCTAATATGGCTATGCATGAATGTGATGTTATGATTAATATCGGCGCAAGATTTGATGATAGAGTTACTGGAAGACTAGATGCATTCTCACCAAATTCAAAAAAAATCCATATTGATATTGATGAAAGTAATATTAATAAAACTATAAATGTAGATGTTCCAATAATAGGTGATGTTAAACAGGTTGTTGAAAAGATGATCGAAGTTTGGAAAGAAAAAAAATTTAAAATAGATAATGAAGCACTAAAATTATGGTGGGATAAAATTAATAAATGGAAAGAAATTGATTGTTTAAACTATAATAATGAAGGTAAACAGATTAAACCTCAGTATGCAGTTCAAAGACTCTATGAGTTAACAAAAAATACAAAAACATTTATTACTACTGAAGTAGGTCAGCATCAAATGTGGGCTGCTCAATTTTATAAATTTGAGGAACCTAACAGATGGCTTACATCAGGCGGTTTAGGTACCATGGGGTATGGGTTTCCTGCTGCAATTGGAGCACAAGTTGGACATCCAAATGCCTTAGTAGTCGATATAGCAGGAGATGCCTCTATACTTATGAACATTCAAGAAATGAGCACAGCAGTTCAATATAGACTGCCTGTAAAAATATTTATTTTAAATAATGAATACATGGGAATGGTAAGGCAATGGCAAGAACTTTTGCATGGTGGAAGATATTCCGAAAGCTATACTGATAGTTTACCTGATTTTGTAAAGTTAGCTGAGAGTTACAAAGCTGTTGGATTAAGAGCAAAGACAACTGATGAACTTGATGATGTTATAACTCAAATGATAGAAACAAAAAATACAGTTATTGCTGATATCTGGGTTACTAAAGAAGAGAATTGTTTCCCAATGATTCAAAGTGGCTCTGCTCATAATGAAATGATGTTAAGTAAAGATCAAAAACAAGATAAAAAATCAGCCGAAAAAGGAAAAATTTTAGTTTAATGAATAAATCAGTTTATGACTCTCCTGATCAAGTATCAGAGACTAAAAGACATATATTGACTGTATTAGTTGATAATGAACCAGGTGTTTTAGCAAGAGTAATAGGAATGTTTTCTGGAAGAGGATATAATATTGATAGTTTGAATGTAGCTGAGGTTAGTAACGATGAAAATATTTCTAGAATTACCATTGTAACGCATGGTACTTCAGAAGTAGTTAGTCAAATTGAAAAACAATTACTTAGAATTGTACCAGTTCACAGTGTTTCAAATTTAGATGAAGAAGGTAGTTCAGTAGAAGCTGAGGTTGCTTTAATTTATATTTATATTTCTGATACAAATAAAAAGAAAGTTTATCAACTTTGTGATTTTTATAGGGCTAGAAAAATTGAAAATGAAAATAATACCACAATTTTTGAAATTGCAGGTGCTTCAGAGAGAGTTAATAGATTTATTAAAGAAATTAATGAAATTACGAAAGTCGAGATTGTTAGAAGTGGCCCCGTTGCAATATCATCAATAAAAAAAAATGAGGAGGAATAATGAGAGTATATTACGATAGAGATGCAGACTTAAACTTAATAAAAGATAAAAAAATATCAATTATAGGATATGGAAGTCAAGGTCATGCACATGCAATGAACTTGAGAGACTCTGGATTAGAAAATGTTTCAATTGCTTTAAGGGAAGGTTCAAATTCAAGAAGTAAAGCAGAACAAGCTAATTTTAAAGTAATGACACCTGCAGAGGCTGCAAGTTGGGCAGATGTTATTATGATGCTAACACCTGATGAACTTCAATCTGAAATCTATAAAAATGATATTGCTGAAAATATTAAAGAGGGAACAACAATAGCATTTGCTCACGGTTTAAATATTCACTTTGATTTAATTAAACCTAAAGAGAATATTGATGTAATCATGATTGCACCTAAAGGTCCTGGTCATACAGTAAGAGCTGAATACGTAAGAGGTGCAGGCGTACCTTGTCTGGTTGCAGTAGATAAAAATCCCTCAGGTAATGCTCTTGAAATAGGAATTGCTTATGCATCTGCCATTGGAGGTGGACGTGCTGGAATTATAGAAACTACATTTAAAGAAGAATGTGAAACAGATCTTTTTGGTGAACAATCTGTTTTGTGTGGAGGTTTAACACATTTAATCTTAGCAGGTTATGAAACTCTTGTTGAAGCAGGATATGCTCCTGAAATGGCATATTTTGAATGTCTTCATGAAGTTAAACTTATTGTTGATCTTCTATATGAAGGTGGGATGGCAAATATGAGATATTCAATCTCAAACACAGCTGAGTATGGGGATTATTCAAGGGGTCCAAGACTTATTACTGATGAAACAAAAAAAGAAATGAAAAAAATTCTTTCAGAAATTCAATCTGGTCAGTTTGCTAAAGAATGGATGCAAGAGCATCAAAGTGGTCAAACTAAATTTAAAGTAATGAGAAAAGAACAAGCTGAACATCCAATTGAAGCAGTTGGAGAAAAGTTGCGGACTTTAATGCCTTGGATTGCTGAGGGAAAAATGGTTGATAAATCGAAAAACTAGATGAAAGTTTAATAAAATTTTGATTAGTGTATAATTAAAAAATGACCGAAAAAATTTATATTTTTGATACAACACTTCGTGATGGAGAGCAATCTCCTGGTGCGTCAATGAATTTAGATGAAAAACTTCAAATTGCTGAGGTGCTTGACTCAATGAAAGTTGATATTATTGAAGCAGGTTTTCCAATTGCCTCAAATGGAGATTTTGAAGCAGTTTCTGCAGTTAGTAAGCATGTAAAATATTCAACTATAGCAGGTTTAGCAAGGGCAAGCTTTAAAGATATTGATCGTGCCTGGGAAGCAGTACAACATGCAAAATCTCCAAGAATTCATACTTTTATTGCAACAAGTCCTTTACATATGAAGTATAAATTAAAGAAAACTGAAGAAGAGGTGTTAGAGGCTATTCAAAAGACTGTTTCTCACGCAAGAAACCTTTGTGATAATATTGAATGGAGTTGTGAAGATGGTGGAAGATCAGAATTAAAATTTTTATATAAATGTATTGAGCTTGCAATTAATTGTGGCGCTTCAACAATTAATATTCCTGACACTGTTGGTTATACATTACCAGAAGAATTTGGTAAAATTTTTAAAGATGTAAAAAATAACGTCTCTAATATTGATAAAGCAATTCTTTCAACGCACACACATAATGATTTAGGTTTAGCTACAGCGAATAATGTTTCAGCAATTAAAGAGGGTGCCAGACAAGTAGAATGTACTATAAATGGAATGGGTGAGAGAGCTGGGAATTCATCTTTAGAAGAAATTGTTATGACTTTAAAAGTAAAAAATGATCTAATGCCTTTTCATACAGATATTAAAACAGAGTCTATTATGAAAGCTTCTAGGTTAGTATCATCAATAACAGGTTTTCCTGTTCAGCCAAATAAAGCGATAGTAGGTGCAAATGCTTTTGCTCACGAAGCAGGAATACATCAAGATGGTATGCTCAAACATGCTGGAACATATGAAATTATGACACCTGAATCAATAGGTCTTAACAAATCTTCACTAGTTCTTGGAAAGCATTCGGGCAAACATGCTTTTTCAGAAAAATTAAAAGAACTAGGTTATGAAGTAGGTGATAATGCTTTAATGGAATTATTTGGAAGATTTAAAGATTTAGCTGATAAGAAAAAAGAAATTTTCGAAGAAGATTTAATAGCTTTAGCAGAAGATAGAACTTCGTCATACGATGAACATATTAAATTTGTATCATTAGAAGTAAATGCTGGATCTATTGAAAAAGCTCAGGCTAAACTAAAGATACAAATTAACGATAAAGTGGAAAATACTAAAATTAGTGGTAATGGTCCTGTTGATGCTACATTTAACGCAATAAAAAAACTTACTAATACAGAATTTAGACTTAAACTTTACCAAGTAAATGCAATCACCGCCGGGACTGACGCTCAAGGTGAGGTAACTGTCAGACTTGAAGACGAAAATTTATCATCACAAGCAAAAGGAAGTGACCCTGATATTATTGTTGC
Organism: uncultured Alphaproteobacteria bacterium; assembly: GCA_902524385.1. Taxonomy (GTDB): domain Bacteria; phylum Pseudomonadota; class Alphaproteobacteria; order HIMB59; genus CACPNW01. Next base: position 15,883 of record CABZCZ010000016.1, read on the forward strand.
ATCAGCAAAAGCATACATCAATGCATTAAACAGATTGATCTTTAAAAAAACTAAATCTATTAAAGAGAATACAGCAAGTCTAAAGATAGAAGGGGTTTAAATAATGGTAATTGATCGTTTGTTTAGTTTATTTTCTAAAGATATGGCTATTGATTTGGGTACTGCAAATACTCTTGTATATGTAAAAGGTGAAGGTGTAATTCTTAATGAACCTTCTGTTGTAGCAACAATTGAAAATGATGGGAGAACTCAGGTTTTAGCAGTAGGAAATGAAGCTAAGCAAATGCTGGGAAGGACACCAGGAAAAATTAAAGCCATACGTCCAATGAAAGACGGTGTTATTGCTGATTTTGATGTTGCTGAACAGATGATAAAAAGTTTTATTAAAAAAGTTCATAAAGGTAGATCTCTATCAAATCCTCAAATTGTAATATGCGTGCCATCTGGAGCAACAAATGTTGAAAGAAGAGCAATTAGAGAATCAGCTGATGCTGCTGGTGCTAGAAGAGTTTATTTGATAGAAGAGCCGGTTGCTGCAGCTATAGGAGCAGGTCTACCAGTGGCCGAGCCAACAGGCTCAATGGTTGTAGATATTGGTGGAGGTACTTCAGAGGTAGCTGTCTTATCTCTTGGGGGAGTAGTTAATTCTACTTCTGTGAAAGCTGCTGGAGATAGATTTGATGAAGCGATTATGGTATATATGAGAACAACTCATAAACTAGCAATTGGAGAAACTACAGCAGAAAGAATGAAGAAAGATATTGGCTCTGCTAGTCCACCAGATGATGGTGATGGTAAAACTATGAGTGTTAAAGGTAGAGATTTAATAACTGGCCTTCCTAAAGAAATTTCTATTTCACAAAGACAAATTGCAGAAGCTCTTGCTGAACCAGTTGCTCAAATAATTGATACGATTAAAAGAGCTTTGGAACAAACACCAGCAGAATTATCTGCTGATATTGTAGAAAGGGGTATAATGTTAACTGGAGGCGGATCTCTATTACATAATCTTGATAAAGTATTAAGAAGGTCAACAAGTTTACCCGTTTCAATTGCAGAGGACCCACTCTTGTGTGTTGTTATGGGCACTGGTCAGGCACTTGAAGAAAAATCTCGATTGAGTGATGTATTTGCCACTGATTAAAATTTAAAATGGCACCTAAATTCCATATAAAAGTATTTCAATTAACAAGTTTTATAAAAAATCTAACAATTGTTTCTGTTTTTACCCTTTCATTTATTTTAGTGTTTTTTTCAAAATCTGATTATTATGTTATTTATGGGATAAAGAATATATCGAGTTCTTTAGTTGTTCCAGTTACAAGATTTATTTCAGCTCCTATATACGCCTTTTCAAATCTTGTTGATGAATATAATCAATTTAAAAGTTTAAAATTTGAAAACAAAATTCTTCAAGAAGAAATAATACGTTTAAAAAAATGGCAAACATTAGCAATACAAAATTCAAGAGAGAATAATGTTTTAAAAAAATTATTGAATGCAACTGATAATAATCTAACTTTAATCAAGACTGCATCTCTTATAAACAGAAATGATACCATTTATAGTAAGCTGATAAATTTAAATGCTGGCTATGAAGATAAAATTAAGAAAAATATGTCAGCAATTAATGAACGAGGATTAGTTGGGAAGGTAATTGACACAACTGCTAAAAATTCAAGAGTAATACTTTTAACTGATCCAAATTTATCTATTTCAGTAAAATCTATTTCGGATGGTATTTTTTCCTTACTTACCGGTAGTGGAGATAGCAAATATCTAGTAAGTTCTTTTGTGAAAGATAATAAAATGCCAAGATTAGGAGATATTGTGGTGACAAGTGGGACAGCACAAATTTTTCCTGTAGATTTATTAGTTGGTAAAGTAGCTAAAGTTGATAAAAATAGATTTTTTGTTCTACCATTTGTTGATTTTGAAAATATTGATTATTTGCAAATAGTTACTTCAAAATAATGGAGTTTTCCAAATTCCTTAACCCCTCCGTAAAACTAAATATTATCTTAATTATTAGTTTTTCAATTTCTGTAAATTCTTTTATTTTATTTCCCAGTGTTAACAATTCATTTTATGTACTTTTCCACTTAACTTTTATCTATATAATTTTTTACTACTATCATTATTATCTTTTTGTAGTTGCTTTAGTATATGGAATTTTATTTGATATATTATTATTAAATAACATTGGAGCACATTTAATTTCTTTTTTATCTCTTTTAATCTTTTTTGTTTTATTTAAAAAATATTTAATTAGGTTATCTTCCTATCAAATAATTTTTGTTTATTTTATAACTTTAGTAGTTTTACTATTATTTGAACAATTTTTAGCAAACCTCATATATGACTATAAATTTAATGTATTTTTAATTTTAAATTTCTTTTTAATTTCTTTAATTATTTTTATTCCTACTATATTTTTATTCACTAAATTGGATAAGTAAAATGTTCTATTCAGATGATAAAAAACAATATTCAGTTCTCAATAGAAGAACTTTTTTTTTGTATCTATTAAAAGTATCTTTTTTTGGTATTGTAGGATGGAGACTATATAATATTCAAATAAAAGATTCTCAAAAATATAAAACACTTTCTAAAAATAATCAAATAGATGTAGAAATTATATACCCTCTTAGAGGAAAGATTTATGATATTAATAACAAGATTTTAGCATCTAATATTAAAGTATTCGATGTATATATAATTCCTGAAAATACAAAAAATATAAATAAATCTCTTAACCAATTAAATCAAATTATTAAAATAGATTTTAGTGATAGAAGAAAAATAATAAAATTATCTAAAAAAGTTAAAAAATTTGAAAAAATAAAAGTATTAGAAAATATTAATTGGTCAGAACTTGAAAAAATTGAATCAAATAAACTTAATATTGAGGGAATATTTATTTCTCAAGATTATATGAGAACTTACCAGTATAGTAATACTGTTTCACATTTAATTGGTTATACAAATAAACCTAATCGAGAAGAAGTGGAATTACCTTTTATTGCAAATATGCCTAATTTAGAAATTGGAAAAGATGGTATTGAAAAAAGTTTTAATCCTAATCTAATTGGAAAATCGGGACAAAGAGAAATTGAAGTAAATTCCTATGGAAGAATAATTCGTGAGATATCTAGACAAGATAGTCAAAAAGGTAATGATATTCAGATTACTATCGATCTTAGAATTCAACAATATGCTTTAAATTTATTGAAAGAACATAAGGCAGGATCAGCGGTACTTATTGATATTAAAAATGGAAACATCTTATGTATGGCTTCTACTCCATCTTATAATCCAAATAAAATTATACAAAAACCGAATAAGGAATATTGGGATTCAATTTTAGAAAACAAATTGTCTCCACTCACTTATAGATCTATTCAAGGTTTGTATGCTCCAGGTTCAACTTTTAAAATGGTTGTTGCAATTGCTGGAATAGTACATGGGGTAATAGACATTAATACCAAACATTTTTGTAGTGGAAAAATTGGTTTAGGTGATAGACTTTATCATTGTTGGAAAAATAATGGTCATGGCTCGATGAATGTTATTGATGCAATCAAAGAATCATGTGATGTTTTCTTCTATGAAATTTCAAAAAAAATTGGGATAGATAAAATTTCTAAAGTCGCTGAAGATTTTGGTTTAGGCAAAATATATGATATCCCTTTACCTAATCAAAAAAAAGGAATTATTCCTTCACGTGATTGGAAAAAGAAAAAATATGATGAAAGTTGGTATCCTGGAGAGACTCTAATTTCTGCTATTGGTCAAGGATTCGTATTAACTAATCCACTACAACTTGCAGTAATGACTTCAATTATTGCTTCTAATGGAAAAAATGTAAAACCAAATATTATCAAGAAAAATAATGACATTGAATTTGAAAAATTAGAAAAATACCAAAATGCAATTCAAATTATTAAGAGTTCTATGTTTAAGGTAGTTAATGAAAGTAAAGGTACAGCTTATAATTCGAGATCTGCGTCTGCACCTTTTGCTGGTAAGACAGGAACTTCTCAAGTTAGAAGAATAACTGTAGCCGAGAGAGAAAGTGAAGATTTTAGGAAAAAAGAATTAGAATGGAAAAAAAGGGATCATGCTTTATTTGTTGGATATATGCCAGTTGAAAATCCTAGATATGCTGTTTCTGTTGTTATTGAACATGGAGGTTCCGGTGCATCAACTGCAGCACCGATAGCTAAAAAAATTTTTCAATTTACTAAAAATTTACAAACTTAATGTTGAATAAAATTCAAAATTTAAATTACTTATTGATTTTCTTAATAATATTAATTTCTTTTATTGGTGCAGCAGGTTTATATTCTGCAGCAGGAGGATCATATAATCCTTGGGCATCAAGACATTTGATTAGATTAGTAATTTTTATATTTTTAGCAATTATCTTAGCTTTAATAAATATTAGATTTATCTATCAATATGCCTATGTTTTTTTCATTTTATCATTATTACTTTTGCTATCAGTTGAATTAATAGGTGTTTTTGGTAAGGGAGCAACTAGATGGATAAATTTATTTGGTTTTAGCATCCAACCATCAGAATTAATAAAAATAACTATAATACTTGCATTAGCTAGATTTTATCATGATTTAAAATTTGATGAAATCAAACGAATAAAAAATTTATTTTTTCCAATATTAATTTTATTTTTACCGTTCACTTTGGTTGTTATACAACCAGATCTTGGAACTGCTTTAAGTATAGCAATGCTTGGGATTTTTATTCTATTTGCAAGTGGAATAAGAATATGGAAATTTGTATTGGGATTTTTTGTTTTGATTATATCAATCCCTTTATCATTAAATTATTTACAAACATATCAAAAAGATAGAATTTTCTCATTTTTAAATCCTGAGGCTGATGCACTTGGAAGAGGATATCAACTTATACAATCTAAAATTGCTTTGGGATCTGGCGGTCTAACTGGTAAAGGTTTTTTAGAAGGGTCTCAATCATATCTTCAGTATTTACCGGAAAAACAGACTGATTTTATCTTTACGTTAATTGGAGAGGAATTTGGTTTTATTGGGACTATGTTTATAATTTTACTATTTCTATTATTAATATCAGTCTGTTTTTACATAAGCATTAAATCAAATCATATTTTTGGTAGAATTCTATCTATCGGTGTTGGCAGCAATTTATTTATATATGTGATAATGAATATATCTATGGTATCTGGATTAATGCCTGTTGTTGGTATTCCATTACCTTTAGTTTCTTATGGGGGATCTGCAATGCTTGCTATAATTATATCTCTAGGATTAGTTCTTAATACAGAATTAAATGGAAATTTAAAAAAATTACATAATGCTTGAAATAAATAAGGTTAATAAATTTTTTGGAGGATTAAAAGCAGTCCATAACGCATCAATGAAAGTTGAAATGGGTTCAATTACAGGATTAATAGGTCCAAATGGAGCAGGAAAAACAACATTATTTAATACTATTGCGGGATTATATTATCCAGATGGGGGAAATATAATTCTTAATAATGAAAATATTTCTTTCTTAAAACCTCACGAGTTATTTGCTAAAGGAGTTTTAAGAACTTTTCAAATTGCCCATGAATTTTCAACTTTAACTGTTCTTGAAAATTTAATGATGGTACCTCCAAATCAATTTGGTGAAAAATTATCGTACGCTTTATTAAGTAATGCTAAAGTAAAACAACAAGAAGAAGAAATAAGACAAAAAGCTATCGACGTAATAAATTTTTTAAATTTAACTCACTTAACCCAAGAACTGGCAGGCAACTTATCTGGCGGACAAAAAAAACTACTTGAGTTAGGGAGAACTATGATGGTTAATCCTAAAATTGTTTTACTTGATGAAGTAGGCGCTGGAGTTAATAGAACACTTCTTAATGAAATTACAGATGCAATATTAAGATTAAATAAAGAAAAGAATTATACTTTTTTTGTAATTGAACATGATATGGACCTTATAGAAAAAATTTGCGATCCTGTAATTGTGATGGCGGAAGGTTCAGTTCTATTTAAAGGAAATTTTAATGAAGTAAAAAATAACGATACAGTTATAGAGGCTTATTTAGGAAAAGGTATTAATAAGAATTAGAATTTTATGAATAATTTAATTGGTAAAAATTTAACAGCTGGATATGGAGGGGTTGATATAATTAAAGATATTAATCTAGAAGTTAATGAGGGTGAAATTGTTGTCATCGTTGGTCCAAACGGAGCAGGGAAATCAACAGCAATGAAAGCATTGCTTGGAATGTTAAGTTTAACTTCAGGTTATGTTAAATATTCAAATGAAGAAATTTCTTCAATGCTACCTCAAAACAGAATAAATTTAGGATTGGCATTTGTTCCTCAAACAAACAATGTGTTTACTGGTATGACAGTAGAAGAAAATTTAGAAATGGGAGGTTTTTTAAGAGAGGATGACATTATTCATACCATTAATGATGTTTATGACCTTTTTCCTGTTTTAAAAGAAAAAAGAAATCAAAGTGCAGGAGAATTATCTGGAGGTCAAAGACAACAGGTAGCTTTTGGGAGAGCACTTATGACTAAACCTAAAATTTTAATGTTAGATGAACCAACGGCAGGAGTATCACCAATAGTAATGGATGAGTTATTTTCAAGGATCATAGAAGTTCGTAAAACTGGTGTTGGTATACTTATGGTCGAACAAAATGCAAAACAAGCACTTGGTATTGCTGATAGAGGATACGTATTAGTTAATGGAAAAAATAGTAGAGAAGGTTCGGGTGAAGAACTATTGAATAATCCAGAAGTTAGAAAGTCATTTTTAGGAGGTTAAAATGGTTGATTTTCTAAATTCTATAATTGTACTTCTGAATTTTATAATAATTCCAGGCATTTCTTATGGCTCTCAACTTGCACTCGGAGCACTAGGAGTTACATTCGTTTATGCCATACTTCGTTTTGCAAATTTTGCACATGGAGAGATCATGTCATTTGGAGCGATGATAACAATTTTATTCACGTGGTTTTTTCAATCACAAAATATTGGTTTAGGAATTTTCCCAACTGCTTTGTTAGCTTTACCTATAGGAATAATAGCAACAATTATCTTATGCATTATTTCTGATAAATTTGTTTTTCAATATTACAGATACCAAAAAAGTGTTCCTGTTGTTTTAGCAATGGTATCAATTGGTGTTATGTTTGTAATAAATGCAATAATTAGAATTATAATTGGAACAGAAACCATAAAATTTTCTGATGGACAGAAATTTATTATGAAGGCAAAACAATTTAAAGTTATGACAGGTTTAAACGAAGGATTAGCATTAAAATCTTCACAAGTTATTACAATATTGATTACTATTTTGCTTTTAACTTTTACTTTTTGGTTTTTGCAAAAAACAAAAACAGGAAAATCAATGAGAGCATTTTCTGATAATGAAGATTTAGCATTATTGTCGGGTATTAACCCAGATAGAGTAGTATTCACTACTTGGATTATTGTAGGTGTCTTAGCTTGTGTTGCGGGAACACTTTATGGTTTAGATAAAAGTTACAAACCAATTATTTATTTAAACTTAGTCTTACCTATATTCGCTTCTGCGATTGTCGGTGGTATTGGTAGTCCTTTTGGTGCTGTAGTAGGCGGTTATGTAATTGCCTTTTCTGAAATAATGGTCACATACGCTTATAAGAAATTTTTTGTATATATATTGCCAATTTCATTAGAGCCTTCAGGTTTAGTACAGCTATTGTCAACAGATTATAAATTTGCTGTATCTTTCTCAATTTTAGTCATCGTTTTATTAGTAAGGCCTTCCGGTATATTTAAAGGAAGAGTCTTGTGATGAAACTTGAGAAATATGAATGGATAGCAATTGCTATAATGGTTTCTTTGTTTATTTTTGTTGGATTTATACAAGGGTGGTCAGTTAGTTTAGTAATTTTAAATATGTGTATTATCTCAGCCATTATGACGATGGGAGTTAATATTTCATGGGGTTATGCTGGTGTTATTAATTTTGGTGTCATGGGTTTTCTTGCCATGGGAGGTCTTGCAGCTGTCATTGTTTCTTATCCTCCTATAACCGAATCATGGAAAGTTGGTGGTATCGGTATTGGTATTAGTTTTATTTTGCTTGTTATCTTGGTAATTGCTGTCATGTACATTAATAAATCTGTAACAAATAAAAGAAACAGGTATATTTTTAATACCATATTTATCATTTTTGGTATTTTAGTAATCAGACATTTTTACTTAGATGCAACAGAGAGTATTGAGGATGTTAATCCTGCCATTTCAGGTTTTTTAGGCGGACTTGGTTTACCAATAATATTTTCCTGGGTTGTGGGAGGATTTTTTGCTGCAGGTGTTGCCTTTATAATTGGTAAAGTTGCCCTTGGATTACGATCTGATTATTTGGCAATTGTAACTTTAGGTATTTCTGAAATAGTTGTGAGTGTTTTAAAACATGAAGAATGGCTTTCTCGAGGTGTCAAAAACGTTATTGGATTAAAAAGACCAGTTCCATATGAAATTAATTTACAAAATACAGATTGGTTCATAAATTTAATTACATATCTTAATTCCTCAAAATTAAATAATATTGTTGATGTGAGTGATAGACAACAAGTTTTAAATAATCTTATTATTGATGGCTCAGGAATATTTGTAAAATTATCTTATGCTGTTTTATTTTTAACTGTAATGTTCATCATTTTTTACTATGCAAATAAAGCTCAGTTATCTCCTTGGGGAAGAATGATGAGAGCTATAAGAGATAATGAAACGGCTGCAAATGCAATGGGAAAGGATGTCGTAAAACAACATCTAATTATTTTCGTAATAGGGGCTGCAATTGTAGGAGTTGCTGGTGCAATGCTTGTCACTTTAGATGGATTATTTACTCCATCAGGATATCGACCACTTCGTTTTACTTTTATTATTTGGATCATGGTTATTGTTGGAGGTAGTGGAAATAATTTAGGAGCTATATTTGGTGGTTTTGTTATTTGGTTTTCTTGGATCGAAGCAGCACCACTTACAACATTTATTATTAATCAACTTACAGTAGGATTAGAACCAACTAATGCTTTAAAGCTCCATTTATTAGATAGTGTTCCCTACTTTAGATACTTATTTATGGGATTAATTTTATTATTAATTTTACGATACAGGCCTAAAGGAATTATACCTGAGAAAGTGAGACATTCATAAAAAAACCCCAGCTAAAAGCTGAGGTTAAATTTATTTTATGAATAAGTTCTAAAGAGCACCAACAGTAACGAATTCGCCACCACTAACTTCTAACTCTTTAAACGCACCGGCTGCATCACCAAACGCATTAAATTCTACGTCTGTTGCACCTTGGTAGTCAATATCTTTACCAGCAGCTAACATTTGTAAGCCGTATGATAATTGACCAGGGTTAATTATAATACCTGGAGCATTAGATACTTTACTAATATTGTTTAAGATTGATTGCTTATCAGCAGATCCACCAGCTTGAATTGCTAGAGCAATAATTGCTGCTGCATCATAAGATTCTCCAACATATGGAGCACTTCCATCCATGCCTTTAGCAGCTGCTAGTTCACCAAACTTTGCTGAACCTTTTGAAATCGCACCTGGCATTGAACCAAATGAACCCTCTAAATCTGCACCAATGTTGTCTACAATAGATTGACCAATCATACCATCAGACAGAACAAAAGTGTCGAATGCACCTGAGTCTAAAGATGCCTCAATCATTCCTTTTCCACCATCATCAATATAGCCAATTACTAGAAGAGCATCTCCACCAGCCGATGCAAGAACACCAACTTCTGATGAATAATCTGCTTTTCCATCTTCGTGTGAAGCAGAAGCAGTAATAGTTCCGCCACCACGCGCAAATGAAGCTTCAAATACTTCGGCTAAGCCTCTTCCGTAGTCATTGTTAGTATACGTTACCGCAATACTTTCAATTCCTCTGCTTAAGGCAAGTTTAGCTAATACTTGACCACCTTTTGCATCAGATGGAGCAGTACGCCAAAAAGTTCCATTGTCAGGAACTTTACTTAGACCTGGTGAAGTAGCAGATGGAGATACCATTAAGATACCATTTGGTACAGCAACGTTAGCATTTATTGCACCTGTTACACCTGAACAGTCAGCACCCATAATAGCAGTAACGCCATCAGCTACCAATCCTTCAGCAGCAGCTGTTGCAGCTGCAGAGTCAACACAAGTTGAGTCAGCTTCTAGGATAGTAATTGTTTCGCCACCTAATAGGTTTCCAGAGTTTGATGCCTCATCAAAAGCCATTCTAGCCCCATCTCTCATAGCAGGAGTTAAAGATTCAATTGGTCCTGTAAAACCAAGAATAATTCCTACTTTAATTTCTGCTAATGCAGCAGTCGTTACAGTCGACAAACTTACAATAACAGCAAGAAGTAATTTTTTCATATTTCCTCCAAAAAAGTATACTTTTTTATAATTTACCTCATATACTAGTTATAAAAATCAATCATGCAGTTTTTTTCAAAAAAATACTCAAGAAATAAGCCAAAAAGCACAAATTGACTTCATTTGTCCCACCAGATAAAGATCAAATTTATGACTATTGGAATTCTTGGTGGCGGCGTCTGGGGGAGTGCTCTCGCAAGAGTACTAAGTAAAAATAAAGTACTTATTTATGCTAGAGATCAAAATATTGTTAAATCAATTAATGATCATAAATTAAATCCAAAATTAAAATATACTTCTTTTAATGATAATGTTTCAGCTACTTCAAATTTAAAAGATATTAGAAAGGTAAAATATTTATTTATTACTTTACCTGCACAAAATATCAGAGAAGTAATTAAAGAACCTTCTTTACATAATAAAAATCATCATATTATTATTTGCTCAAAAGGTATTGAGATAACTTCATCAAAATATTTAACAGAAGTTTTTAAAGAAATAACACCTTTTAAATCAATTAGTATTTTATCAGGACCATCTTTTTCTTATGAAGTATCTCAAGGTTTGCCAACCGCCGTAACACTTGCTACAAAAGATAAAAAAAATTTTGACAATATTTCTAAATTGATACCAAATAAAGAATTTAGAATTTATTACTCCAATGATTTAATAGGCACACAGATAGGCGGCGCATTAAAAAACATATATGCAATAGCTGCTGGTATTGCTCAGGGGTTAAATTTGGGTGAAAATGCAAAGAGTGCACTTATTACAAGATCTTTCTCAGAAATGACAAGATACGCTAAGAAATTTAAAGCTGATAAAAATACTTTGTTTGGCCTTTCAGGACTTGGTGATCTCATTTTAACATGTAGCTCAAGTAATTCACGCAACACTCAGTTTGGAATAAAGCTAGCTTCTTCAAAATACGATAATTTTCTCGATCTTTTACAATCTCAGGAAGTAACAGAAGGGTACTATACAGTTAAAGCAGTCTACAACATTTCACAAAAGAATAAGATTGATATGCCAATCATGGAGTCTGTATATAATATACTTTATAAGCAGCATGATTTAAAAGATGAATTGCAAAAATTATTAAATAGACCATTAAAAGAAGAAAAAATTTAATTTGATGACTAAGAAAACATTTTATAACTTAGATACAAGCTGGGTGAACAATACACAAATTAATTTAAGTGCTGTAGAACGACGAACATCTACTTTGACTAAAAGAAGAACTGTAAAAAAGGAATTTCAAGTTGCCTGGTTGTTAAAAGCTATTACTTTAATCGATCTTACAACACTTAGTGGCGATGATACTTTTGGAAAAGTTGAAAGACTATGCAATAAAGCTCTTAATCCGATTGATGATTATATTCTTCACTATTTAGGTTTAGATAAAAATGAAGTAAGAGTAGGAGCTGTATGTGTTTATCACCATCTAATAAAAGATTGTACAAAACTTATACAAAATAAACTACCAATTGCTGCTGTGTCTACAGGTTTTCCTGCAGGTTTATCATCTTATACAACTAGAAAAAAAGAAATTTCTGACTCTATCAAAGATGGTGCTGATGAAATCGATATTGTTATCAATAGAGGATATGTTCTCCAAAATAACTGGAAAAAGTTATACGAAGAGGTTCGTAGCTTTAAAGAAACTGCGGGTAAAACAAAAATAAAAGCTATTCTTGGTGTTGGTGATCTTGAGACTCTTCGAAATGTAGCAAAGGCATCTTTAGTTTGTATGATGGCTGGTGCCGATTTTATTAAAACATCAACAGGAAAAGAAAGTATTAACGCAAATCTTAATAATAGTCTTGTTATGTTGAGAATGATTAGAGATTTTCATATAAAAACTGGAAAAAAAATTGGTTTTAAACCTGCAGGTGGAATATCAACGGCAAAATCTGTTTTAGAATTTTTAATATTAGTAGCAGAAGAACTAGGATTTGAATGGGTTAATCCTAAATTATTGCGAATTGGTGCTTCTAGTTTATTAATTGATATAGAAAGACAACTCTATCACTACACTAGTGGCAGGTATGCAAACAAAGAGAAACTTGCAATAGGATAATATGGGTAAAGTTATTAAAAATTTTCAAAATATAACTTATGGACCAGCACCAGAAGATAGCAAAGAAG
>CABZCZ010000017.1 GCA_902524385.1 uncultured Alphaproteobacteria bacterium
TTTAAATAAAATACATCAATGGAACCTAAATTTTGTTAAAGGTGAGAATGCAGCTAAATTTAGAGAGATATCTTCGAGAATTGATGAATGCTTATCTTTTATGAAGGCATGTGGAATAAATGGAAACAGTGTAAGACAATTAAATGAAACAGACTTCTTTACAAGTCATGAAGCTTTACTTCTTCAGTATGAGGAAGCATTAACAAGAATAGATAGTACTTCAGGTAAGTGGTACGATGTTTCAGCTCACTTGTTGTGGGTAGGTGACAGAACACGACTACTGGATGGAGCACATATTGAATTTTTAAGAGGTATTGAGAACCCTATAGGTATTAAAGTGGGTCCAAGTACAAAGACAGAAGAACTATTAAAGATATTAGATGTGTTGAATCCCAATAATGAAGGTGGAAAAATAACGCTGATATGTAGAATGGGTCATGAAAAAGTTAGTGGAATACTTCCAAAAATAATTAGGTCAGTTAATTTAGCTGGTAAAAATGTTGTTTGGACATGTGACCCCATGCATGGAAATACTATAAAATCTAACACGGGTTTTAAAACCAGGCCATTAAAAGATATAATTTCTGAAATTCAGCAATTTTTTCTAATTCACAGAAGTGAAGGAACATATCCTGGTGGCGTTCACTTAGAAATGACTGGTCAAGATGTTACAGAATGTATGGGAGGTCTTCAAGAAATAACTGATGAAGATCTAAAAAATAGATATCATACATATTGTGATCCGAGACTAAATGCCTCGCAGTCTCTAGAATTGGCTTTTTTATTATCAGATTTTTTAAAAGAAGAAAAATTACTCTCAAAGCAATCTTCAAATTTATAAATTTATAATTATATAATAATTATGAATACAAAAGATAAAATTGCACACATTGCTAATTGGATTAAAGATTATGCTAAATCTATAAATAGTAATCCAACTACCCTAGTAATAGGAGTGTCAGGAGGAGTTGACTCAGCTCTTGCTAGCACCTTATGCGCTCAAACTGGTTTAAAAACTATAGCTGTTTCAATGCCTATTAAGCAAAATTCTTCACAACATGATTTAAGCTTAAGACATTTAGAATTTTTAGAGCAAAATTACCCAAATGTAGAAACAAAAATAATCGAGCTAGATAACGTTTTTAAAACATTTCAAATTACGATGCAAAATTTTGATAGTGAGTTAGCTTTTGCAAATTCAAGATCTAGACTAAGAATGGTAACTTTATACCAAATAGCTCAAAGTAATAATGGTATAGTTGTTGGTACTGGAAATAAAGTTGAAGATTTTGGTGTTGGATTTTATACAAAATATGGTGATGGAGGCGTAGATATATCGCCAATAGCAGACTGCACTAAAACTGAGGTTTGGGAATTAGCCGAAGAAATTGGGGTTATAAAAGATATTATTAGCGCAGCACCGACAGATGGTTTATGGGATGATAGTAGAAATGATGAAAGCCAGCTTGGTCTTTCATATAAGCAATTAGAAGAAGCAATGGAAAATAAGTCTAGTGAATATTACAGTAGATACGAAGAAATTAGAAAGCCAAATCTTCATAAGATGAAGCCTATTCCCGTTTGCGAAATTCCTAAAGAATAATATGAAGTGTAGGTTTGCTCCTAGCCCTACAGGAAAAATACATATCGGTAATGCTAGATCAGCAATTTTGAATTGGATTTTTTGTCAAAAAAATCAAGGTGAGTTTTTATTAAGAATTGATGATACTGATGCCAATAGGAGTTCTAAAGAATTTGAGACAAGCATCAAAGATGATCTTAAATGGCTTGGATTAAATTGGAGTTACACTTTTAATCAGTCCTCTAGACAGCATATTTACAATGAGAAAATCCAAATTTTAAAACAAAAGAAAAGACTTTATCCATGTTTTGAAACAGAAGAAGAATTAGCTTTAAAGAAAAAATCTTTGTTATCATCTGGGAAACCACCTATTTATGATAGATCATCATTAAATTTAAGTGATGAAGAAGTAGAAAAAAAAATAGAATCTGGAATCCAACCCCATTGGAGATTCAAATTAGATCATGAATATATTGGTTGGAAAGATGTTATTAAAGGAGATGTTTCATTTGATGCAAAAAATTTGAGTGATCCTGTTTTAATTAGAGCTGATGGAACATTGTTATACCATTTACCTTCAGTCATTGATGATATTGAAGAAAAAATTACGCATATTATTAGAGGGGAAGATCACATAGCTAATACTGCTTATCATATTCAAATTTTTAAGGCTCTTGAATCTTCTATTCCATCATTTGCCCATCATCCATTCTTAGTTGATGAAACTGGTAAGGGTTTTAGCAAAAGACTTGGAAGTCTTTCAATTGAAAATTTTAGAGACGAAGGATACGAAAATATATCTTTACTTAATTATTTTCTTTTTATTGGTTCGAGCAGTAATATTGATCCAATCAAAGATTTAAATGAAATAGTAAAAAAATTTGATATTCAAAGCTTATCTAAATCTTCTGCAAAATTTTCAATTGAATCCTTAAGAAATCTTAATGAAAATACAATTAAATTATTTAATTATAATGAGATTAGTCATAAGTTAAAAAATATAAAATCTAATTTTCAAAAAGACAGTTTTTGGCGTTTTATTAAAAATAATATTTCATTTGTTAACCAAGCTAAAGAATGGGAAGAAGTAATTACAAAAATAAATAATGCTAAAGATTTAAATATTGATGATTATTTTATTAACACAGCAGTTGATGAGTTACCCGAGGATCCTTTTGATGAAACAACATGGGATCATTGGACATCAAAAATTAACAAAAAAACTGGGCTTAAAGGAAAAGATTTATTTATGCCATTGAGGTTGATTTTGACAGGAAAATCTCATGGACCCGAATTAAAATATCTACTACCATTATTTGATAGAGACGAAATCTTGCAAAAACTTGGAAAAATCTAGTAAATTTTAATTTATACTCTATTAGCGTTCTATAATTTATGGATGATAAAGTATATTTATTCGACACCACACTTAGAGATGGTCAGCAAACAACAGGAGTAAATTTTTCTGTTAGTGATAAAATGAATATATCCAAACATCTTGATGATTTAGGAATAGACTATATTGAAGGTGGATGGCCAGGAGCAAATCCTACCGATAATGATTTTTTTACAAGAAATACAAAATTTTCAAAAAGTAAATTGACTGCCTTTGGTATGACTAGAAGAACAGGCAGAAGTGCTGATAATGATCCAGGATTAAATGCACTTATCAATTCTAACGCAAGTTGTGTTTGTATTGTAGGTAAGTCATCATCATTTCACGTAAAAAATGCTTTAGAAATATCTGAAAATGAGAATTTAAAAATGATAAGTGATAGTATTCACTCAATAAAAACTAAAAAAAAAGAGCCAATTTTTGATGCAGAGCATTTTTTTGATGGCTTTAAAGAAAATAAAGAGTTTGCGTTAAATTGTATTAAAGCAGCGTATGACGCTGGTGCAAGATGGGTTGTTCTTTGTGATACAAATGGAGGAACCCTTCCAGATGAAATTTACAATATTGTTTCAGAAGTAGTAAAAGTTATACCAGGTAAAAATGTTGGTATACATGCTCACAATGATACTGATAATGCAGTTGCAAATGCATTAGCAGCTATTAATGCTGGAGCAAGACAGATACAGGGAACAATAAACGGTTTAGGAGAAAGATGTGGAAATACTAATTTAATTTCCTTAATTCCATCTTTGGTTTTAAAAACAAAATATAAAACAAATATTTCTAAAGATAAATTAAAAAATTTAATTCATATTTCTAGAACATTAAATGAAATTCTTAACATGCCTTCAAGAAAAAATGCTCCATATGTTGGAGATCATGCTTTCTCTCATAAAGGTGGGTTGCATGCATCTGGAATAGAAAAAAATTCTTCAACTTATGAGCATATTAAGCCAGAAATAGTTGGTAATTCTAGAAACGTCGTAATTTCTAATCAGGCAGGAAGATCTAATATATTAAATCAATTAAATAAGATTAATATTGATCTGCCTAAAAATGAAATCAACAATATCTTAGAGATTATCAAGGAAAAAGAGTCAGAAGGATATTCATTTGATACTGCTTTAGCTAGTTTTGAATTATTAGTAAGACGTCACCTTGGTCATTTTGAGGATTTTTATAACTTAGAAAAATTTAGAGTCACAGACGAAAGAAGATGGAATGCTAAAGGTGAAATTGTTACTGAAGCAGAGGCTACAGTATTTTTAAAAGTTAAAGATTCAAATATGATGACAGTTGGCACTGGAAATGGTCCAGTAAATGCTATTGATAGCGCATTAAGAAAAGCTCTAATTGATTATTATCCTAATCTCAAAGATTTAAAGTTAACTGATTACAAAGTTATGATTCTTTCATCAGAAAAAGGCACTGGTGCTATTACAAGAGTTTTAATTGAATCATCTGATTCTACTAATACACATTGGACAACTATTGGCGTATCTCCAAATATTATTGATGCATCTTATAGCGCTATTTTTGATAGCATTACTTTTAAGTTGTTTAATGATTCAAAGAATAAAAATTGATTTCAAAAAATCCAAGCATAATTTTAGTTAGGCCTCAACTTCCTGAAAATATTGGAATGGTTGCTCGTGTTATGCACAACTTTGGTTTAAAAGATCTAATTGTTGTTTCACCAAGAGATAAATGGTTAAACAATAAATCAATAAATGCAGCAAAAAAAGCAACGAAAATTATTAAGAATATTAAAGTTTATGATAATTTAGAAATTGCACTTTCTAATTTTTCTTATGTTGTGGCCACAACGAATAGAAGAAGATATTTGAAAAAAAATTCTACTAACGATTTTAAATTCATTAAAAGAAAAATAATTGTTAATAAAAAAACTGCAATACTTTTTGGCCCTGAAAATTCAGGACTTTCAAATGAGGATTTGAGATTATCTGATATTATTTTTACTATTGAAACAAGTAGTAAAAGTAATTCATTAAACCTTTCTCATGCAGTTACTATTTTAAGTCATAAATTATTTGAATTGAATAATTTAAAAATTACTAATTCTATTTCAATTGAAAAAGATAATATTAGTAAATATCAATTATCTAAATTCTTAAATTATGTGATTGAGAAACTTGAAAATAAAAAATTTTTTACTCCTAGTGAAAAAAAAGAAAGTATGAAAAATAATATTTATAGTATTTTCACCAAAATCCCTTTCACAAAGAAAGAATTGCATACATTATGGGGAATTACTAAAAAACTTAATAAATAAGCCAAAAATTGAGTATATTAAATTTGACATAGTACTTTAAATCACTATATACCCCTCATAATAATGACAAAAAGACATAACGCTAAATACAAAATTGATAGAAGGTTAGGTGTTAACTTGTGGGGTAGACCTAAAAGCCCCTTTAATAGAAGAAACTCTAAGCCTGGTCAGCACGGTGTACAAGGTCAAAGAAAAAAACTATCAGATTATGGTAACCAATTATTTGCTAAGCAAAAACTAAAATTTTATTATGGTGATCTAACTGAAAGGCAATTTAGAAATATTTTTAAAAAAGCCTCTAATATTAAAGGTGACACAAGTCAGATTTTAATCGAGCTATTAGAAAGAAGATTGGATGCTACTGTCTACAGAATGAAATTTGTACCTACAATTTTTTCCGCAAGACAATTAGTTAATCATGGTCATGTAAAAGTTAATGGAAAAAGAGTTAATATTCCATCTTATAGTGTTAGTGATGGAGATGAAATCTCAATAAGAAATAAAAGTAAAGAAATGAACTTAGTTGTAGAATCAATTAGTTCTCAAGAAAGAGAAATTCCAGAATATCTAGAAGTAGATGTAAAAGAGTTGAAAGGTCGTTTTTTAAGAGCACCTCTAATTCATGATGTTCCTTATCCTGTAACAATGGAACCAAATTTAGTTATTGAGTATTATTCAAGATAATTTCTTTTTTATAGCTATCATAAATATAGATTATTATTGCTATCCAAATAATTATAAAAGATACAAACTTAATTTGTAAAATTTCTTCATTAAGAATAAATACTGAAGTTATAAAATGAAATGTTGGTGCCAGATAAAATAAAACTCCAGCAAGACCTAATTGAATAAATTTTAAACCCAAGTTAAAAAAAAATAATGGAAAAATTGTTACTGCTCCTGTTAGAATTAAAAATACTGATGTTTTAATATCAATGCTAAAAATACTGTTTTCGTTCTGCAAAAATAAATAAACTAAATATGGGATAGATATTAAGGATATTATGAAAGTCTCATAAAGCAAACCAATTGAAGGAT
This sequence comes from uncultured Alphaproteobacteria bacterium, assembly GCA_902524385.1. Lineage (GTDB taxonomy): Bacteria > Pseudomonadota > Alphaproteobacteria > HIMB59 > CACPNW01. The sequence goes on from CABZCZ010000017.1 coordinate 6,310, forward strand.
TAACATTAACTTGTTTTCTTAATAATCCATATATTGCCCAAGAGGTGCCAATCCAAATTATAAGGAATGGAAATTGATTTAAATTAATAAATAAGAATAATATTCCTGAAAACATAAGACATACAGATAAAAATTTAGGCTTAGTTATTTTCTCATTTAAAAAAAAATAACCAAGAATAATACTTATCATTGGGGTAATAAAATAACCCATTGAGGCATCCTGAACTCTTTCTTGTCCTACAGAATAAATAAAGCCTGCCCAGTTACCTGCAATAAGAAAGGATGTAATTGTTAAAATAAAAATTCTTTTTCTTGATTTAAATATTTCAATAAATTCGTTTAAATTTGAAATTAGAATTAATAATAAAAAAAGAAAAATAAAGGACCAGAAACCTCTATGAGCTACTACTTCGATAGTCTTAACGTGATTTAATTCATTAAAAAAAAGAGGTTGTGGAAGACCCCAAAAAATTGCTGCAATACAGGAGAATATTACACCTTTGGAAAAATTATTATTCAACAAACTAAGATGGGTTTACGTCTATTCCATTTGTGTTTAATAATTCTAATAATTCACCACTTTCAAACATTTCAGTTATAATATCACAACCACCTATAAATTCCTTTTTAACATAAAGTTGTGGTATTGTTGGCCAATTAGAATATTTTTTAATACCTTCTCTCATTTCATCACTTTCTAACACATTCACACTTCCAAATTTAACACCTACTTTATTTAATATTTCAACTACTCTTGCAGAAAATCCACACATTGGAAATACTGGCGTTCCCTTCATGAAAAGAATTACATCATTCGAGTTAATTTCATTTTCTATATTTTGAGATACATGGTCATTATTATTCATTATTACTCCAATACAGTTTTTAGCTTAAGTGCGTGCAAATCACTACCCATTTTACCATTAAAAGCATCATAAACCATCTTATGTTGTTCCACTCTTGTTTTTCCAGAAAAAGATTTTGAAGTTACTGTAGCGCTGTAATGATCGCCATCTCCTTTTAGATCTACAATCTCAACAGTTGCATCTGGAATAGCTTCTTTAATAAATTGTTCGATTTGTTCAGCAGTCATTACCATAAGTATAAAATAGTTCAGATATTAAAAAAAATAAAGACTATTTAATTTTATTTTTAAAAATCAAATCTATATTCTTTAGTTCGTTATCATCTTTTATGATTTTTTTGATATCTTTTGAATTCAATATTTTGTTTAATTCTTTATTCTTTTGTAAAACTTCGGAAAAATTCTTATTATTATTCCATGTTTCCATGGCACTTTCTTGAACAATTTTATATGCTTGTTGTCTTTTCAATCCTTTTTCAATCAATTTTAACATAATACTGTGAGTTCTATGTAAGCCTCCAAGCATATTCAAATTTTTTAACATATTTTGTGGATAGACTTTTAAATTTTTTATTATGCCATTTAGACGATTTAGTGCAAAATCGGTAGCAATTGTAATATCTGGTGCCATAATTCTTTCAACACTAGAATGACTAATATCTCTTTCGTGCCAAAGTACAACATTTTCTAATGAAGGAATTACCACTTCTTATATATCTTGAGATCCCTGTTAAGTTTTCACTGAGTACTGGGTTACGTTTGTGAGGCATTGCAGAAGACCCCTTTTGATTAGAAGAAAAACTTTCTTCTACTTCTAATACTTCTGTTTTTTGTAAGTTTCGAATTTCCACAGCAAATCTCTCAATAGAGGAGGCTAAAATTCCTAATACTGAGAAAAAATATGCGTGCCTATCTCTTGGTATTACTTGAGTTGATATATCCTCTGAATTTAATTTTAGTTTCTTAGCTACATAATCCTGAATTCGTGGGTCTATAGAATTAAATGTGCCAACAGGACCAGAAATGGCACAAACTGATATTTCATTAATTGCTTGATCAATTCTTTCTAAATTTCTTTTAAATTCAAAATAAAATGAAGATAATTTTAATCCAAATGTAATTGGTTCAGCATGGACTCCATGACTTCTTCCAATCATTAATGTGTCTTTATATTTTCTAGATTTTATTTTTAGACTTTTAATACATTCCACTAAAATTTTTCTTATTATTTCAGAAGTTTGCTTAAGTTGTAAAGAAAATGAAGTATCAATAATATCGCTTGATGTTACACCAAAATGAAAATATTTTGATGATTTGCCAATATATTTGCTTACATTATTTATATAGGCAACAACATCATGTTTGGTTTCTTTTTCAATTTTTTCTATTTCTTTGACATTAAATTTTGCTTTTTTTCTTATCTCTTTTGCTGCTTTTTTTGGAATAATACCGAGCATAGCTTGTTTTTCTGCAATTAAACACTCAATCTCTGTCCAAATTGTAAATTTATTTTCTAAAGACCAAATTTTTTCAATTTCAGGCCTGTTATATCTAGGTATCATTTTTTTTACTTATACATCCTTTATTGGAAAAGCTGTATTATTTTTAGATAATGTAAATATTTCATTTCCTTCTTCTGTTATTCCAATTGTATGCTCGAATTGAGCTGATAAAGATTTATCTTTTGTAACAGCCGTCCATCCATCATTAAGTATTTTGGTTTGCCATCCACCTAAATTTATCATTGGTTCAATTGTTAAAAACATTCCAGGTTCCAATATTGGTCCTTCTCCCGGTTCACCAAAGTGTAAAACACTAGGTGGAGTATGAAATTCCCTCCCAATTCCATGACCACAAAAATCTCTTACTACAGAATAACCTTTTCCTTCAGCAAGTGTCTGAATTTTATTTCCTATATCACCAAGGTGTTTTCCTGGTTTGGCTTCACTTATACCAATCAATAAAGACTCATAAGTTATTTTCAAAAATTCATAATTTTTTTTGTTTGTTTTTCCTGCAACAAACATTCTTGAACTATCACCATGCCAGCCATGCAATATAACTGTAACATCGACATTTACAATATCACCATTAGAAAGAATTTTTCTTTCAGAAGGAATTCCATGACAAACAACATGATTAACAGATGTGCAAACAGATTTTGGAAAACCTTTGTAGTTCAAAGGTGCTGGCACAGCTTTACTCTTAATAATTTTTTCATGACATATGTCATTTATTTCTTGAGTACTTATACCTGGTACAATTATTTCATGTAAAGTATCAAGGACTTCTGCAGCTAAAGATCCAGCATCCCTCATTCCTTCAAAATCTTTTTTCGTATGTATTGGGATATTGTTGTTTCTCATTAAAAAATAATTATTTACGATTAATAAATAATATATAGAAAATATCAATTAATCATATGAGTTCTTTTACAGCGGCTATTATTGTTATTGGAGATGAAATACTTTCTGGCAGAACTCAAGATACAAACTCAAATTATATTGCAAAAAAATTATTACAAGCTGGTATTAAATTAGAGGAAATTATTATTATTCAAGATGATAAAAAAACAATAATAGATAATGTATTAAAATATAGCTCAAAATACTCTTATATTTTTACAACTGGTGGAATAGGACCAACTCATGATGATATAACTTCAGAAAGTATATCTGAAGCTTTTAATTTACAATATGAAACAAATAAAACAGCTTTTGAAATTCTTGAAAATTATTATCCAAAAGGTGAATTTAATGAAAGTAGGCAAAGAATGGCCAAAATTCCATTTGGTTCAGAGCTTATTTTAAATCCGATGACGGCTGCCCCAGGATTTATCATTAAAAATGTTTATGTTTTACCTGGTGTCCCAGAAATAATGAAAGTTATGTTTGAAGAATTAATTAAGAAAATAAATAAAGGTAAACCAAAACTTGTAACAACAATTAATACTAATTTATACGAAAGCAAAATAGCAAAAAATTTAAAAAAATATTCAAAACAATTATAAAAGTGCATCAATTGGCAGTTATCCTTATTTTAATCTTGCTGCTAAAACAGGTGGAGTTAACATAGTTGTTTCATCATGGGACATGACAACTATTAAACCAATAGTTGATGATATAACTAAGATGATTCAATTAAATGGTGGAAAAAGTTCTATAGTTTGATAATAGTCCAAAAATAGGCCTCGTGGTGGAATGGTAGACACAAAGGACTTAAAATCCTTGCCCTTTTGGGAGTGCCGGTTCAAGTCCGGCCGAGGCTACCAAGCTTTAAATCATGTTTGCATTTATTACAATTGGAACAAATAATTTAAAAAAATCTTCAGAATTTTACAGTAAGATACTAAAACCTCTAAAAATTACAAAAGTATTATCTCATAATCGTTATTTTGGTTACGCTAAAAAAGACTCTCCCAAAAAAATAGAACTCTACTTAATTAAACCTTACAATAAAAAAAAAGCAACTATAGGAAATGGTACTATGATTACTTTCAAAGCAAATTCAAAAAAAACTGTTAATGAATTTTATAAAATTGGAATTAGTCTTGGAGCAAAAGACGAAGGGATGCCTGGGCCCAGACATGGTAAAGATTATTATGCATATTTAAGGGATTTAGATGGCAACAAAATTTGTATTTTTAAAAAAATTTGATCTTAATAATTAAATTGCTCATTCAAAATTTTATCCTCAATAGAGTGCTTACTGTCAAACAATACAGTGCATTTATTTTCATCTGAAGAAATAATATTCACTTTACTAATATCTCTAAATTCAACATTGTCTGCAGTTGCGCTAGATGAGCGTTCATCATTATTTAACACTTCAAATTCAATTTTACTAATTTCAGATAACAAAGCACCTCTCCATCTCCTTGGTCTAAATGCGCTAATTGGGGTTAATGCAAGTATATTAGAGTCTAAAGGTAGAATACTACCGTGCGCGGATAAATTATAAGCTGTACTTCCAGCTGATGTAGATAACAAAACGCCATCACATATTAACTCTTCCATTTTTACCTGCCCATTTATTTTGATTTTAATTTTGGATGCCAAATGTGTCTGTCTCATAAGAGAAACTTCATTATAAGCATATGCCTCAAAAGTTTCATTATTAACACTTTGTGCAGTCATTTTTAATGGTTTGAAAGTAGATTTTTTAGCATTAGCAATCATATCATTTAAATTCTCATTAATAAGATTGTTCATTAAAAAACCAATTGAACCGAAGTTTATTCCAAAAAATGGTTTGTTTAGTTTATTAAAATTATGAAGTGATTTTAGGAGCAATCCATCGCCTCCAATTGGAATAATGCAGTCGGCATCTTCAACAGAATTTTGTCCAAACAATTTTGTTAGTTTTTTTTCTGTATTTTTTGCCTCAGGATTGTTTGATGATAAAAAATGAAATTTCATTATCCACCTGTCACATTCATGTGTCTTCTCATATATTTATTGATCTTTTCTCCAATCATAAAGTCATGTTGTTTTGGTTTAACATTAAGAGCAAACTTAATTTTTTCTTTTATATAATCATCACTAAAATCTTCTCTCATTATATCTCTAAAATCAACAAAGTCATTCTGACCAAGGCACATGAAAAGTTTACCAGTGCTTGATATTCTTACCCTATTACAAGAGGCACAAAAATTATTTGTTAAAGGACTTATGAACCCAATTTTATTAGACACTAAATCACTAGTATAATATCTAGCTGGACCTCCAGTACTGTAATCAATTTTAGAAAATTTAAATATTTTGTCTAGTTTTGCAAAAGTGTCATATAATGAAATAAACTGATATTCTCTTGATATATCTGTTTCTTCCATTGGCATTACTTCAATAAATGTAAGATCAATTTTTTTATTACTAGTCCAATTAATTAATTCTTCAATTTCATTCTCATTAAAATCTTTGATTACTACAGTATTAATTTTAATTTTTATATTGGCATCAAGTGCTTCATTAATTCCATCAAAAACTTTTTCAATATTTCCAAATCTTGTTATTTTATTATATTTTTTAGGATTAATTGTATCTAGAGAAACATTAATCCTATTAACACCATTTAGCTTAAGTTGTTTTGCATATTTTTTTAATAGTGTCCCATTTGTTGTCAGTGTTATTTCCTTAAGATTTGTTTTTTCTTTTTTGGCATTAAGTTTTTCAATTAATTTTATAATGTCATTTCTTACCAATGGCTCACCCCCGGTTAATCTAATTTTTTCAACTCCAAGTTCTATAAAGTTATTACATAATCTTTCAATTTCTTCTAAAGTGAGTATGTCTTTTCGCGGAAGAAATTGCATTTTTTCTTTCATGCAATAAACACATCTCAGATCGCATCTATCTGTAACAGATACTCTTAGATAATTTACTTTTCTCAAAAATTGATCAATTAGTTGCATTTATATTAATTATTTTTAATTCAACTTCTTTAGGGTTAATAGTTTTTTTTCCAACATTTTCAAAATTAATTGTAACGATATTATTAATACTTGATTGAACTTGACCAATTCCCCATTCTTTTTCTTTGCTGACATTTACAACAAAAGTACCTGGTGTAAGATCACCTATATAAAAATCTGACATTTAAAATAAAATTAGCTTATTCTTTTTTCTGCTTTTTCATGCATTTCTTGAGCTTCTAAACTCAACGTTGCAACTGGTCTTGCTTCTAATCTTTTGATGCTAATTGGATCGCCTGTTTCATCACAATAACCATAAGATCCATCTTTAATTCTTTGAAGCGCAGCATCAATTTTATTAATTAGCTTTCTTTCTCTATCTCTTGTTCTAAGCTCAAAAGATCTGTCTATTTCTTCAGATGCTCTATCAGTTATATCTGGTTTTGCCTCATTTTCATTCTGAAGATTATTTAAAGTTTGAGAAGATTCCTTAAGTAAATCTTTTTTCCAAGTTACTAATTTTTGCCTAAAATATTCTTTCATTTTGGCATTCATGAATTTTTCTTTTTGAGTTGGCTTATAATTTTTAGGTAATTTAGTCATAAATTTAAGACCGTGCTGATTTATCAAATGATTTTATTTATTCAAGCAATATTAAAATTTAATTAATTATAAATAATTTATATTTTTCAATAATTTAATTAAATTTTTAAAAAAAGAACAAAAATAGAACTTTTAAAATTAGAACAAAACGTGTACAAGTAAACATGATTTGCAAGAATCTTAATAAAAACATAGGAAATTAATGGAGAAATGTAATGTCTCAAGCTAAATTAAAAGTAGTAAATAACGAAAATTCAATGGATAAAGAAAACAGAAGTAAATCTCTAGAAGCTGCAGTAAGCTTAATAGAGAAAAATTATGGAAAAGGTTCAATAATGAAATTGGGCTCTAAAACAAACGTAGATATTGAAGCAATATCTACCGGTTCACTAGGGCTTGATATAGCTCTTGGGATTGGAGGAGTTCCAAAAGGGAGAATTATTGAAATTTATGGACCTGAAAGTTCTGGTAAAACTACTTTAGCTACTCATATTGTTGCAGAGTCACAAAAACAAGGTGGTAATTGCGCATTTATAGATGCAGAGCATGCTCTAGATCCAGCATATGCTAAAAAATTAGGTGTAAATTTAGAAGAATTATTAATTTCTCAGCCTGATACAGGAGAACAAGGTTTAGAAATTGCTGATTCTTTAATTAAATCTGGAGGTATTGACGTGCTAGTTATTGATTCAGTTGCCGCACTTGTGCCAAGAGCTGAACTTGAAGGCGACATGGGAGATTCATTACCTGGTTTGCAAGCTAGACTGATGAGTCAAGCTCTAAGAAAACTTACAAGTTCTATAGCACAATCAAACACTTTAGTTGTATTCATAAACCAACTTAGAATGAAAATAGGCGTTATGTTCGGAAGTCCTGAAACAACTACAGGTGGAAATGCTCTAAAATTTTATTCCTCAGTAAGAATGGATATTAGAAGAATTGGTGCAATAAAGGATAAAGATGAAATCATTGGAAATCAAACTAGAGTAAAAATAGTTAAAAATAAAGTTGCACCTCCATTTAAAGTTGTTGAGTTTGATATTATGTACGGAGAGGGTATATCTAAATTAGGTGAATTAGTTGATTTAGGTGTGAAAGCAGAAATTATTGATAAATCTGGGTCATGGTTTGCTTACAAAAATACTAAAATAGGGCAAGGTCGAGAAAACGTCAAAAACTTTCTTAATGATAATCCTACTATAGCTAAAGAAATTAAAAATCAGATTCTACAAAATGCCGGAATAGTTGAAAAAGCTATGATGGAAGGAAAAGTAGAGAATAAAGAAAAAGAGGATGAAGAAGTAAAAGAATAAAATAAAAATAAACATTTTTTTGATTAGCGCCTATTTAATATTAGGCGCTTTTTTATTTAGACAATATAGATTTCAAGTTATAATACCTTTTCATGAATTCTAATCAGATTAGGTCGACATTTCTCAATTATTTTAAAAAAAATGGGCATGAGGTAGTTCATTCTAGCTCTTTAGTACCAGATAATGATCCCACTCTTATGTTTGCCAATTCTGGAATGGTTCAATTTAAAAATATTTTTACAGGTAAAGAGACCAGAGATTATAATAGAGCGACAACTGCTCAAAAATGTGTAAGAGCAGGAGGTAAGCACAATGATTTAGAAAATGTAGGATATACAACAAGACACCATACTTTTTTTGAAATGTTAGGTAATTTCTCTTTTGGAGATTATTTTAAAGATCTGGCCATAGAACTAGCTTGGAATCTAATAACCAAAGAATATGCAATAAATAAAGATAGACTATTAGTAACTGTTTATTCTGATGATCAGGAAGCATTTGATTTATGGAAAAAAATAGCTGGATTGTCTGAAAATAAAATTATTAAAATAAGTACATCTGATAATTTTTGGTCAATGGGTGAAACAGGTCCTTGTGGTCCATGTTCTGAAATATTTTATGATCATGGTGATAAATACGAAGGAGGCCCTCCAGGTTCTTCAAATGAAGATGGTGATAGATTTATAGAAATATGGAACTTAGTATTTATGCAATATGAGCAGATATCTAAATCTGAGAGAATAAATTTACCAAAACCCTCCATTGATACTGGAATGGGATTAGAGAGAATGACAGCTCTTCTAGATGATTCTAACGATAATTATTCAACAGATTTATTTCAACCGATTATAAATGAATCAACAAAACTATGTGGCGATGAAAGTTCAATAACAAATCCTAGTCACAGAGTAATTGCAGATCACTTAAAATCCTCCTCTTTTTTAATTGCTGATGGAGTAATGCCTTCAAATGAAGGTAGAGGATACGTCTTACGAAGAATAATGAGAAGGGGAATGCGACATGCTCATTCTTTAGGTAATAAAGAGCCTGTATTTCATAAGCTATTACCTATTTTTTTAGATGGAATTAAAAATTCATATCCTGAATTAGATAGAGCAAAAGATCTCATTACTAATACATTAATGAATGAAGAAACTAAATTCAAGGAAACTGTTGAAAAAGGAATAAAAATTTTAGATGAGGAAATTTCTAATTCAACAAATATATTTAATGGAGAAGTAGCGTTTAAATTATACGATACCTATGGATTTCCATTAGATTTAACACAAGATTATTTAAAAAATAAAAATATTGAAGTCGATATAAAAACATTTGAAGAAAGAATGTTAGAACAAAAGGAAAGAGCAAGACAAAGCTGGAAAGGTACAGGAGATTTTGAGGATGAAGGCATTTGGTTTGAAATAACTTCTACAATAGAGCCAACAGAATTTTTAGGATATTCTGATATGGAAGCTGATTGTAAAATAATTTCAATCATATCAGAAGGTAATTCAGTAAATAAAATTAAAAAAGATCAAGATGCAATTATAATTTTAAATCAAACACCTTTTTATGGAGAAAGTGGTGGTCAGGTGGGTGATCAGGGTTTTTTTGAAAATGATAACTTTAAGTTTGAAGTTATCAACACAACAAAAATATTTGGAAATTATTTTCTTCACAAAGGTAAAGTAGTTAATGGTGGATGCAAAGTTCAAGATACCATTAAAGCAAGCATTAATAGAGTGAATAGAGATTTTATTAAATATAATCATTCATCAACTCATTTATTACATGCCGCTCTAAGAAAAACATTGGGCAAGCATGTCACGCAGAAGGGTTCACTTGTAAATTCAGAAAAACTCAGATTTGATTTTAGTCACAATAATCCAATTGAAAAAGATCAACTCATAAATGTTGAAGAAATTGTAAATGATCAAATTCAAAAAAATGATATTGTTGAAATAAAAATTGTTGATCAAAAAAAAGCTATTGAAGAGGGTGCGATGGCATTATTTGGAGAAAAATATAGTGATGAAGTAAGAGTAGTAACAATGGGTCAAGATAATAAATCATTCTTTTCAAAAGAATTATGTGGAGGAACTCATGTTATTAAATTAGGGGAAATTAGTAAATTTAAAATAACTAATCAATCTAGTGTTGCGTCTGGAATTAGAAGAATAGAAGCTGTATCTAATGTTGCAGTAGATAAATATATTAAAGAAATAGAAAGAAATTTATTAGAAAAAAATAAAAATCAAGATAATCAAATTGAAGATTTAAAGAATAAAATTAAAAAGATTAATGCTGATTATAATTTTAAGAATCAATCTGAAGACAAAGGTCTATTAATTAAAGAATTAGTTTATATACACGAAAAATTAAAACAAAATATGTCTATATCAAAAAATATTGATAATATTGTTGTAAAAAAAATTAAAGAATTAAATTTTATTTATTTAATTGCTGAAGATTACCCTAATAAATCTTTGAAAACATTTATTGATGAGCAAAAAAAACAATATAACAAAAATAGTGTTTCGTTAATAATTTCAAATAATAAAAACAAACTATCTATTGTGCTAGGAGTTACTGAAGATATTACAGATTTTTTTGATGCTTCAAAAGAAATAAAAGAAATTTCAATTATTCTTGGTGGCAAGGGTGGTGGCGGTAGAAAAGATCTTGCTCAAGGAGGGGGATCAGATGTTAGTCAAATTAATGAAAGTATAAAATACGTAGAAGATAAATTAAATTCAATTAGTTAATTTGAAAATTGTTTTTTATTGCGCTCAAAAAATCTTGAGTGTTTAACCATTTCTGATCTTTGTTAATTAATATTGCTAAATCTTTTGTCATTTCACCACTTTCTACTGTTTTGATACACGTTTCTTCCAATTTTTTTGCAAAATTTATTAATTCATTATTATCATCAAACTTACCTCTAAAAATTAAACCCCTTGTCCAAGCAAAAATTGATGCAATTGGATTAGTTGAAGTTTCTATACCTTTCTGATGATTTCTGTAATGTCTAGTAACAGTTCCATGTGCAGCTTCAGCTTCTACTGTTTTGCCATCTGGAGTCATTAACACACTTGTCATTAAACCTAGTGATCCAAATCCTTGAGCAACAGAATCTGATTGAACATCTCCATCATAATTTTTACAAGCCCAAATAAAATTACCCTCCCATTTTAATGCTGAGGCTACCATATCATCGATTAATCTGTGTTCATAAACTATATCTTTTTCTTTAAACTTATTTTTGAATTCGTAATCAAATACATCCTGAAATACATCTTTAAATCTTCCATCGTAGACTTTTAAAATTGTATTTTTAGTAGAAAGATAAACTGGCCAACCAAGGTTAAGTCCATAATTAAAACAAGCCCTAGCAAAGTCTTTAATTGAATTATCTAAATTATACATTGATAGAGCTACACCAGATTTTTCAAATTCATAAACATTTTTTGTAAATCCTTCAGACCCATCTTTAGGTTCAAAAACCATTTTAAGTGTCCCTGGTTTATTAATTAATGTGTCAGTCGCTCTATATTGATCACCAAATGCATGTCTAGCAACTACAATTGGATGGTTCCAATTCGTGATTATTCTTGGAACATTTTTACATATAATTGGCTGTCTAAATATAGTTCCTCCCAGTATATTTCTTATTGTTCCATTTGGAGAACGCCACATTTGTTTTAATTTGAATTCTTCTACTCGATTTTCATCAGGTGTAATTGTTGCGCATTTTATTCCTACACCATTTTTTTTCACCGCCTCGGCAGCGTCTATGGTGATTTGATCATTTGTTTCATCTCTTTTAATCACTCCAAGATCAAAATATTTGATATCTATATCAAGATAGGGCAAAATTAATTCTTCTTTGATGTACTCCCAGATGATTCTGGTCATTTCATCTCCATCCATTTCAACAACAGGGTTTGTAACTTTTATTTTTGCCATTTAATTAATATATTTTTTAATTGATCAACTGTATCTATAATGTGAAAACTGTTTTGTAAATTTTTATTTGAAAATTTCTCATCTTCAAAAAATTTAAATTGTTGAAATAGATTATACCAGAAATTATTTTTATTAAAAAATATTATTGGCTTATTATGAATCCCCATTATTTTCCAAGATACAACTTCTACTATTTCTTCTAAAGTTCCTGTTCCTCCTGGTAAAGCTAAATAGGCATCACCTAACTCAAAGAGTAATTTTTTTCTTTCAGACATGTTATCTACTATTTTTAATTCATCTATATTTTCAAAAATTATTTCTCTTTCAGATAAAAAATTCGGAATTACACCAGTAACTTTATTTTTATACTCTTTTGCAGTTTTAGCAACTACACCCATAATACCAACTTTTGCCCCACCATAGACAATATTTATTTTAAATGATGATATTAGTTTACTAATTTTTTCAGCATCTTGATAATATTTATTACTTAATTTATCTGAAGATGAGCAATAGACAGTAATAGATTTAACAATCATATATTTAAAAAATTATTAGAAAAAATCTAACTAGAAATTTTTTTCTTATACCAATTCTTTATGTTTTCTCTAAACATTAAAGCTGATGGTGTTACAACTAATGTAAGAAATGTTGCAAAAAGTAGTCCAAACACTATAGCTGTTGATAATTGAACCCACCACTGAGTATCTGGTGAACCTCTGGTTATTTCTCTAGATATAAAGTCAACATTTGTCATTGTTACCATTGGTAATAATCCTAGCACTGTTGTAGTTGTTGTAAGTAAAACTGGTCTAAGTCTCTGTGCTCCTGTCTTTATAATGGCTTCTCTTATATTAGATGTTTTAGTCTTTAAAAAATCAAATGTATCAATCAATATGATATTATTATTTACGACTATGCCAGCGAGGGCAATAACTCCAACTCCTGACATCACAATACCAAATGGTTGTGCTGTTACTATTAAGCCTATAAATACACCAGCAGTTGACATAACAACTGCAAAAAGAATTAAGAATGCGCTATAAAAGCTGTTAAACTGTAAAAGAAGTATCATTAGCATTAAAAATAAAGCAACGCCAAAAGCTCCAGTTAAAAATTCCTGGGCCTCTTTTTGATCTTCATTTTCTCCAATAAGTTCTGCTCTTACCTTGCTATCTAATTCATAGCGAGGCAAATCTAATGTTCTTCCTCTCCAAGATGGAGCAGTATCCGAAATTCCTAATACGTACTCGAGTTCTTTTACTTTACCATCAGGGTAGGTTCCAGGCTCTACATCAGCCTTAATATTTATAGCATTTTTTGAGTCTACTCTGATTATATTTCCTGTTCTATTATTTGGAACAATATCAACAAAATTGGATATTGGAACTAAACCATTTGCAGTTGTAACTCTTAAATTATCAATTCTATCAAGTGTTCTTCCTTCATTAGGGTAGCGGAGAAAAAGTGGAATACTTTCATTACTATCATCAGGTCTATATTCCCCAAGTTTAAGACCATTAGTTGCAAGTTTTATAACATTTCCTATAGATGAAATGTTAGCTCCAAATTTAGAAGCTTGTTTTCTATCAACATTTATTTCCCACTCTATTCCAGGAGCTGGTAAATTATCTTCGACGTTCATTAATTTTGGATAATTATCCATGAATTTTTTAAGCTTAATACCTTCAGTAATTAAAAGTTTTTTATTATCACTAGTTAATTTAATATTAATTGGTTTGCCTTCACCAGGTCCACCTTGTTGTTCTCTTGATTCTACTTTGATTCCATTAATGCTTTTCGTTGCTTCTAAAATTTCAGCAAGTATAATTTTGGATTTTCTTCTTTTATCCCAATCTGTATATTCTAAACTTATTGATCCAATAAAATCTTCTGAAGCTTCTGATTGTTCACTAACATTTCCACTTAAAGAATAAATATTTTTAAATTCCTGTCTTTCTGACTGCAGTTTTAAAATTATATTCTCAACTCTTGATACATAATCTTTTTTTTCTTCAACAGAGAGATTACCTCTTGCAAATACTACAATTTTTGCAAGATCTGGTTCAACATCTGGGAAAAATTCAACACCTTCTCCTACTTGAGTATAGGTATAATTTACTGCAACTAATATCACTAAGGCACTAATCATCACCTTTAAAGGATGAAATAATAAAAAGTTTAATAATTTAGCATAAAAACCTACAAAACCAGTTACATTTAAAACAGGTTCACTTGACTCTGAAGATAAGATTTTAGCATTTTTAGAAACTAATTTATCTGTAGAATTTACACTTTCTGAAATTTTATAAACTCTTGGTATTATTCTTATAAATACAAAAATAAATAAAGCAAAACTGAGTAAATATTTTCCAATCGTAATAAATAAACTAAATCTCTGAAGATCTAATAATCCAAATCCATAAGATATTAGATTATAAAAAATTAGTGATATCAATAATGGTACAATAAATTGAAGTAGTATTCTTGATACTGTGTTTAAAATAGATCCTAAAACTGGAACAAAAAGTAGTGCCATAAATAATGAAGAAATAAGAACGCATATAAGTGTTATTGGTAGATATTTCATAAACTCACCAGCAATTCCTGGCCAGAATATTAGTGGTAGAAAAGCTGCAAGGGTAGTTGCAGTTGATGATATTATTGGGAGTGACATTTTTTTTGATGCATTGGCAAAAGCTTCTTTTACACTTAAGCCTTCTTTCATTTTTCTATCAGCATATTCCACAACAACAATTGCCCCATCAACCAAAAGTCCAACAGATAAAATAAGTGCAAATAAAACCACTATATTGATGGTAAAGCCCATTACAGAAAGTGCTAATAAACCTGATAAAAATGACCCTGGTATAGATACGCCAACTAATAAACCTGATCTAACTCCTAAAGCTCCTAAGATTATAATTAAAACAAGAATTATGGCAGCTATAACATTATTCTGAAGACTATTTAACATAGTTTTAATACCTTTTGATTGATCATTACCAAAAGAAATTTCAACATTTTCTGGAAAGGTTTTTTGGGTTTTTGAAGTAACTTTTTTTACTTCATCAATTGTATTAATGATATTTTCACCAATTCTTTTTGAAACATCAATAGTTATTGAATTCGATCCATTTACGTTTGCATAAGATTGTCTATCTTCGAATGTTCTTTTTACTTCAGCAATATCTCGGAAAGTTATTACTGAGTCTCCACTAGTTTTTACAGGTGTATTTAAAACATCTTCAATAGTTTCATATAAACCTGGAACTTTAATATCAAAACTTCCATCACCCGTATCTTGACCACCAGCAGATACCATCATATTATTTTCTCTTACAATATTAATTAGACTTTCCAAATTTATACCATAACTTTCAACAGCAGTTGGATTTATTAAAATATCAACCTGCTCATTTCTTTTACCACCTATTTTAGCTTCTAAAACACTTGGAATTGTTTCAATGTCATCTTGTAAAATATCAGCTAAGTCTTGAAGAGTTCTATTCGGCACATCTCCACTTAATGAAATGGAAAGAATAGGAAATGTACTAATGTTAACTTCATTAACTGTCGGCTCATCTGCTTCACTAGGAAGATCCCCTTTAGCTCTATCAACTTTGTCTCTTATATCTACCATCGCCTGATCAGAATCAAATCCAGCATCAAATTCTAGTAAAACATTACCTCCACCTGAATAAGCCGTTGATCTTACTTCTTTTACTCCTTCAACAGTTTTTACTTCATCTTCAATTGGTTTAACTAAAAGTCTTTCAGAGTCTTGTGCTGAAATACCATTTTGATGAAGGGAAATATAAACTATTGGAATACTAACATCAGGAGATGACTCCTTAGGCATTGTTATATAAGTAGATGCCCCAGAAAAAATTATAAACAAAAGAATTCCCATAAAAACTCGAGAATGGCTAATTGCGAAGTCTATAATATTAATTTTCATTTAGATTAGTTTATTATTTCACCAATACTTATATATTCTTGACCACTAACTATTAAATTTACTTTCTCAGGTAGTCCAGAAACCCACATTCCGTCAATTGTATCCTTAATTGTTTTGGTTGGATAGAAAGTAACTTTATTATCATTATCTAAAGCTTTAACACCTACAGTTCCATCGTCTAGTAAGGTTAATATAGAAGGTGGTATTTTATGGGCTTTAAGTTCTGAGCCTTTGATAATAATTTTTGTTGTTATACCACTTTTATAAGAGAGATCTTTGTTATCAGCTTCTATAGTAATTTCGAATGTTCTAGTGCTAGTTTCAGCTGATGGAGAAATAAAAGATATTATTCCATTTTTTTTAATACCGTTACTATCTTCAATTAATGCTTTAGTACCAACACTCACTTTATTAACATCAAACTCAGATAAATAACCTTCAATCTTGATAGGGTCTAAATCAATTATAGTAAATAGAGGAGTGCCTATTGAGATGAATTCAGTTTCCTCAACCATTTTTTCTGAAATAATTCCATCAAATGGTGCCTTGATAGTTGTTTTTTCTATATCAAGTTTTATGTTCTTTAAGATTGATTTTACATTTGAAATTTGAGCTTCAAGGTTTGCTAAGGTAGATTCAAATTTTATTTTAATATCCTCTCTATCAGCTTGAGCATTGGCAAGATTAAAGGATGCTAAACTTAATTTTGATTTTGAACTTAAACCTTTATCAATAAGTTGTTTTGCAGATGCATATTCAATTTCATACAGTTCAATTCTCTCAACATTTTGTCTAAGTAAATTATCTCTATTTTTTTCGTTCAAAATTAGTTCTTTATTGAGTCTTTCTAAATCTTTTCTTGCACTAGAAAGTTTTTCATTTCTATCTTCTAGTGAAATTGTAATCATTTCAGCATTTTGAGATACTCTTTCTCCTCTTGCAAATTCAATATTATCTATGTTGCCAGATGTTTCAGATTTAACATCAATTTTTTTATTATGAATAGTTTGACCTTGTAATTCAATAGATTGATCGATTAAACTGGAAGTAAAGACTTTTGTTTCAACTGAAAATATAAATTCTTCATTATCATCATTTTCTGTATCTTGAGAATATGAAGTTTCTGTTTCAGTACTAGTTTCTGTATTATCGTCTTGTGCAACAACATTGTTTGAAAATTGACCAGAGCCAATCCACCCAACAACAGCGGCAAGTATTATGAAAGCTATAAATATTGATCTTTTCATTAAATATCTTACAAATCATATATATTAAAGTTACTAAAAAACAATTTTTTGTTAGCTTATATTATCTTTTATGAAATCAAAAAACTGGGTTAATAGACAAAAAAACGATCAGTTTGTAAAGAAAGCTAAACAGTTAGGGTATATAAATCGAGCTGCATTTAAACTAGAAGAGATTGAGCAAAAATATAAAATAATTGAAAATTCTAAAGAGATATTAGAGTTAGGATCATCCCCAGGGGGCTGGACTCAAGTTATTTTAAATAAAAATAAAAATACTTATATAACCTGTTTTGATTTATTAGATATGAAAGTAAATAATCAAAATATAAACTTTTATAAAGAAGACTTTTTAAAATATAATCTAATTAATCTTAAAACAAAATTCGATTTAGTTTTGTCTGATGTAGCTCCTAATACTACTGGGCACCAATCAACCGATCATCTGAGGATAAGTCAATTAATATATGAAACTATAGACAGATTAGAAATAATATTAAAAAATCAAGGATCATTTATATTCAAAATTTGGAAGGGCGAAGAAGAAAAAGAAATTATAAAAATGCTAAAAAAAATTTTTGATAAAGTTGAGTATTTTAAACCAAAATCATCAAGACAAGAATCAAGTGAAATATTTATAATATCTAGAGGATTTAGATAAAATGAAGAGTGAAACAGAAACTATTTTAATTGTGGATTATGGATCACAATATACACAATTAATAGCAAGAAGAATCAGAGAATTTGAAGTGTTTTGTCTTGTATACCCTTTTAATAAAATTACAAAAAAAATTTTAAATGAAATTAAACCATCTGCATTTATATTATCTGGAGGTCCTAGATCAGTTCTAGATAAAAATGCTCCTAAATTAAATCAAGAAATTTTAAAAATGAAAAAACCAGTTTTAGCCATTTGTTATGGTATGCAATTAGTAACAAAAAATTTGAAAGGCGTAGTAAAACGTTCCACGCATAGAGAGTATGGCCACACTATTATAAATATTAAGAAAAAATCACTTTTATTTAAAGGAATTATTAGAAAGAAAATCAAAGTATGGATGTCTCATGGAGATAATATCAATAAAATACCAAAACTTTTTTCAATAACATCTTTATCAAATAATAAAATTATTTCATCTATTGAAAATATTCAAAATAAAATTTATTGCCTTCAATTTCATCCTGAGGTCTATCACACAGATTTTGGTTTAAAAATAATTAATAATTTTATTTTCAATATTGTAAGTATAAAAAATAAGTTCAAAATTCAAAAATTTATTGCAAATAAAGTATCAGAATTAAAAAATGAAATTAAGAATAAAAAAATTATTTGTGGTTTATCAGGAGGTGTAGATTCCACAGTTACTGCATATTTATTAAGCAAAGCCGTTAACAAAAATCTTTATTGCATTTTTGTTGACCACGGTCTTTTAAGAAAAAATGAAGCTAACGAAGTGTCAAAAATATTTTCCAAAAAATTTGGCAAAAACTTTACTAAAATAAATGCTTCTAATATTTTTTTAAAAAATTTAAAAAATGTTTCCGATCCTGAGAAAAAAAGAAAAATAATTGGAAAAACATTTATAGAAGTTTTTGATAAAGCAGCTAAAAAAATATCAAATGTAGATTATTTAGGGCAGGGGACTCTTTATCCTGATATTATAGAAAGCATTCCGTTTTTTGGAGGTCCGACAGCTAAAATAAAAAGTCACCATAATGTTGGGGGCTTACCAAAAAAAATGAAATTAAAAATTGTGGAGCCGTTAAGAGAATTATTTAAAGATGAGGTAAGAAATGTTGGAAGGCAATTAAAAATAGATAATCATTTACTTTTAAGACATCCTTTCCCAGGTCCTGGTTTAGCAATCCGAATACCTGGGGTAATTGATAAAAAAAAGATCTTAATTCTCCAAGAGGCAGATCATATTTTTATTGAGTATCTAAAAGAGAAAAATCTTTATAATAAAATTTGGCAAGCTTTTGTTGTTCTTTTACCAGTAAAATCAGTAGGTGTTATGGGAGATGAAAGAACATACAATTACTCTGTTTCACTTAGAGCTATTACTTCAGTGGATGGAATGACAGCAGATTTTTATATGTTTTCAAATAATCAACTCAAAGAAATATCTTCTCGAATTATTAATAATGTTAAAGGTATTAACAGAGTATTATATGACTTTACTTCTAAACCTCCAGGAACCATTGAATGGGAATAATGTAAATAATTGATTTTGTTATTTTTTTAAATTTAAGATATATATATGCATTTTAAGAATTACTAAATTGCCTATATCGTATTATTAAAAAAACACATTTAAACTAACCTCAAATTTATATTAGGAGGTATAATTAAATGAAAATATTTTTAATATTTATTACTTCAGTTCTCTTATCTTTCAATAGTTTTGCAGATACTAAAATATCTTTTGCTTTAGATTGGAAATTTGAAGGACCAAGTGCACCTTATTTCTATGCAATAGATAAAGGATATTTTGGCGAAGAACATTTAGAAGTTGAAATATCTGCAGGTAAAGGATCCTTAGATGCAATTCCAAAGGTTGCTACAGGAGCTTTTCCTATTGGCTTTGCAGATATAAACAGTTTAATCAAATTTTTAGATCAAAATCCTGGAGCTCCAGTTATGGCTGTTATGATGGTATATGATAAACCTCCATTTGCAATTGCTGGAAGAAAAAGTCTTGGTGTTGCAACTCCATCTGATTTAGAAGGAAAAATTCTTGGTGCACCACCACCTGATGGTGCATGGGCACAATTCCCACCATTTGCTTCTGCAAATAATATTAATGTTGATAATATAACAGTTGAGCCAGTAGGTTTCCCAACAAGAGAACCGATGTTAGCTGAAAAAAACGTTGATGCTATAACAGGGTTTTCATTTTCAATGTTTTTAAATTTAGTTCGTCTTGGTGTTCCTGAGGATGATATATCAATTATGTTGATGGCAAACTATGGATTAGAATTATATGGTAATGCCATAATAGTTAACACTGATTATGCAGATGCAAATCCCGAAATAGTTAAAGGTTTTTTAAAAGCTGTATCTAAAGGATGGACAGATGCTATGAAAAATCCTGAAGACGCGGTGAAGAGTATGGTTGAGCGAAATCCAGCTGCTGATTTAGCTTTAGAGACAAGAAGATTGATACTAGCAATAGAAGGAAATGTTAATACTGATTACGTAAAAGAAAACGGTATGGGTAATATTGACATTGCAAGAATGGAAAAAGCTTTAGGACAGTTAGCAGAAACATACGAATTCTCATCTGATCCAGAGATTTCATCATTTTTTACCGATAAATATTTACCTTAATATTTTTTTATGGGGTAGACTATTTCTACCCCATATACTAATCATAACTTATGCATATCAATATTGAAAAGGTTTCTCATCAATATGAAACTAAACAAGGTATGCTTCCTGTTTTAATGGATCTTTCCCTATCAATTAAAAGAAAAGGTTTTACTGCTATAGTTGGCCCTTCAGGTTGTGGAAAATCTACAATAACTAGATTAGTCAGTGGATTAATTAAACCGACTCAAGGTAGTATTTTTATTTCAAATAAAAAAATTACATCCCCCCTTTCTACTGTAGGTATGGCTTTTCAAAATCCAGTTTTGCTAGAATGGAGAAATGTAATTAAAAATATAATTCTTCCACTTGAGATAGTATCAAAAAATATAACATATAATCAAAAGAGATCGAATGCATTAGATCTACTTAAGTTAGTAGGATTAGAAGAATTTGAAAATAATTTACCATCTGAATTATCTGGAGGAATGAAACAAAGAGTTTCACTTTGTAGATCTCTAGTTCATAATCCAGAAGTATTAATTTTAGATGAACCTTTTGCAGCCCTAGATGCATTTACAAAAGAAGATTTATGGGATGTAATGCACAAATTAAAAAAAGAACGAGACTTCACATGTATTTTAATAACTCATGATTTAAGAGAAGCTGTTTATTTAGCTGATCAAGTAATTGTTTTATCAGGAAGACCAGCTTCATTACAATACGACGTCAAAACTAATTTTAATGAAGAAAAAAAAATCTCTGATTTATATTCATCAGAAGTTTCACAATTACTTGCAACACTTAGAAATCAAATTGAAATAGCTCAGAATAAAAATGATTAGAATCAATAA
>CABZCZ010000018.1 GCA_902524385.1 uncultured Alphaproteobacteria bacterium
TGATTTTTAATCAAATATTAAAAAATTCTGAAATTACAATTTATAGTTACATATTTTTAATTTTTATAACTATATTAATTTCTTTAGTCACTTCTAATTTAAAAGAAAGATATGAAAAAAATTAATATTTATTTATTTTATTTAACTAATAAGTATTTGATAGTTAATTTTTTAGTAATTTCAATTTTCATAATTTTTATAAATTTATTAGAATTATCAAGAGTTATTTCAGAAAATGAAAAAAGTATATTTAATTTTATTTATCTTTCATTTCTTAAATATCCTTCAATCCTAAATGAAATAATTCCATTTGTTACAATATTAGCTGTAGCTTTTTTAATTAGAAATTTAATAAGTAATAATGAGTTTGTTTCAATGAGAAATTTAGGTTTTTCTATTTTAGATATATTCAAACCAATACTAACAGCCGTTTTTATAATGGGCTTATTTTTCTTATTTATAATCAATCCTTTATCAGTTTTTATGGAAACCAAATATGATAATGAGCTTGATAAAAAAGATAGTAGTTTATATTCAATTAAAATTACAGATAATGAAATGTGGATCAAAAACAAAATTGATCAACAAAATTCTAGTTTTATTAATATTAAAAATATAAACTTGAGAAATATGTATGCTTCAAATATTAAAATTTTACAAACTAAAAATGATACAAATAAATTTATAATGGCAGAAAAAGGAGAATTTATCAATAATATTTTTTCATTAAAAAATGTAAAATATTATGATTTTAAAAAAGAAGAATATAAAAACTTGTCTAAATATAATTTGATCATAAACTTCAATAAAGAAAATATAGTAAATTCAATTTCAAAATATAAATTAGTTCCTTATTATAGCTATATAAATCATTCTAAAACGTTATCAAAATTCAACCTATACTCATCTGAAATCGGTCTTTACTACTTATCAGAAATTTTAAAACCTATTTTTACTGTTGTATTAGCTTTTGTAATTTTAGGTTTCTCAAGTAAATTTCAAAGAAATGAAAATTTTTTCAAAGTTTTGTTTGTTTCTATATCTATTGGATTATTAATTTTTTTATTAAAAGAAATAATTACCAAGTTAACTATAAGCCTTACATTAAATTTTTTACTTTCATATTTGATTATTTTTTTAATCCCTCTTTTAATTGGTCTTTATCAAATTATAAAAATTGAAAATGAGTAAATACAAAAATTTTTTAATTCTTAAATTACTTTTAGTATTGATTTTTTTTCTAATACCTAATTTTAATAATGCTAAAGAGATATTAATATATGCTGACTCAATTTCTTATGACAATGAAGAAAATATTATTGCAAGAGGAAGTGCGAAAATATTTCAAGATGATAAATTGATACTATCTGATTTAATTATTATTGATAGAGTTAATGATAAAATAATTTTGCCAACAAAATTCACTTTTAAAGATGAAGGAGATAATTATTTTGAAGGAGAAAACGGTTATTTTTTAAAAAATCTTGAGTTTGCTGAATTTGATAATCCAAAAATCAGATTGGAGGATGGATCACGATTAATTGGGAAAAAATTAAAAAGAAATGGTAAAATTGATATAATTTCTAAAGGAGTATATACACCATGCAACTCTAGGATAAAAATAGGTAATTTTATATGTCCGACTTGGCAATTAGAAGCTGAGAAAATCCTTCATGATAACGATAATCTTTTTTTATATCAAAAACATTCTAAAATGAGAGTGCTCAATACACCTTTTTTTTACATACCTTATATTGTTACTCCTTCTCCTTTACGAAAAGATAGAAAATCAGGTTTTTTAACACCATCTATTGCCTTGAACTTTTTTGATACAAAAACCTCTCAATCTACATCTTTTCCTTATTATTTTAATATCGATATTGATAAAGAACTTTTATTTACTCCAATCATTAATTACGGAGGAGGAGTAGACGCATCGCAAAGATTTATGTTTGATTATAACCAAATTTTATCAGGAGGTAATCTTAAAACAGACCTTACCTTTGATTCCAACTTTGAAAATAAAAATAATAATAAATGGTTAAGTGATGCTAGTTTAATTACTAATTAT
Organism: uncultured Alphaproteobacteria bacterium; assembly: GCA_902524385.1. Classification (GTDB taxonomy): domain Bacteria; phylum Pseudomonadota; class Alphaproteobacteria; order HIMB59; genus CACPNW01. The sequence goes on from CABZCZ010000018.1 coordinate 2,072, forward strand.
AACAAAAATATTAATGAAAATTATAGAATTAATGTCGATTCAGCATTGCAAACATCAAAAAATTATATTCAAATTACTAAACCAAACGATGAACTAAGTTATACTAATTCCTTATCAACTAATTTCAATCTAGAAGGTTTTAATTTAAGAAAGATAGATGATCAATTGAATATAAGTGTAAATTTTTATCAAACTAATCAAGAAAATGAAGATAATAAAACAATACCTACAGTTTTTCCAAAAATAAAATATTTTTCGGGTTATAATAATCAATTTGGTAATATATCGAATTCTAATTTTGAGTTTTATAATATTTTTAGAGAAAAAAGTACTCTTGTACATGCAAAAAAACAACAAAAATTTTCTCACAAATATAATATTAGAAAAGAAATTGTAAAATTTAATTCTAAAATTTTATTGAATGCAGAAATATATAATCAAATATTTAATACTGAAAACAAATTAATAAATAGTGATAATTATAAAACTGGATCTTATTATCGTTTATTTCCTTTACTTGGAATAAGCACAGAAAGTCCTTTTAGATTAAAGAATTATAAAACAAATTTAACTTTTAAGCCATCTTTACATGCTGTTATAACTCCAGGTATTTCTAATAGCAATAAACTTTCAAACGAGGATTCAACAAATAATGATTTTAACTTAGATAATATTTATGTACTAAATAGATATAGTGGAAATGATAAAATGGATAATTCTAAAAGAATTACTTATGGATTATCTGCATATACAACTGATTTTAACGTAAATCTTTATCAATCATATGAATTTACAAATAATAGCAACTTTCATAAAGAACAAGGTAATGATAATAATTTAAGTGATTTACTAGGTTCAATTGAATATTTTAAAAATAATAAAATATCATACAATTTCAGATATGATTTAAATGAATCCTATTTAAAGAAACAAAATGTAGGTTTAAGTTCTTTTACTAAATATGGTGGAATTAATTTATCTTATCTTGATGAAAATTCAAAAACAAACAATATTGTAACTAAAGATACAGAAACAATAAATTATTCATTTTTAAGCAAGAAATTTTCAAATTTTTCTAGGTTAAATTTATCAGGCTTATATGATCTTAAACAAGAAATTAATAAAGAATATACAATAAGTTATAGTTATTTTGATGAATGTTTTGGAATAAATATAGATTTTAATAGAAAATCATACGAAGAAGATAATCTTAAACCTCAAGATATTTTAACTTTAATGTTTTCATTTAAAAACATAGGAAGTTATAAATCAACTAATTTAGCTGTTTCTGAAAATGATAAGAAAGAAATAGAGTGGGAAAATATTGGCACTGATGATGGAAAATTTGAAAAAAATTAATCATAATTTAAATTTATTTATTTTTATATTAATTTTTGCTTTATATACTCAAAATATATATAGCTCAGAAAATAAGATAATTTTTAAAATCAATAATTATCCATTCACTTCATTTGATTTAGAAAAAAGATTGGAATATTTAGATTTTGTTGGAAGTAATCAAAATATAGATCAAAGATTAATTATAAATGATTTTATATCTGCAAATTTATTTAACGAATATTATAAAAATTTAAAAAATAAAGAAGATTTTGAATATAAAATTCAGGAAATATTTGATGATATTTACGCTACTAACAAAAAAAATAATAAAAATTATAATTATGAAATTAACACTAAAAATATTTTAGATAATATAAGGATCGATTATATTAGGAAAATTATATTAGAAAATATATTTAATTCCAATATGAATAATCTAAATACGTCTAGTGATGAGATAGATTTATTATATAATATAAAAATAAAATATATTAATCTTCATAATTTTGAGTTCAATAAATTAAAAAATAAATTCCCTGATTTAAAAAAAGTTGATTATGAATTAATATTAAGTTTTTTAAACGAAAATAATTTAGATTTCTTTTTAAAAGAAAACGAAATAAATAACATTAATAAAATTAATAAAAAGATTAAAGAGATAATCTTAAGTAATAAAAATTTCTTTATTATTGAAAATGAAAAAATAAAGTCATTGATTTTTATAGAAAAAAGTTTTGAAACTTTAGATGGTATAATTGCTGACTTATATAGTGTGCGGTCTCAAGATGAATTAGATAGTAATTTTTTAAAATGTGAAAATTTAGTAAATATAAATGGTAATCAAAATATAGTGAACAAAGAGTATAAATTAATTGACTTAAACAATGATTTAAAAAATAATTTAATAAACATAAATGATTATGTTAAGTTTTTAAACAATGATCAAAATATTTATATTGTCTTATGTAATATTAAATTTGACAAAGAAATATTGAAAAATATTAATTTTAATAAAACGATTAATTTAAACATAAGCAAAATAGAAAATAAATTTATAAATAAATATTCTGAAACTTATAATTTAATAATATTTGATGAATAAATTAATTGCCATCACAATAGGAGATATTAACGGTATTGGAATAGATATACTTATTAATACATGGAAAGAGAAAAAAATAAAAAACTTTATCCTAATTACAAATATCAATATTTTAAATAAATTTTTAAAAAAAAGAAAAATAAAATTAATACTAAATTTGGTTAATTATAAAAAAAATAAATTTGAATATCAAAAAGATAAGTTTAATATATTTTCTTATAAAGCAAATTCATTAGAAGATAATACTTACAAGTCTCTTAATTATGGACACAAATTATGCGCAAATAAGAAATGTATTGGGATCATTACTTTACCTTTAAGGAAAGATTTAATTAAGAATAAAATAAATAAAAATTTTATTGGGCATACAGAGTTTTTTCAAAAAAAAGATAAAAAAAATAATGTGAATATGATCTTATTTCACAAAAAAATCATTATATCACCTCTAACAACTCATATGGAGTTAAAAAAAATTTCAAAAGCTATTTCTAATAAAAAATTTTTATTTGATCAAATTTATAACTTAAACAAATGTTTAAAATTAGATTTCAATATAAAAGAACCAAAACTTGTTATTTCTGGTTTAAATCCACATGCCGGAGAAAATGGTAGACTAGGAACTGAGGAAATACAAATAATACATCCTGTTGTTAAAAAGTTACAAAAAAAAGATATTAATATAAGTGGTCCATTTTCTGCAGATAGTCTTTTAATAAAAAAAAATATAGATAAATATAATTGTTTCATTTTCATATATCATGATCAAGCATTAATACCCTTTAAGTATATTAGTCAATTTTCAGGTGTAAATTATACTGGAAATTTAAATATCATAAGAACATCTCCAGATCATGGAACAGCTTACAATTTAATTGGAAGTAGGAAAATTTCAAATAAATCTTTTATAAATAGTTTTAGATTAATAAATAAAATTTATAATAACAAAATACTTAATGGCAAAACCTAAAAAATCATTAAGTCAAAATTTTCTTATAGACAAAAATATTTCTAAAAAAATTGTTGATCAGACTATGGTTAAAGGAAATAATGTTCTCGAAATTGGTCCTGGATATGGTTTTTTAACTGATAGTATTTTAGAAAAAAACCCAAAGAATGTTTATTTAGTTGAAAAGGATGATAATTTAAAAAAAATATTAATTAAAAAATATAAAAATAATAAAAAAGTAAAAATAATTGGAAATGATATTTTTTCAACCAGTCTTAATGAATTTAAAAATCTTATTATTATTTCAAACTTACCTTATAATATTAGCTCTAAAATAATTTTATATTTATTTATTTATAAAAAAAACATTCATGAAATGATATTCATGATTCAAAAAGAAATGTCTCTTAAATTTGATTATAAATTACCAAAAATGAATAAATATAAATTTTTAACAAGAGTAGTATCTAGTTATACTAGATGTTTTGATGTTTCATCAAAGGTTTTTTTTCCTAAACCCAAGGTAAAATCTACAATTGTTAAGTTTAAATTTAATAAAAGAATTATAGATTTAAAAAAAGCAAATTATTTTAGTGCTAAAATATTCAAGAATGTGAGAAAAAAAATTTATAACAATCTTGATACTAATCTTGATAATAATTTATTTAATAAAAGAGTTAGCCAGATAGATATTGAGGAATTAATTTATATTTATAATCTTTTTTAATTTTGTTTTTAAAACTTCTTTCTGATTCATGATTAATTGGTGATATTCAATTATTTTTTTCACCTCATTTACTGTTTTATGAACTTTTTCATTTATGAGTACATATTTATACTCACTATAATGCTTCATTTCGTCTATTGCATATGAAAGTCGTAAGTTTATTTCTTTTTTATTATCCCTACCTCTTTTAACTAACCTTCGTTTTAATTCAGATTTAGATGGTGGTAGAATGAAAAAATCAATTATATCCTCTTTTTTATAATTTTTTCTAATTTTTCTAGCACCCTTCCAATCTATATCAAATAAAATATGTTTATTTCTACTCTTTGATAAAGTTATATTTCTAAATGGAGAACCGTATAAATTATTAAAGTTAATTGCCGTTTCTATAAAAAAATTCTTTTTTTTAAGTAATTCGAATTTTTTTTTATTTATAAAATAATAATCCTTTCCATGTACTTCATTTAACCTTTTAGTCCTAGAAGTATATGAAATTGATAAATTAATATTTTTCATTTTTTTAGTTAACAACTTACATAATGTAGTTTTACCTGCTCCAGAAGGTGATGAAATTATTATTAATTTACTATTTTTTCCTGTATTCATATAATTTTTCTTTGTGCTCTTTAAAAGATTTTGAAAATATATGTTTATTTAAAGAATAATTAAAAAAATAAAACAAAAAATCATTTTTATTGTTTTCAAATAAGATATCTAAACTATTTTTTCCTACATAAGAAATAGGTTCTGGAGGTAAACCTCTATAAATGTATGTATTAAATGGATGATTTATTTTTAAATCACTTCTTAAGAGTTTTCTATTAAGATCATACTTTCCATTTGTTATGGCAAATAATACAGTTGCATCAATTTGCAACTTCATTTTTCTATCTAATCTATTAAATATCACAGAGGATATTTGTTTCTTATCATCTTTGTCCAAACCTTCTTTTTCAAGTAATGATCCTATAATCATCAGTTCGTTTACATTAAATTTATCATTCAATTCATTGTTTCTATATTTTTCAAAATAATTTCTTTTGAAATTATATAATCTGCTGAGAAAGGAAGTAAAATCAGTATTCTTATTAAAATAATAAGTATCAGCAATGATATCCTGATAAGGTATAGTATGAAAATTTTTAAAATATTTTGATAATTCTAAATTTAATTGTTTCTGAGACCAACCTTCAACAATAGTAATTTTTAATAAAACATTACTTGGTTTAGAAATAATTTTAAGAAAATCTCTTATTGATGAATTACTTTGAATGCTAAAATCACCGAAGTGAAAAAATTTTTTATTAATATAATTATTTATTTTTATGTATATTTTTACTAAAGTAATTTCTAAAGTTGTTAAATCAACAATATTACTAGTTAGAACTTTATCTATGCTGTCTCCTTTATTAATATTAATAGGATTTTTTTTAATTTCTATATTTTTATTAAATAGATAAAGAATATAAAAAAAAAATAAAGTAGTACAAATTATAAAAGTGAAACTAAAAGCTTTTAAATAATAACGCAGTATTTGTTCCTCCAAATCCAAATGAATTACTCAAGGTATATGAAATCTTTTTTTCTAAAGGAGTTTTTGGAATTAAATTTATATTATTTGTTTCAATAGGATCATCTAAATTTAATGTAGCTGGTAAAATATTATTATTTAATGCCATAATTGAGAATATTGACTCTACACTTCCAGCAGCACCTAGCAAATGACCTATAGAAGACTTGGTTGAACTAACAAAAATTTCGTGTTTGAATAATCTTGAAATTGCATTGAGTTCTATCGCGTCACCTTTTATTGTTGATGTGCCATGAGCATTTATATAATCTATTTTATCTGTTGGTAATTTAGCCATTTCTAGTGCTAATTTCATAGCTCTATATCCGCCATCTCCATCCTCAGCTGGAGCTGTAATATGATGTGCATCACCTGACATTCCATAACCTAATAATTCGGCATAAATGTTTGCACCTCTTTTTTTAGCGAACTCCATTTCCTCAAGAATAATAATTCCTGAACCCTCGCCCATTACAAAACCGTCTCTGCTCATATCCCATGGTCTAGATGATTCGGTAGGTCTCTCATTAAATGAAGTACTTAAACTTCTAGCAGCACAAAAACCTGCAATACCCAGTTTACATACTGCAGCTTCAGAACCTCCTGCTATCATAATATCTGCAGCACCACGCTTAATCATTTCTCCAGAATCACCGATAGAATGTGCCCCTGTGGCACAAGCTGTTACTACCGAATGATTTGGACCTTTAAAACCATATTTTATAGAAATCTGACCTGATAATAAATTTACAAGGGAAGATGGTATAAAAAATGGAGATAATTTTTTTGGTTCTTTATTATTTATAGTTAGTGATCCTTCATAAATTGTTTCAAGACCACCAATACCTGATCCTACTGATACTCCTGTTCTTAACTTATCGTTTTCACTTATATTTTTTAATCCAGCATCTTCTATTGCCATTTCTGCAGCTACAAGTCCATATTGTATAAATCTATCATTTCTATTTATATCTTTTTGTTCTAAAAATAACTTCTCATTAAAGTAATGTTCTTCTTCTGAATTATTGTTTATATATCCTGCTATTTTGGCAGGTAATTTAGAAACATCAAAGTGATTAATCTTTTTAATACCAGATTTTTTATTAATAAGGTTATCCCATGAAATTTCTTTGTTGTTACCGATGGATGTGAGTAAACCCATTCCCGTAACAACAACTCTTCTCATAAAATTATTTTTAAAATTTATTTTTTACTTTCAATATAATCTATAGCATTTTGAACAGTTTGAATAGTTTCTGCTGCATCATCCGGAATTTCAATTCCAAATTTTTCTTCAAAAGCCATAACTAACTCAACCGTATCTAAACTATCAGCGCCCAAATCATCAATGAATTTTGCCTCAGGAACAACTTTGGATTCCTCAATCCCCAAATGATCTACTACAATCTTTTTTACCTGATCTTGAATTTCACTCATATTTTCTCCTTATTGTTTCTTTTAGATTATTATTTGAATGTATGTCAACAGTTTAAACCATTAACATTCCACCATTAATATGAAAATTTTGCCCTGTAATATATGCAGAATCGTCCGAAGATAAAAAAAATACAAGATTGGCTATATCAACAGGATTACCAAATCTCATCATCGGAATTCTAGATAAATAATTTTTCTTTTGGTCTTCACTTAAATTATCAGTCATAGAAGTAGAAATAAAACCAGGTGAAATGATATTTACATTTATGTTTCTTTTTGCAACCTCTAGAGCTATTGATTTGTATAAACCAACAAGACCAGATTTGGAAGCAACATAATTAGCTTGACCAGCATTCCCAGTTGAACCAACAATTGAAGATATCCCTATAATTTTTCCATACTTGTTTGAGAGCATATTTGGTAATAGGGATTTAAGAATTTGATAATTAGAATTAAGATTTGTCTGTATAACTGAACTCCATTGCTCATTTTTCATTCTAAAAATAAGATTGTCATGGGTCTTTCCAGCATTATTTACAATGATTGAAATATCTTTATGATCTTTTGATATTTCATCTAAGCAGTTTTGAACATTTTCAGTATCCGTTAAGTCAACTTTATAATAATAATGTTTATCACCATATTGTTTTTTTAATTGTGAAATTTTATCATTAGATGAGGAAGTTAAAACAAGTATAAAATTTTTATCAACAAATTTTTTACAAATAGCTGAGCCAATCCCACCGGATGCTCCAGTAATAAAAATTTTTTTATTTATGATCATATTATTTTACATCTGAAATGTTACTTATAGAAATAATATCAAAATTATTTGAGATTCTCTTTATTAATCCACTTAAAATTTTATTTGGACCAATTTCTATAATTGTCTTCTCGCCTATTTCCTCAAGCTTTTTTATGCTTTGTGTCCAATTAACTCTGTTGGCCATTTGATTTTGCAAATTTTTTTTAATAATTTTGTTGTCGCTATGCAGATTTGCGTCATAATTTGAAATTATTTTTATTTTATTATCTTTAAATATTAAATTTTCAATATCATTTGATAGTTCTTTCTGAGCTTCAAGCATATATTTACTATGAAAGGCAGCTGATACATTTAAAATTACAAATTTTTTAATTCCATTATTTATAAATATCTCTTCACTTTTTTTTAATTCATTAATATTTCCAGAAATGACAATTTGAATATTTGAATTGTCATTAGCTATTTCTAAATTTAAATTATATTTATCTATTATATCTTGTATTACATCTGATGTTTTACCAATTAAAGCCGCCATTCCAGTTACATTAGGAGTAACTGCATTATTCATTAACTCACCTCTTTTTTTTAATATCAAGCTACAATCTTTCAAACTAATTCTATCACAGCACGCTAAAGCAGTGTATTCCCCAAGTGAATGACCCAACATTACATTGATATCAGTGTTTACTAAATTTTTCTCAGAACAATAAACTTTGAAAATTGTATATGAAGCAGTAAAAATTGAAATCTGTGTAAATTGTGTTAAATTTAAATTATCATTGAAGTTATTAAATATAATGCCTTTTAAATCAATTTTTGTATAATCCTCAATTTCTTCAAATATTAACTTAGCTGTTTTAAAATTATCATAAAAATCCCTTACCATACCGACCGTTTGGCTACCTTGACCAGGAAATACTATAGATGTCATTAGTGCTTGATTTATTTTAAATTTTTAATATATGCAACATCAACTTCTCTTATATTTAAAAATATAAGATTAACCATGGAGTTTTATGAATAAATTTGAAGTTGTACTTATACTAAATCCTGAACTAGCAACAAATAAGCTTAATGATGAAATTAATAATTTTAAATCCCACCTTGAAACTCATTCTGCTAAGATAATAAATGAAGAAAATTGGGGTCTTAGGGATTTAAGTTATAGTATTAATAAATTTAAAAAAGCTTTTTACAGTTTTTTTCAAATAGAAACATCAGGTTCTATAGTTAAAGAAATTAATAAGGAGTTAAATCAATCCGAAAATTTAATGAGATATATTTTTATCAAAGTTAAAAATCACCAAGAGCTTCCAACAAAGTTAAATGAAGAAAAAAAATAAATATAATACTAAAAAAGACGAAATGTCTAATTCTCCATTCGAATTAAAAAAAAAATTTTGCCCTTTTAGTCAACCCGGGTCACCAGAAATAGATTACAAAGATATCAGACTTTTAACAAGGTATTTAAGTGAGAAAGGTAAAATTATACCAAGCAGAATTACTGGTGTTTCAAGAAAGAAGCAAAAAGAGTTAGCTAAAGCTATTAAAATAGCTCGATTTTTATCATTAATTTCTTATACAAATAAATCTACTCAATCATGAAAGTTATCTTAACTACAAACATAAAAAAATTAGGAAAGATTGGGGATAAAGTCTCAGTAAAACCTGGATTTGCTAGAAATTATTTACTCCCAAATAAAATGGCTCTTAGAGAAAATAAAAAGAATGTAGAGTATTATGAAAAAATTAAAGATGATGTGAAAAAGAATGAAGAAATTAAACTTAATGATGCTAAAAAATTAATGGATAATATAAAGAAGCTTAAAATTACATTTAACAAAGAAGCGGATGAAAAAGATCAACTTTATGGATCTATTTCCAAAAAAGAAATAATAGATTTTCTTTATGTTAATAATTTAAAAGTTAAGTCAGATGATATAATTATAAAAAATCAAATTAAATCAATTGGTGAACATTTTATTGAAATTAATCCATATGAAGGTATCATTGAAGAATTTCTAGTAACGGTGAATAAAAACTAATTTATTCACATTATTATTAAATTATTAACCATATTTTATCTCTTGCTCTTGTTGATTTTTTTTAGATAGTTTATTTATTATTAATGTCATTTGAATTAATAAATTCAAACCAAAGTGTAACCAATAATGAGGATATATTTTCAAACACTGAAGCAGAATTGGCTTTAATTGGTTGTATACTTTGGGATAATAGAAATTATGAAAAAATATCTGATTTTCTAAATGAAAATCATTTTGTAGATGAAACAAATAAAATTATATTTACAACAATTAAAAACTTATTAGACAAAAATATTTTAGTTTCACCGATAACTCTAAAAAATTATCTACCTGAAGATAAAAATAACATAAATAAAGTAAATTATTTAAATCAAATTAAAGATAGCGCACCTTCTACACAAAATACATATAACTATGCTAAAATAATCTACGACTTATATATTAAAAGAAATTTAGTTGGTATAGCTCATAATATTATACAAGAAACAAATACAAATAATAATAACGTTGTAGAAAATTTGATAGAGAATGCTGAAAATGATCTTTATAACTTATCTCAAACCGGAAATTCAGATAGATCATTTGTAAATTTTAGTAATGCTCTGCAAGGTGCCGTTGATATTATAAGTGAGGCTTATAAAAGAGATGGAAAAATTGCTGGTGTACCTACTGGCTTCAAAGACTTAGATAAAAAATTAGGTGGTTTACATAAATCAGATTTAATTATAATTGCTGGAAGACCGTCAATGGGGAAAACAGCCTTAGGTACCAATATAGCTTTTAATTGTGCAATTAAATACCAAGAAGAAAAAGATGAATTTCAAAATAAAAAAATTATAGACGGAGGTAAAGTTGCATTTTTCTCTCTTGAAATGTCGTCTGAGCAATTAGCTACAAGAATCTTAGCAGAGCAAACAAAAATTTCTGGAGATAAGATGCGTAAAGCTGAACTTAACAAACAAGATTTTAATAAAATTGCTAAAACTTCATCTGAATTAGAAAACTTAAACTTAATAATTGATGATAACCCAGTTCTTACTATTCCAACTTTAAGATCAAGGGCAAGAAGACTTAAACGGTTACATGAAATAAATTTAATTATCATTGATTATTTGCAATTAATGTCGTCCTCATCTAACAGCAGAAATGATGGGAGAGTGCAGGAAATATCAGAAATAACCAGAGGATTAAAATCTATAGCGAAAGAATTAAATATTCCAATAGTTGCTTTATCCCAATTATCAAGACAAGTGGAACAGAGAGAAGATAAAAGACCCCAATTATCAGATTTAAGGGAAAGTGGAACAATTGAACAAGACTCTGATGTTGTTATGTTCATTTATAGAGAAAGTTATTATTTAGAAAGATTAGAACCAATTAGAAAATCTGAAGAAGATGATATTAAATATAATGAAAGAGTATCAAGGTGGCAGCAGTTAACTAATGAAAATTATAATAAAGCAGAAATAATAATAGCAAAACAAAGACATGGTCCAATTGGATCAATAAAAATGCACTTTGATGCAAATTATACAAAATTCAGTGACTTAACATCGAAAGATTATGATAATATTATTGAGTGATTAAAGAAAGTGGTATCTTAAATATAAACACAAAAAATTTAATTTATAATTATAATTTTTTTAAAAAATTAAAAAAAAACTTAATTGTTGCCCCTACAATAAAAGCTAATGCATATGGATTAGGAGATAAAGAAGTATATAATCTATTGTTAAAGAATAATTGTAAGCATTTTTTTGTTGCTACATTAGATGAGGGTTTAAAATTAAAAAATAAAAATAAATTCATTAATATTTTTATTTTAAATGGATTACAAGATTACAATTTAAAAATATTTTCTAAATCAAATCTTATCCCAGTTATCAATAGCATAGAAGAGTATAAAAAAATAAAAAATTCTGGAGTAAAATTTGCTGTTCATGTCGATACAGGGATAAATAGATTAGGAATTCCTATAGAGAAAATAAATGAAATAGATTTCGGAAATAAAAATATACAACTAATTATAAGTCACTTGTCTAGTGCTGATGAGTATAAAAATAATTACAATTTAAAACAAAAAAAAATTTTTAGTAAATTGAGAAATAGATTTAATAATAATAATAAACTAATCTTTAGTTTGGCTAATTCTCATGGTGCAATGTTAGATAAATCATATTTATATGATATGATTAGACCAGGAATAGGAATTTATGGAGGTTTTGAAAATACAAAATTAGGTAAAAGAATTAAAAATGTTATAAATTTTAAAGGAAAAATTATACAAATTAAAAACATTCAAAAAAACCAATATGTTGGTTACAATAGAACATTTAAAACAAAGACAAAAATTAAAGTTGCTATTATAGGTCTTGGATATGAAGATGGTATACCGAGATCATTAAGTAATAATGGATATGTTTATTTTAAAGAAAATAAATTTAAAATTATTGGGAGAATTTCAATGGATTCATTTACTGTAGATATTTCAAAATCTTGTCATGATTTATGTATAGGAATGTATTTAGATATTATTAATAATGAACACAAAATAGATAAATTTGCAAAAATATGCAAAACAATACCCAATGAAGTTTTGACCTCTATAGGTAAAAGAGTTTATAGAAAATATGACTAAAAAATTACAAATCATTTTATTAATCTTTCTTATCTTATCATTAATATTTACTAGTTTTTATATAAGAGATTTTAGAATTGATGCGTCTTCGGATAGTTTAGTATCTCAAAATGATGAAGATTTCAAATATTTCTCATATTATCAAGATTTGTTTCCAACAAAAAATAGCCTGGTAATAGCTATCAAAAGTAATAATAAAATTAATAGAGATCTAATAGAAGAAATTGAAAAAATAAGTAAAAAATTGTCTGATTTACAAGAAGTTTATTCTGTTTTTACAATTAATAAAGCCCCTATACTACTTTTAAATAATACCAGTCTTATTGATTTAGCAAATGATAATTATGAAACACTATTAAATTCAAATTTGTTATTTGAAGATGTATTGAGTGAATTTGCAAAAAGTCCAATTTACAGTGATCAAATCATTAATGAAAATAAAAATATAACATCTATTATAATATTTCTTAATGAAAATAATAAAGAAATTGATCTTAAAAATAATAAAAATTTATACTTAACTCAAGGTAAATATTACAAAATAAAAACAGAAATAGACAAAGAGAGAAATGAGTTAATTAAAAATATAAGAAATATAATTATTAATAGCGATCAAAATTTTACATACTACTTAGGTGGAGTAGAAATGATATCTAGTGATGTCATTACTTATGTAAAGAACGATATTTTAACATTTAGTTTAATTGTTCTTTTAGTTATAATTCTAATTCTTTTCTTAATTTTTAGAAAAATAAAATGGGTATTTGCCATTTTATTTACTTCAATTAGTGCGGTGTATTTATCAATTGGATTAGCTGGTTTTATTAATTTTGAAATTACAGCAGTTTCAGCAAATTTCTTATCCTTAATGTTTGTTTTATCTATTTCTATGAATGTTCACATAATTAATAATTATTTACAAAGGGATATTAAAATTATTGA
>CABZCZ010000019.1 GCA_902524385.1 uncultured Alphaproteobacteria bacterium
CTTACAAAGAAATAAATGGCAACAGCTGCAGACAGATTAGCAAATAATTTAAACTTTGGTGCTTTGGGAAAAGCTACAGAATTAAGACAAAGACTGCTATTTACTTTAGGTGCATTAATCGTTTTTCGCTTGGGTACATTTCTACCCATACCAGGTATTAATCCATTAGCATTACAACAATTTTTTGAACAACAATCCTCTGGTATTTTAGGTATTTTTGATACATTTTCAGGAGGTGCGCTAGGTAGAATGGGAATTTTTGCACTTGGTGTTATGCCATACATATCATCATCAATAATAATGACATTGATGCAATCTGCAATTCCATACTTAAAATCTTTAAAAGAGCAGGGGTCAAAGGGAAGAAGGCAACTTCTACAATTCACAAGATATGTTACGGTTTTAATTGCAGCAGTTCAGGGATATGGAGTCTCTATTGGTTTAGAATCAATGCAAACAACATATGGAAATATTGTTTTTGAACCAGGATTATTTTTTAGACTAACTACAGTTATAACACTTGTGGGTGGAACAATTTTTCTAATGTGGTTGGGTGAACAAATTACTTCAAGGGGTGTAGGAAATGGAATTTCATTAATTATAACTGCAGGAATAATTGCTAATCTGCCAAGCGCATTTGTCAGTACTTTACAACTAGGTAGAACAGGAGAGTTAAGTATTGCATTTATTTTAGGAATATTAATTCTTATATTACTATTAATAATTTTTATAGTTTTCGTTGAAAAAGCTCAAAGACGTTTACCTGTTCAATATCCAAAGAGACAAGTTGGAAATAAAATTTATGGTGGCCAAAGCTCACATTTACCATTAAAAATCAATACAGCAGGTGTTATTCCTGTTATTTTTGCATCATCCATTCTTCTTCTTCCAAATACTATGTCTGGATTTGGCGCTGGATCATCCAGTGATATTTTTATTTTAATTTCAAGTTATTTAGGAAGGGGTCAACCACTCTATCTAGCATTGTACGCAGCAATGATAATATTTTTTGGATTTTTCTATACTTCTATTGTTTTTAATCCAGACGAGCAAGCAGAAAATCTTAGAAAATATGGAGGTTTTATTCCAGGTATAAGACCAGGAGAAAATACAGCAAAATATATAGAATTTGTATTAGTAAGATTAACCACTATAGGGACTATTTATTTAACATTCGTAGCACTCTTGCCAGAGTTCCTGTTATCAAGAACATCAATCCCCTTTTATCTTGGAGGAACTGCATTATTAATTGTAGTCGTAGTAATGATAGATTTTATTACCCAAGTACAATCACATCTCTTTCAACATCAATATGAAGGCTTGCTTAAAAAAACTAAGTTAAAAGGTAGAAGGTAGATTGAAAAAAATAATTTTTTTTGGTCCTCCTGGAGCAGGAAAAGGGACTCAGGCTAAAGTAATCTCAAAATTTTTAAATATTTCTCATCTCTCAACAGGCGATATTTTAAGAAAGAAATTATTAGATAAGGATGATTTAGCAAAGCAATTACAATCAATTATGTCTTCAGGTAATTTAGTTTCAGATGATATTCTTAATTCTATTGTATCTTCAAGGTTGAAAAATGAAACAGAAAAAGGATTTATATTAGATGGTTACCCTCGAACTTTGGCACAATCAGAATTCCTAAATAATTTTTTTTTAGAGACTTCTACATCTTTAAATTATATATTTGATATACAAATTAATTTTGAAATCCTTAAAAATAGAATAATTAAAAGATCCTTAGAAGAGAGCAGAGAAGATGATAATATAAATGCTATAGAAACGAGATATAATGAATATATAAATTCTACTCAGAAAGTTTCAAATTTTTATAAAATCAATTACTCATCTATTTTTTATGAAATAGATGGATCTCAACAAATTCAAGAAATAACTAAAAAAATTAAAGATATTTTAAAAAAATCATGAAAAACAGCCAAATTTTAATATATCTTTTCTTGACTAATTGTATGATTATCATGTATTCACCCTCATTCATTTCTTTTGGATTTCATTATGGCTAGAATTTCAGGTGTAAATATTCCCACAAATAAGAAAGTTAACATAGCGCTTACATATATTTTTGGAATAGGGAATAAGACAGCTTTGGATATTTGCAATAATGCATCAATAGACATCTCTAAACGCGTAAGCGAACTTAATGAAGAAGAAGTTAATAAAATAAGAGATTTGATTGATAAAGACTATTCTGTAGAAGGTGACTTAAGACGAAAAATATCTTTAGATATAAAAAGACTTAATGATTTAGGTTGTTATAGAGGCCTTCGCCATAGAAAAAAATTACCAGTTAGAGGGCAAAGAACACATACAAATGCTAGAACTAGAAAAGGTAAGGCAGTTGCAATTGCTGGAAAGAAAAAAGTTACAAAAGGCTAAAATGGTAGAGAAAAAAAAATCAAAAATTAAAAAGAAACTTTCTTCTGGTGTAGCGCATATAGTTTCTTCATTTAATAACACTATCATTACAATTACTGATGATAAAGGCAATGCATTAGCATGGTCTTCTTCAGGACATAAAGGTTTTAAGGGATCGAGGAAGTCTACACCTTATGCTGCCCAAATTGCAGCTGAAGATGTAGGTAATAAGGCAAAAGAATATGGTCTAAAAAATCTTAAGGTAGAAGTATCTGGTCCAGGTTCGGGACGAGAGTCTGCTCTAAGATCATTACAATCTATCGGTTACGTCATTACCTCAATTAAAGATGTAACTCCAATACCTCATAATGGTTGTAGACCGAGAAAAAGAAGAAGAGTTTAAAAAAGGAGCATTTAAGTGTTACAAAAAAACTGGAGTGAATTAATTAAACCTACAAAGATGGAAGTTAACGTAGATGAAAGTAATGGAAGAATTGGTAAACTAATAGCTGAACCATTGGAAAGAGGTTTTGGGTTAACATTAGGTAACTCAATTAGAAGAATTCTATTATCCTCTTTACAAGGGGCTGCTATTACTTCAGTCAAAATCAAAGGTGTAGTTCATGAATTTTCAACAATCCCTGGAGTTAAAGAAGATCTAACCGATATACTTTTAAATTTAAAATCAATAGCTGTAAAAGTACATTCGCCTGGTTTAAAAAAAATGTATATAAAGTCATCAGGATCTGGTGAACTCAGAGCAGGTAATTTTGAAACTGACTCAGAAACAGAAATAATGAATCCAGATCAGCTAATTATGACACTTGACTCTAATGCTGATGTAGAAATCGAAGCAAATATTGAAACAGGAAAAGGTTATGTGACTGCAGAAGTAGCAGAAGATGTAAATAAAAATATTGGAGAAATTAAGTTAGATGCAATGTTCAGTCCTGTTGTAAAAGCTTCTTATAAAATTGAAAACAGTAGAGTTGGTCAAGTAACTGATTTTGATAAGTTAGTATTTGAAGTTGAAACTAATGGCGCAATTTCACCTGATGATGCTATAGCTTTAGCGGCTAGAATATTGCAAGATCAGCTACAACCATTTATCAATTTTGACGAACCTGAAGTGCTTCCTGATCAGTCTAATGCAGAAAGCTTGTCATTCAATTCAAATTTATTAAAAAAGGTAGAAGAGTTAGAACTATCTGTAAGATCTGCAAACTGTTTAAAAAATGATAATATAATTTATATTGGTGATCTAGTCCAAAAGTCTGAATCAGAAATGTTGAGAACTCCTAACTTTGGTAGAAAATCTTTGAATGAAATTAAAGAGGTTCTACAACAAATGGAACTTAACTTGGGTATGTCAGTACCTGATTGGCCACCTGAAAATATTGACGATTTGGCAAAAAAATATGAGGACCCATTTAATAAGTAAAAAAATGAAACACAATATTAAAAACAGAAAACTTAACAAAACATCTTCTCATAGAAAAGCAATGTTTATGAATATGTCTAATGCTCTTATAAAGCATGAACAGATAACTACCACACTTGCAAAAGCTAAAGAACTAAGGAGATTTGTTGAGAAAATTGTTACATTAGGAAAAAAAGGTGATTTAATTTCCAGAAGAAAAACTATTTCAACTCTTCAAGATAATAAAATGACACAAAAAGTTTTTGACGTTTTGGCTGATAGATACAAAAATAGATCTGGGGGTTACACTCGAATTATCAAATTAGGTAATAGATTTGGTGATAACGCACCAACAGCAGTTATAGAATTTGTAGATCGTGATGAAAATGCCAAAGGCCTTGATAGTGGGCCTATTATAGAAAAAAAATCTACTGAAGAAGTAGAGGAACAACCTCAAGCTTAAGAATATTGTTTAATTTAATGTTAGTCGCCACTGGTGGTGCATTAGGAGCAATAATAAGATACATTTTGACAAGTATTTGTAAATCATTGTTTTTATCAAGTATTTATGGAACCGTTTCTGTGAATATATTAGGATCTTTTTTAATAGGATATTTTATAACATCAAATTTTGGAAATAATTTATCTGAAAATTTTATTAAGTTTTTTTTAATTATTGGTCTTTTGGGATCTTTCACAACTTTTTCTGCATTTTCTTATGAAGTAGTAGAACTAATAAATTCAAAAAAATATATTTCTTCTTTTACTTATATTTTTATTTCCATTTTTATATGTATATTATCTGCATATTTAGGAACTTTATTAAATAAATTTTGATTTGATTAAAAACATTAAAATCATAAATAATTTGAATCAAAGACTAGATAAATATCTTAAACTCAAATATACGTCTTTGAAACAAGGTTTCATTGAGAAAAATATTAGAAAAAAAAATATTTTAATTAATAACTCGACTACTAAAGCAAACTATATAGTTAAACTTAATGATAATCTTAAAATATTAAATTTTCATGAAAAACTTTACAAAAATAAGATAATTTATAAAAAAAATATAAAAATATCTAAAGAAATTCTAGATAAATTCAAAACAGCAATAAAATTTGAAAACAATGATTTTATTGTTTTGGATAAATGGTCACAAATCGCCACTCAAGGAGGAAGTAAAATAATTATTTCAATAGATCATATAATCAAAAATATTAATTCACAATATAGGTTAGTACATAGACTTGACAAAGAAACGTCTGGCCTTCTTTTAATTGCTAAAAATCTTAATTATGCAAAAAAACTATCTTATCTTTTCAAACAAAAAGAAATTACTAAATACTATATTGCTTTATGTGAAGGAAATCCAAAAAATAATTATTCTCAAGTTAAAATAGAAATTAAAAATAAAAAACTTAAAATTGAAAATACTTTAACAAATTATAAATTATTAAATAAAAATAAAGGTATATCTTCAATTTTATTTAATCCTAAAACTGGAAAAACTCATCAACTTAGAATAGTATCTAAAAATCTTGGATGTCCAATAGTTGGAGATCAAAAATATAATATTCATTCTAAGTATTCAAAAGAAAAGTTGATGTTACATGCAATTGGATTAAAATTTGAAATAAATACGAAGAAGTTTGAATTTATTTCAAAATTACCGGATCACTTTCTCAGCTTTATAAAAAAAAATAATTTAAAAATTAGTAAAGATTTAACAGAATATTTAAATAGTTTTTAACTTTTCTAAAAAAATTTTTTTAAATTTAATATCAAATTCAGATTGTTCTAGTTTAATACCTAATTCTTCCATTGAAGTATTTTGATACTCTTTTAAACCACAGGAATGAATATAATTATAATATTTAAGATCAGGGTTAATATTAAAACTTAATCCATGGTATGTAATCCATTTTTTAATTCGTAATCCAATTGCGCCAATTTTTTTTTCTTTATTAAATGAAATATTGTTATTTTTAGTTACCCAAATACCTACCCTATCTTTGAAAGTTTGTGCTTCAATATTATAGTTTGCTAAAAAGGAAACAAGAGAACTTTCAATTATTGTAATAAATTTTCTAATATCTTTATTTTTATTATTTAAATTTAACATAAAATATACAATCCTTTGACCAGGACCGTGATAAGTTGTTTTTCCTCCACGATTGGATTTTATAACATCAATAACATCTGATTTTAATATCTCTTCTTTTGAGGCACTTGTTCCTTGAGTAAAAACATGATTATGATTTAAAAACCATAATAATTCTTTAGAATTATTATTGATTATTTCATCAACTCTAGACTCCATAAACATTAACGCTTTTTCATAATTTACTTCACTATTAGATATTTTAATTTCAAATTGTTTCATCTTTATTTAACTTTGTTGATAGTTAATATCCTATCTGGTATTTAATTCTACTATATATGCGGCTGTGGCGGAATTGGTATACGCGCAGCGTTGAGGTCGCTGTGGGATTTATCCTGTGGAAGTTCAAGTCTTCTCAGCCGCACCAATTTGTATGGAAGAAATTATAATAAAAAAAGATCAGGATTCTTCATCTAAATCTGTTGAAATAGTATCTGATTATTTAGAAAATTATAAATATGATAATGTCTTATCTTATTTAAAAAATATTCATAATGCTGATATTGCAGACATTCTTCAAAATTTAGATCCAGTTTTACGACTAAGTCTTTTAAATATAATCGATAAAGATTTTGATCCTGAAATATTAACTTATTTAAATGACAGTGTTAGAGAAGAAATAATAGAAACTTTGGATATAAAACAATTAGCTAATAATGCTAAAAGTTTAGATACTGATGATGTAGTCGACCTAGCAGAAGATTTAGAAGAAAAAGATCAGACTATATTCTTAGAAAATTTAGACAAAGAAGAACGCACATTGGTTGAAGAAGGATTAAAGTATCCTGAAGATTCTGCTGGAAGATTAATGCAAAGACAATTTGTTGCTGTTAATCAATCATGGAATGTTGGTCAAGCAATTGATTATTTGAGAAATAATAAAGCTAAACTTCCTGAAGATTTCTATGATATTTATTTAATTAATAACAACCAAGAAGCAAAAGGAGTTGTTCCATTAGGAAGGTTAATGGGTTCAAAAAGAGAAGTAGAATTAAATTCCATAACTAACAAAGAATTAAGATTAATTGATGTAAATACAGATCAAGAAGATGTAGCATTATTATTTAATAAATACGGATTGGTCAGTGCTCCTGTTATCAATAATCGAAAAAAAATTATTGGATCAATTACAGTTGATGATGTTGTTGAGGTTATAGAAGAAGAAAGAGAGGAAGATATTTTAAAGCTTGGAGGTGTAGATCATACAGATTTATATGAGTCAATTA
The DNA here is from genome assembly GCA_902524385.1 of uncultured Alphaproteobacteria bacterium. GTDB lineage: Bacteria > Pseudomonadota > Alphaproteobacteria > HIMB59 > CACPNW01. Next base: position 7,188 of record CABZCZ010000019.1, read on the forward strand.
TTTCTACAACAAAATCTAGAATTTCATGGTTGATTGTAAATTTAATGACAGCAGTAGTTGCATCCATAGTTATAGGTTTGTTTGAAGCTGCAATTGAAAAAGTAGTGGCCTTAGCTATTTTAATGCCAATAGTAGCTTCAATGGGTGCTAATGCTGGTACTCAAACTTTAACTGTTGCTGTAAGAGCCATTGCTGTGAAAGAACTAACAACTAGTAATGCCATAAAAATAATAATCAAAGAAACTATCATTGGTGGTATAAATGGTATTATATTTGCCATCATAATATCTTTGATTTCTATTTATTGGTTTGATAATTTGTTGTTAGGTTTAATAATAGGTCTTGCTATGATATTAAACTTACTAATCGCTGGTTTTTCAGGAATTGTAATACCACTAGTTTTAGATAAACTTAAAATTGATCCTGCTTTAGCATCTGCAGTAATTTTGACTACAATAACTGATGTATTTGGTTTCCTTTCTTTTCTTGGATTAGCAACTTTATTTTTAATATGATCTAACCTATTTACGTTAAAACAATGCTAAAAAAAAATGATCTGATAGATTACTTTTATAAAGGAATCAAAAATAAGAATGATTTACGCATAGGAGTAGAACACGAGAAATTTGTTCTAAAAAAAGATAGTTTACATCAATTATCTTATGAAGAGCCCAATGGAATAAAAGAGATTCTTTTAAAATTTGTAAATAAGGGATGGAAACCTAAGTATGATGATAAAAATACTACAATAATTGCTTTAGAAAGATTTGGTGAAAGTATAACTTTAGAACCAGGTGGTCAGATCGAATTATCTGGAGCGCAATTAAAAAATATCCATCAAACCTGCACTGAAACTAATAGACATTTAAAGGAATTAAAAGATATTGGTGAGGAATTTGGTTTCATATTATTAGGATTAGGTGTTGAGCCAAGTTTATCTCTTGATGATTTTCCTTGGATGCCAAAACAAAGATATTCAATAATGAAAAAATATATGCCCAAAGTTGGTACTCTAGGACATCATATGATGAAACGCACATGTACAAACCAAGTAAATTTGGATTATCATTCCGAAGAAGATATGATTGCTAAGTATCGATTAATGTTAAATCTTGAAGGTATAGCAACTGCAATATTTGCTAACTCACCTTTTGATCAAAAAAAAGTTTCTAAATATAAGAGTTTGAGGTCTCATTTTTGGCATCACACAGACAAAGATAGAACAGGTTTATTGCCATTTGTTTTTGATAAAGATTTTAATTTTGAAAAATATGTTGAGTATGCTCTAGATGTACCAATGTATTTTGTAATTAAAAATCATAAATATATAAATATGACCAATCATACTTTTAGAGATTATATGGAAAATAATATTTCTAAAGATTTAAACATTGAACCTACTATAGAAGATTGGATAAACCATTTATCAACTTTATTTCCTCAAGTTAGATTAAAGCAATTCTTAGAAATTCGTTCTATGGACGCATGTTCATGGGATTTAATATGTTCTCAGCCTGCTTTTTGGATTGGTATTTTATATAATGATGAAGCTATTGATAAAACAAATGAAATTGTTGAGGGTTGGACTCAAAATGATAGAAATTTAATAAATAATTTAGCCCCAATAGAAGGTTTACAAACAAAATTCAAAAATGGTGATTTGCTAGATATTGCACAAAAATTGTTTGAAATTTCAAAATCAGGTTTAGAGAAAAGAAATATTCTAGTAAAAAATGAAAAATATAACGAAACATTTTATCTCAAAGATTTAGAACAAAATTTATCAAATGGTCATTCACCGGCTGATCTATTAATCAATAAATATAATGGCGAATGGAATAAAAATATTAAAAAAATATATGAGAAAGAAATTTTCTAATGAAAAAAAATATAGCAATCCAAATGGATAATATTGAAAAGATTGATTATGAATTCGATACATCTTTTTTAATAGGTTATGAGGCACAAGAAAGAGGTTATGATATTTTTTATTACAATCCAAAAGATTTATTCATAAAAGAAAATACTATTCAAGCATCTGGATATTATTTAGAGTTATTGCTAGATGAAAAAAATTATTTTAATTTTAAATCTAATAAAATAATTGCCAAATTAGAAGATTTTCAATTTGTCTTTTTAAGACAGGATCCTCCTTTTGATATGAATTATATCACATCGACTTATATTTTAGACTTACTTCCATCTTCAACAATTATTGTGAATGATCCAACAGCAGTTAGAAATTCTACTGAAAAATTATTTACATTTAATTTTAAAGAATTTATGCCACCTACTTTGGTAACAAAAGATTTAAAAATTATTGAAGAATTTTTGGATAAAGAAGAAGATATTATAACCAAACCACTTTATGGTAATGGAGGAGAGGGTATACATAAATTTGATAAAAGTAATTTCAATTCTAAAATATTAGAGAAATATTTACACTTGCCTATAATGGTGCAAAAATTTATCAACGAGATAAAGCATGGTGACAGGAGGATTATTTTTTTTGATGGTGAATATTTTGGTTCAGTTGCTAGAATACCTCAAGAAGGTAATTTAAAGGCAAATTTTCATGCTGGCGGTAAGGCAAGTAAAACTGACCTAGTTTATAGAGACAAAGAAATTATCGAAAATTTGGGACCGAAACTAAAAGAGCACAATCTTTTTTTTGTTGGAATTGATATAATTGGAAATTATCTAACAGAAATAAACGTAACTTCCCCTACAGGATTGAAGCAAATTAATGCATTAAACAATGTAAAATTAGAGAAAGATTTTTGGGATAAGCTTGAAGCAAAATATAAATTAGTTTAATTATACTATTTAAAGGAAAACATATGGACGAAAATAGAATTCTACTACACAAACTAAAAAATTTTGAAAATGTAAATTCAAATTTTCTTATAATTACATTGATGTTATTTGGTTCAATTTTACTAGCGATTTCCGCTAAAGTTCAAGTACCATTCTGGCCAGTACCAATGACAATGCAGACGTTTGTCATATTCTTAATAGGAATGACATACAGTGTAAGATTGTCTTTTGTCACTGTTGCATTTTATCTTTTTCAAGGAGCTATAGGACTTCCTGTTTTTGCAGCCGGTGGTGGAGTTGCTTATTTAGTTGGACCAACGGCAGGATATCTTTATGGTATGTTATTTGCATCCATCGTTATAAGTTATTTAGCAAATTTAGGTTTTAGTAAAACATATTTTAAAGCTACAGTATCTCTATTAATTGGTTCTGCTATTATATTTTCATTTGGTATCATCTATCTTGGTTATATTATTGGTTTTGAAAAAGCAGTAGCCGCTGGTCTTTTACCATTTATTCCAAGTGAATTGTTTAAAATTGCATTAGCAGTTGCTTTGATCCCAACTTTACATAAAATTATTACAAAATAATAATTAATGAAAATAGGTATTGATGTAGGCGGTACCAAAACTGAGGGTATTCTTCTAGATCTAAATGGAACTGAAATAGATAGAAAAAGAATTAATACTGAAAAAAGTTATGATGGAACAATTAATGGAATACTCTCCATTATAAATCATTTTGAAGATAAGCATGGCAAAGCAGAATCTGTTGGCATGGGAATGCCGGGGGCCATATCAAATGATACAGCTTTAATTAAAAATGCTAATTCTATATGGTTAAATGGAAAACCATTTAAGCAAGATTTGGATAAAATTCTTAATAGAAAAATTAATATAGAAAATGATGCTAATTGTTTCACTCTGTCTGAAGCAGTAGATGGGGCAGGTAAAGGTTATCAAGTTGTTTTCGGAGTAATCATCGGAACAGGTGTTGGTGGTGGTATTAGCATTAATCAAAAAGTTATAAGAGGGCGAAATAGTATAAGTGGGGAATGGGGTCACATAGTACTGCCAGGTAGAACTGAAGAAGAAAAAAAATATGTAAAAAAATGTTATTGTGGGAAAAATGGTTGTTTAGAAACTTATATATCTGGCCCAGGATTTTCATCAGCTTATAACTTGCGTTTCAATAAAAATTATAATTCACATCAAATATTAGAGGGTTTTATTAATAATGAAGAAAACAGTATTTTTGCACTAAATCAATACATTGATCATTTAGCTAGAGGCTTATCTGTTGTATGTAACATCCTTGATCCAGATGTTATAGTTTTGGGTGGTGGTATGTCCAATATAGATTTTATTTACGAAAATATAAATGATAATCTAAAAAAATATGTTTTTACTGACACGCTAGAAACTAAAGTTGTTAAAAATGTTTATGGAGATTCAAGTGGTGTAAGAGGAGCTGCTTGGCTTTCTTAAATACCACCCATTGAAATATATTTTATAGTTAAATAGTCATCAAGACCATATCGAGAACCTTCTCTTCCCATTCCTGATTCTTTTACACCTCCAAAAGGAACTTCTGCAATTGTTGGTAGTCCATTGTTAATAGATACAATTCCATATTCAAGTGCCTCGGCAACTCTCCAAATTCTTCCTATGTCTCTTGAATAGAAATATGAAGCTAATCCATATGGTGTATCATTAGCCATTTTAATCACTTCATCATCACTGGAAAATTTATAAAGCGGAGCAACAGGTCCAAATGTTTCTTCAAAAGTTATTTTTGCCTTTGTAGATACATTAGAGAGAACAGTTGGTTGATAGAAATTACCACCAAGCGAATGCACATCTCCACCAATTGCTATTTTCGCTCCTGTATTAACCGCGTCTTGTACATGATCAACTACTTTTTCTAAAGAGGATTGATCAATTAAAGGACCAGATGTAATTCCATCTTCAAGTCCATTTCCCACTGTTATTTTACTGACTTCATTTGTAAATTTTTTCAGGAATTCATCATAAATATTTTCATGCACAAATATTCTATTTGAACAAATACATGTTTGACCACTATTTCTAAATTTACTTTGAAGTGCGCCTGCAACAGCTTCATCCATATCTGCATCATCAAAAACAATAAAGGGTGCGTGACCCCCAAGTTCCATAGAAACTTTTTTTACTGTTGAGGCACTTTGTTCTAAAAGTATTTTTCCAACCTCCGTAGATCCTGTAAAAGAAATTTTTCTTACAATTTGGTTACTTGTTAACTCTTTACCAATTTCACTTGCCGATCCAGTGATTACATTAAATACACCATCTGGAAAACCTGCTTCTTTAGCAAGTACTGCTACAGCTAATGCTGAATAGGGTGTTTGACTTGCTGGTTTAACAACAGTAGTACAACCAACTGCTAGAGCAGCAGCACATTTTCGTGTGATCATTGAATTTGGAAAATTCCATGGAGTTATTGCTCCAACAACACCAATAGGTTGTTTAATTATTACTATTCTTTTTCCAGGTCTTGGATCAGGAACTATATCACCATAAACTCTTTTTGCTTCTTCAGCATAAAACTCAATATATGAAGCTCCCATTAGTATTTCACCCTTTGCTTCAGCCAAAGGTTTGCCTTGCTCAATGGTCATTATTTTAGCTAAATCATCTACATTTTCTATTATTAGCTCGCCCCATTTTTTTAGAATAACTGATCTTTCTTTAGCAGTCGTTTCTTTCCAAGTTTGGAAAGCCGTATTAGCATCATCTACAGCTTTTTTAGTTTCTGAAACTGAGCATTTTGGGACTTTGCCTATAATTTCAAGAGAGGCTGGATTATTGACGTCAAGAGTTTCACCTGAAGAACTTTCAACCCATTCTCCATTTATAAAACATTTTTGTTTAAAGAGTGATTTGTTATTTAATTCCATATGTTTTAATTATAATGCATATTTTTAAATTAAGGAAAATATAATGACAATAGTTAATTCATGGAATGAATGGGATCCATTAAAACATGTTATAGTTGGAGCAGTTGAAAATGCCAACATACCTCCAATGGAACCAGCACTTGAACCAAAAATTAGTAAAGATAGTGGTATGGCAGGATCTCACGGACCACGTTCAAAGGAGTCAATTGATAAAGCAAATATACAATTAGAAAACTTTGTTAAAATTTTAAATTCCCTGAATATAAAAGTTGATAGACCAACACCTATTGACTTTTCTAAGAGTATTGAGACACCCGATTGGTCTAATGATGGTATGTTTGGTTGTATGCCCCCTAGAGATGTTATTCTCACTGTAGGAAATGAAATGTTAGAGGCTCCCATGTCTTACAGATGTAGATGGTTTGAGTACCTTGCTTATAGACCACTAATTGAAAAATATTATTCAGAAGATAAAAATATGAGATGGGAGTCTGCACCTAAACCAAGATTAACAAATCAATCTTATAAGTCTAATTATCTTCCTGAAGGCATAACGGAAGAAGAACGATATAAAAAAATCGAAAATAGAGACATGATATTGACAGAAAAAGAACCACTTTTCGATGCAGCAGAAATTTTACGCTTTGGAAAAGATCTCTTTTATCATAACAATTTTACGTCAAATTTAAGTGGTTTAGATTGGTTAAGAAGACATTATCCAAATCATCGCGTTCATCAAATTAATTTACCAGGTGATTTAATTCCAACTCACATTGATGCATGTTTTACTCCTATTAAACCAGGAGTTATAATTATTAATCCGAATAGAAAAATATCATCAGAGCAAAGAAAAATATTTGATGATAATAAATGGGAAATTCATGAGGCAGCACCTTCCATTCATAATAGTCCACCACCAATGTGTTATTCATCAATCTGGTTATCAATGAACGTTTTGATAATTGATCCTAAAACTATATGTGTCGAGGCAACGGAAGAAAAAATGATTAAACAAATGGAAAGTTTTGGATTGGAGGTTATTCCAGTTCCTTTTAGAGACGTTTATGCGTTTGGCGGTAGTTTACATTGTGCCACTACTGATGTTCATAGAGAAGGTGAGTGTGAGGATTATTTTCCAAATCAATAATGGATAGTTTTAATCAAAATAATGTTAAAGCCAATTTACATGATACAAACTTTTCAAGAATTGGCATAATTACATTATCAACTGATTTTACCATTGAGCAGGATTTTAGAAAAATTTGCCATAATTTACCAGTTGATCTATTTTTTAATAGGATACCATTTTTAAATCCTCTTACTCATGCAAATTATATGAAGATGGCTGATCATCTTACAGAAACAACAAACCAAATATTACCCAATGAAAAAATACAAGTTGTAGCGTATGGATGTACTTCGGGTACTATTGAAATTGGTGAAAAAAGAATAAGATCTGAAATCTTCAAAGCTAAACCTGATACTTTAATCACCACACCTATTACAGCAGCTGTTAAAGCACTTAAATTGCTCAACCATAAAAAAATTGCTGTTCTTACCCCTTATCCAAAAGATGTAAATGTTAAAGTTTACAAATATTTAATT
>CABZCZ010000020.1 GCA_902524385.1 uncultured Alphaproteobacteria bacterium
CTTAGTCATGATTTAATATCACAGATTTGTTTAATTTATACAATCTAGATATGTACAAAATAGCATTTTTTGTCTAAAAGGCCGTTGCTTTTACGAGTATACGTACTTTGCAAAGGTGATGTTGCTGTTTTAGATTGACATATATACTAATTTATTAGTATTGGCCAATTTCTTCAAATGGAGGGGTGGTCGAGTGGTTAAAGGCAGCGGACTGTAAATCCGCCCGCGTGAGCGTACGTAGGTTCGAATCCTACCCCCTCCACCATTATGGAGGTAATGGGATGAAAGCATTAAAGTGAGTGTGTGAAGCAGTCAGTTTAGTTGCGGGTGTAGCTTAGTGGTAAAGCTCCAGCCTTCCAAGCTGGCTACGAGGGTTCGATTCCCTTCACCCGCTCCATAACAAAATATTATTGGGGTAAAAAATGGCTAAAGCAAAATTCGAAAGAAACAAACCGCATTGTAACATAGGAACCGTTGGTCACGTTGACCATGGTAAAACAACATTAACTGCTGCTATAACAAAAATATTAGCAGAATCAGGTGGAGCAGAATTTACAGACTACGCTAACATAGATAAAGCACCTGAAGAGAGAGAGCGTGGAATAACCATTTCAACTGCACACGTTGAATACGAAACTGAAGCAAGACATTATGCTCACGTAGATTGTCCTGGACACGCAGATTATGTTAAGAACATGATCACTGGGGCAGCTCAAATGGATGGCGGTATCCTTGTTGTTAATGCAGCTGACGGACCAATGCCTCAAACAAGAGAACACATACTTTTAGCTAGACAGGTAGGCGTACCTGCTCTTGTTGTATACATGAACAAAGTTGATCAAGTAGATGACAAAGAATTAATTGATCTAGTTGAAATGGAAATAAGAGAACTTCTTACTTCATATGAATTCCCAGGTGATACTATCCCAATCATTAAGGGTTCAGCTTTAGCAGCTCTCGAAGGTAGAGATGATGAAATTGGAAAAAATTCAATTATGGAATTAATGAAAGCAGTTGATGAACATATACCACAACCTAGCCGACCTGTAGATCAGCCTTTCTTAATGCCAGTTGAAGATGTATTTTCAATTTCTGGTAGAGGCACAGTTGTGACTGGAAGAATTGAACAGGGTCAAGTTAAAGTTGGAGAGGAAATTGAAATCCTAGGAATAAGAGATCCTCAAAAAACTACCTGTACTGGAGTTGAAATGTTTAGAAAACTTCTAGACTCTGGTGAGGCTGGAGACAACGTCGGTGTTCTTCTTCGTGGAACAAAAAGAGAAGAAGTTGAACGTGGTCAAGTATTAGCAAAACCTGGTTCAATAAAACCTCATACTAAATTTAAAGCAGAAGCATATGTATTAAAAAAAGAAGAAGGTGGAAGACATACACCATTTTTTTCAAACTACAGACCTCAATTCTACTTTAGAACAACTGATGTAACTGGAACAATTAAATTACCTGAAGGAACAGAAATGGTAATGCCTGGTGATAATATTGCTATGGAAGTTACACTTTTGTCTCCAATTGCAATGGATAAAGGTTTAAAATTTGCAATAAGGGAAGGTGGAAGAACAGTTGGCGCTGGAGTTGTTGCTGAAATTATTGAATAGTTTTAGAGACCGCTCTATTAGTTAGCCAATACTTATTAGGAGTGTAGCTCAACTGGTAGAGCACCGGTCTCCAAAACCGGGGGCTGCGGGTTCAAGTCCTGCCACTCCTGCCAAGAGAAATGAAAATATGAATATCGAAAAAAAGAAAACATCACCAGCTCTTTTTGTAAGACAAGTTAGACAAGAATTACAGAAAGTAACTTGGCCTCAAAGAAGAGATACTTTTATTTCTTCTGCAATAGTCATATTATTAATAATATTATTCTCATTATTTTTTCTATTAACTGATCAAATATGGTCCTATTCAATAAGAAAAATAATTGAAATAGGTTCAGGTTTTTAATGAGCAGAGCAAGATGGTACGTTCTTCATGCCTATTCAGGTTATGAAAAAAAGGTTGCTGACAGTATTCTTGATCAAGCAACAAAACTTGGTGTTAAAGAACATATCGAAGAAATATCTGTTCCAGTTCAAAACATTGTTGAAGTAAAAAGAGGCGTAAGGGTTAATACAGAAAGGAAAATATTTCCTGGCTATATACTTATTAAAATGAGCTTAAATGATGACACCTGGCATATTATTAAAACAACTCCGAAGTTAAGTGGTTTCTTAGGTAACAAAGGTAAGCCAGTACCTATTAGTAATGCTGAAGCAAAAAGAATATCTGAACAAGTTATTGATGGTGTAGAAAAATCTAGACCTGCGATAATGTATGATGTTGGAGAACAAGTAAAAGTAATTGATGGACCTTTCGCATCATTTAATGGAGAGGTCGAACAAATAGATGAAGATAAAGCTAGACTAAGAGTAGCTGTTTCTATTTTTGGAAGATCAACACCTGTTGATTTAGAATATTCACAGGTAGAAAAGGTATAAACTATGGCTAAAGAGATTTTAGGTTTAATTAAATTACAAATTCCTGCTGGAGGGGCTAACCCCTCACCTCCCGTTGGTCCCGCACTTGGACAAAGAGGTTTGAATATTATGGATTTTTGTAAGGCATTTAATGATAAAACAAAAGATTTAGAAAAAGGAGCTCCAATTCCAGTTATTATAACTGCTTACAAAGATAGAAGTTTCGATTTTACTACAAAATTACCACCAGTAAGTTTCTATCTTAAAAAAGCAGCAAAAATAAAAAAAGGAAACTCAACTCCTGGAAGATCTTTAGTGGGTAAAGTCTCAATCCAAGATATTGAAAAAATTGCTAAAGAAAAAATGCAAGATTTAAATGCTATTGATCTAAATGGAGCAATGAACATGGTTAAAGGATCTGCCGTTTCAATGGGCATGGAGGTAGTTGGTTAATGAAAATAAAAAAAAATAGAAAGAAAATATTAAATAATTTAGACACTACAAAGGTTTACGAGCCACTTGAGGCAATAAAAATTTTAAAAGAGAAATCTTACGTAAAGTTTAAAGAAACAATTGATATTTCAATTAATCTAGGAATTGATAGTAACAAAACTGATCAAAATATTAAAGGTGTTGTGAATCTTCCTAATGGAACAGGAAAAACTGTAAAGGTTGCAGTAATTGCAAATGAGGACAAACAAAACGAAGCAAAAAATAATGGTGCTGATTTAGTAGGAAGTGATGATTTAATCGAAACAATTTCTAAATCAAAAATAGAATTTGATGTTCTAATTGCAACTCCAGATATGATGCCAAAATTAGGTAAAGTAGCAAAAATACTAGGTCCAAAAGGATTAATGCCAAATCCTAAACTTGGTACTGTATCTAATGAAATTTCTAAATCAGTAAAAGAAGCTAAATCAGGTCAAGTTAAATTCAAAAATGATAAATCTGGTATCGTTCATGCTGGCATTGGAAAACTAGATTTTAGTGAAGAAGAATTATTAGAAAATATTAAAAAATTTTATTCTTCTGTTAGTAAAAGTAAACCTGATGCCGTTAAGGGTTCTTTTATAAAAAAGGTTACCATAGCTTCAACTATGGGAGTTGGATTAAATATTAACCAAGCTAGCTTACGTTAATTAATCCAAAAGATGATCTTTGATCATCACCTGTCAAAGACTGCAGGAGCTTTAAGCTTAATTTCCTGCATAGACTGAAGCGAGTCATTGATTTGCTTCTTGACAGGCTTTAGATTAGTTTGGTGGGCAAACTAATTTTAGCTAATATTGGATCTTTTGGATCCAATTAAAACCGAGGTTGACGTGAAACGTTCTGAAAAAAAAGATTTTGTAAGTAATCTCAAAGAAGACTTTTCAAATGCTACTTCTGTAATTGTGGCTGAATATTCTGGGCTAACAGTGAATGAAACAGAGCAACTAAGAAAAGAAATGAGAGATAATGGTGCAAAATTTAAAGTAACTAAGAACAGACTCACTAAACTTGCTATATCTGAAACTCAATTTAAAGATATTTCTGAGCTTTTTAAAGGTCCAACAGCAATTGCTTACTCTGATGATGCAGTAGCACCAGCAAAAGTAGCAGTTAGCTTCGAGAAAAAATTTGAAAAGTTTAAAATTATTGGCGGAGGTTATAATGGTGAGAAAATTGATAAAGAAAAAATTGATTTTCTAGCTAAATTACCTTCTTTAGATGAATTAAGAGGAAAAATAATAGGGTTAATATCTGCACCTGCTCAAAAGATAGCTTCAATTACAATTGAACCTGGGGCACAAATTGCAAGATTAATTAGTTCTAACAGTAGCAATAAACAAGAGTCGAACTAGGTAATAAGGAGAAATAAATGGCTGATTTAAATAAAATAGTGGAAGATCTCTCTTCGTTAACTGTACTTGAGGCAGCTGAACTAAGCAAGCTACTTGAAGAAAAATGGGGTGTATCTGCCGCTGCCCCAGTAGCAGTAGCCGCAGTTCCAGCTGCAGGTGGCGGAGAAGCTGAAGCAGAAGAGAAGACTGAATTTGATATTGAACTATCTGAATGCGGTTCTAACAAAATAGCTGTTATCAAAGAGGTTCGCACTATTACTGGTCTTGGCTTAAAAGAAGCAAAAGATCTAGTTGAAGGTGCTCCAAAACCACTTAAACAAGGTGTTAAAAAAGAAGAAGCTGAAGAGATGAAAAAAGCATTAGAAGCAGCTGGCGCTAAAGTTACATTAAAATAAATAGTAGGCCTTTTTGAAGGCCTGCTATCATTTGTTAATAATTAAAGGAGAAAAATGAGTTTAGATCATATTAATTCAAAAAAAATAAGAAAATCTTTTGGAAAAATACCTCTTGTTACATCTTTACCAAATCTAGTTGAGGTCCAAAAAAGATCTTTTGATAATTTTTTACAACTAAGAACTGATCCAGACAAAAGAGACAATGTTGGTCTTCACTCAATTTTTAAATCAGTATTTCCAATTCATGATTATACAGAAAGGGCTTCCGTAGATTATGTCAGTTATAATCTTGGTGTACCAAAATATGATGTGGAGGAGTGTTCACAAAGAGGCCTCACATATGGAACTCCACTATTAGTAAATTTTCGACTAATTATATGGGATATTGATGAAATTGCAGGAACTAAGTCTGTTAGAGATATTAAAGAGCAAGAAGTTTATATGGGTGATATTCCTCTTATGACAAAAAACGCTACATTTGTAGTTAATGGGACTGAAAGAGTAGTAGTAAGTCAAATGCATAGATCACCAGGTGTGTTTTTTGATCATGATTTTGGAAAAACACACACAAGTGGTAAATATCTTTTTAATGCTAGAATTATTCCATATCGAGGTTCTTGGCTGGATTTTGAACATGATGCAAAGAATAACATTCATGCAAGAATAGATAGAAAAAGAAAGTTTCCTGTCAGTACTTTGTTTAAATGCCTTCTTAGTAGCTATTCAGAAAAATACATTCAAGATTGTAAAAAAAATAAAATTGAACCTGATCCCAAAAGAATACTTGGTATGAGTGGAGAGGAAATTCTATCAATTTTTTATGATAATATTGTTTATAAAAAAAATAATTATGGATGGTCATTTAAAGAAGATCTATCCTTTTTCAAAGCAAAGATATTGAATTATGATTTACTTGACTCAAAAAATGGAAAAATTATTATTTCTAAAGGCACAAAAGTTAATCAAAAAATCATCAATGATCTAAAAAAGAAAAATATTTCAAATATTACTATTAATGAAGAATCTTTGATGGGTTTTTTCACATCCTCAGATATTATTGATGAAAAAACTGGTAAAATTTATTTTGAAGCTGGTTATGAAATTGATGAAATTTTCTTGCAATTTTTAAATGATAATAAAATTAGTAAACTTGATATTCTTAAATCTGATAATATTGAAATTGGTTCATATATCAGAAATACACTTCAAGTAGATAAAGCAAGGTCAAGAGAAGAAGCTCTCTTTGAGATTTTTAAGATATTAAGACCAGGTGAACCACCCACAATTGAAACTGCAGAAAATCTTTTTAATAATCTGTTCTTCAACTCAGATAGATATGATTTGTCATCAGTAGGTAGATTAAAAATAAATGCCAAATTTAAAAAGAATACTCAAAAAGAGCAAAGAGTTTTAGATAAAGAAGATATTTTAAATGTTGTAAAACATATGCACAATCTCATTGATGGAAAAGGTGAAATTGATGATATTGATCATTTAGCAAACCGTAGAGTTCGTTCAGTTGGTGAACTTTTAGAGAACCAATATCGAATTGGTTTACTAAAAATGGATAGAGCAATAAAAGAGAGATTAAGTTCATTGGAGGTAGATAATATTATGCCTCAAGATATTGTTAACGCAAAACCTGTAGTTGCTTCAGTAAAAGAATTCTTTGGACTTAGTCAGCTCAGTCAATTTATGGATCAAACTAATCCATTAAGCGAAATTACACATAAACGAAGAGTATCTGCTCTTGGACCAGGAGGTTTAAATAGGGAGCGCGCTGGATTTGAAGTTAGGGATGTACATCAAACACATTATGGAAGGATCTGTCCTATTGAAACACCAGAAGGAGCAAACATTGGTTTAATTAATAGTTTAGCTTCATATTCTAGAATTAATAAATATGGTTTTATAGAAACTCCATACAGAATTGTAAATGCTGGAAAAGTTACAGATAAAGTAGTTTATTTAAGTGCAATAGATGAAGAGGATTTCGTGATAGCGCAAGCAAATGCAGAAATTAATCTAAAAGGCAGGTTTGCTAATCAAATTGTTAGTTGTAGAAAGAATGGTGAGTTTATTAATGTAGATGTTGATGCAATAGATTTAATGGATGTTTCTCCTCAACAATTGGTTTCTGTCGCTTCCTCTTTAATTCCTTTCCTAGAAAACGACGATGCCAATAGAGCATTAATGGGTTCAAACATGATGAGACAAGCTGTACCATTAATAAAACCAAAAGCTCCTTTAGTTGGTACTGGCATGGAATATACAGTAGCTAATGACAGTGGATCAACCATAGTAGCTAAAAGAGAAGGAATAGTAGATCAACTTGATGCCAATAGAATAGTAATTCGTATAACTGATAAAAATGATAAGACTCTAAACAAAATTGACATTTACAATTTATCAAAATTTCAAAGATCTAACCAAAATACTTGTATTACGCAGCGTCCACTTGTAAATGTAGGTGATAAAGTCCGTAAAAACCAAGTAATTGCTGATGGTCCAGCAACTGATTTAGGTGAACTTGCACTTGGAAGAAATGTACTCGCAGCATTTATGCCTTGGAATGGATATAACTTTGAAGATTCAATTTTAATATCAGAAAAGGTTGTTCAAGATGATGTTTTCACCTCTATTCATGTTGAGGAGTTTGAAGTTATGTCTAGGGATACTAAGTTAGGTCCTGAAGAAATAACCAGAGACATTCCGAACGCAAGCGAGGAGATGCTTGTGAACCTTGATGAAACAGGTATTGTTTATGTAGGAGCGGAGGTTAGTTCTGGGGATATACTAGTTGGTAAGGTTACTCCAAAGGGTGAGTCTCCTATGACACCAGAGGAGAAATTGCTTAGAGCTATTTTTGGTGAAAAGGCAGCAGATGTAAAAGATACTAGTTTAAGAGTTCCTCCGGGAGTTAAAGGAACTGTTGTTGAAATAAGAGTCTTTTCTAGAAGAGGCATAGAGAAAGATGAAAGAGCTATAAGTATTGAAAATAATCAAATTGAGGTAATTGCTCGTGATAGGGATGATGAATTAAATATTTTAGAAAAAAGTTTTGGAAATCATCTAAGAGAATTACTTAACAATCAAACATATTTATCTGGCTTTGATAGTTTCAAAAAAAATACTCAAATTAAATATGAACAACTTGAAACTTTAAGTTTAAGTGACCTTTTAAAAATAAATATATTAGATGAGAAAAAAAATGACCAAATAGAAATATTAGTAAAAAATTATGATAATCAACTTGGTAACATTAATCAAAAATTTGAAAATAAAATTGATAAAATACAAAGTGGTGATGAACTACTTCCTGGAGTATTAAAGTTAATAAAAGTCTTTATTTCAGTTAAACGTAAACTTCAACCAGGTGATAAAATGGCAGGTAGACATGGAAATAAAGGTGTAATATCCAAAATATGTCCTGTAGAGGATATGCCATATCTCGAAGACGGAACTCCTGTTGATATTGTATTAAACCCATTGGGTGTTCCAAGCAGGATGAATATTGGTCAAATTTTAGAAACACACCTTGGATGGGCATCTGCATCCTTAGGTAAACAAGTCAAGGAAATGTTAGCAAAAATACAATCAGAAGGTCAAACTGATAATTTAAGAAATAAGCTGCTCGAAATTTATGATCTAGAAAATCATCAAAAAATTATTAAAAATATGAATGATGATGAAATTTTAGATTTAGGTAATAATTTAAAAGAGGGTATTCCATTTTCAACTCCAGTTTTTGATGGAGCTAAAGAGAAGGATATAACTAATTTATTATCTATATCTGGTGTCTCTAGTACTGGTCAAGAAATTCTATATGATGGAATTACAGGTCAAAAATTTGAAAGACCTGTTACAGTGGGCTATATGTATATGTTAAAATTACACCATCTAGTTGATGAAAAAATTCATGCTAGATCAATTGGACCATATAGCTTAGTTACCCAACAACCACTTGGTGGTAAAGCACAGTTTGGTGGACAAAGATTTGGTGAAATGGAAGTGTGGGCACTAGAGGCATATGGAGCTGCATATACATTACAAGAAATCTTAACGATCAAATCAGATGATGTTGCAGGAAGAACCAAGGTTTATGAATCAATTGTTAAAGGTGATAATAATTTTGAATCAGGAACCCCAGAGTCCTTCAATGTCATGGTAAAAGAGTTGAGATCTCTTGGTTTAAATCTTGATTTTAAGGAAAACTTAAAAGAAAATAATCTAACTAACTTGATAGGAACAAATGAATAAAGAGCTTACAAATATTTTTAATCAGAATCAAGGTGTCCAAAATTTTAATAGTCTCAAAATATCTATTGCAAGTCCAGATGATATTAGATCATGGTCATTTGGTGAGATCAAAAAACCTGAAACAATTAATTACAGAACATTTAAACCGGAAAAAGATGGGTTGTTTTGTTCTAGAATTTTTGGACCAGTAAAAGACTACGAGTGCCTATGTGGTAAATATAAAAGAATGAAATTTAGAGGAATAATCTGTGAAAAATGTGGAGTTGAAGTTACTTTATCTAAAGTAAGGAGGGATAGAATGGGTCATATAGAGTTGGCTGCTCCAGTTTCACACATTTGGTTTATGAAGTCTTTACCTAGCAGGATTGCCACTCTTTTGGATATGACTATCAAAAATCTTGAGAAAGTGCTTTATTTTGAACAGTTTATCGTTGTTGAGCCAGGTCTAACTGATTTGAAGAAGGGTGAAATAATTTCAGAAGAACAATACATTGACTATCAAGATGAATACGGCGAAGACTCATTTAGCGCTGCAATTGGAGCTGAAGCTATTGAACAAATGCTTCTAAGTATTGACCTAGAAGCTGACTACAACCAATTAAAAATCGATCTTACTGAAACCAAATCAGAACTGAAAAAAACTAAAATTACAAAAAGATTAAAACTTATAGAGTCCTTCATTGTTTCAAAAAACAAACCAGAATGGATGATCATGAAAGTTTTACCAGTAATTCCGCCTGAATTAAGACCCTTGGTTCCGCTTGATGGAGGTAGATTTGCTACTAGTGATCTAAACGACTTATATAGAAGAGTAATTAACAGAAATAACAGATTAAAAAGATTAATTGATTTAAGGGCTCCTGACATAATAATAAGGAATGAAAAAAGGATGCTTCAAGAGTCTGTTGATGCATTATTTGATAATGGTAGGAGAGGTAGAGTAATAACATCTACTAATAAAAGACCACTTAAATCACTATCTGATATGCTTAAGGGTAAACAGGGACGATTCAGACAAAATTTATTAGGGAAAAGAGTTGATTATTCAGGAAGGTCTGTAATTGTTGTAGGTCCAAATCTTAAACTTCATCAATGTGGTATTCCAAAAAAAATGGCTCTTGAACTTTTTAAACCATTTATATTTCATAAACTTGATATTTATGGTTGGGCAAACACAATTAAAGCTGCAAAAAAACTTGTTGAAAAAGAAGATCCAAGAGTTTGGGATATATTAGACGAAGTCATTAGAGAACATCCTGTGCTTTTGAATAGAGCACCGACTCTTCATAGATTAGGTATCCAAGCATTTGAGCCAATTTTAATTGAAGGTAAATCAATCCAATTACATCCCTTAGTGTGTACAGCTTTTAATGCTGACTTTGATGGTGACCAAATGGCAGTTCATGTTCCCTTAAGTCTTGAAGCTCAACTTGAAGCAAGAGTATTGATGATGAGTACAAATAACATTTTACATCCAGCGAGTGGCAAGCCAATTATCGTTCCTTCTCAAGATATTATTTTAGGAATTTATTATTTATCAATAATGAGAGAAAAACAAATTGGAGAGGGACGAAGTTTTGTTGATTTAAATGAAATATTAAAAGCTTTAGAAAATGATGACATTACACTTCATTCAAAAATCATAGCAAGAATTCAAACGCATGAAGGTAATTTATCTAAAGTTCAAACTACTCCTGGTAGAATGATACTAGGAAATATCCTACCAAAGAATAAAAATATAAACTTTGAAATGATTAATAAAGTTCTTACAAAAAAAGAAGTTAGTAATATAATTGATTCAGTTTATAGATTCTGTGGACAAAAAGAAACTGTCTTATTTGCCGATCATATTATGCAAATTGGATTTAAATATGCTGCAATAGCTGGTATTTCATTTGGTAAAGATGATCTTATTATTCCATCTGACAAAAATGATCTTTTAAATACTACGCAGTTAAAAGTTCAAGAATATGAAGACCAATATCAAGACGGATTAATTACTCAAGGAGAAAAGTACAATAAAGTAGTCGATGCTTGGTCAGAGTGTACCAATAGAGTAGCTGACAAAATGCTAGATGTAATTTCTAGCCCTTCTGATGAACAGCCCATTAACTCTGTTTATATGATGGCACATTCAGGAGCTCGAGGATCTGCAGCACAACTAAAACAATTATCAGGAATGAGAGGCTTAATGGCTAAACCTTCTGGTGAAATTATCGAAAACCCAATTAAATCAAATTTTAAAGAGGGTTTATCGGTTCTAGAGTACTTTACTTCAACTCATGGAGCTCGTAAAGGTCTTGCTGATACAGCTCTTAAAACAGCTAGTAGTGGATATTTAACTAGAAGATTAGTAGATGTAGCTCAAGATGCTGTCATTAGAGAATTAGATTGCAATACTAAAAAAGGTGTAATAGTTGAAGAAATAGTTGAATCAGGGAACATAACATCTTCTTTAACAGAAAGAATATTAGGCAGAACACCAGTTGAAAACATTATTGATAAAAATCAAAATACTATAATTAATGCAGGTGAAATTATCTCTGAAAAACACTTAGACTCTATATCAAGACTTGGATTGAGATCATTAAAAATTAGATCAGTACTCACTTGTGAGACAGAAAATGGAATTTGCTCAATTTGTTACGGTAGAGATCTTGCGAGAGGAACTCCTGTAAATGTTGGTGAAGCTGTGGGTATTATAGCTGCACAATCAATTGGAGAACCTGGTACTCAATTAACTATGAGAACATTTCATATTGGTGGAGCAGCAAGCTCTTCTGTTGAGCAATCAAACGCAACTGCAGCAGTTTCGGGAAATGTTAAATTAGAGAATATTAAAATTATTG
>CABZCZ010000021.1 GCA_902524385.1 uncultured Alphaproteobacteria bacterium
AGTCATCATTCAGTATAAATTTTATTTATTTTTAATATTTACCAAAAAAATAAGCCCATTAAAATGGGCTTAATTAATCTATTTTAAAATAATTCTAATTATGAATTATCTATAGCTTTCTTAAGCTTTGTATATTCCATAGAATTAGTTCCCGCTAAAGTTTCTAACTTTAACAACATTTCATTTGCTTTATTAATCTTTCCAAGTGTGATGTAAAGCTCACCTAGATATTCGTGTGCTCCCAAATGTTCAGGGTTAGCTTCTAATGCAATTTGATATGCTTCAAAAGCTTTGTCTAAATTTGGCTCACTATGTTTTCTGTAACTAAATCCAAGCAAATTATAAACATCGGCTTTTTTATCACCAAGATCTTTACGCTTAGCCATTTTTTCAAGCAATTTGATCGATTTATCAAATTTCTTGTAATAGACTAATTCGTAAGCTTTATCGTATAATTTTGTAATTTGTTCACTTGCTGAAATGCTAGTTTCACTATCATTTGAACTAGTACTAGCGGCAAATGATGTGGAACTAATAAATAGTAATGTAAGTAAGATTCTAATCATCGAAATCAGATATGTGTGTTTAAACCAATTTCAATATTCGTATGTGAATTAATTTAATTAATGGCAGGCAATATTATACTTTTTTAATCTGTAATAATTATATGGCCACGGCGTTAGAAAACCTGCAAGAAGCATTATAGGTATTACCCACCATACAAGTTTAGCGCCACCCATAATGATCCAGTCAACTGCATTCATAGCTATTTCCATAGACACCATTGAAATTAAACTCATTCCTATGGCTGTTTTGAAAGCTTTGCTGATAATCATTTGTCTTGATAAAACGACAGTCTCTAAAATGATGCTAGTAATAATACCATTAATGATTGCTAAGATCATAATATAAAGAGTAGGCCAAGGAATGCCAGTTAATTGAAAATAAAGTATGGTTCCAAAATCGCCAATACTACATCCTAGCAAACACCAAGCAGTATTTTTAGCACTTCTTCTCCATGTGTGTTTACATTTCCAATGAAAACGTGGAGCTGGTTTTTTTAATGTATCAGCAACAGACATTAAATTATATTCCTTGTTTAAATTCGAATGTATTATTTATATCATTAATTTCATAACTATCAATTGTACCATTCGTCCATTTGATAGTTATATTTTTAATGATTTCACCTTCACGTAAGCCGTAATGTGCTACTGGTTCCATTTGACATAAATATCCTGAGCCTGCATCAATAGTCTTAGCATGATTTCTTAAATTTGTATTTAAAGTAACTGTTGCACCTCTAGCTGGAGCACCAAAGGTGTTGAGAGGTTTGATTCTAACATAATTGGTATTTAACACATTTGCTTTAAATAAACTGAGTGGTTGAGCACCAGATTCACCATGAGAAATAAGTAATTCTAAAATTCCATCTCCATCAATATCGGCAACAGCAGCACCGGTTCCTAGACCTTGTGCTTCAAGTGCTTCGTCTAATTTGATTTCTTCTAAGTTTCCTTCATCAAGAATACGAAAGAGTTTATTAGGTTGACCTATATTATTTAAAAAAATTTCATCATAACCATCATTATCAAAATCCGCAGATATAACCGTTCGAATTCTACTTGGTGATCTAAATTCCAATGAAGACATATCTAGAAAAGATTCTTTTTGTTTTACAAAAATACGATGATAACCTTCCCAATTACTAGTTATTATATCAAGTTCTCCTCTATATAAAAAATCAGTTAATGCTGTTCCTCGGCCATTTTGAAAAGTATCTTGGACATTTTTTTCAATCGCAATATCATTAAAATTACCATTAGTATTTTTATATAAAAAATTTGGACCTCTCTCATTAGCTGCAAATATATCCATATTATTAGAAACTATATGTCCTGAGATTACAGCTCTTCCTCCAGTTATTTGATCAATTCCAAGAATTGGTGCTAAATCTTCAACTTCATTTTCTTCAATTTCATAAAATCTTGTAGGACCTCCATAATTAGCAACATATATACCATATTTACCTGATCCATTTCTGTCTACACAAACAACTGATCTCCCTGCAGTCAAATTTAAATTTTCTAAATTTTTTTCTAACTCAAAATAATCAAATATTTTGTTATTGTTATCCAGTAATCTGTCAGAGTATTTTTTTTCTCCACTATACGTATCAGTATTTAAGAAGTAAATTTCTTCAAAACCATCCTGATCTATATCGCAAGCCGAAACACCAATAGTATTTTTATCCGCATCAATGAATAAAGGATCATCAATTGTATTAATTAGTTTTCCATTTTTATAACTAAGGGCTAGATTAGAGTAACCAAAGCCTGCAACAATAAATTCAAAGTTCCCATCTTTATCAAAGTCAGTTACTGAAACTCCATAACTTA
Organism: uncultured Alphaproteobacteria bacterium; assembly: GCA_902524385.1. Taxonomy (GTDB): domain Bacteria; phylum Pseudomonadota; class Alphaproteobacteria; order HIMB59; genus CACPNW01. The sequence continues at coordinate 2,400 of CABZCZ010000021.1, forward strand.
ATCTATCATTATTGTTTTCAATTATATCTGAAATATTAGAGAAAAATTCTGCCTTAGCCATACTCGATATTAATACTATAAAAATAAAAATTAGTTTACTCATTTCAAATATTATCAATTTGCCAATCTGATAAAAATGTCACCCATACCAAAATTTAGCTCTTCAAGAGGCATACTATTTCGGGCTTCACACATAGGTCCAGTTATTTGATCATTTTTTATATAATCTATATCGTAGGCATCGCATTTTTTTGCATTATGTAATAAACCAATAACTAGTTTATCATCTACTGAGTAAGTATATTTTTGATTTAATTCATTACCTTCGCAAAAATAATTTCTATTAACAAGTTCTGGAAAATCATTTTTATTACAAGGATTGTCTATAACAATTGCATAAATATCCTTTGATTGATCTTTAAAATCTATATTAATTTTTTTTGTTTCAGAATATTTCATTACATCACATAAGCAAGGCCAACAACATTTGTAATATTGACCACAAATTTTTTCATCATTTTCTAAGTTAGTAAGGAAGATTTCATCTGGTTGAGAATCTGGAGGAATAAGAGATCCTGAAACTGCACAATATAACTTATTAAATTGTATAAAATCTTCATACTCTAGGTTTTGGTCTAATATATATTTAAAAAATCTCGGTCCTGCTGCATTTCTATTGCCATCAGGAAATATTTTAGGCCAATCCTGAGCAAGCTTTTCATAAGTTGTTTGATTGTTAGCGCCACTTTGAGAAGAAAAAAATAAGAATGTTGAAAAAAAATAAATGGTAATTCTTTTAATAAGGTAATTATTGAACACTTATCTCAAATAGTATTACAATTTATAATTTAAATAGTTTTTTAAATTTATGTTTAATTTTTTTTAATAGAATAGTAATAATATTAACATGTATAATAATGACATATATAATTTTAATGATTTGCCTAAGTCGTATTGGTTCGCACAGGATAATAATTATGGTGAATTTTCAAATTTAGAAACTATTAGTCAAAATGAGGAATTTGATGTTTTAATTATTGGTGCAGGCTATACAGGATTATCATGTGCAATAAATTTATCTGATAAATATAATCTAAAAATATGTATAGTTGATGCGGGTATCATAGGCTGGGGTGCCTCAACAAGAAATGCTGGTTTTTGTTGTATACCTCCAACCAAACTCACAATAAATCAATTAATGAAAAGATATGGTAAAGAAGAAACAATATCTTTTTTTAAAAATTGTATTGAAGGAACAAACTATACTAAAAGTCTAATTGATAAATATAATATTAGTTGTGATATTTCAGGAAACCAAAATTATGTTTTAGCACATACTGAATCTAAGTTTGACAAATTAATAAAAGAGAGTGAAATTTATGATAAATTATTTGGAATAGAAACTGAAATATTTAATAAAGAACAATTTAATAAAATTGGACACTCTGGCAAGGAACAATTTGGAGCCCTATCTTATAAACCTGGATTTGCATTGAATCCTTTAAAATTTTATTTAGGTCTTTTAAAAGCTGCTATAAAAAATAAAGTTAATATTTTTCATAAAACAAAAATAATATCTGTTACAAAAAAATCAAATTTCTATATTGCTAAAGCAAATAATAAAAAAATTAAGACAAAAAAAATTGTAATTGCTACAAATGGTTTCTATCAAGACGGTTTAATCAAACAAATAGACTATAGAATACTTCCAATTATTTCAAATATTATTGTAACGAATCCATTGTCGAATAAAGAACTTTCATTACATAATTTTAAAACATATTCACCAATAGTTAATACACGTAATCTTTTATATTATTATCGAAAGTTACCAGATAATAGAATTTTATTTGGAGCAAGAGGTGATACTGACGGTAGTGATAAATCTCACAAAGCTATTTCTAAAATTATAGAAAGAGATTTTAAATATATTTTTCCTGAATGGGGTAATATTAAGATTGATTTTACCTGGCGAGGACTTGTAGCTTTTACATCAAAACTGGCCCCCTCTATTGGAAAAATTAAAGATGAAAATATCTTCTATAGTTTTGGTTACCACGCAAACGGCGTCAGTTCAGCACCATGGTCTGGAATGCAACTTTCAAAAATAATCTACGGTTCTAATTTTGGGAATATGAATATTTCTAAAGTTTACAAAGGTTTGCCCAAAAAAATACCAGTTTCCAGCCTTCGAAAAATATACTTAAAATTTGTTTATTTCGCGTATCAAATAAAAGATTATTTCAAACTTTGAAATTTAATTAATAAAATTTGACATAATAAATTTTGAGTGTTTAATTAAGAAATATTTATGGAGGATATATGATAAAAAATATTTTTAAAACTTTAATCATTTTTGCTTCAATTATTTTTTTAAGTAAATCAGTACTGAGTGAGAATTTAACGGTCGCGACCCCGCATGATCCTTCCGTTGATCCACATTGGTTATATCTTGGACCAAATGCCGCTTATTCAAGATATATTTTTGAAAGATTAATTGACAGAGATGAAAATGCAAACATAGTTGCTCGTCTAGCAGAGTCATGGGAAAATGTGGATGATCTAACTTGGAAATTTAATTTAAGAAAAGGAGTTAAGTTTCACGATGGAAGTGATTTCACTGCGGATGATGTTATTTTTTCAATAGATAGAATACCAAATATTCCTAATAATCCTGCAAGCTATGAATCAAATGTTAATATGATTGAATCAGTCGAAGCAACTGATAGCCATACTTTAGTTGTTAAGACTAAAAATCCTTATCCATTACTTTTAAGAAGACTTTCAGGTGTTGCAATAGTCTCTAAAAATAACGTGGAGGGTTCGACAACTGAGGATTTTGCTTCTGGAAAAGTAGCTATTGGAACAGGTCCATACAAATTTAATAGTTATACACCTGGAGACAATTATCAAATTACAGTCAATAATAATTATTGGGGTGTGAAACCTGATTTTAATGATGTAACTTTTAAAATAATGCCTGATGGAGCTTCTAGAGTAGCTGCCCTCTTAGCTGGTGACGTTGACATTCTTGAGGGATTATCACCTTCATCTGTTCCAGCTGTTGAGTCTAAAGATGGATTTAAAGTTGCTAAACGAGCAAGCGCAAGGACTTTGTGGTTGTACGTAGATACACAAAATGACAACTCACCATTTGTTACTGATAATGATGGGAATGCGATGTCAGTTAATCCATTAAAAGATAAGAGAGTAAGAAAAGCTCTTTCTTTAGCAATTGACAGAGATGCAATTGTTTCTAAAGTTATGGATGGATTGGCTGAAGAGGCTAATCAAGTTGTTCCTAAAGGATTTTTTAGTTATAGTGAAAATATTCCTGAAAACGAATTCAATATAAATAAAGCTAAAGAGTTAATGGCTGAAGCTGGGTATGCCGATGGTTTTGGTTTAACAGTTCATGCTCCTAACGATCGTTATGTAAATGATGATAAGATAGCTCAAGCTATTGCTCAAATGCTCTCAAAAATTGGTTTGAAAATGCAAGTTGAGACAATGCCAAAGGCAGTTTATTTTGGAAGATTAAATAAACAGGAGTTTAGCTTGTCTATGATTGGTTGGGATAATGCTTTTACTGGTTCTTCACTAATGTCATTAAGTGCTGCTTTCCATACTAAAGAGGAAGGTTATGGTAGTTGGAATGCTGGAGGTTACTCAAATACTGCATTTGATGCTGAAGTAGAAAAAGCGTCTGCAGCTTTTGATATGCAAGAATATGAAGGCCACCTTAAGAAAGCAATGGAAATCCTTATTGCTGAAGATCAAGGTGCAATTCCACTTCATTCACAGTTTGTGACAGTAGGAACAACTGATAAAGTTGATTATACTCCAAGAGCAGATGAAGCTTTTGAGGTAATGTTAGTAAAAAAAACTAATTAAAAAAATAATATGAAGAGCATAATTTCTATGCTCTTCTAAAATATTAAAGAATTTTTTTTCAATGCTTATTTTCTTAACCAATAGAATAATTCAAAGTTTTATAGTTTTACTTGCTATGTCGCTATTAGTTTTTGCAGCAGTTTATGCAATTGGTAACCCAATTGATGTTTTGATTAATCCAGAGGCATCAGAAAAAGAAAAATTAAAAACAATTAAAAATTTGGGATTAGATAAGTCTTTATTTGAACAATATTTCATATTTTTAAAAAATGCTTTTAAAGGTGAGTTAGGTTACTCATTTGTTCATAATCGACCAGCTATTACTCTTATACTTGAACGTTTACCAGCAACATTAGAGTTGACGATTTCGGCTTTGTTGATTGCTATCATTTTTGGAATACCATTAGGGGTGATTGCAGGTTTAAACCCTAATAATCTTGTTAGTAAGTCAATTTTAGCAATGTCGATTTTCTTCTTTAGTTTACCAACTTTTTGGGTTGGCTTAATTTTAATTATGCTTTTTGCTGTAAGCTATAATTTTTTTCCCTCAACAGGAAGAGGAGATACAATAGAAATATTTGGATTTTATTTCAGTTTTTTGACATTTGATGGACTGAAACATCTTGTCCTTCCATCAATCAATTTAGCTCTGTATCCTCTTGCGCTAATTATAAGATTAACATTTGCTGGAATTCAAGAGACTCTTCCTTTAGATTTTATTAAATTTGCGAAAGCAAAAGGTTTAAGTAGGTTTAGAATAATCACATTCCATTTATTAAAATATATATTGATCCCTATTGTTACAGTTATTGGATTACAATTTTCGGTTTTAATTGCTTTTGCAGTAATAACAGAAAGTATTTTTGCTTGGCCAGGTATGGGAAGATTAATTATTGAATCTATAACTCTTTTGGATCGTCCAGTTATTGTTGCTTATCTTTTAGTAATAGTTTTTATTTTTATGTTAGTTAATCTTATTGTAGATATTTTATACTCTTTTTTGGATCCTAGAATAAGGATATCAGATAAATAATGAACAAAAATAACTTTAATATTATCAACTTTTTAAAAATTTATTCAGAAGATAAATTGGCATTATTTTTTTTAATTAATTTGATTATTATTTTAGGGCTAGTAATTTTTGGCCCACTTATTACTTTACAAAATCCATATGATTTATCTCAATTAAATATTTTAGATTCATTGTTACCACCATTGTCACAAGCTTATGAAAATAATTATTTTCTTCTTGGAACTGATGATCAGGGAAGAGATTTATTAAGTGCTATTATTTATGGACTACGTATAAGCCTTTATGTTGGAAGTTTAAGTGTAATTATTTCCTTGATAGTCGGAATAATTTTAGGAGTTGTAAGTGCTTATTTTGGTGGTTTTGTTGATAATTTTATTATGAGAGTAGCTGATATGGTTCTTGCAATGCCAAGTTTTTTAATTGCACTTGTCCTGCTCTCTATTCTTGGACGTGGATTAGAAAACGTTGTTTTTGCATTAGTTATGAGTCAATGGGCTACTTTTGCAAGAGTAATAAGAAGCTCTGCACTGTCAGAAAAAGAAAAAGATTATTTCTATTCTGCTAGATGTTTGTGTTTACCTCAGTCTAGAATTATATTCGGACATTTATTACCAAATTGTCTTCCTCCGATCATTGTATTAAGTACTATTAATTTAGCATTTGCAATAACCCTTGAAGCTTCCCTTTCATTTCTTGGAGTAGGTCTGCCAATAACCGAACCCTCAATTGGTTTAATAATTTCCAATGGGTATGAATATATTATTGTTGGTAAATATTGGATGAGTCTTTATCCAGGTTTATTTTTGTTAATTACAGTTGTTAGCATAAACATATTCTCAGACAGATTAAGAATTTTACTAAATCCGAGGCTAAATATATGATCTTACAAATTAAAAATTTGAAAACTCATTTTTTTACAAGAGATAATTTAATTAAGGCTGTTGACGATATTAGTTTAGAGATATCATCTGGTGAGATACATGGCATTGCGGGTGAATCAGGATCAGGAAAATCTGTAATGGGATTATCAATTATAAATCTGTTACAAGAACCTGGAAAAATTGTAGGGGGAAATATTCACTTCAATGGAAAAGAAATTACAAAACTTAATGAAAAAGAAATGAAGTCAATTAGAGGAAGAGAAATTTCAATGATATTTCAAGATGCAACAATGTCGTTAAATCCAATCATAAATATAGAAACTCAAATGATAGAGGCAATTTTAGCCCACAAAAAAATTGATTATAACAAAGCTAGAAATATTGCAGTACAAGCTCTAATTGAAGTAGGTATTAAAGATGCTGAAAAAAAAATAAAATATTATCCTCATGAATTTTCTGGAGGTATGCGACAGAGAGTTGCAATAGCAATAGCTTTAATTAATAAACCTAAACTTATTATTGCAGATGAACCAACAACGGCACTTGATGTAACAACTCAAGCTCAAATACTATATTTAACACAGAAACTTTGTAAGGAAAATAATACTGCTTTAATATGGATTACACATGATTTATCAGTATTATCTGGATTAGTAGATAAAATCTCCATTATGTATAATGGTA
>CABZCZ010000022.1 GCA_902524385.1 uncultured Alphaproteobacteria bacterium
TGGATCAGGAATAGAACCCAAAAAAAATAAGTCATTTATATCCTTTTCATTATTGAGTTTAATATTAACTTTCTTATTTATAATATTTTTTAATATTTGTTTGATTTCATCTTTAAAACCGTAATTAAATGCAATGTTTAAAACTAAATTTTTATTATTTAATGAAGATTTTTCAATATTTTGAAAAATTTCTAAGATTTTACGTGGTAAATTTTTTCTACTTCCAAATATTTTTATTCTTACACCTTTTTCTTTTATTAAATCATTAAATGTTTTAGTAAAATTATCATATATTATGTCATAAATTATATTAATTGATGAACGATTAAAATTTTCTGATGATAATGTAAAAATAGTTAAATTTGTAATTTTTTTAGATAAGGTAAAAGTTACTATATTTTTTATATTTTCAAAACCTTTTATATACCCATTAAAATTTGATAGGTTATTTTTTTTTGCCCATCTTTTATTGCCATCAAGAATTAAGGCGATATGATCTAATTTATTCAACAAAAACTATACTTTCAAAATATCAGTTTTTTTTAATTCTAATATTTTGTCAATATTTTCTATATTATTATCTGTTATTTTTTGAATTTCATTTAATTTTCTTTTTAAGTCATCCTCTGAAAGATTTAAATTTTTTTTTTCATTTTTAGATATTTCTATAAAATCTCTTCTAATATTTCTTATGGCTACTTTAGAATTTTCTGCAAATTCTGAAGCTATTTTAATTATCTCTTTTCTTCTTTCTTCACTCAATTTAGGAATTGGAAGTCTAATAAGTTGCCCGTCTGTTTGTGGATTGATACCAAGATTTGATTCAAAAACTGCATCTTCTATTGATTTAATTAATGAAGAATCCCATACTTGAATTGTAATTGTGCTTGCATCTTGCACAGAAATATTGCCAAGTTGATTTAAAGGAGTTCTTGAACCATAAGCATCGACTAATATATTGTCTAACATTGAAGGATTTGCTCTTGAGGTTCTTAAAGAGTTTAATTCTTTTTCAAAATGTAAAACAGCAGAATTCATTTTATTTTCTAAATCGCTCATATTTAACTTATCTTACTATATGAACCTTTACGATTCAAAACATTAATTAAGGAATTTTTTTTAAAAATATTTGTTATAAAAATTGGAATTTTGGTATCTTTTGCCAAACTTATTGCAGTTATATCCATAACCTGCAAATTTTTATTTATAACCTCATTGTAAGTAATATTTTTAATTAACTTAGCATTTTTATTTTTTATTGGATCTTTGTTATATATTCCATCAACCTTTGTTGCTTTAATAATTAATTTACAATCTAATTCAGATGCTCTTAAAGTTGCTGCAGTATCCGTAGAAAAAAATGGATTACCTGTTCCTGCTGCAAATATAACAATTCTATCTCTTTCCAAATGTCTGATTGCTCTTCTTCTTATATAAGGTTCGGCTATTTGTGACATAGTAATTGCTGATTGAACTCTTGTTGGAACATTAATTTTTTCTAAACTACTTTGTAAAGATAATGCGTTCATTACAGTAGCTAACATACCCATATAATCAGATGTGGATCTATCTATTCCTTCAGAAGCACCTTTTATACCTCTAAAAATATTTCCACCTCCAATAATTAAACAAATTTGATATTTTTTTTTATATACATTTTTAATTTCATTAGAGATTTTATTAATTGTAGATACATCTATGCCATAGTTAGAGGATCCCATTAGTGATTCACCTGAGATTTTAACTAATATTCTTTTATTCATTTTATAAATTAATTAAATCAAATGATATTAATTCATATTCATATTTTGAGTATTGTTTAATTATATCTCTAACAGTCCTATCTTGATCTAAAATATAAGATTGATTTAATAGCGTTACTTCACTGAAGTATTTTTTCATTTTACCTTCTAGTATTTTTTCTACTATATTTGATGGTTTTCCAGAATTTAAAATTAATTCTTTTTGTATTTTTTCTTCATTGCTTATTAGATTTTTATCTAAATCATTAATATCCCTAGAATCAGGTTTCATTGCTGCAATATGCATACATAAATTTTTTGATAAAGCTTCAATTTCGCTATTATTATCATTAGTAGAATATTCTATTATTGATATTATTTTTCCAATATTATTTCTGTAACTATTATGTATATAAAATGAGTAATTAGAATTTTTATTTTCCTTAATTAGTAAATCATTAAGGATTAGGTTTTCCCCTATTTTTGCAATCATTGAATTAAAATAATCTTGTACAGTTCCATTTTCAAATTTCAATTTGAGGAATTGTTCTTCATCTATAATAGTTTTATTTTCTAAAACTAAATTTCCTAAGCTATCAAGAAAATCTAAAAAGGTATCGCTTTTAGCAGCAAAATCTGTTTCACTATTAACTTTAATTAGTACTGTGATATATTCATTTGAATAAAAACCTACCGCACCTTCAATTGCTGCTCGATCACTTTTTTTGGATGCTTTTGCAAGTCCTTTTTTTCTTAATGCTTCAATAGATTCTTCAATATTATTGTTATTATCTTCTAAAGATTTCTTACAATCTAAAAAACCAGCACCCGTTTTTTCTCTTAATTCTTTAATTAATTCTGTTGTACTTGACATTATTTAGTATCCTTTTTTAAATCCTCTGCTACACTTTCGTCTTTAGATTCAACTAAATCTTGAAAGTTAGCAGCGTCTTGAATTGTTTCCAGAAAGTAATTTTTATACAAATTAATTGAACGAAGGGCATCATCATTGCCAGGTATAATATAATCAATATTGTCTGGATCAGCATTAGTATCAACTATTGCAACTACAGGTATATTAAGTTTTGTTGCTTCTTTTACTGCTATTTTATCCTTAATTACATCAAACACAACTAAAAGGTCTGGTTTTCCGTTAAGCATTCTAATACCGCCTATGTTTAACTCAAGTTTTTGCTTTTCTCTAGAAATATCTAATAATTCTTTTTTTGATAAGTTTTTTGATTGATCATTATCTTTTAAAAATAATTCAATTTCCTCTAATCTTTTTATAGAATTTGAAATTGTTTTCCAGTTAGTTAATGTTCCACCTAACCATCTTTTATTTACATAAAAATTGTTATTCAATATCGCTAATTCTTTAACTACATCACTGCATTGTTTTTTAGTTCCTACAAAAAGGATTTTTCCAGATTTAGAAACGGTTTCATGGATTTTTTTAAGAGCAGTATTAAGTAACTCTAAGGTAATTCTTAAATCAAAAATATGTATGTTATTTCTAACACCATAAATATATTCCTTCATTTTTGGATTCCATCTTCTAACGTTATGACCAAAATGCACGCCTGATTCTAGAAGATCTTCAATTTTAACTTCTGGTAAATTCATAATTACTCCCGGTTTAACCTCCACAGAAATAAAAACACCGGTTTTTTCTGTGTGCTAGATTTAATAATTGGACTTATTATTATAAAGTATTATTTTTTCAAGATAATTCTAAGGAATAATCTAAAATTTTTGATTTATTTAAATCATCAAGTTTTTTGTATGATTTTATTGAATATTTATTAAAATCAAAATTTACTAATTTCCGATCAACTGAAATGAAGACATCAATAAAATTATCAAAATTGCCAATTTCTTTTTCTACGAAAATATTATTTTTTAACTCATCCATATTTTTAATATTTGTATAAATATTAAATTTATAATTATTTTTAACAAAAGTTTTTCCCAAAGAGTCTACTGATCTTATTATAAAACGTGTATCAGTATTACTTTTAATAATATCAACATTAAATATTAACAAATTTCCTTCTTTTAATAATGGTCGGTATTTATATAAATTTTCACTAAAGATTGTTAATTCAAATTGAATATTCGTTTCTGATACTGTTATAAATGCATATTTTTTTCCATCCTTATTTGATCTTTCCTTAATATCTAAAATAGCACCGCAAACTTTAATAACACTTGAATCATAGCTTTCTGAATAATTTTTAAAAGATATAATGTTCTCTAATTCAAAAAACTTTTTGGGGTAATGATTTAATGGGTGATCAGAAAAATAAAATCCAATAACCTCTAATTCGTTGGATAAAATTTCTGCATTCTTCCATTTTTCATAATTTTGATTAAACAGGTTTTTATCTTCAAAGGAAATCTCATTGTCTTCAAAGAGCATGTCTTGATTAATATTTTTTTCACCTCCGAACAGTTCAACAAATTTTGGTACATTATAAAATAATTTCGATCTGCTAGCTTCAATACTATCAAAAGCTCCAGCCTGAATAAGTTTTTCAAGCTGTCTTTTATTTATTACTTCTTTAGAAACTCTATTCATAAAATCAATGATACTTTTAAATTTGCCATTTTTATTTCTTTCTTCAACCATGCTAGAAATTGATTTTAAACCGACACCTTTAATTGCTGCTAACCCAAATCTAATTGATTTTTTGTTATCATTTATTTCAATTGAAAATAAAGGATAAGAAAAATTTATATCTGGTTTTAAAAAATTGATATTTAATCTTCCTATTTCTTGTTTTAGTAGAATAATTTTTTCTGTTCTATCTATAGAATAGTTTAAAGTTGCTGTAAGAAATTCTTGCGGAAAGTTTGCTTTTAAATAAGCGGTTTGATAAGCTATTAATGCATATGCTGCAGCATGACTTTTATTAAAACCATACCCTGCAAATTTATCAACTAAATCAAAAATTTTTGAAGCCTCTTTTTTATTAATATTGTTTTGAACAGCACCTTCAATAAATCTTGATTTTTGCATATCCATTTCCTTTTGAATTTTTTTTCCCATTGCTCTTCTTAGTAAATCTGCTTCACCTAAAGAATAATTTGATAAAACTTGTGCAATCTGCATTACTTGTTCCTGATAAACAATAATTCCGTAAGTTTCTTTTAAGACATCCTCTAACATAGAATGAAGATATTTAATTTCTTCACGTCCATGTTTTCTGTTACAAAAAGATGGAATATTATCCATAGGTCCAGGTCTAAACAAAGCAACTACGGCAATTATTTCTTCAAATCTATCAGGTTGTAATTGACGAAGCACACTACCCATACCGTTGCTTTCTAATTGGAAAATTCCTACTGTATCACCCTTACTTAACTGATCATAGGTTTTTGTATCATTTAAGGGTATATGATTAATTGAAAAATTTTTATTTTCTTTAACTATTAATTTTGAACAATCCTCTATAATGGATAATGTAGTTAAACCAAGAAAATCAAATTTTATTAAACCTGCCTCTTCAACATACTTCATTGAAAATTGTGTAGCATTCGTATTAGTATTTTGATCTTTGTATAGAGGAACTACTTTAGATAACTTTTCATGACCAATTACAACTCCAGCAGCATGGGTTGAAGCGTGTCTGTGAGTTCCTTCAATTTTAAGACTTACATCTATAATATTTGAAATTCTTTCATCACTTCTTATCCTTTCTTGCAAACTTCTTTCAGATTTAATAGACTCACTTAAAGTAAGTGGATTTGATGGATTAAAAGGTATTAGTTTAGCAAAAGAATCTACTTCTCCATACGGAACTTCTAAAACTCTACCAATATCTCTTACCGCAGCTCTTGATGCCAGAGTACCAAATGTGATTATATGAGCAACACATTCACTTCCATATTTATTATTTACATATTCAATAACTTCATCTCTTCTAGTTTGACAAAAATCTATGTCAAAATCTGGCATTGAAACTCTTTCTGGATTTAAGAATCTTTCAAATAATAATTCATACTCTAATGGATCTAAATCCGTTATTCCTAAACACCACGCTACTAAACTGCCGGCACCTGATCCTCTTCCGGGACCAACAGGGATGAATTGCTCTTTAGCCCAATTAACAAAATCTGATACTATTAAAAAGTAACCTGCAAAACCCATTCTAATTATTATTTCATTTTCATATTTCAATCTATCGCTATAAATTTGTATATTCTTAATATTCTTTTCTTTTATTTTTTTTTCAAGTCCCAGTTCTGATGATTTTAATAAAAATTCTTCTGCTGATAAATTTAAATCATTTTTAAATTCAGGTAATTGTGGTTTTGTTGATTCAGGAAAATAATTACAAGATAGAGAAATATTAAAATTGTTTTGTATTATCTCAGGAATATCTTCAAAATTTGAATACATTTCTTCATTTGACTTAAAATAAATATTTTCATTTGAAGTATTTCTTTGAGAATTGTTAATTGTAGATTTTTGAGCTATACATAGTAATGCATCGTGCGCTGTATAATCATTTTTATTAGCATACTTAATGTTATTTGAGCCAATAAGGGGTATATCAAATTCTTTTGATAAATTAATAAATTCTTTTTCAAAATAATCTATATTTTGATCATTAATTCTTTGAATTTCAAAAAGAAAATTTTGTTTAAAGACCTTTTTAAAATTACGTATTAATTGGATGATATCTTTTTTTCTATTCTCTTTATTTAATAAAAGTAAAGGATTAAATTCACCTCCTATATAACAGAATAAACCTTCAGAAAATTTCTCTAATTGCGAAAAGTATATACCAACATTATTTCCTTCATTAAGATGAGAAAGTGAGCTTAATTCTAATAAATTTCTATACCCAATTTCATTTTTGACTAAAAATGTAACTTGGGAAATTTGATTATTTACAATAACATCTAATAAATTTATTGAAGTTCCAATTATAGGTTGAATATTATTTTTTACACATTCTTTGGAAAATTCAAAGACTCCAAACATATTATTATTATCTGTAATAGCGATTGCAGGCATGTCATTTTTTTTAGCTAGATCTACTAAATTAGTAATTTTTAGTGTACTTTCAGATAAGGAATATGAAGATAAGGATCTTAAATGAATAAAAGGATTATTCATTTTTTAAATGTATTTTCTTATTTTTAAAATAATAAATTTCATCAGCCAATAAAGAATAAGTTTTGTTATGAGTAACATATACTAAAGTTTTTTTATTTTGTTCGATATAATTTATAAAAAATTTAAAAATGTTGTTAGCAGTATCTTCATCAAGATTTCCAGTCATCTCATCAGCTAGAATTAAATCTGGATTATTTACAAGAGATCTCGCAATTGCCACCCTTTGCTGTTCTCCTCCTGATAACTTTGAAGGCTTATAATTAATCCTTTCATCTAAACCAAATTCAAGAAGTAGTTTTTTAGAAATTTCATAACTTTTCTTTTCATTTTTATTTATTAATAATGGTAGCATAACATTCTCGATCACATTGAGTTCAGGAATCAAATGAAAAAATTGATGAATAAAACCAATTGATAATCCTCTAATTTTATTCTTTTCATCTTTAGAGCATAAAAAAATATCTTTATTCTTAAAATAAAAGTTTCCATCATATTCTGAATCAAGTAAACCAATAATATTCAGAAAAGTTGTTTTGCCCGAACCTGAAGGCCCAACAATAGAAACTTTAGTGTTTTGCATTAATTTAAAATTTAGATTTTTAATTATCTCAATTCTTAAATTATTTTCATTAGAATAATGTTTATGTAAATTGGATATCTCTAATAAATATTTGTTATTCACTTCTTAAACTTTTAACAGGGTCTATTCTAGCTGAACTT
>CABZCZ010000023.1 GCA_902524385.1 uncultured Alphaproteobacteria bacterium
CATTTCAAGTAATCAAGCTATTATTTGGGATTCATTAAGATTATCTAATATTAATAAAAAAATTGATGGTTTTGGTAACCTATTTAAATTACATTAAATAGGGTTTAAATTGATTACACTTCAACAAATACAAAATGCTCATAAGAAAATTTTACCTTATGTTAATTATACACCATTAATTAATTCTAATTTCTTATCAAAAAGTAATAAAGTAAAACTAAAGTTAGAAAATTTTCAAATCACTGGTTCATTTAAGTTAAGAGGTGCAGTTAATAAGCTTCTTTCTTTAAGTGAAGATGACAAAAGCAAAGGAGTCATCGCAGTTTCTACAGGCAATCATGGCAAAGGCGTTGCTTATGCTTCAAAGGTATTGGGCATTCAATCAACAATATATATGTCTTCAATGGTTCCAGAATATAGAAAAGAAGCTATTGAAAAATTAGGAGCAAAAGTAGAAATTATTGGAAAGAATAGTGATGAAGCTGATTTGCATGCTAAACAAATTGCGAAAGAAAAAAATATCCCATTAATTCACCCCTTTGATGATGAAGATATCATTATAGGCCAAGGTACAGTTGGACTTGAAATGCTTACTGAATTTCCTGAAGTTGATACAGTAATTATACCAACATCTGGTGGCGGTCTAATATCTGGAATAGCACAAGCTATTAAACTTCAAAAACCTGACACAAAAATTATTGCCGTATCTATGGAAAGAGGCCCTTCAATGTATGAAAGTTTAAAAAAAGGTAGACCTGTTGATGTAGAGGAAACTGAAACTTTAGCTGATTGTTTAGGGGGTAGTATTGGTTTAGATAATAAATTTACATTTAATATTGTACAACAATACGTTGATGACTTTGTTTTAGTAAGTGAAGAAAAAATAGCTGAGGGAATTAGAATAAATTTTTTAGAACATAAAATTGTAACTGAAGGTGCTGCAGCAACAAGTGTAATGGTTGTTAAAGAAAAATTAACATCACACCTAGGAAAGAATATAATCTGTTTAATTTGTGGTGGAAATATTGACTCGGAATTGTTTAACAAAGTATTAAGTCATGCTCATCCTTAATAAAAATGATATTATTCAACATGTAGAATTGAATAAAAATCTTTTACCAATAATTGAGGAAGCATTTAAAAGTTTATCAAAGGGCTTAGTAATGATGCCACCTATAACTAGAATAGATATTGAAAAATATAATGGTGAAACAGATGTTAAAGCTGCATACGTTGAGGGTCTTGATAGTTTTGCAATAAAAATCGCTTCAGGTTTTTTTGATAATCCAAAACGTGGTTTGCCATCTAGTAATGGACTCATGGTTTTATTAGACTCAAAGACTGGAGTTGTAAAATCTGTTTTATTAGATGAAGGTTATCTTACAGATACTAGAACAGCTATAGCAGGAGCAATAGCTACAAAATATTTATCAAATCAAAATGCTAATTCTGTTGGTGTTATTGGGGCTGGAATTCAAGCCAAATTACAACTTCAAGCAATAATGTTAGTTAGAAAAATAAATAAAATAATAATCTGGACAAGAGATGAGACAAAAGCAAACCAATTTAAAGAAAGTTTCAAAAATTTAGATATAGATTTGAATATAGCTTCTTCTTGCAAAGAATTGGCAAGCTTATCAGAAATAATCGTTACAACGACTCCTAGTAAAAAACCACTTTTGGAATTTGATTGGATAAAAAAAGGAACTCACATAACAGCAATGGGATCAGATTCTGAGCAAAAAAATGAATTAGATCCTCGTATGTTAAAACATTGTGATCAATATGTACCTGACAATCAATTACAAACAAGTGCTTTGGGTGAATTACATCATGCTTTAAAACAAAATATAATTCATTCCAAAGAAAAATTTAATGAACTTGGCGATATTATTAGCGATCCAAGATTAGGTAGAAAAAATAAAGAAGATATAACGATATGTGATTTGACAGGAACTGGCGTACAAGATACTGCAATAGCAAGATTTGCTTATAATCTTTGTAAAACAAATAATTTAGGCATCAATATTTAATTTATGAGTCAAGCAATTATAAAAAAAACGTCTGACTACTTCAAATCAAAAGGAGTTGTCTTGCCAAGTATAAGTGAACTTCAAGATCCTCAAATTATTAATAATGATATTAAAAATGCTCTAAAAAAAATAAATAATAATGACATCAATCCTCTTAACCTCTTTAGAGTTCATTGGTTTAATAAAAGAGATCAATCAGGTTTTGGAAATGAGCCTGAATATATTTTACTTCCAACAGAATTTACAGGTGTTAAGGCAAAGATAATTGTAAATATGGGACGATATTTTCCCTTAATAACAGCTCATAAAGTTTTGGCAGCTTATGGTTGTTTGCTTCCAAGAATATTGAATGGCACTTTTGATTATGAAAAACATAAAGCAGTTTGGCCTTCAACAGGAAATTATTGTAGAGGCGGAGTAGCAATATCTCGGATAATGGGTCTTAATAGTATTGCAATACTTCCTGAAGGAATGAGTAATGAGAGATTTGAATGGTTGAATAATTGGGTTGAAGATAAAAAAAATATTATCAAGACGAAAGGTACAGAAAGTAATGTTAAAGAAATCTACGATGCTTGTAATGAATTAAAAAAAAATAATCAAAATGATATAATAAATCAATTTGATGAGTATTTTAATTACGGTATTCATCGTTCTGTAACTGGTCCATCGTTTGAAAAATCGTTTCTTAAAGTTAAAGGTAACAGTAATTTAACTCCTAGGTTTTACGTAAGTGCCTCAGGATCAAGTGGTACTCTAGCAGCAGGAGATTATCTTAAAGATAAATTACAGACGAAGATTGCAGTTGTTGAAGCTTTGGAGTGTCCAACATTGCTTCATGGAGGTTATGGCGAACATAATATACAAGGAATTGGTGACAAACATGTCCCCCTTATTCATAATGTAATGAATACAGATTTTGTGGTTGATATTTCTGATCAAGCTACCAATAATCTAAATATGATTTTTAATACTGAAATAGGAAAAAATTTTTTAATTAAGAAAAAAAATTTTGACCCTGATTTTGTTTCTCGTCTTCCTGAATTTGGTTTTTCAGCAATTGCAAATATATTGGCATCAATAAAGCTAGCTAAATATATGGATTTAAATAGTGATGACGCAATTATAACAGTTGCTACAGATGGTGCAGATTTATATATGTCAGAATTAAACAAGACCATTGCTGATTTTAAAAATAATTATGATGAAATTGTTTGTGCTGAATTATTTGGACAACACTTATCAGGAGCATCTACTGATAATATGCTTGAACTCTCTCACATGGATAAGAAAAGAATATTTAATTTAGGGTACTTTACTTGGGTAGAACAACAAGGTGTTAGTATTGAAGAATTTGAAAAAAGAAAAGATCAAAAATTTTGGAATTCACATTATTATTACATGCTTTCTCTAGACAATCAGATTAAAGAATTTAATAATATGTAAGTTATGAAAACTCAGTCATTACATAACCAATTAGTAGAATGGCGTCATGATCTTCATATGCACCCTCAAATAAGTTTTGAAGAGGAATATGCTGCTGCAAAAGTATCAACACTGCTAAAAGAGTTTGGAATAGAAGTTCATTCTGGAATTGCCAGAACTGGAATAGTTGGAATTTTAAAAAAAGGAAATAGTTCAAAATCAATAGGTATAAGAGCTGACATGGATGCTCTTCCTATACATGAAACTAATAATTTTAGTTATAAGTCAAAGTTTGATAACAGAATGCACGCATGTGGACATGATGGTCACACTACAATGTTATTAGGTGCAGCAAAATATTTATCAGAAAAAAGTAATTTTAACGGTACGGTATATTTTATTTTTCAACCTGATGAAGAGAATACTTTTGGCGCAAGAACAATGATAGATGAAGGTTTGTTTGATAAATTTAACATTGATGAGGTTTACGCTATGCACAATATTCCTAATATGGAGATTGGAACATTTGGTACAAGAAAAGGACCTATTACAGCAAGTGAAAATTTATTTGAAATTGAAATAAAAGCCAAAGGTGGGCATGCTGCATTACCTCATATGGGCGTTGATGCAATAACTGTTGGCTCTCAAATAGCTGTAGCACTTCAATCGATAGTCTCTAGGAAATTAAATCCAGCAGATAATGGTATAGTTTCTATTACTGAATTTATAACCGATGGTAAAAAAAATGTTCTACCAGGTATGGTAAAAATGACTGGTGATGCAAGAGCTTTATCAAAAGAAACAAATGAAAAAATTGCATCAAAAATGTTACAAATTGTTGAGGGCATTTGCAATGCACATGGTGTTAATGGGAGTGTCAAATATGAAACAACCTGTCCTGTAACTTTTAATTCAAAAAATCAAACTGAGTCTGCAACAAAAGCTGCGGTTTCATTACTTGGAAACGATAAATGTAATGGTGATATTGAACCACGTTTATTCTCAGAAGATTTTTCTGTTATGGCAAATGAAAAACCTGGCTGCTTTGTTTTAATGGGTAACGGTACATCAGAGCAGCATTCTAGACCTTTACATGCTGACAATTATGATTTTAATGACGAATTATTAGTCATAGGTTCTTCATATTGGACTGAATTGGTAGAACAACAATTAAAATAAATGTTTTCTGAAAATTTAAATAAATTAAAGAAAAAAATGTCTGAGAATAATATTGATCTCTCAATTATAACTGATGATGACTCTATATATTATTTCACAGGATACCATGACTTCCTTCATATGGATTTTTATCGACCAACATTATTAGTTGTTTCAAATGATCAAAAAACTTATTTAATAACACCTCTTCTAGATGTTTTATTAGTACCAGAATCTTGTCCTGTAGATATGGTTGAAACATGGAATGATGGTATTGGAAATGAATGGAGAGAATTATTACCTCAAATCATCAATCAGCATAAAAATATTTTTATTGAAAAATTTAAAATAAACCCAATGGTTAAGAGTTATTTAGATGAAAAACTGAAAGACCATCCTGGGGATTTAACTAAATTAATAGATAATATAAGAATGATTAAATCTAATCATGAATTGAATATAGCTCGTCATGCTGGTGAAGTTGGTATGGCTATGATGGAGGCAGCTAAAAAAACAATTGGCCATAATGTTCCTGAGTATGAGGTTGCACTTGCACAATCACAAGCCGGAACAAGAAAAGCTGCAGATCTTTTAAAAAAATTTTATCCTGATAATATTAATATGTCTCCAAATATTCACTTTTTACCTGTTATGACATCGGGTCATGATTTACCTAAAACTCACCATCGTGCTTCAACCAAAATTATAAAAAAAGGTGATCCCGTATTCGTATGTTATTGTGGTTCTACAAATTTTCATAGGTTTAAATTAGGTTTTGACAGAATATTTTGGGTAGAAGAAATTCAATCCGATGAACAAATAAAAGCTTTTGAGACTGCAGTTAAATCTCAAAAAGCTGCTCTTGAAATTCTTGGCCCTGGAGTAACAGCTGAAGAAGTTCATGCTGCTTATGCAGATACTATACAGTCTGAGGGATACCCTTATCCTACATTTCGATGTGGAAGAGGCACAGGCTTTAGCTTTTTAGAAGAACCACAATTAGTAGTTGGTAATAAAACAGTACTGGAGCCTGGAATGGTATTTGCTGTTGACGGTGGGGCAAGTGCAAATAATTTTAGATCACAAGTTGGTGATAGTTTTATTATAACAAAAGATGGATATGAACAAATTACACATCATTCTAAAAATATTGATGATCTAATAATTCCACATGGATGAAATCACAGTATTTAACACGCATTGCTGTGGTGAAATTGGGGATGTTGTAACTGGAATTAAAGGCTTGAAGTTTAAATCACCTGAGGAAGCTTCTAAAAAACTTTTTTTAGATAAAAAATGGAGAAATTTTTTTTTAAATGAACCTCGGGGAGGGGTCTTTAAACATTGTAATATTATTTTGGAACCTTCAAATAAAAATGCAGATGCTGGATTTGTAATTATGGAACCAGAAGATAATCCTCCAATGAGTGGATCAAATTCAATTTGTGTAACGACAGTCTTATTAGAAAAAAATATTGTTCAAATGAAATATCCTAAAACCATGCTTACACTTGAAGCTCCCGGTGGTTTAATAAAAGTTGTTGCTGATTGTGAAAATAAGAAAGTTAAAAGTGTCACTTTAACTAATCTTGCCTGTTTTGCAGATAAAATAGATGTAGATTTAAAGACTAAAAATTATGGTACAATTAAAGTAAGTACTGCTTTTGGAGGTGACAGTTTTTTAATATGTAATGCTAGTGATTTTAATCTTAAAATTGAACCAAAGAATGCAAATAAATTTGTAAATGTTGCCAAAGAATTATTGAAAGAAGCAAACGCATCTATAGGATTTGAGCATCCTACTATTAAAAGATTAGACTATCTTTCCTTTTGCCAATTTATTGAACCATTAAAAAAAAATAATCAATCATTACTTACAGGATTAAATACAGTTGTAATACGACCTGGGAAACTTGATCGTTCACCTTGCGGTACAGGCACTTCA
>CABZCZ010000024.1 GCA_902524385.1 uncultured Alphaproteobacteria bacterium
TCCAACGTTTGACCTTCCTATAAAACAACATTCCCTTTTAATCTCTAAGTAAGGAATATCTTTGTACGAAGGAAATGAACCTACAAACTTATTGTTATTGAAAAACTTATTTAGATTTTTATTTAGGCTAGCCATTTTTGGCTAGTATTCTTCTTTGAATGAACCACTGTTGAGCAATTGATAAAATATTATTTACAGACCAATATAAAACTAGCCCAGCTGCAAATCCCGCTAGTACAAAAGTAAATACAAAAGGAAGTAATGCAAAAATTCTAGCTTGTGTAGGATCAGCAGGAGCTGGATTTAATTTTTGTTGTAACCACATTGTGAAACCCATAATGATTGGAAGAATTCCGATATCAATTATTGAAAGTAATGGAGGTACATTCCATGGAACTAAACCAAATACTGTCATTAAACCTATTGGATCAGGAGCAGAAAGATCATGTATCCATCCATAAAAAGGTGCATGGTACATTTCAATTGTTACAAATAAAACTTTATATAAAGAAAAGAAAATTGGTATCTGAACCAATATTGGCAGACAACCTGCTACTGGATTAGCGCCCTCTCTCTTATATAAAGCCATTAATTCTTGTTGCATTTTTTGTCTATCATTTGGATATGTCTCTTTTAATCTTTGCATATCTGGCTGAAGTTTTTTCATTTTTGCCATCGATTTGAATGATGCTTGTGCAAGAGGGAATAATATTAAACGCATTAAAATTGTAAATGCAATAATTGCTAAACCAAAATTTCCTGCATAACCAAAAAACCAATTAATTGCATATGAGACTGGTTTTGTTAAGAAACTAAACCATCCCCAGTCGATAGCATCTGTAAACCTTGGGATAGAAAGTTTTTCATCGTAAGCACTTAAAACATTTAATTTTTTTGCTCCTACAAATAATTTTCCACTGTATTCCAAAGTTTCACCGGAACTTACTTTATATATTTGTCCTACGTATCCAGCCCTGTAACTATCTCTTCCATTATTTCCATATCTATAGTTAACATTAATTGACTGATCAGCATCAGGTATTAATGCTGACATCCAATATTTGTCTGTAAACCCTAACCAACCACCTTGTGCTTTGTTATCACAAAATTCCTTCTTAGATGGCATTGATGAATTACAATCATCAGCAATATCATCATAATTTTTTTCTAATAATTCATCATTTATTAAACTTATAAAACCTTCATGAAGAATAAAAAAATTAATAGTATCTGGAGTATTTATTCTTTTAATTAATCGATAAGGGAATACTTCAATATTACTATTTCCTTTATTTTCAATTTCTTGAGTAATTGAAAACATATACTCATCATCAATCGTGTAATTAATTTTAAATGTTATATTTTGATTATTTGTCCAACTTAATGTTACAGGGTTTGAGGGAGTTAAGTTCGTAGAATTAGTTTTCCAAATTGTTTCTAAATCTGGTAATTCTACCTCAGTATCTTTCAATTCTTTCCACCCAGTTTCAATATAATAAGGATTCGATGTTCCTTCTGGCAATAGAAGTTGAATATTATTAGAGTCAGGTTCTAAACTCGTTTTATATTTTGATAATATAAGATCATCTAGAATTGCACCTTTAAGATTTATAGAACCTTCTATTGACGAATTATTAAAAACAACTCTATCAGTTTCAATTAAAGCTTCATCTCGACTTTTTATTTCTGAAATAGTTTCATTACCTTGCCCATCAATAGATGTTGCTGGTTCTAAAACTTCATCTTCTTCTAAAGATGTTGTTTGAATAGGTTGAGTTGGAAATAAAAATTGAAAAAAAATAATAATTGCAACTGAAATTCCAATAGCAAGATACAAATTTCGTTGTTCGTTCATTTATTTAAATCAGTTCTCTTTGGTACTGGATCAAAACCATGTGAACCCCAAGGATGGCATTTAGAAATTCTCTTTATTGATAATATTGATCCTCTAAATAAACCATGTTCTTTTAATGATTTGACAGAATATTCTGAACATGTAGGTAAATATCTACAGTTTTGGCCAAGAAGGGGTGAAATAAAAAGCTGATATAATCTAATCATTACAATTAAAGGGAATGAAATAAATTTATTAATCATTTGTTTTTTCTTTAAGTTCTAATAACAGTTTTTCAAATTTTTCTTCAAGTAGTGAATTTTTAGCTATTAGCACATAATATGAATTAATTTTACCATTAATAAGTATTTTTCTTGCTAATTCTCTCATTATTCTTTTTGCTTTATTCCTTCTAACTGCATTTCCAATTTTTTTAGATGCTGTGTATCCTATCCCAATAGAATTTTCTAGATCTTGATTATGTAAAATTTGAACATTCATATTTTTACTTTTAATGAATTTTCCTTCATTTCGTATCATTACGAAAGTGGATCTTTTCTTGATTGTAAATATTTTATGGGCCATGAGGCCTATTAAGCGCTTAACTGAGCTCTTCCTTTTGCACGGCGTCTGTTAATAATCTGACGACCTGCCTTAGTAGCCATTCTAGCTCTAAAGCCATGTCTTCTTTTTCTAATTACTCTGCTAGGTTGGTATGTACGTTTCATATTAAATCTTTGGGGCTAATACGAATTCATTATATAGAAGTCAAATATTTACTTGAACATTCAATGAAAATTATAAGAAAAACTGATGAATTACAGCAAATCTTGGTTTTAATTAAAGACAAAGGTCAATCTATTGGTTCAGTTTTAACAATGGGTCACTTACATGACGGACATTTATCTCTAATCAAAGAAGCACAGTTAAATAATGATTTTGTTGTGACTTCAATTTTTATTAATCCAACACAATTTAATAATGAAACAGATTTCAATTCTTATCCAAAAACAATAGATGATGACATCGCTAAATTAGAAAAATCAAGTTGTGATTTATTATTCTTGCCAGAGATACAAGAAATCTATCCAGGAAATTTACTAAAACAAAATATTGTAAAAAATTTTAGAGGTATTCTATGTGATAAATATAGACCAGGCCATTTTGATGGAGTTACTACAGTTGTAGATATTTTTTTTAGTATAATTAAGCCGAATGCAAGTTACTTTGGTGAAAAAGATTTTCAACAAATAAAAATAATTCAAGAGTTAGTGAAAATTAAAAATCACAATATTAAAATTGTTTCATGCCCTTCTATTAGAGATGATAGGGGTATGAGCTTATCCTCAAGGAATTCAAAATTTACTAATCATCAATCAGAAATATTTAATCAATTAGGTAGTAAAATTTATGAATTTATAAA
>CABZCZ010000025.1 GCA_902524385.1 uncultured Alphaproteobacteria bacterium
TTTGGAGGTACTCTTACATCTATTTTCTTATCTTTACTATTTTCTTTAATATTTAAAATACCTATAAATATACAATTAATTTTTTATATTTTTGTAATTATATTATCTGCTTTTATAGGCGACATAATTGAATCATTTTTTAAGAGAAAAAATAATCTTAAGAATTCAAGTGAATTTATTCCTGGACATGGTGGTGTATTTGATAGATTTGATAGCTTTTTATTTTCAATTATTATATACTCTATATCAGTTAATATTTAATTATGAAAATAAATATTTACGGTAGCACAGGTGTTATAGGTAAAAAAACTTTATCTCTTGTTGATGAGAATTTTCCAAATTTAAAAATTGGATTATTATGTGCTAAATCAAATCTTAAATTACTAACTAAACAGATAAAAAAATATAAACCAAAATATGCATTTTTATATGATCATGAAAAACTTACTAATTTTAAGTATAAAATTGGTAAAACTAAATTTCTAAATTCTGATGAATTAAAAAGTTACTTATCATCAAGCAAATCTAATTTAAGTTTATTGGCAATATCAGGATATAAATCGTTATATTTTCTAGAGAATATAATTCAAAATACAGATAATCTAGGTATTGTTTCAAAAGAAGCTATTGTTTCAGGAGGTCATATATTTAAAAAAAAAAATTATTTCAATAAAACAAATATATTTCCTATTGATTCTGAACATTTTTCACTTTTTGAATTTTTTAATAAAATCTACTCTAATACAAAAATAAAAAATATTATATTAACAGCTTCTGGTGGACCATTTTATAAAAAAAAATTTAATTCCCTAAAAAATATAAAATTTCAGCAGGCAATTAAACATCCTAAATGGAATATGGGATATAAAAATAGTATTGATTCTGCTACACTCGTAAACAAATGTTTAGAATTAATAGAGGCTCATTATTTATTTGATATACCTTTTAATAAAATGAAAATAATTGTGCATCCTGAAGCGTTAGTTCACTCTATAGTTGAATTTGACAACTATGTTACGCAATTTAATTTATTTAAGAATGATATGAGTATTCCAATTTTAAATTTTTTATGTCAATCAAAAATTAAGTACAAATTTAACGAAAAAAAATATTTTATTAATAGATACAAAAATTTAAATTTTTTAGAAGTTAAGGAAGATATATTTCCTATTTATAAATTTTTTGATAGTATAAATAAAAAAAAACCAGAAAATTTGATAAAATTTAACATTGGTAATGAGATTGCAGTAGATTTATACAAAAATAACAAGATAAAATATACAGATATTTACAGAATAATTAAAAAAGTAACATCTTTAAATTTGTATTCTTCACTAAACACTATTAAAGATATTATTCAATATCATGAAGAAGTTGAAAAAAAACTACTCAATATTAAAATATAAATTCATTCTTATAATTTTTTTCTCTTTTTTATCTAAACCATTAATTTCTAATGAAATTTCATTTGATATTCAAGGTAATGACTTCACTGATACTGAAGCAATTTTATCAATTTTAAATGAAATTCCAGATACTTCAAATAAAGAATCCACAAATGATATAATTAGAGTTTTAAATGACTCAGATCTTTTTTCAGATGTGCAAGTAAAACTATTAGATAATCAATATTTAATCATAGTTAAGGAATACCCTAATATTGATAGAATAAGTTTTAAAAATAATGAAAGACTAAAAGATGAAGATCTAGAACTTATTGCCTCACAACTAAATCTTACGAAATCAAATAAAAGCTCTATTAATCTATTTATAAAAGAAATTAAAAATACATATCAATCTTTTGGATTTAATAATGTACAAATTAACTATACAGAAGAAAAATATTCTGAGACAAATACTGTTGATTTAAAATTTGAGATTAATGAGGGTAAAATCACAAAAATTAACAAAATTATTATAAATAGTAATAATTATATTTTAGAAGAGGATATTAGAACAATAATTAAATCTAAAACAAAAACAATTAGAAATATCTTTGCAAATAATAATTACAAACCAAATGTTGTTGAAAGAGACAAATATTTAATAGGTAATTATTTTAAAGGAAATGGTTTCATTGATGTTAATGTGGAGTCAAGAATTGAATATTTAGAAACTAATAAAGTAAATGTCTATTTTAATATACAAGAGGGTCAAGAGTATTCTTTTTCTTCAATAAATATTGATGATAATAAAAATATCTTAAACGATAAGACATTAAATCAAATAAATGAAAAAATAAAACTATTTTTGGAAAATAAAAAAATATTTTCAATAAGTAAAATCACAAATCTTAAAAATAATATCACATCTATTATTTTTGAAAATGGTGTTGAATTTTTTGAAATTGAAACATTTGAAAAAAAAGTAGATAATTACAAAGTAAATGTTTTATTTCAAATTTTACCTATCATACCTAAATACACTAACCAAATAAACATCGTAGGTAATTCAAGAACATTAGACCATGTAATTAGAAGAGAATTAGAAATTGTGGAGGGTGATGCAATTTATGAAAGTCAAATTGAAACTATACGAGACAAATTAATTTCATTAAATTTATTCGAGTCAGTTAATCTTAAAAGAGATGAAATTGATGAAAATAAAATTAATCTTATTATTGAGGTAGAAGAAAAACAAACAGGTACATTTAATGCTGGTGTATCAGTTGGTACTCTAGATGGTTTTTCAATTGTTACAGGTTTGAGAGAGAGAAATTTCTATGGAACAGGTAGATCTTTAGATGTACTTTTAAATACTTCAGATGATAGAAATCAATTTAAATTAATAACTACTGATAGATTATCATATGAAAATGATGCAGATATTAGTTATAGTGTAAATTATAAACAAGAAGATTTTTCGACAGCCAGTTCATATAAGGTTGATACTTTTTCTTCAGGAATTGGTATCGGATATAGAATTAATAAAAATTTGTATCATAATATTGACTTTGAATATGCTTTAAAAGATTATAAGGTTACTAACTCTTCAACAGTTGCTAATACAATTTTAAATTCCTCTGGTTCAAATATAAGT
>CABZCZ010000026.1 GCA_902524385.1 uncultured Alphaproteobacteria bacterium
TACAACTAGAAGTATTAAAAAAGGTGAAAAATTTACTAAAAATAATATTAGAGTTATTAGACCTGGTTATGGTTTAGAGCCAAAATATTATAATAAAATTTTAAACAAAAAATCATCAGTAAATATATCTAAAGATGAACCATTGAGACCTATTGTATTAAAGAATTTACTTCAGGATTGTTGATATATGAAAAATCCAATTTATGATGAATTAATAAAATTAAAATTAATTTCAAAATCAAATTTGATTACTTTAAGCAACAAAACTAGAGATAAAAAAATAAAAGTATTAAAAGATTTAAAAACTAAAATTATTTTTATTGAAAAATATATAACCACTAATGAATACTATTCTAAATTAAAATACAAAGATGAAGATAGAAAACTTATTAATAAATCAAAAAGTAAAGAAATAAATGTAAAGACATTGTTTGGTAATTTAAAGACACCAATTATTGACGATGATTATAGAAGGATAAGTCAATTTGATAAACTACTAAAAAATAAAAATATTCTAGATTTTGGTTGTGGTTGGGGAGGTTTTTTATCAAGCATCAAAAATTATAAATCTTTAAATGGTGTTGAGTTAAGAAGAGAATGTATTAATCATATAAAAAATAATAATAATAAAGTAAAAATATCAAATGATATTAATTACTTTAAGAAAAAATTTGATATTATTACAATGTTCCATGTTTTAGAGCATATTCCTTACCAAGTTAATACTTTGAAAATACTAAAATCAAAGTTAAAAAATAAAGGTAAAATTATTATAGAAGTTCCTCACGCTGAAGATTTCTTAATTTTACAAGATGAGTTGAAAGAATTTAAAAATTTTACTTTTTGGAGTGAACATTTAATTCTTCATACACAAAGGTCTCTTAAATCTGTGCTTTCAAAGTCAGGATTTAAAAAAATTAATATTCAATATTATCAAAGATATAATTTTTCAAATCATTTAGGTTGGTTTTTAAATAGAAAACCTGGCGGTCATCAATTCTATAAAAATATTATAACTGATAGTTTAAATTTATCATATTGTGAAAATTTAAAAAAATTATGTCAAACTGATACTTTGATTGCTATCGCAGAATAAACTAAGGTATTATAATAATTTAATTAAATTATCTAAAATTTATTGTATGATTTAATTATGTTTTTAAAAATAATAAAAAAATCACAGTCTTCTTATTTTTAATAAATCCTGTTCTTGCTCTTCATGATGTAAAAATTCCTAACGAGGATATAGCGACTCTAGGAGGACTATGGGTTCAAATATTTGTCTATGAAGAAAACCGTATAGATAATCAATATTACATATTAATAACAGAAAGATTACAATAAACTCCTAGATTTTAATGATACTCATCAGAGTTAGATCATTTAACTGAAAGCCAAGAATTGGCTTGGGAAAGTGGTGCGGAAGGCGCAGCTTTAGTAATTAAATCAGGGGGAACAAGCTGTGATATTATTGCCAAAGTTTTTTGGGAATGGTTTGGTGAAAATTAGAAAATTTTTAATTTATTTACAGACATATTATGCATAAATTTAGTGCAATTAAAAAAAACAAAAGAACAGAATCAAAATTTAAGATTGTAGTGAGGTGTTCTGTTGCCGAGTGCTAAAATCTTTTAATTTAAAAGTAATTATTTAAATTTGATAACATCATTTTTTTAATTTTTCAAATTCAGCCATACCACCAGTAATATTCTTAATATTTTTAATACCCATATCTTTCATTGTTTTGGTTGATAAAGTTCCTTGGCCACCTACACCACAAAATACAACATATTCCTTGTCAGGATTTTCTTTGAAAAATTCTTTTTCTAAGGGACTACCTTCTGCTAAATAAAATTCAAGAAAAGCTCTATCCAAATGAATTGCATTTCCTATTGTTCCCTTATCAAAACTTTCTTTATCCCTAACATCAATAAATTGCACATTTGGATCATTGAGTTTTTGTTTTGCTTCTGATGCAGAAATATTTTCAATTTCATTTTTTACACTCATCAAATCTTCAAATTTTTTCATATTTTAATTACCTCATTTACATGGGGCGTTCTGTTTCCTCAACAAGTTGCCCTATGCGTTGTATTATATACATTTTTTAAAACTCTATGCCATAACTCTATGCTCTGATTTTGAGTTTTTGACGAATTTGCGACTTTCAACTCTATGCTGTCGCAACACTCAATCAAATCATGCACTCTAATGCGTCTTTTCTATTTGGTTTTTTGTGATTTGGGTGATTTTCGTATGAATACTCATCAGGACAATAAATTTGCGTCAAAATCGATTTATGACGATTACTTATTTCAAAACAGATCCCTTAAAGTAGTGAATTAATTTATGCTGAGTTTTTACTATACTTCTTTTTGTAGTAGTTACCGTAGACTTCATCATGCAGTTCAAATACTTTTGATTTGATATAATGTTTTCTTAACATTTCATTACTAGTATTACCCATTACTGCTAAACTATCCATTGATGCACCTTTTCTGTGTCGTTCTTCAAAGAATGTATGTCTGATTGAATACATGGATCTAAATTCACCTAGTTCATTATAAGTTAAACCAAGTAAGTCTGTTATTCTTCTAAAGTTCTTTCTAATGCGTTCATACAACTTATCTCTATTAACTTCTTTTGCAAAAAACAAATAAGTGTCTGGTTTAGGATTAGGTGTTCTTTCTCTCATAGACTTCGTAAATACTTGGTCATAGAATTGAGGCGATACTGTTAATTGGTGTTTCTTGGCAGTTTTAGTATCATTTAATTTAATGTGTAAGACTTGCTCTCCTTTGTATTTGATATGCTGAATTACAGAAACATCTTTATACTTTATTCTTAATGGTTCTTTACCAGGTCTTACTGGTACACTTCTCATAAAATCAATGAAGTCTGCCATTTCTAAAAAGAAGTCTTGTTCTTTTACATCTGGTTCTAATTTTACTCTTTCAACAATTTCATTGATTTCTTTTAATGCAAAAGCAGGTCTA
>CABZCZ010000027.1 GCA_902524385.1 uncultured Alphaproteobacteria bacterium
TTTGTCCGTCAATTAAAATATATGAACCTCATCTTATTAGTACAAACTATAAGGAGTTTTTATGTTAAATAAGACTAGTCTATTAGGTATCATTGCTGCAACTATAGCTTTTATAGCTGTACCAGCATTTGCTGCCGATACTTTCCTAGGTGAAGGTGACTTCGTGGGTATCACGTTCTGGATTGTTTCAATTGGAATGTGGGCATCTACTATCTTCTTCTTTTATGAAGGTATGAGAGTTTCTTCTAAATGGAGAACTTCAATGGTTGTTGCAGGGCTAATTACTTTTATAGCTGCTGTACATTACATGTATATGAGAGACTTTTGGGTTGCTACGGGTGAGTCACCAACAGTATATAGATATATTGATTGGATACTAACTGTACCACTTCAAATGGTTGAATTCTTTTTAATTCTAGTTGCTGCCGGCGCAGCTGTATCAAGTGGTGCATTCTATAGATTGCTCATTGGTACACTTGTTATGATAGTTGGTGGATACCTAGGTGAAGCAGGTCATATTTCTGTATTACTTGGTTTCATCATCGGTATGATTGGTTGGGCTGTAATCATTTGGGAAATTTTCCGAGGTGAAGCAAGTCAAGCTGCTACAACAAAAGAATCAGTAACTTCAGCATTTAATGCAATGAGATTAATTGTATTAGTTGGTTGGGCAATTTATCCTCTTGGATATGTATTTGGTTTAATGATGGGTTCAGTTGATGCTGATACCTTAAATTGGATTTATAACCTAGCTGATTTTATTAATAAAATCTTATTTGGTTTAATTATTTGGAACGCTGCTGCTAAAGACTCAGCAACTGCATAATTAATTACTTAAATATTATTAAAAAAACCCTCTAAATAGAGGGTTTTTTTTATTAAATTATTGACTTAATTTTTCAATATATGTATTTGGGCACGCGATGAAGACATTCTCTTTAAAGAAAAGTGATACTAAGAAAAAATGGGTTCTTATAGATGCTAAAGATGCAGTTTTAGGAAGACTTGCCGTTATTTCTGCAAATATACTAAGAGGTAAAAATAAACCTGAATACACCCCTAACCAAGACTGTGGTGATAATTTGATAATAATAAATTCTGATAAAATTCATCTGAAAGGCAAAAAAGCTGATAATAAAATCTATTACAGACATACTGGCTATCCAGGTGGAATAAAAGAAACAACTCCTAACAAAATGAAAGAAAAAAACAAATCTGATCAAATTATTAAACTTGCTATAAAAAGGATGATTCCTAGAGGACCATTGGGAAGACAACAATTATCTAATTGTAAGATATATAGAGATGAAAATCATAATCATGAAGCTCAAAATCCTCAAATTATCGATATAGGATTGATGAATACTAAAAATAAAATTTAACTATGGAAAATCAAGAAAATCAAACTGAAAATATTTTAGATAATAAAGATAGAGCTTACGCTACTGGAAAAAGAAAAAATTCTATTGCCAGAGTATGGTTAAAAAAAGGTAGTGGAGAGATAAAAATCAATGGCAAACCTTTAGATAAATACTTTTCAAGACCTGTACTACAAATGATAGTTAACCAGCCTTTAGATGTTGTAAAAGCCAACAATTCATATGAAATTATGGCTTCAGTTAAAGGTGGAGGTCTTTCAGGTCAGGCAGGTGCTATAAGACACGGTATTAGTAAAGCTCTAAGTCTTTATGATCATTCAAATAGACCACCATTAAAGAAAGTTGGTTTTCTTACACGAGATCCAAGAGTTGTTGAAAGAAAAAAAGCTGGTTTAGCAAAAGCTAGAAGAAGTTATCAATTCTCTAAGAGATAAATTTTCATGAAAGATAAATTCAAAGTAGCCGTTCTAGGCTCAACTGGCTATGTTGGTATGGAATTAGTAAAAATACTTTCCAATCATTCTTACGTAGATATTAATTTCTTAGGATCAGAAACTATTCATGATAGTTATCTACATAATATTGATAACACAAAAGAATATAATCAACTTCCTCTTTTAAAACCAAATGTAAGTTTTAATGCTGAACATAGTGATTATGTATTTTTAGCTTTACCTCATGCAATATCAAATAAGTATGTAAAAAAATATTTTAATAAAATTAATATTATAGATTTATCAGCAGATTTTAGATTAGATAATTTTGATGTTTATGAAAAAAATTATGGCAATCAACATGAGTGTAAAGAGCATTTAAATAATTTTATTTATGGTCTAGCTGAAATAAATAGAGAAAAAATATTGAGTTCTAAAAACATAGCTGTACCCGGATGCTACCCAACCTCAATTTTATTACCATTAATACCTCTAATAAAAAATAAATTAATTAATACCGAGAATATAATTATAGATTCGAAATCAGGTTACAGTGGAGCAGGAAAGAAATTTGATTTCAAAAAAATGAAATCAAAAAATGATTATAATTTTTATAATTATAATACAAATAATCACAGACACATTGCAGAAATCAAACAAGAACTTAATAAACATAATTCAGAAAATGAGGTTAAGTTTTCATTTAATCCTCATATACTTCCTAATTTTAGAGGTATGAT
>CABZCZ010000028.1 GCA_902524385.1 uncultured Alphaproteobacteria bacterium
GAAAATAAAAATTAATCTCTCTTACAAGCATATTCCGTCACAAATATATGCCATAAGTGAAATACCAAGAACTAGAAGTGGTAAAATAGTTGAAATTTTAATTAAAAAATATACAATACTAAAGATATCGAAAACATAAAGTTTTCAGATGATAAAACTTCCAATGAAATAGTTAAAAGAGGTTTACTAGAAAAGATATTTGGAGGAGTTGGAACTCAACAAGAATTACCAACTACTCCATAATTTTTTTTAAATAGATATTGCAGCTAAAAGTAAAAGTGCAACGATATTTGTTATTTTTATCATTGGATTAACTGCTGGACCCGCGGTATCTTTATACGGATCTCCTACAGTATCTCCAGTTACTGCTGCCTTATGAGCCTCACTACCCTTACCGCCATGATTACCATCTTCAATATATTTTTTAGCATTATCCCAAGCTCCACCTCCTGCAGTCATGCTTATTGCAACAAATAGCCCTGTAATAATTACTCCAAGTAATAGCGCTCCTAAACATGATAATGCTGCTGATTGT
Source organism: uncultured Alphaproteobacteria bacterium (assembly GCA_902524385.1). Taxonomy (GTDB): domain Bacteria; phylum Pseudomonadota; class Alphaproteobacteria; order HIMB59; genus CACPNW01. Next base: position 536 of record CABZCZ010000028.1, read on the forward strand.
CCTGCGATAAACAATATAACAAAATACACAACTATTGGAGATAAAACTGGCAACATAGATGGTATGATCATTTCTTTAATTGCAGATTTAGTTAAAATGTCAACACATGTACCGTATTCAGGTTTTCCTTTACCTTCCATTATGCCAGGAATTTCTTTAAACTGTCTTCTAACCTCTAATACAACAGAGCCAGCTGCTCTACCAACTGCAGTCATACTAAGAGCTCCAAACAAGAAAGGTAATAAACCTCCTAGTAATAAACCAACAACTACATAGGGGTTGGATAGATCAAATGAAACTTCTATTCCATATAAAGGACTACTTGGATCTTTAGCAAAATGATCAAGATCTTCAGTATAAGCTGCAAATAAAACAAGCGCCCCTAATCCTGCTGATCCAATTGCATACCCCTTAGTTACAGCCTTGGTTGTATTACCTACTGCATCAAGTGCATCAGTTGTCTTTCGTACATTGTCATCTAAGTTAGACATCTCTGCAATTCCACCAGCATTATCCGTTACAGGTCCATATGCATCTAATGCAACTACCATCCCAGCTAAAGCTAACATAGTAGTGACAGCAATAGCGATACCGAATAATCCTGCAAGAGAATAAGTTGAAATAATTCCTGCAACAATAATTAATGCAGGTAAAGCAGTTGCTTCTAAACTAATTGCAAGACCTTGTATTACATTAGTTCCATGACCAGTTGTTGATGATTGCGCAATACTTTGAACAGGTCTATAATTAGTTCCTGTATAATATTCAGTTACCCAGATTATCAAACCGGTAATAATTAATCCAAGTAAACCGCAAATAAAAAGTGACATTCCTGAAAATTGAGTCGATGTTCCCTCAACAACTAAAACACTGTTTAATCCAACTATGTAATCAGTGACGAAGTATAATAGTATTGCTGATAAGAAAGCTGAAACTGCAAAACCTCTGTAAAGCGCTGCCATAATATTATTATTTTTACCAAGTCTGACAAAATAAGTTCCGATGATACTAGTTAATGCGCAAACTCCTGCAATAGCTAAAGGAAATATCATCATTGTATAAGAATTTTCTATGAAAAATATTGATGCCAAAACCATTGTAGCTACCACTGTAACAACATAAGTCTCAAAAAGATCTGCAGCCATACCTGCACAATCACCAACATTATCACCAACGTTGTCTGCAATAACAGCAGGATTTCGTGGGTCATCCTCAGGAATACCAGCTTCTACTTTACCAACTAAATCTGCTCCAACATCAGCTCCTTTAGTAAAAATTCCACCGCCTAGTCTTGCAAATATTGAAATTAATGATGCCCCAAATCCTAGTGAGACTAAAGGAGCTACAATCTCTCTACCAGGAAATGAACCAGAGTTGTGCAAAACAAAATAAAAAATTGCAATAGATAGAAGTGCAAATCCTGCAACTAGCATTCCAGTTACAGCACCTGCTTTAAATGATACTGATAAACCTTCAGCTAAGCTATTACTTGCAGCATGCGTTGTACGAACATTAGATCTAACCGATATATTCATTCCAACATAACCTGCGGCACCCGAAAAAAATGCTCCAATCAAAAAACCAATTCCGGATACCAAATCAAAAACTATCCATATAAAAGCAAATATAACAACTCCTACAATTGCTATTGTCATGTACTGTCTGTTTAAATAAGCTCTAGCGCCTTCTTGAATTGCACCGGCAATTTCTTGCATTTTATCATTTCCAGAACCAAGTGATAAAATTTGTCTAGATGTTACTAAACCATATAGCACGGCTGCTAGACCACATAAAACAATTAATACTTGAAGTGTTGTCATTGAAAACTCCTTAAAATTTTGGCTGATATGTCAGAAACTATAGAAAAAATCAAGTTTTTAGGTGAAATGATCAAATTTCTTGATATTCTTCATATTTAAAAGTGAATCGAAGTGAATTCC
>CABZCZ010000029.1 GCA_902524385.1 uncultured Alphaproteobacteria bacterium
AAGAACGAAAGAATATAAACCAAAAGATTAAGAGTTATATGACTGCACAAACAATGGAAGAGTTAGTTTCTCTTTGTAAAAGAAGAGGTTTTCTATTTCAATCAAATGACATTTATGGTGGTATTAAGGGGTTATACGATTATGGACCAATGGGCGTTGAGTTCAAATATAATCTTAAACAAGCTTGGTGGAAATCAATGGTATATGAACGAGATGATACCGAAGGTTTGGATGCCTCAATTTTGAGTTCTCCAGTAGTTTTAAAACATTCAGGTCATGAAGATACTTTTACCGATCCTTTAGTTGATTGTCGCGCATGTAAATCAAGGTGGAGAGCAGATCAATTATTAGAAAATAATAAATGTCCAAATTGTAAATCTGAAAATCTTACTGAGCCAAGACCTTTTAATTTAATGTTTAAAACTGCAATTGGACCAGTAGATGATAGTTCGTCATTTGCATATTTAAGACCAGAAACGTGTCAGCAAATTTTTACTAATTTTAAAAATATATTAGATTCAACTTCTAGAGCTGTCCCTTTTGGTATCGCACAAATGGGAAAAGCATTTAGAAATGAAATAACACCTCGTAATTTTATCTTTAGAGTTAGAGAGTTTGAACAAATGGAATTAGAGTTTTTTGTTAAACCAGGTACTGATGATGAATGGCATGAATACTGGATAAATAAGAGAGTAGAATGGTGGGTTAATCAGGGAATAAAAAAAGAAAATCTAAAAAAAATTGAAGTAGAAAAAAATGAATTAGCTCACTACTCAAAAAGAACTGTTGATATCAATTATATGTTTCCCCACGGCGAAGAGGAACTTGAAGGAGTAGCCAATAGAACTGACTTTGACTTAGGTTCTCATACTAAAAATCAAAACGATTTTAAAATTACATCAGAAGTTATGAAAAACTCCTCTTCAACTACAAAATTAGCTGTTCAAGATTTAGATGAAAAAAAATGGTATATTCCTTACGTAATTGAGCCATCAGCTGGTGTTGATAGAGGAGTTCTTGCTTTGTTAAATGAAGCTTATCGTGAAGAAAATGTAGATAAAGATAATAAAAGAATTCTTTTATCTCTAAAACCTCATCTTTCACCTATTAAAGCTGCAGTTATTCCTCTCAAAAAGAATAATGAGGAATTAGTTAATTTATCTAAAGAAATAAAATCTAATCTACAGAAATTGGGATTGGGGAGAGTTGTTTTAGAAAATTCAGGAAACATTGGTAAGAATTATAGAAGACATGATGAAATAGGAACACCAATTTGTTTAACTGTAGATTTTGAAACTCTAGAAGATAAAAGTGTTACTGTTAGGGATAGAGATACTATGAAACAGGAAAGAATTTCTATCGAAAATTTATCTGAATATTACAAAAAATACTTTAATTAATAAAATTGTATGAAAAAAGTTAGTGATATTCATGCAATAAAAATTATATTTTTTATAACTGCATGTTATGTAGGTTTATGGGCTATTAGGATACCTACCATAAAGGATCAACTTCAAACTGATTATATTGGTGTTGGATATATTATGTTATCATTTGCAATTGGTTCAATTGTTGCAATGATTTTTGCAAATGCTCTTATTCTGAAAACTTCTACAAAATCTATTTTAACACTTACCTTAATTGCAGAAGGTTGTTTGTGGTTGCCAGTACCTTTCATTCAAGAGTTATGGCTTTTTATGGTTTTCTCATTTGTTTTTGGTATGAGTTATGGTGCATTCGAAATAGCATGCAATGTTTATGCATCAAATTTAGAAGTTAGAGAAAAAAAATCAATGATGTCAGGGTTTCATGCATTTTGGAGTCTTGGAGTTTTATTTGGATCTCTAATTACAAGCTTTTTACTAGAGTGGAATTATTCTTTTATTTTTAATATTCTTTTGTATGTCATCATTCTTCTTCCTTTGAGTTTATATTTTGTCCTCTGTTTAGAGTCACAAGTTCAAACAAAATCAGAAGATTCCAGTAAAAAAAATATATTTTTTATTTGGCCCTTACTTATTTTTTTATTAGCATTAATTGCAATGGTAAACGCTCTAACAGAAGGCAGTGTTGATGCATGGGGAGCCCTCTATATGAGAGATTTTATTCAAGTTGATGGTTTCTATATCGGCTTAGCAACTCTTAGTTTTAATATTTTTATGGTTATCGGAAGATTTAGT
>CABZCZ010000030.1 GCA_902524385.1 uncultured Alphaproteobacteria bacterium
TAGCTAGAAGTGTCTATTTTACAAATGATGAAAGAGCAAAAGTAAAAAATGATATTAATAAAACCTTTGGCTCTGAATTAGTAGAGGTAAAATCTTATGAGGAATATTAATTAATAAATTCTTGAAACACTTTTTCTAACAAGAGATACTAATTTTTCTTTGTAAATATTATCTTTAAATATATCAACTGAGTCTACAGCTACATTTGAAAAGTGATTAGCTCTTGTTAGAGTATCCTCAATACATTGGTATTTATTTATTATTTCTAAAGCCATTTCAAAATCACCATCATTTTGGTTAAGATCAGATATTGTTCTTTCCCAAAACTTTTTTTCTTTATCATTTGATCTTCCATAAGCTAAAATTATTGGAAGAGTAATTTTACCTTCTTTAAAATCATCTCCAGTATTTTTTCCTAATATTTTTTTGTTTGAAGAATAATCAATAGCATCGTCAATTAATTGAAAAGTCATGCCAAAGTTTGTTCCAAATGATTTCAATGCATTAATTTCGGCTTCTGTTCCAAGACCACTAATTGATCCAACTTGGCATGCTGCACTAAATAAAGAGGCAGTCTTTGCATTTACAACTTCAAAATAAATATTTTCATTTATTTCTAAATTTTTATCATTAACAAGTTCTAAAACTTCTCCTTCAGAAATTACAACACTAGTATCTGCTAATATTTTTAACGTTTCAGTATTTCCATATTTTGTCATTAGTTGAAAAGCTCTACTGAATAAAAAATCACCAACTAATACACTTGTTTTATTTTTCCATTTCTCATTTGCTGTAGGTTTTCCTCGTCTTTGTTTACTCTCATCTATTACATCATCATGTAATAGTGTTGCTGTGTGAATAAATTCTACTGCTGCAGATAGACCGATATGATTCATTTTATTTTCAATTTCACTAGTTCCATTACTTGTCATATGAAAACTTGAAACAGTTAAAAGAGGTCGTAATCTTTTACCACCTGATAAGATAAGGTATTTTCCAACTTCATGAACTAAAGGTACATTACTATCTAATTTATCAAGAATTATGGTGTTTACGGATACTAAATCTTCTTTGCATAGATCTGTTAATTCTCTGATTTCATCTTCAAATGAAAAATCTTTTTTTAGAAGTGGAAGAACATTATCCATATTGCCTAACTATTAGAATATTATGTTAATTCATTAACTTAATTGACGCACTTAAACTCTAATTACCAAAATTACAAACAAATGATACATAACGCTTTAAGAAAAGATTAACATTTGTTATTAGATATTATGTTTAAAAGTTTATTTTCAAAGAGTACTACTATACCTGTTTTACGTTTATCTGGCATTATATCATCACAGTCAGGCTTAACAGGTTCTGGTTTAGCAATCAATAATTTAGAAAAGTTAATTGATAAGTTATTTGCTGATAAAAAATCTCCTGTTGTAGGTTTGGTCATTAATTCACCTGGAGGTTCTCCTACACAATCCTCTTTAATAGCAAAAAGGATCATTGATCTCGCTAAGGAAAAAAACAAAAAAGTTTTAGCATTCGTTGAAGATGTTGCAGCTTCTGGTGGTTATTGGTTAGCATGTGCTGCTGATGAAATATATATTGATCAAAACTCTGTTATTGGATCAATAGGTGTTATTTCACCAGGTTTTGGTTTTGTTGATCTTCTAAAAAAAGTTGGAATTGAAAGAAGAGTGTATACATCTGGAAAAAGTAAAAGTTTTCTTGATCCTTTCAAAGAAGAAAAACAGGAAGACATTGATAGATTAAAGAATATTCAAGAACAAATTCATGATAATTTTATTAATTATGTAAAAGATAGAAGAGGTTCAAAACTCGATCAGAATAAATTAGATGATATCTTTTCTGGTTTATTTTGGGTTGGTAATAAAGCTATCGATTTAGGTTTAGCAGATGGTATTGGAGCAATAAAACCAATTTTAGAAGAGAAGTTTGGAAAAAAAATTAAAATTAAAATAATTAGTCAAAAAAAATCATTTTTACAACGTAGGTTTTCTTCTTCAATATTTAATTCTGATGAAATTTTAAATAAAATTGAAGAACGAATTATGTT
>CABZCZ010000031.1 GCA_902524385.1 uncultured Alphaproteobacteria bacterium
ATTTCACAATTAAGAAAATTAAGAGTTTCATTTTGTATTTTATTTATCTGTTTCCATAAATTTAAAGTTTCATTTTCTAACCTATTATAAAATATATCCATTTCATTTTTATTTAAAATCAATTTTTTTTCCAAAATATTTCCATTTGAATTCATAATTAAATTATAGATTGTTTTGTTTTTATCATTTTTGGCAATAACGATTATATTTTCAATAGAATTATATTTGTTAGAAAATTTATTAATTTTATTTAAATCTCTTTTAATAATATCTTTTTCCTTAAGGATAAATCGGTCGTTAATATCTAAGTTAGGAATTTTAAATAAATTAATATTTTTTTTGTTTTCATTAAAAAATTTGTAATAATTATTATTTTTTGTAAATAAATTACTATTTAATTCATTAATTTCATAAATTATTAATAAAAAATTAGTGGGATGATATTCAACATAGGATATTTTATTTAAAATAAAAAAATCTATAATTTTTTTTTTATCAAAATTGACTCTTATTTTGGAAATATATTTATTATTAATAATTTTTTCATCATTAATGATAATATTTTTAATGAATGTATTGATTAAATCATCTGTTAATTGTTTACTTACATCCAAATAATCTTTCTCGTTAAGTGCATTTTTTAAAATAGATGAAATACTTTTAATTTTTATTTTGTTTATTGCCTGTATTTTATCATCCTCAATATTTTCAGAAGAAAATTCTATATCATAGAACAGTGTATCAAAAATATTATTTGAATAAACATTTTTACCAAATAAAATAAAAAGAAGTATTAATATAAAGATTTTCATTATATTATTGCAATAAATTTTATATTAATTATTATATATATCATGGACTACAATAAAGATAATTTAGCTAAAGATAAGGCACAAACATGGAAAACTTTTAATAAGTTGACAATATATACAATAATTCTTGTAGCAGTGATTTTAGTAATTATCTTTTCTTTATTTAGTTATTAAAAATTTCACTATCTTCAAAAAAATAATTTATTTCAATTTTAGCATTTTCTTCTGAATCTGATCCATGAACTGAATTTTCTTGAATATTAAGTGCATGCTCTTTTCTAATTGTGCCTTTTTCAGCGTTCTCAGGGTTTGTAGCTCCCATAATCTTTCTATAATTTTCGACAGCATTATCACCCTGTAAAACCTGTATAATTACAGGACCTGAAGTCATGTATTCAATAAGATCATTAAAAAAAGGTTTATCTTTATGAATTGAATAAAAACCTTCTGCTTTTTCTTTTGTTAATTTTGTCCTTTTCTGAGCAATAATAACAAGATTATTATCTTCGATAATTTTGTTAATTGATCCCGTAATATTTCTTTTGGTAGCATCAGGCTTTATAATTGAAAAAGTTCTATTCATAAATTCTCCTATAATAGTGGATGCTATTAATTAAGTAATTTGATTTTGTCTATAATTTGATAAAATTTAGAATTAATTTTATTAAAAGAGTGGTAAAAAGTCATAGATAAAGGTTATTTATTATCAGTATAATTAGAAGTATGTATATTAATAAAATAAAAATTTACTTATTTTCTCAAATTACAAAATATTTTTTTTTAATTTTATTTATTTTCTTATCAGTTGCATGGTTGCTCCAAATAACTAGACTTTTTACAGTAACAAACTTTTTGCATATTGAAGTTTTAGATATTTTGTTACTTTCTTTATATTTAATACCAAATTTAATTACAGTAATCCTTCCATTCATATTAATTTTTTGCCTTCTATTATGTTTTGCTAAATTAAAAAGAGATAATGAATTAATTGCTATTTTATCACTTGGTTTTGGTTTAAAACCTTTCAAAGTTATCTTAGTATATTTTTGTTTGACAATTATTTTAGTTTTTTCATTATTAAACTTTTTCATGGCACCAAAAGTATATGAAATATATAAAATTAAAGAATTAGAACTAAGAAATACGTTAGATTTTAATAAGATGGCTTTTTCCAATTTTCTAAATCTTGATAAAACAACAATTTTAGATTTTGATAAAAAAGA